>DVGC01000026.1 GCA_018712915.1 Candidatus Copromonas faecavium (nom. illeg.) | reverse complement strand
CGAATAATTCCACAATACTTTTTCAGGCCAGCACAGGCGTGGTGGTCTTATTGTGATACCTATTTTTTCAACCTGTATAAAATTTTCAATGTTCATCAATTTAGCCTTGACTTTTTATTTGCAGGCTTGATATTTATGATACTGAGATGAAAACTTGTTTTATAAATGAAATTACGCTTGCCGGGCTCATCAGAGAACCGGCGGACTTTTGCGGAAAAACAACCGCTGGCCGGCTGTCTTATGGTGCTGCTGGTTAGTTTGCCTCGCGAGTTCCCTTCGGCAAAATCGACGGCACATAACTGAAATCAAATTCCGGCGGCCATTTCCGTGTGTTTCCGGATGACCTGGCAGGAGGCTTCCAGCATCTTCTGCTCTTCGTCGGTCAGCTTCAGCTGGATGATTTCTTCAATACCATTCCGTCCGATCCGGCAAGGGACACCGCAGTGGATCCCGCTCTGACCGTATTCCCCGTTTAGCAGTACGGAAGCCGGGAGAATACGCTTCTCATCTCTGAGGATGCAGGAAGCCATTTCCGTCAGTGCCCGTCCGATTCCAAATTCTGTGGAGCCTTTTCCTTCAATGATATCCATGCCGGCCTGCCGGGTCTGCTTTAAGATGTCTTCTTTGTTAAGATGGAAGGAGTCGAAAGGAAGGCCTCCAATGGTAACTGCTGAGAAGGGAATCATGGAGGAGTCTCCGTGCTCTCCCATGGAAAATGCGCTGATGCTTTTCCGGTCCACGCCGGAGGCCTGGCTCAGACACCGGATCAGGCGGGCCGTATCCAGAAGAGTGCCTGTTCCAAAACATTGGCATCTGCCCATTCCCAGGCTTTTTCTCAGATAGTCGGCGGCGATGTCTGCCGGGTTTGTAATAGTGACTACCGGGCAGGTGAGGGCAAGAGGTTTTAATTCTGACGCCAACTCTTTTAGCAGTTCCACAGAACGGCCAAGCAAATCCAGTCTGGTCTGACCGGGAAGCCGTGGTTCTCCGATGGCAATCACTGTCAGGCTGGCATCGGTACAATCAGAATATTCTCCGGACCGTACCGTGACGGAATGCGGCATAAAACTTACGCTGTCGGCCACATCCAGAGCCTGAGCAAAAGCTTTTTCCTTTACGCAGTCCACCAGTACGATTTCTTCACAAATGCCGGATGCCGCCAGGGCGTATGCGCAGTGGCTTCCCACATGGCCGGCTCCGATAATAACAATTTTTCTTTTTTCCAACATAGCTGTTCCTCCTTACATCATTCATGCCTGCTGGATGAATTTGCCGGATTCGCGTTTCTTACAGAAGTCCAGGGAAATCAGAACCGGCGGTGAGGAATTGTGCCCTTGCAGCAGCCCAATGGATAGCGAAAGAAGTGTCAGGAAATCCATTCCATCATGCTGTCTGCGGGAATAAAAAAAGCCCCTGACCTGATCATACTCAGGTCAAGGGCGAATATACACATTCGCGGTGCCACCTTGATTCAGTTCTGTATCAAAACAGAACCCTCCAGCAGGATACCAACATATCCCCGACGGGTAACGTCCGTCCCAACGTCGATCCATTTTGGATCGCCCTCCGCAGACCATATTACTCAGATTCCCATGGGAAGCTTCCACCGTCCTTCCCTCTCTGTAATGAGAATTACCTGCCTTTTTCCTGCATCAACGGTTTATGGCTGTCATTATAAAAGACTGAGATGCAATTGTCAAGAGGATTCTGAAAAATTTTATCGGTCCTATGCAGGAGAAACTTTATCGGATTGGTGCAGGAAAACTTTCACCGAACCGGAACGGCGGTTGAAAGAGGACCGTTTTTGTTTCAGGAGGCTTTCAAAGGAAATTGCTTTCCTGCGGACGAAGGATTATAATCTTTATTAGAGAATTTACCGGTTCCCGGGGAGAGCTTGAGGCGAGACGGGTCTGAACCGAGAGGCGGCTGTGTGGAAATGCAGCTGCGGAAGAGTGCGGCTGTGGAAAAATGCAGCCGGTACTCAATGTACCGGCACAGAAAGATGTCGGAAGGAAGCTGCATAGAAGGGGCGTGCAGGAAAGAATCGACGGAATCGGAACAGGAGGGAAAAATGGAAGGGCAAAACGAAAAAGGAAGGAAATGGAAACAGGAACAGGGAATGGAAGCGGGCGGACTGACTGTGGTGGAAAGCAGCTTCTGCTATCACGCATGGAGAATTAACCGGAGTGTGACACCCTGGAAGGTGACATCGGAGATTAAGCTGTTTCAGCAGCCAAGGGATGTGGAGCTGTATCGCAGGGAAAGAACCTATGAGAAGGCCGGACGGCCTTGCAGGATTGTGACGCTTGATGAGAGCTGCCTGGCTGGCCGTGAACCGCATGTGGGACTGTTCCAGTCCCTTTCGGATGCTGTCTATGATGGAATTCAAAGAGGGGATCGGATTCTGGTGTCCAGCGGGTATTGTGACCTGGCGCCGGCTGTGGCAGGCGGCATTCAGCGGGCTGTCGGAATGAATCGGACCATCGGAGTGATCTGGATAGATGCCCACTCGGATAACCGGATTGTGGAGACTTCGGAAATGGAGGAGGTTCGTTTTGTGAGCATTCCTGTGTCCGTCATGTGCGGACAGACCATGGAGGAATGGCGTAAAACGGCATGCGGTCTGGAAGCTCCTGTGGAGGGAAGGCATCTGCTGGTGAGCGACGGGCGCATGAACAATCAGGAATTTGATGAAAACCTTCAGGCAGTTGGCGCAAAGAAACTGAATTCGGAAGAATTTGAAGATGAAGAAATCTGGAAAAAAGCCGTGCAGGAACTGGCAGAGCAGGTGGATGTGCTGTATTTGTCCGTGGATGCGGATATTTTAAAGAAAGAATATTTGCCGGCCTATGAGGGCGAGGTTCCCGGAGGCCATGAGCTGAGCACGGTGGAGGAGCGGATCCGCACAGTGATGGAAACGGGAAAGGTACTGGCATTTTCTGTGTTTTGCGTGGATTTTGACCGGTATGAGCAGGGCGGGGAGCAAATGTACCGCTCAGGGCAGCGGCTGATTGAGGCGGGATTGGAAAGCTGGAAGGGGATATAAGAGGAGAGACGGCAGTAAAAATTGCTGGTTTACTTGAAATCGTTAAGATTTGTGTGGAGAGGCATTTATGAATTATAAAGAGGTACAAAAAATAGCAAAAGATACGATTGAATTTGCTAGAAGAAACATTCATTCGGGAATGAAACTTCCTGAAATAAGGAAATTGTGTGAGCATAAAATGTTGGAACTTGGTGCTGATTCTTTTTGGTACTGGGATATAGGAGCCTTTGTGTTTGCGGGAGATGAAACTACAGTTTCTGTTTCCGGCAATCAATATGAAACAAGCGACAGAATTATTGAATCTAATGACATTATTACAATCGATTTGAGCCCACAAAATATGGATATATGGGGAGATTACGCAAGAACTCTTATTGTTGAGAATGGAAGAGTAGTAGAAACCGAAGAAATCATCAATGATGAATGGAGGCGGGGAATATTAACAGAAAAAAGACTCCACGAAGAAATGCGTAGATTTGTGACGCCCCAGACAACCTTTGAAGAACTTTATTATTATATGAATCTGGTCATAGAAAATAATGGATATGTGAATCTTGACTTTATGGGGAATTTGGGACATTCAATCGTGAAGAAAAAAGAAGACAGGATATACATTGAAAGAGGAAACAAGGTATGTCTTGGAGAGGCTTCTTTATTTACTTTTGAACCTCACATAGGCACTGCGAATTCAAAGTATGGTTATAAATGGGAAAACATATATTATTTTGAAGATGATAGGCTAATTGAGTTATAGATTATAAATTTTTCAAACAGTTGTGTCATAGTAAAAATACTCATGTGTTATATCCAATATCATCAATTTAAGAAAATTACACTCTCAATTTCCTGTTTTTTGTATATCATCAAACAATCACCATATTTTTAAAAACATTGGAATTTACTACAATTATTAATATTTCCTGATAAAATGGGAAAAGAGAAACAACTGTGGAAGGCAGCCTGCGCTTTCCTGTGAGAAATGAGGATTTTCTGAACGCTCGGTCCTAAAAAAGCTGGTGCAGACCGACTTTAGAAATGCCATCGGGGACAGGATCATGGAATGCCCCCGGCAGAACTGCGGATATCCATAGAAAATGAACATGGAAAGCTTGTAAAAATGGTTTTATAATCAAATATTCTGAAGATAGTAAAAACGGAGGAAAGAACATGGACATCAATCAGGTAAAAAAGGAAATGGAACAGCTGGCAGAAAGTCACAGAGAGGAATTTGAGGCCGCATCGGCTCATATTTTTGCTCATCCGGAGCTGGCATTTCATGAAAAAGAGGCACAGAAAACGCTTTGCGATCTGCTGGAGCGCCATGGATTTCAGGTGCAGCGGAAGGCAGGTTCTTTGGAAACGGCTTTTGTGGCAGAGTACGACAGCAAAAAGCCGGGAAAAACTTTTGCTTTTATGGCGGAGTATGATGCTCTCCCGGCTCTGGGACATGCCTGCGGACATAATTTAATCGGCACCAGTGCCGCCGGTGCGGGAGTGGTGTTAAAGCAGGTTATGGAGCAGTACGGGATTGGAGGAAAGCTGCGGGTCATCGGAACTCCTGCGGAGGAAAATGGAAGCGGAAAAATTGTCCTCCTGGAGGACGGTGTTTTTTCGGATGTGGATATGGCACTGATCATGCATCCCAACGATGTTTCCATTGCAGATGACATTTCCTTTGCTGCTGTGAACAGGACCTATACGTTTACAGGAAAACCGGCTCATTCGGCGGCCTGTCCGTGGGTGGGAGCAGATGCCATGTCGGCGGTCAATCTGATGTTTACGGCGGTGGACAGCCAGCGCGTTCATTGCAAGGATTATACCAGGATTCACGGCATTGTGCTGGAGGGAGGAACCGCGGTGAATATCATCACGGAAAAAGCATCCTGCCAGTTCAATATCCGGGCTCTGGATTATGAATACATGGAACAGCTGGTACAGATGGTGGATCGCTGTGCGAAAGGAGCGGCTCTCTGTGCCGGAGTGGAGGTGTCCATCAAACAGGATGGCTATGCCATCAAGAATGTAAAGAATGACAAACGGCTGGTTTCTCTGGTGGAAAAGAATATGGACTTCATTGGGGAACATCATATTCCGCGGGAGCTGACTCAGGGAATCGGTTCCACGGACGTGGGAAACGTCACTCATGCCATCCCGTCCGCTCAGTTTTACATTGGCTTGAAAGAGAACATTGGAACTCATACGGCGGCCTTTGCCCGGGCAGCAGGAGGCCCGGAGGGACGGCGGGCCCTGGATGCAGCGGTAAAGGTGCTGGCCATGACGGGACTGGATGTGCTGATCTCGGAGATCTAGGCCCATAACCTGGATACCGATGCAGTTTTCTCGTTGGCAGCCTGATTTTTGCTTCCGGCTGCCCCGCACGGGCCTTTGACTTTTATGTATTCTGCCGGCCTGGATTCTGAGTTTTCAGGGGATTTCCTGATTCAGGATTCGGGCCGGCTTTGTGCTGCCCTTGCGTTCCCCCTGCCTGGTCCTGCTGGGTCCTGCCTGGTCCTGCCTGGCGGAAATTCCATAGCTTTCATCTATAATTATGCATTACTGTTAAGTATTGGTTATTTGTCTGGAAATCATTTATACTGAATATTGGAAAGGAGTGCATGTATCATGCTGTATAAGGATTTTCAGGATTTGAAACTGTCAGCCCTTGGAATGGGGGCAATGAGACTGCCGGTGGTGGAAGGCGACGATGCCAGGATTGATGAGCAGGCGGCTGCTGATATGGTGGATTATGCCATGGCCCACGGCATTAACTATTATGATACGGCCTGGGGCTATCACAACGGAAATTCCGAGCTTGTGATGGGAAGGGCTCTGAAAAAGTACCCTCGGGAGAGCTTTTATCTGGCAGATAAGTTTCCGGGTTATGACCTTTCCAATATGGATAAGGTGGAGGAAATTTTTGAGGAACAGCTGAAAAAATGCGGCGTTTCCTATTTTGATTTTTATCTGTTTCATAATGTCTGTGAGATGAATATTGACGCTTATCTTGACCCGAAGTATGGAATTTTTGAGTATTTGATGAAGCAGAAGGAAAACGGAAGGATTCGCCATCTCGGTTTTTCTGCCCATGGCGGTTATGCGGTGATGGAGCGGTTCTTAAGGGCCTATGGGGAGAAGATGGAATTCTGTCAGATTCAGCTAAACTATATGGACTGGGAATTTCAGAAGGCAAAAGAGAAGGTGGAGCTTTTAAAGCAGTATGGGATTCCGGTCTGGGTTATGGAACCGCTGCGGGGCGGAAAACTGGCATCTTTGCCTTCGGAGGATGAGAAGAAACTGAAAGCTCTTCGGCCCGCTGAGGAAATTCCTGCCTGGGCTTTCCGGTTCCTGCAGACCGTTCCGGAAGTGACCGTGACTCTCTCCGGCATGTCCAGCAGGGAGCAGATGGAAGCCAATATCCGTACCTTCGAGGAAGACCGTCCGCTGAACGAGGAGGAAATGGAGACGCTTCTGTCTGTTGCAGGAGAGATGGTTAAGAAAACGGCTCTGCCCTGCACGGCCTGCCATTACTGCGTCAGCCATTGTCCGCAGCAGCTGGACATTCCGTCGCTGTTATCTTTATATAATGAACATTCCGTCACGGAAGGCGGTTTTATCGCTCCCATGGCTCTGGCTGCGGTTGCGAAGGAAAAATGGCCCAGCGCATGCATCGGCTGCAGAAGCTGTGAGGCTGTCTGTCCCCAGCAGATTAAAATTTCCGAGGCCATGGCAGACTTTGCGGGAAAGCTGGGAGCTTAGGAAGAGACGGAGCGGGAACGAATCGCGGCGCGGTCCTGGAAAAGGCAGGGAGCCCGGGATGGGAGAAAGAGACGAGGCGTAAGCAGGGAGCTCGAAGCGGGAGAAAGAAACGGCTTGTAAGCTGGGAGCCCGGGACGGGAAGCGTCGGCGCGCCATTGCGGGCGGGCTGTGAAGTACCAGGAGCCCATGGTGAAAACATAGCAGAAACAAGCGGGAAGGGGAGAATTGCTGTATGGAATATCGCAAGCTGCCGAAAGGTGAGGAACAAATCAGCGTCCTGGGGCTGGGGAACAGTTCGTTAGGCGCAGCAGGCCATGAGGAAGCAGTGAAGACGGTGGCCATGGCCCTGGAGCATGGCATTAACTATTTCGATATGGCTGCCGGGGATGCCAAGCCTTTTTCGGCCTTTGGAGAAGCAGCTGCCGGCTGCCGGGATAAGATATATTATCAGATCCATTTCGGAGCAGATTATACCACCGGAAAGTATGGATGGACCCTGGATCTGGAAAAAATCAAACGGTCTGTGGACTGGCAGTTAAAGGCATTGAAAACGGATTATATTGATTTTGGATTTATCCATTGCATCGATGAGCTTTCTGATCTGGAGAAGGCGGAAAAAAGCGGAACGCTGGATCATATCCGCAGCTTAAAGGAGCAGGGCATGGTTCATCACATTGGCCTGTCCTCCCATACTCCGGCGGTTGTGAACCGGCTTTTGGATATGAAGCTTCTGGACATGCTGATGTTCAGCATCAACCCGGCCTACGATTACCGCCATGGTACATATGCCATCGGGACGGTGGATGAGCGGGCGGCTCTGTACCGCCGGTGTGAGGCAGAAGGCGTGGGAATTTCGGTTATGAAGGCCTTCGGCGGCGGACAGCTTCTGGATGCGAAAACGTCCCCGTTCCATGCGGCTCTGACGGAATATCAGTGCATCCAGTATGCTCTGGATAAACCGGGAGTTCTGACGGTGCTGCCTGGTGTGCGGGATCGGGAGGATTTAAAACGGGTTCTCGGCTTCTTTGAGGCTTCCGGGGAGGAGAAGGATTATTCCATTCTCGGAACCTTTGCGCCTCAGGATGCGGAAGGAATCTGCGTATACTGCAATCACTGTGCTCCATGTCCGGCAGGGCTGGATGTGGGACTGATTAACAAGTATTATGACTTGTCCAGAGCAGGGGATGTGCTGGCGAAGGATCATTATGCCAACCTGGAAAAGAAGGCTTCCGATTGCGTGGGATGCGGACACTGTGATTCCCGCTGTCCGTTCCATGTGGCTCAGAGCGGCAGAATGAAAGAAATTGCTGCGTATTTCGGTGCTTAATCCGGGGCAGGGAAATTGCTGACCTGCCGTTTGGAACAGAGCTGCGGAAACCGGCTGGGACGTCCGGAAACAAGAAGATTCAGAAAGAAACCGCGGATCGGCTCAATTATGCCAGGAAACGGACAGACTGCATCAGGAACCGGCCCAATCGCGCAAAGAAACCCTTGACAAATCCGGGGCGTTTCCATATAATCGGGGCTATAACCGGTTTAAATGAAACCTGGTCCGTCTGAGACGGACAGACCGAATATGGAAACGGCGATGAAGGGAACAAGTAGCGAAAGACAGCACTGGACAGAAAGCAGCCGGAAGATGAGAGGCGCACAGAAAGCTTTTGCGAATACATCCCGGAGCTTCACACCGAACGGGACGCCAAGTAGGCTGTGACGGAGGGCGCACGTTAACGCGCAGAGTCAGAAGCGGTGCAGGAGAATGCTGCGTTTGCATTTGCGGCTGACTTACAGAGCCGGAAAGGCGTGAGTCTTCCGGGAACAACAGGTGGTAACACGAGAGCTTACAGGCCTCGTCCTTTTGAAAAGGACGGGGTCTTTTTGTTTTCCGGAACATGGGATTTCAGAACATGGGATTTCATGAAAACGGGAAACGGTTTCTGAAGCTGCCGGGACGGTGATCCGGCGGCGGAATTAATAAAAAGGAGAAGATTGATGGGAGTTTATGAAGAGCTGCAGGCACGGGGCCTGATTGCCCAGGTGACCAACGAAGAAGAAATCAGGAAAATGGTAAATGAGGGGAAGGCGGTATTCTATATCGGTTTTGACCCTACGGCGGACAGTCTCCATGTGGGACATTTTATGGCCCTCTGTTTAATGAAGCGGCTGCAGATGGCGGGCAATAAGCCCATTGCCTTAATTGGCGGCGGCACCGGAATGATTGGCGACCCGTCGGGAAGAAGCGACATGCGCCAGATGATGACTCCGGAGACCATCCAGCATAACTGTGACTGCTTTAAAAAGCAGATGAGCCGGTTCATTGATTTTTCCGAGGGCAAGGCCCTGATGGTAAACAATGCGGACTGGCTGCTGAATCTGAACTATATTGAGTTCCTGCGGGAAGTGGGCCCTCATTTCTCTGTCAATAACATGCTGCGGGCCGAGTGCTACAAGCAGAGAATGGAGAAGGGCTTAAGCTTCCTGGAGTTTAACTACATGCTGATGCAGAGCTACGACTTCTATGAGCTGTTTTTAAGATATGGCTGCAACATGCAGTTCGGCGGTGACGATCAGTGGAGCAATATGCTTGGCGGAACGGAGCTGATCCGCAGAAAGCTGGGTAAGGACGCTCATGCCATGACCATTACCCTGCTCTTAAATTCCGAGGGCAAGAAGATGGGCAAAACCCAGTCCGGCGCCGTATGGCTGGATCCCAATAAGACAAGCCCCTTCGAGTTCTATCAGTACTGGAGAAACGTGGAGGATGCGGACGTATTAAAATGCCTCCGGATGCTGACCTTCCTGCCTTTGGAGCAGATTGATGAGATGGATTCCTGGGAAGGAAGCCAGTTAAATCAGGCCAAAGAGATTCTTGCTTATGAGCTGACGGCTCTGGTTCACGGTGAGGAAGAAGCGAAAAAGGCGCAGGAAAGCGCCAGAGCTCTGTTTACCGGCGGAAGCGCGGCCCAGATGCCGACTGCTTCCCTGACGGAGGAGGATTTTACCGACGGACAGATTGATATCCTGGCCATTCTCCAGAAATCCGACCTTTGCGCCTCCCGTTCGGAAGCTAGAAGAAACGTGGAGCAGGGCGGAGTGTCCGTAGACGGTGAACAGGTAAAAGACATCAAGACGGCTTATACGAAGGAACAGCTTTCCGGCGAAGGAATCGTTGTAAAGCGCGGAAAGAAGAACTTCCGCCGCGTTGTAACCCAGTAGAGAGCTGGAAAAGGCCGGGGGATGCTGTGTTAACGAAGTCAGGATTCTAAGATTTTGCGCCTGAAGGGAAACATCCGCTTGGGCGCCAGGGTCAGAAAGGAGCAAGGGGAACATGGAGATTTTTGAGGAAGCAAAAAAAAATTTTGACTTTATGGTGCGGATTCGCCGTCACATGCATGAAAATCCGGAAGTGACCGGACAGGAGTTTGAGACTCTGAAATTCATCAATAAGGAGCTGGACGCTCTGGGAATTGAGCATGTGGAAGTGGAAGACGGAGGAATTGTCGGCCTGATTCATGGAGCAAAGCCGGGAAAAACCGTGCTTTTACGGGCAGATATGGATGCCCTTCCCATCGATGAAAGCCCGAAAAATCTGAAAAAGGAAAAGGTCTGTGTATCGAAAAACAAAGGAGTGTCCCACGCCTGCGGCCATGATGCTCATACGGCCATGCTGCTGGCAGAGGCAAAGATTTTAAACGAGCATAAGGATGAGCTGAACGGCACCATTGTTCTTTGCTTCGAGCGGGGCGAGGAAGGCGGAGGCCAGGTAAAAAATCTGCTTCCCTATGTTGTGGAAACCATGGGACTTCATATCGATACCTGCATGGCCACCCATGTAAAATGGGATGTTCCCACCGGCACCATTTCTGCTGAGCCGGGAGCTGTTTTTTCCGGCGCCTATGGTTTCGTTATCAAGCTGCACGGACTGGCCGGACATGGCTCCAGACCGGATATGGCCCACAGCGTTCTGGACTGCTTTGCCAATATCTATAACCATATGAATATGCTGCGGATGAAATATGTAAGCCCCACCGATGTACTGACCTTTTCCGTCGGCACGGTTCAGTGCGGAACAGCGAGAAACATCGTTCCGGACGAGCTGACCTTCGGAGGCTCTGTCCGTACGTTTAACGTGGAAGGCGCAGGCGTTCCCTTCATGGAGCATTTCATGGAGGTTGTGAAAAAGGAATGCGAGCTTTGCCAGTGTACGTATGAAGTGCTTTATATGAAGGATCCGCTGTTTGAATGCTACAATAATCCCACCTGCAGCCAGATCGCCAAGGAAGCAGTCAGAAAGTATATCGGAGATGGGGCTGTGACTGTAACAGCGCCTTGGATGGCTTCCGAGAGCATGCAGGCTTATCTGAAGCTGTGGCCGGGAATTATCACCTTTACTGGAATCCAGAGCGAGGAAGTGGGCTCCGGAGCCAATCATCATACACCGGAATTTGATGTGGATGAGAAGGGCATGATTTACGGGGTTTCTGCCGCACTGGGATATGTGAAGGATTTCCTGAATTATGAAGGAGAAATTCCGTTCACTCCGTTCGAGGGAACGCTGCAGAACCTGGTAAACAGAAATCTGTAACGTATGAACAAAATGTTAACACTAAAGACGCAAGCCAGATTCAGCTTGCGTCTAATTTTTTGCTGTGGTATTATTTTTATGTAAAGGTTTTGTCGGATGGCTGTAAAAATGGCAAAACTGTCCGCGCAGGGCGTACAGGCAACCGACAGACAGGTTGATGTGAGGGGCCCGGATTCGGCCCCTGTCTTATTTTCATGGGAATTTTTGCCGGATTTTCATGGAAAGAGGTGTGCGGAAGGAGGAGTTTCACAGGAGAATGAAGAAAAAATTGATGGAGAAATGGAGGGAGGCACTTCAGGCGGTTCTTCCGATTATTGGAATCGTTCTGGTTTTGTGCTTCTGTATTGCACCCATATCCCCGAGCATTCTGCTCTGCTTTCTGGCGGGAGCTGTCCTGCTGGTGGTGGGGATGATGTTTTTCACCCTGGGCGCGGAAATGTCCATGTCCATGATGGGCGAACGGGTTGGAACCTGTCTGACGAAAAGCAAAAATCTGGCGGTGACCGTGATTCTCGGCTTTTTACTGGGATTTATTATTACCATATCAGAACCGGATCTGCAGGTTCTTGCGGAGCTGGTCCCGTCAGTTCCCAATATGGTACTGATTCTGGCAGTGGCCTGCGGCGTGGGCATCTTCCTTGTGATTGCGCTGCTGCGTATGCTGTTTTCCATTGCACTTCCGCCGCTGCTTCTGATCTTTTATGCTATGGTGTTTATCCTTTCTGTTTTTGTTCCCAAGGATTTTTTGGCGGTGGCATTTGACTCGGGCGGCGTAACGACGGGCCCCATGACGGTTCCGTTCATTATGGCTCTGGGTGTCGGTATCTGTGCAACGAGAAGTGACCGTCATGCGGCAGATGACAGCTTTGGTCTGGTGGCTCTTTGTTCGATTGGCCCCATCCTGGCGGTTATGGTGCTGGGAATGGTATTCCGGCCGGGAGAGGGAACCTATACGGCCACGGCCATTCCTGATATTTCAGATTCCGTTGAGCTGTTTTTGCTGTTTGCCTCGGAACTTCCAAGGTATCTGGAGGAGATTGCAGTTTCCCTCCTTCCGATTATTCTGTTTTTCCTTGTATTCCAGGTTCTGGTGTTAAAGCTGACAAAACGGAAACTGATGAAAATCGCCGTGGGCCTTGTTTATACCTATGTGGGTCTGGTCCTGTTTCTTACGGGAGTCAATGTGGGCTTTATGCCGGCAGGAAATTATCTTGGGCAGGTGCTGGGATCCTTTTCCTACCCCTGGATCCTGGTGCCCATCGCAATGGTAATGGGATACTTTATCGTCAAGGCGGAGCCGGCGGTTTATGTGCTGAATAAGCAGGTAGAGGAAATGACGGATGGAGCCATCTCGGAAAAGGCGATGGGGCATGCGCTTTCTATCGGTGTTGCCATTGCGGTCGGCCTTTCCATGATTCGTGTGCTGACAGGCATTTCCATTTTGTGGTTCCTGCTTCCCGGCTATGCGGTGGCTCTGATGATTTCGTTCTTTGTCCCGAAAATTTATACAGCCATTGCCTTTGACTCCGGCGGAGTGGCTTCCGGACCTATGACGACGGCGTTCCTTCTGCCGTTGGCTCAGGGAGCATGTACGGCATTGGGCGGAAATATTGTTACGGACGCGTTTGGCGTGGTGGCCATGGTGGCTATGACGCCGCCAATCACGATTCAGCTGATGGGGCTGGCGTCCCGGCTGGCAGAAAAGAATGCCAACGAAGCAGCCCGCGCATCTGTGGCGGCCTATGATGCGATGGATGCCGATATGATTATTGAACTGTAAGGAGGGAACCATGTCCAGCTTATATTTTATGGTGACCATTTGCGACAGAAACCAGGCAAGACGGTTCCTGGCTTTTTACAGGGAACATGGGGTGACGGTGACGTTCCAGGCATTGGGGCGGGGAACGGCGGCCTCTGAAATCCTGGACTCCTTCGGACTGGAGGCTTCGGAGAAAGCCATGTTCTTTTCTGCGGTAACGGATGAGAAATGGAAGGAACTGAAGCGGGGACTGGAAAATCAGATTAAGATTGATATCCCCGGTACAGGAATTGCGTTTATTGTTCCTGTCAGCAGCATCGGCGGCGGAAGACAGCTTCGGTTTCTGATTGAAGGCCAGGAATTTGAAAAAGGAGAGGAGAGCGCTTTGAAGGATACCAAATACGAGCTTTTGGTGGTAATTGCCAATCAGGGTTATACGGAAATGATCATGGATGCGGCCAGAAAGGCCAACGCCGCAGGCGGAACGGTTATCCATGCCAAAGGAACGGGAATGGAGAAGGCAGAAACCTTCCTCGGCGTTTCCCTGGCTCAGGAGAAAGAAATGCTTTTTCTTGTTGCAAAGAAGGAAGATAAAAACCCGATTATGCGTGCCATTATGGATGAGGCGGGACTGAACAGCAAAGCGAAGTCCATCGTGTTTTCCCTTCCGGTAACGGAGACGGCCGGCATGCGGCTAATTGAAAACAGGGAGTAAGACAAAACCCGGACAGAGGTGAGAGATTACCGTTCTGCCCGGGTTTTCTGCATGCTACCGGTACTGAGCCTGATGCATCTCGTAGTAAAATCCTTTCAGAGCCAGCAGCTCTTCGTGGGTTCCCCGCTCCACCACGTTGCCGTCCCGGATGACCAGAATGCAGTCGGCATTCCGGATGGTGGACAGCCGGTGGGCCACGACGAAACAGGTTTTATCCTGCATCAGGTTGCGCATGGCGGCCTGAATCTGATGCTCTGTCCGGGTGTCCACGTTGGAAGTGGCCTCATCGAGAATCAGCATGGGCGTTTTCATCAACAGTGCTCTGGCAATGGTCAGAAGCTGCTTCTGGCCTTTGGAAATGTTGGCGCCGTCGTCAATAAGCAGAGTGTCGTAACCCTGGGGCAGACTTTCGATGTAATGATGGATATGAGCTGCCTTGGCGGCGGCGATGACCTCTTCTCTGGTGGCGTCAGGCCGTCCGTAGCCGATGTTCTCGTAGATGGTTCCGTAAAAGAGCCAGGTATCCTGAAGCACCATGGAATAAGTCAGCCGCAGGCTTTTTCTTGTGATCATCGAGGCATCTTTTTCGTCCACGAGAATCTTTCCGTTCTGAATATCGTAAAACCGCATCAGAAGGTTGATGAAGGTGGTTTTTCCCGCCCCTGTGGGCCCGGCGATGGCGATGAGGTTTCCTTTTTCGGCTTTCATGCTGAAATCCTTCAGAATAACCCGGTCCTTGGTATAACCGAAATTGACATGGGAAAGTTCCACCTGACCTTCCACGTTTTGGAGATTTTCTGCCCCGGGCAGATCGGCCGGCTCCGGTTCCTCATCCAGCACCCGGAATACCCGCTCGGCGGCGGCCAGGGAGGACTGAAGCTCGCCGTAAATTTCTGCCAGCTCCCGGATGGGACCGGTAAATTTCCTGGAATAGAGGACGAATGCGGAAATACCGCCGATGTCGATCTGACCGCGCAGGTAGAGGATGGCTCCGAAGATGGAAATCAGAGCCAGGGCCAGGTTGTTGATGGCGTTGGTGGACGGTCCCATGATGCTGGCGTAATAGTCGGTTTTATAATAGGCATCCACCAGCTTTTTGTTCTGAACATTCATCTCATCAATGACCCGTTCCTCCTGGGTATAGACACGCAGGGTCTTCTGACCGGAAATCATTTCTTCCACAAAGCCGTTGAGTTCTCCGGCGGCTCTGGAACGGGCCCGGAACATGGGCTGCACCATCCGTGTCAGATAGGTGGCCAGAACCAGGGCCAGGGGGATGGTGACGGCAAAAACCAGAACCAGAACCGGACAGATGGAAAGCATCATGACCAGGGAACCGAAGATGGTTACGGAGCTGGTCAGTACCTGGACCACATCGTTGGCCAGAGAGGCGTTGACTGTGTCGATGTCGTAGGAAATCCGGCTGAGAATATCTCCGGTGGTGTTCTGATCAAAAAAGCTGACCGGCAGGGTAACGAGGCGGTTGAACATTTCCTTCCGGAGATTGTAGGTAACCTTGCGGGATAAGGAGATCATGGAAACATTGACAACATAGCTTAAAATCGAGCTGGATGCGTACAGGAAGAACAGAAATACACAGTAGCGCGAAATCAGAGGCATGTTCATCTGGCCGGAGGCGGCTCCGTCGCTGATGAAATTGATGGCGGTTCCGGAAATTTCCGGTCCGGCCAGGGACAGAAGGTTTCCAAGAAGGGACAGCCCGAGAATCAGAAAGAGCTGTCCTTTGCAGCGCAGCAGATATCCGAGAATGCGGATCAAGGTTGCTTTTCGCTTCATTCTGCGTCATCTCCCATCTGAATTTCGCTGATTTCCCGGTAAACGGGACAGGATTTCAAAAGTTCTTTGTGAGTTCCAAGCCCCTGGCATACGCCGTCTTCCAGAACCAGAATCTGGTCGCAGTGCTTAATGGAGCTGACCCGCTGGGCGATGATGATGGTGGTCGTTGTCCCGAACTTTTGGGCCAGGGCGCTGCGGAAAGAGGCGTCTGTCTTGTAATCCAGGGCGCTGGACGAATCGTCCAGGATCAGAATGTCCGGATGGCCCGCCAGGGCACGGGAGATGAGAATCCGCTGCTTCTGACCGCCGCTTAAATTGGCGCCTTTGGCAGCAATTTGTGCGCCGTATCCGCCGGCATTTTTAATGAAATCTTCGGCCTGAGCCACATAAGCTGCTTCCTCGATGGACTCCATGGAAAGCTTTCTCCCCATGTCGATGTTCTGAAGCAGGGTTTCCTTAAACAGCGTATCGTTCTGAAAAACCACGCCGAACTTCTGCCGCAGCTCTTTTAAGGGGAGAGCAACGATATTTTGCCCGTCAATGAGAATCTGTCCTTCGTCAATGTCGTAAAGCCGCAGAAGAAGCTGGACCAGGGTGCTTTTTCCGGAACCGGTGGGGCCGATGATGCCCAGGGACTGGCCATGGCCCAGGGAAAAGGAAATATGGCTGAGATTTTTTCCAGCCGCCGTTTTATGATAGGAGAAGGTCACATCCCGGAACTGAATATGGGGAGGCTGGGCGGGAGTGCCTGCGGCTGGTTCCGATATTGTGGCCTGGCCGGGCTGGCTCTCCAGCTCTTCCTTCGCATAGATTTTCATATCGGTCGGGGTGGTCAGCACTTCGGTCACACGTCTTGCACTGGCAGCAGCCTGGGAATACATGGTAATGAGCCTGGAAACCGCCATAACTGCGTTTAAGATAATCGTAAAATAGGAAAGGAAAGCGACGATAACACCGGGCTTCATGCTTCCTGTGGAAACACGCCAGGCACCTGCCAGGATGACGAAAACCAGGCCGGTATTTAAAGCCAGATTAATTAAGGGGCTGGAGGCGGCCATGGTAATGCTGGCCTTTGATTCGTCCTTTGTCAGCTTCCGGTTTACGGCATCATACCGGTCCATCTCGTACTGGCCCCGGCTCAGCGCCTTGATGACCCGGATTCCCGTGGCGTTTTCCCGGACCACCCGGATCATCTGATCGGCAGACTGCTGGGCCAGGACAAAAAGAGGGATGCTTTTTTTGCTGATGACGGCCACCACAAGAATCATGAAGGGCAGCAGGATGCACAGAATGGCGGACAAATAAGGATCAATGGCCATGGTGATGACGATGCCGCCAAGAAACAGGATGGGAGCGCGCACGCCCATCCGCTGGATCATGTTTAGCATCCGGTGAAGATTATAGGTGTCAGAGGTCATTCTGGTTACCAGGGACGGAATGGTAAAAGAGTCCACCTGGGAACCGGATAAATAGGAAATCCGGTAAAACAGGTCGTAACGGAGGGCATGGATTGCGTCTCTGGATACGGCGGCCGCAATCCGGTTGGCCCAGACATTAAAAAGGAGAACCAGAACGGCGCAGAGAATCATCACGATTCCCCATTTGACGACGAGTCCGATGTCGTTTTTGGGAGTGACTTCATCAATAATATAGGAAAGAATGTAGGGAATCAGAAGATCCATGATGGTGCCGGAAAATTTGATGGCGAATCCGAACATCATGGTAAGAACGTGGGGCTTTAAATAGCGGAGACAATATTTCACTTTTCATAACCTCCTGACCCGGAATCGGTTAAAAGTTTTTTGGCCCGGTCTGCCATGATGGTTAAAAGGCGGTCCAGGCTTTCCAGTTCCTCCTGAGAGAAGCCTTCGGTCAGAATATCGGAAAACTGGGAATCCAGATCACGGCTTTCCATATGGATTGCTCTTGCGGAAGGCAGGGCGATGACCTTTTTGGAGCGGCCGTCCTGTTCGTCCTCCACACGGCGCAGATAGCCTTTGGCCTCCAGCTTCTGGAGGATTCTTGTAATCATAGCCTTATCAACGCTCATGTCTTCGGCCAGATGGCGCTGGCTGACTTCGCCGTGAAAGCCCACATGACGCAGAAGAAGATATTCGGAAGGAGAAAGATCCTCATGCTTCATATGACTTAAAACGTATCTTTGCCCCAGGCGGTAGAGCCTGCGGATTTTCCGGTACAGGGAAATCGATGGTTCCATTTGACACCGCTCCTTTCCAGGGACAAAAGCTCCGGCTTTCTGTCCCGGTGATTCTGAATCATGGATATCTTTGCTTTTATTATAAAAACATAAAGTTGATATGTCAACTAAAAGCGGAGAAATGGCGGGATAACTTTCGACGGATACATGGCAGAGGAATTGACAGAAATCGGACCATATTGTAAACTTATGGAAAGAAAACCGGATAAAAGTGCGGGGAAATATTCTGCACTGGATTCCGGCAAAAGAACGGAGAGTGATTTTCTTGGATTCAGGGGAAGCCCTGCAAATCGTTGTTGTCATCGGACTTCTGGCATTGTCTGCTATTTTCTCTCTGGCAGAGACAGCCATGAACGATGTAAGCAAAATTCGTATCCGGAGCCTGGCGGAGTCCGGGACCAGGCAGGCACAGATGCTAATGAAGGTATTTGAACAGGAAGCGAAAATGAAGAATACGCTGCTGTTATGCGATACCATAGCCAATCTGGCTGCGGCGATCATGACGACCCTTCTGGCTGCGGGACGGTTTGGCAGCCGGTATGCGGCTGCGGGCGCAGCAGCTGCAGTCCTTCTGGTGCTGGTGCTTGGGGAAATTGCGCCGAAAACGGCCGCGGCGCTTTATGCGGAAAAGCTGTCCCTGTCGCTGGCAAAGCCGGTGTATTTTCTGACTGTTTTGCTGACACCGGTGCTGTTTGTGGCAGAGCGGCTGTCCTATGCGGTTCTTCTTCTTTTCCGAATCGACCCGAAGAAGAAGCCGGAGGCTCTTACGGAGGAAGATTTGCGGACGATTGTAGAAGTGGGCCATGAAGAGGGCGTCATTGAGTCGGATGAAAAGACCATGATTTACAACGTGTTTGACTTTGGCGATTCGGTTGCCAAAGATATTATGGTTCCGAGAACGGATATGGCTTTTATTGATGTGGATGCCACCTATGAGGAGTTTATGGAGGTATTCCGGGAACAGATGTATACCCGGTATCCTGTCTACGAAGAAACGACGGACCATGTGATTGGAATTATCAATATTAAAGATTTTCTTCTGGCCGACAGAAAAAAAGAATTTCATATCCGCGATTATCTACGGGAGCCCCTGTATACCTATGAATATAAGAAAACAGCGGAACTGATGGTGGAGCTGAGGAAAACTCAGAATAACATAGCCATTGTCCTTGATGAGTACGGCGCCACGGCGGGGCTGATCACGCTGGAGGACATGCTGGAAGAGATTGTAGGAGAAATCCGTGACGAATATGACGCAGATGAGGAAAATCTGATCCAGAGGATCAGCCCGGAGGAGTATGTGGTGGAAGCCTCCGTTCATCTGGATGATTTGAATGATTTGCTGGGTCTTTCTCTGGAATCGGAAGACTATGATTCCATCGGAGGCTTTGTGATTGGAATGCTGGACCATCTTCCGGCTGAGGGAGAGGAAGTATGCTGGCAGAATCTGCGCCTGGTGGTGGATCAGGTGGAGGGAAACCGCATTGAAAAAGTCCATCTTTATCTGTTAAAACAGCCGGAAGAAGTGAAGCCGGAAGAGGAGGATAAGGAAGGCTAAGGATTAGCAAAAAACTGACAGAAGGGGGTAAATGTCAAGAGTAAATGCGAAAAAAGTCAAAAATATTTTATAAGGCCCCACTGAGGGCCTTTATTTCTGCCTGAAATACTTCCTCCGGGGTGTGCCAGTTGAACATTTTCCGGGGGTAGTCGTTCATCCAGCCTTCTATATAGTCGGCTCTCTCGTCCGTCATGTCCTCGAAGCTTGATCCCTTCGGAGCATGGCGGCGCACGAGCTTGTTCTGGTTTTCGTTGCTGCCGCGCTCGTATGCACTATACGGGTGACAGTAGTATAACTTCGTCCTTTTCTCGCCTTCGCGGAGGCTGCTCCGTTCCATTCCTTCACAGTTTGCAAACTCCGATCCGTTGTCTACCGTTATGCTTTTGAAGATCAGAGGGAAAAGCTCGCCGTATCTCTTTTCCAGCGCGTCCAGCTCGGCCACGACATTCTCCGCTTTCTTTGCTTCCATTCTCCGTGTGATTTCCCGGCGGCTGAGCCGCTCGGTTAATACGAGCAGCGTTGTGGTGCAGCCCTTGGCGCTTTCCACGCAGTCCATTTCCCAGTGGCCGAAGGTTTCCCGGCTATTGATTTCTTCCGGGCGTTTCTCTATGCTTTCGCCTTTTGGCGCTCTGGACTGGGCTTTTGTATGCCGGTATTCTCGTTTACGGCTTCCTTTTACCGGGAGATCTTTGTTTGTGATCCGGAGAAATACGCCTTTTTCTATGTAGCTGTAAAGAGTGTTTACCGAGATCGTAGTGTTGAATTTTAAGCC
>DVGC01000025.1 GCA_018712915.1 Candidatus Copromonas faecavium (nom. illeg.) | reverse complement strand
TCCGAATAATTCCACAATACTTTTTCAGGCCAGCACAGGCGTGGTGGTCTTATTGTGATACCTATTTTTTCAACCTGTATAAAATTTTCAATGTTCATCAATTTAGCCTTGACTTTTTATTTGCAGGCTTTAACTTTAATTGATTGCACCATTTTAAGATATCATCATCTTCATAATACCGGATACATCCGAATTTTGAAGCTGTACTGTTCTTTCCATCCAGCAAATCATTTGCTCTGTTAATATCATTAAGTAATACAGCCATCTGCATCACTCTCCCAAAGCGGTTATGTTTGACAATTGAAAGAGTTCCTCCAGTTTTCAGCAAACGCGACATCTCAGTTATCGCTGTTTTTTTATCATCAATATACTCCAAAACATTATGGCAGATAATCAAATCAAAAGAATCACTTTCAAATTCCGCAAGCGCCGAAACATCTCCAGCTATTTGAACATATTTATCATTTCTCCATGCCTTCGAGAGCATTTCTTCAGACGGCTCAATTGCAATTACCGAATTGTTCTCAGAATAATGGGCAGCCGTTATTCCCTCCCCGCTTCCGAAGTCAAGAATCCTTTTTCCGTTTATTTCCCCCAACTGCTGCCAGACAATTCTTTTGAGCATTTGTTCCCATGCAGGCAATTTTGTAAATGCATGCATTCTGCTTCCCCCTTTTGAAAATAAAGATTCTGCTGCCCCGCGTGACACGATTTTTCTGACTCTGTCCCCAAACATGTCCCCTGCATAAAAATGCCGCTGTCGGAATCTTCCCGCAGCGGCTGCTTACACTCACATATAAATTGGGGAATCCGGCATCGGCTTCTGAAGCCGCTGGAACACGTTGGCGGCCGTCTCCAATCACATATGAATCTGAAAATTCCGGAAATCAAATACACCGCTTCCCTGCCTGAGCTTTCCGGACTGTTCCAGCTGCAAAAATCCGGCTTCGATCTCGTCTACCAGAGAAGCAGGGAGCTCCAGCTGATGATGTCCCGGCAGGATTCTGTTTACATGATACTTCTGTACCCGCCTTATGGATTGGAAAAACAGCTCCGGGGAAGTGGTCGGATAAAACATATCCAGACAGCCTTTATACACCAAATCCCCGGAATACAGATATCCTCGGTCCGGCTCATAGAAACAGCAATGTCCTGGGGAATGCCCCGGCGTATGAAGTACCTGGATTCTCCGTCCGCCCAAGTCCAGAAAATCACCGTCATGCAGAAGTCTTTCAGGTGTCCCATGAAAAATCTGATAGGCATTTATATCAAAATCTTCCGGAAAATCACATGGGAATCTCATCAAATTCTTTTTAACAACCGATAAAGGGATGGGAAACCTGACCGATAACCAGTCTTTCTCTTTCTCATGTACGGCAATCGCATCAAAGCAGGAATGCCCGCCAATGTGGTCCCAGTGAGCATGAGTCGTTACCGCCATAACCGGCAGCTTCGTCAATCTGTCCACAATGTTTCTGATGTTGGATACCCCCAGCCCTGTATCAATGAGAATCGCTCTTTTTTTCCCGCATACCAGATAACAGTGGGGTTCTTCCCAGTGCTTATATTCGCTGATGGGGAATGTATCCTGATCGATATTCTCTACTGTAAACCAGTCGTTCTGCATGGCTGCCTCCGATTCCTTCTTTTGCTGCCCATATCAGATAAAGGCTTCGCCAGATGTGCAGTCCCAAAGCTCCTCCCCTTTTCTTAAAACCTTCCCTGAGAAAGGAGCTCAAGGACGTCTGTTCCGGAAAGAAGAAGCACATTTTTTATGACGAAATTCAGAATGATGACTGCAATTCCCACATAGACGTATCCAAGTTCCAGCTCCCTGTGATATCTCTCATTCCCCGTGTACCGGTACAGAAGATGAGAAATGAGAAGCCACAGAGCCACTGCCGCGCTGTAGGGCACCAGCGGATGATATAGAAAACTTCTTACGGGATGCCCGGTCAAAAGCTCCCACACGGCCCTTGTGCCGCCGCAGCCGGGGCAATACAGGCCGGTCAGCACTCGGAACAGGCAGGGCCATCTCATAGCTCCGCCGCAATTTTCTGACGCAGCCCGCCGATTTTTTCCGCAGCAGCATCAAATTCTGCTCCGGTCATGGGAGAAGTAAGAACAGCAAATTCATCCAGTCCCTCAAGGACCATCCACTTTACCCGTCCGAAGGCCGCCTCCACAGCTTCCTTTTTCTCTGCCCGGGAACCTTCAAACCTGGCAAAGTACTTTCTTGGCAGAAGGGAGGCAGGAGAAATGCATAGTTTTTCCTCACTCCAGCCCGGGGCCGTGGGATCACATGTTCTCCGGACCGCTTCAATCATATCTCCCACAACCGCACTGGCCGTCGGAAGCTTTCCTGCACCGCTCCCATAATACATGGACGTTCCCAGCATATTTCCCTTCACCAGGATCCCATTGAACACTCCATCCACAGAGTACAGCGGATTTTTCACATCAATAAACACCGGAGCCGCCTCCATATATACGTTTCCGTCCATCATCCTGCTGAACCCAAAAAGTTTGATGGCCGCTCCCATCCTGGCCGCATAGCTGAAATCCAAATCCGAAATCCTGGAAATCCCCTCTGTCGGAATTTCACGGTAGTCCACTTCTTTTCCGGAAGCCACCGCCGTCAGGATAGCAATTTTTCGACAGGTATCCTGCCCTTCAATATCTGCTTCCGGATTCCGCTCCGCATATCCCATTTCCTGTGCCTTTTTCAGCGCATCCCCGAAGCTCCAGCCTTCCTCACACATCTTCGTCAGAATATAATTCGTCGTTCCGTTGAGGATTCCGGAAATCTCTTCGATCTGCTCTCCGGCCAGACTTTCATTAATAGTCCGGATAATCGGGATTCCGCCTCCCACACTGGCCTCAAAAAGAAAGCTGACGCCCATTTTTTTCGCAATGGCAAGGAGCTCCGTCCCGTGGGCCGCCACCAGAGCTTTATTGGAAGTAACCACATGCTTTCCAGCCAGAAGACAGTTCCTGACAAATTCATATGCAGGGCTGGTTCCTCCCATGGTCTCCACCACGATCCCAATGGCTTCATCCTTAAGAATTTCATCGATTTCATGAACGATCAGGCGTTCCGCCGGATCTCCCGGAAAGTCTCTCAGATCCAGAATCCGAACCGGATCAATCGGTTCCCCCGCCTTCTTTGCAATGATTTCCCGGTTTCTGTTTAAAACCTCAAATACTCCTGAGCCAATTGTGCCATACCCCATGATTGCTGCTTTCATCTATTTCTCCACTCCCAGTATTTTTACATCATGCACTTCCGGAAGATGCTCGATTTCCTCCACCATGCCGTCCATGTTTCCCGTATAGGAAAGAACCTCCACGCTTACGGTCACTGTCGCGAAGCCATTGACCGGAATCGCCTGGTGAATCGTTAAAATGTTGGCGCGATAATCGGCAACCACCCTCAATAAATCTGCCAGGTATCCCGGTTCATCCCTCATCTGAATCACCAGCGTCACCGTTTTTCCCCGCGTGTTATCAGAAATCGGATAAATTTCGTCCTTATACTTGTAAAAAGAGCTGCGGCTGATTCCCACCCGTTCTGCCGCTTCCTGAATCGTCATATTTCGATTGGTCTCAATCAGTGCTTTCACTTCCACTACCTTCTGCAAAACCTCGGGAAGCGCTTTATCTCTGACGACGTAATACTGATTCTTTCTCTCCATACCGTATAATCTCCCTTATTTTCCCGTCATGCCGGAATATGTTCGTCCTACAAGCACACTTGTATGCGTGTGTCTGATATTAGCACAGTTTCACCGGAAATGCAAGTATTTCTTCCTGTACAAAACCGCAGACAAAATTTTCCAGCTGCGACATATGCAATGGAACGATGCGGCCGGTTTTCCCGGAAATCAAATTGGTTTTCCTGAAAATTTAACTGCATTTTCCGGAAATTCGGCTGTCAGCTGCCGAAAACTATGCTAAAATAAGGTTGTTGCCGAGAACCAGCCGGAAAGAGGCAGAAATGGACTTCTGTTTTCCGGCGTTTACTCATACAGGAGGATTTATGAGCACCCTTACGATTGCACAGCTTCAGACCCATGTATATGAAGATAAATTGAAAAATGTGGAAATGCTGGTTCCCCTGCTCCGGCAGGCCAAAGAAGGCCATGCGGACATCGTCTGCCTGCCGGAAATGTTCGCCTGTCCCTACGAAACAAAAAATTTCCCTGACTATGCCGAGGAAGAAGGCGGACCGCTCTGGAACGCCCTGTCCGGGCTGGCAAAAGAATTTGGGATTTATCTTTCCGCCGGTTCAGTGCCGGAGCGGACACCGGAAGGAAACATTTATAATACGGCCTACGTGTTCGGGCGGGATGGCCGTCAGCTGGCCAAGCACCGGAAAGTCCATCTGTTTGACATCGACGTCAAAGGCGGACAGAGCTTTAAAGAATCCGATACGCTGACCGCCGGCACCTGGTCCACGGTCTTTGACACAGAATTTGGAAAAATCGGTCTCTGCATCTGCTTTGATTTTCGTTTTCCGGAGCTTGCCCGGAGCATGGTCCTGGACGGAGCCAAAATCATTCTGGTTCCGGCTGCTTTCAATATGACTACCGGACCGGCCCATTGGGAAGTCATGTTCCGCTCCCGTGCCATTGACAATCAGGTATTCACCTTCGGAACCGCTCCGGCCAGAGACAGAAGTGCTTCCTACCATTCCTGGGGCCATTCCATCGCCGTCTCTCCCTGGGGGAAAGTTCTAAATCAGATGGGAGCCAGAGCAGGAATCCAGACCACAGCGATCCGCCTCGAAGAAGTGGATGAAATCAGGGAACAGCTTCCCCTTTTAAAAGGACGGATGGAACATCTTTAAAACGACTTTGCCAGCTTACAGCAAAAAATCCGCTGCAGGAACACCTTCCCGCAGCGGACTGTCATTTTGCAGAATATTTCACATAAATCCCGTTTACAGGAGCCCCTTTTACAGAAGTCTCTCGTCTTCCATATCTCCTGTCTCCTGGAAAATCTCCCAGTTGGCAATATTAACGCCATGGTCTGCAATTTTCTCCAGATATTTGGCAACCATCAGAGCATCCACATAATTATCGATGCTGTCCACCTTGCCTCCCAGAGCAACCACCAGATCATCCTTGATTTTATTAAAATAGTCGTCAATCACATCGTCCAGGTCAATCACTTCCCTGGCCAAATCCATATTCCGCTCCACAAAAGCCCTGACGGATTTCTCTGCAGAAACCTTTGTTTCGGCAATCATCGGCGAAAAATGAGCAGAGATGGCGTTCAGATCCACATAGCCCATTCTTGTGAACAGCTCTGCCATATCGGAAAGATGGTTTCCGATTCTCTCCAGATCCGACGCAATTTTTAAGGACGCAGAAACGGTGCGCAGGTCTCCTGCTACCGGAGTCTGCCTGGTCAGAAGATTCAGGCAGCGGGACTCAATGTTTCTCTGCATATCCCCGATTACCCGGTCATGACGGACGAACCGGCTCATGGTTTCCCCATCCTTCTTTTCCAGCGTCTCGAACAGACAGGTATAGCCGTCCACGACCCATTCTCCCATCTGCTGTACATCCTGACGAAGGTCTTCCATCTCCTGTACAAATAATTTTCTTGGTGACATGTTTCTCCTCCCAAATCAGCCAAACCGGCCGGTAATATAGTCTTCCGTCCGCTTATCCTTCGGTCTTCCGAAGATATTCATAGTGTCGTCTACCTCCACCAGCTCTCCCAGCAGGAAGAAAGCAGTCTCATCCGAAACACGGGCAGCCTGCTGCATATTGTGGGTAACAACGACAACCGTATAGCGGTTCTTTAAATCCTGCATCAGCTCCTCGATTTTCAGCGTGGAAATCGGATCCAGAGCGGAAGTAGGTTCATCCATTAAAAGCACCTCCGGCTCAACGGCCAGCGCCCTGGCAATGCAGAGCCTCTGCTGCTGTCCTCCGGAAAGTCCCAGCGCCGGGCTCTTTAACCGGTCCTTGACCTCGTCAAAAATCGCAGCCCCTTTCAGCGCATTTTCCACAATCTCATCCAGCTTTGCTTTCTGCTTGATTCCATGGATCCTGGGACCATAGGCAATGTTATCATAAATACTCATGGGGAAAGGATTGGGCTGCTGGAATACCATTCCGACCTTCTTTCTCAGCCTTGTGGTATCCACCGCATGGTCATAAATATCCTCTCCGTCCAGCAAAATCTTTCCTTCGATTTTCACTCCGTCAACCAGATCATTCATCCGGTTGAGACATTTCAAAAATGTTGATTTTCCGCAGCCAGACGGTCCGATTAAGGCCATAATGGACTTTTCGCGGATTCCCATATTGATATTTTTTAATGCGTGGTTCTCGCCATAGTACAGATTCAGGTCGGACACGCTTATTTTTTTATCCAGCATAATGTTCCTCTCTCTTTATTTCGTTTTTTCCACGTTAAACTTGTTTGCAATCACCTTGGTCAGGAAATTCAGTCCCAAAACCAGAATCAGCAGCACACAGGCAATGGAAAAGGCCACATCATACTCGCCTTTGGACATCTGCAGGTACATTTCAATGGTCAGCGTTCCGCCGGACTCAAAAAGCTTCCGGACAAGGCCGAAACCAGGAGTGGGCAGGTAAAAACCGCTTCCCGATGTAAAAAGCAGGGCAGCCGATTCTCCGACGATACGGCCGATAGCCAGGATAATTCCTGTCAGAATTCCCGGCATGGCGCTGGGAAGAAGGATGGTGCGGATCATGTACCACTTGGTAGCGCCGATACCCAAAGCGCCGCTGCGGTAGCTTTGCGGTACGGTACGGAGAGCTTCCTGGGTATTTTTCGCTATCAGCGGAAGCACCATAATCGTCAGGGTAAAGGAACCGGTCAGCATGGAATAGCCCAGTCCCAGAGTCTGGCCGAAAAACACGCTTCCGAACAGACCGAAGATGATGGACGGGATTCCGGTAAGAACCTCGATGGTAAACTCAATAATGGAAACCAGCCGTCCCGGCTTTGCATATTCATTGAGGTAAATGGCGCCTCCCACACCAATGGGGGTCACCACAATCAGAGTCAGAATAACAATGTATAGCGTATTGACAATATTTCCCGCAATACCCATCACGCCTTTTGTGGGGCTCTGCTCCGTAACCAGAAAGGACAGGCTCAGATTCCCGATTCCGCGGTAAAAAACATAGCAGATAATTCCCACCAGAAGGCCCACTGCCACAATCGCGGACAGATAAATCAGGCAAAGAAGAATGTTGTCGGAAACACGAACTTTTTTATTCATTACACTATTGACCGCCATCAGTTTTCTTCGCCCCCTTTCAGAATCCTCGTCAGAGTAATATTAATGCACATAATAAATACAAACAGCACCAGTCCAATGGTAAACAGCACCTGCCTGTGAAGTCCGGATGCATATCCCATCTCGGCCACAATAGCCGTTGTCAGGAAACGTACCGCATTGAATGGCAGGGGGAAGTTTACGGAGCTTCCCGATACCAGCGTAATGGCCATGGCCTCACCGATGGCACGGCCCGTTCCCAAAACCACTGCAGAAATAATTCCGGATTTTGCATGGGGAATCAGCACCTTGAAGATCGTCTGAATCGGGGACGCGCCCATGGCCAGAGAAGCCATTTTCTGATTCCTGGGGACAGCATGAAGAGCCGATACACTGACATTGATGACTGTGGGAAGAATCATAATCGCAAGAACAATAATGGCAGATATCAGGTTGGCACCTCCGGTAAACCGGTGAGTGGTGGAGTCCCGGAAAATTGCCAGCTCCACTTTATACATTAATGGATTGAGAAGGTAAATGCCCAGCAGTCCGTAAATTACGGAAGGGATTCCTGCAAGCAGCTCCACGGCCGGCTTCACGATGGCGGCCAGTCTGGGAGAAGCAATTTCTTCTATAAACACGGCCGTAAGAATCCCGATGGGAGCTCCAATCACCACTGCCGCCGCCGTGCCGACGATGGAAGTCAGGATGATGTACAGGATGCCGAAGGAAGGCTCTGCTGCCGCCGGTTTCCATACGGTTCCGAAAAGAATATCCGTAATGCCTACCTGAAACAGGGCAGGCGTTCCATTGATAAACATGTAGGCGGTAATGGAAATCACAGCCAGAACCGCGAAAAAAGCGCACACCGTAAAAATGACTTCAGCCACATGCTCTACGAGGGCTTTCTCTTTTCTGCTTCCTTTAATCGAAAACATCTTTTTTTCCGTCATAGCTTCCTCATTTCTCCAAAACAGGCCGGAGCAGCGTTGTGCCGCACCGGCCCGTCCATGTTCCTGTCTTCTGATTTACTGAACTGTGATAAGACCAACGCTGGAAACCAGATCCTGTCCTTCTTCGGAGTATACATAATCAAACAGTGCCTGTACCAGCTCGTTCTGCTCAGAAATTTCACCGTTGGTAGCCATTACAAACGGACGGCTTAAGAAGTATGTGCCAGCCTGAATGTTCTCGGCAGTTGCCTCAACACCATCCAGAGTCAGAGCCTTTACGCTGTCATCCAGAACATCAAGGGAGATGTATCCGATGGCGCCCGGTGTGGAAGCAACTCTCGCCATAACGGCTCCTGTGCTGTCCAGCTCATTGGCATATGCGCACTGATCTTCGATTCCAAGGATTTCCTCGAATGCGCTTCTGGTACCGGAACCGGCCTCACGTCCTACTACGATAATCGGAGAACTCTCGCCGCCAAACTCGCTCCAGTTGGTAACAGCTCCGGTGTAAATGTCAATCAGCTGATCCTTAGTCAAATCGGTTACGGTGTTGGCCGGGTCAACAACAACGGCAATACCGTCAATGGCCACAATATTCTCAACAGCCCCGGAGCCAATTTCCTCTTCCGTCAGGTTTCTGGAAGAGTTTCCGATGTCGCATGCTCCGGAAAGTACGGACTCGATACCGGCGGAAGAACCGGTAAACTCAGCCGTTACCGTAACATTGGGATACAGGTTCATGAAGCTTTCGCAAAGAGCATTGGCAAAGGTTTCCATGGAAGTAGAACCGGACATGGAAATGCTGCCGGAAAGGTCTGTATTGGCTGCAGCCGCCTCGCTGCCTCCTTCTGCCTCCTCGCTGCTTTCTTCCGCCGCTGTCGTTTCTGCTTCGGTTGTCTCCTCAGCCGTTGTTGTCTCAGCTGCCGTCGTGGTTTCCGCTGCGGTTGTCTCCTCAGCCTGGCTGCTGCATCCAGCCATCATTCCTGCTGCAATCACTGCAGTTCCTGCAAGTGTAATTACTTTTCTCAGTTTCATAATAATCATTTCCTCCTCTAATTATCTTTCCATTTCTTTTTTCTCTTTCTTTGTACACTATGTTTTTACCATGATTCTCATCCGGGAAAAACCATGAAACGGTAACTTGTATGTAAAATTCATGTAAAATGATTTTTAAGTCTTTTGCTCATTTTCGGCGGACAAATGCTTTTCTCCGGAAAGAAAGTCCAGAAAAAAAGGGATGTTCCCGCTTTTGCAGGAAGATCCCTTTTGTAAAATTCATTCGGTTTTCATTCAATTTTACGCTGCAGACGGCTTTTATACCGCTCATGCCAGGCAGCTTTTATACTACTTACGCCGGCCGGTTCTTATCTGCCGCCTGGACTGGAGCATCATCCGTTTTCTCTGCCCGGCTTTCTACAAACCCGATGCGGCAGCTGGTCCGTTGGTACTGCCGGCCGCCAGAGTTTCGTCCGCAGGAGAAGAAGGCGCCGCAGCCGTTGTTCCGGAAGCCGCCGTAGTTTCGCTGGCAGGCCCGTCTGTGGTCTGACCGGCCGTCGTGGAAGGCTCCACAACAATAATGGAAGTAGAAGGAGCCGTAGGCGATGTTTCCGGCGAAACAGCCGTTGTAGCCTCCTGTACGGAACCGGAAGACTCATAGCCAGGACCATAGGGCGCCTCTGTCGTCGGCGTGATATCAGCCGGGCTCCTCGGCCTGTCTGTGCTGCTGGTCGGGCTGGTTCCATTGGTGCTCTGTCCGGAACCTGCAGAAGTGCCGGGATAACCGTTCGTTCCGGATTCATCTGACGCAGCTCCCGGCAGGCTCTGTCCCGGATACAGAGTGCTGCTCTCCTCACCGCTTTCAGACTCTCCCTCCAGGGTCTCTCCGTCAGAAGCAGATTCTCCTTCCGATGTGGATTCTCCTTCTGAACTCTGTTCCAGTTCTTCCGGCGTCTCAGCAGCAGCCGCCGTCGTACTGGGAATATATCCGTTGTCCGTAGCAGCCCTGGTAGCCTCTGTTCCTTCATGATACATGCCGCTCACTTCGGAAATATGAGCGCTGATAGACTGAACCGTCGATGACGGCTCATAATCTTCCTCTCCAAAAAGGAAGCTGTGGAGATTGGAAACGTTGCTGGTCAGTGTCTGGGGAACGATGCAGGAAAGGTTATTTCTTCCGATCCGAATCCGCTCCTCTCCTCTGGCTGACGGGAAGCCAAGGGAATCTCCCAGATGATATTTGGTAACATTCTGTGCCAGCGGGAAAATATCCCCGAATTCCACGTTAGTGGCGCACATCTGCACCATATGGGCAACCAGACTCTCAAGCGTAGCCAGATCAGCGCTCTTGGCCTTCTCAAAAGCCTTTTCAATGACAAGTCTCTGACGCTCTACCCGGGCATAGTCACTGTCCATCAGACGGAGCCGTCCGTAAGCAACCGCCTGAACACCGTCCAGATGATTCAGACCGGCACTCTTTAACTGAGTCGAACCGATTCCCGTACCCTGAACCGTTTCTGTGATAAAGGCGTTGATATAGTAAAATTCTGCCCGGCTGATATCGATATCCACACCGCCGAGAATATTGATGGCCGTTGCCACCGCTGCCCAGTTAAAAGCCGCATAATTGGTAATATTCAAATCCAGGTTTTTGTTTAACGCTTTCACTGCCAGCTCCGGTCCGCCCTTGGCATAAGCCTCATTAATCTTATTAAAGGTACCGTCGCCGATATCCATATAGGTATCCCGGTAGACAGAGGCAAGCTTAATCTCACCCGTTGCACGGTCCAGATTGACAATCATGATCACATCGGCCCTGTTTCCCTTTCCTGTTGAGGAATCCCGGGAGTCCAGTCCAAAGACGGCAAGAGTCCAGTATCCCTGTTCCATCCGTTCCTTCATTTCCAGGGAAATGTTGGGATTTTCCACTTCAGATGTACGGAATTCATGACTGTTCATCTGACCCAGATTATACTGAATATACGCGTAAACGCCAATCACTGCCGCCAGAATCAGGATGACCAGGCCTGCAATCACGCCTACAATGATTTTCTTTTTAGTGCTCCACTTTTTCCTGCCGTTTTTCCGTCTCCGGTAGCTGCCATGGTTTCCGCCGCTCCCATAATTTCCTCCATTGCCATGACTTCCTCCATTTCCGGCACCGGCCGCACGGCTGGCGCGGCTTCCCGGCTCAGCCAGGGAAATAAAACGGTTGTCCGCCTTTGAATCTCTCGGTCCGGCCGCAGCAGCCTTATGGGTTTCCTGTCTCCGGCTTCTTTTGGCGCGGACGCGCTCCAATTCATCTTCATAATTCATGCTTTTGTCCTCATTTTAATATGCGTTTTTATTGATAAATCCCTTGAAAACCGTCAAAAACAGGATTTTAAAATCAAATCCCAGACTCCAGTTCTCAATATAGTACAGATCATGCTCAATTCGCTTGATAATCGAAGTATCGCCCCGGTATCCGTTGACCTGAGCCCAGCCCGTAAGACCCGGACGAACCTGATGCTTAATCATGTATCTGGGGATTTCCTCCTTAAACTTTTCAACAAAAAACGGCCGTTCCGGCCTGGGACCCACAAGGCTCATATCCCCCTTCAGGATATTAAAGAACTGCGGAGTCTCATCTATGCTGGTTTTCCGGATAATCTTTCCAATGGCCGTTACCCGGGAATCGCCCCGTGTTGTCCAGCAGCTTTTTTCCTTTCCCGGATCCTGCACCGTCATGGAGCGGAACTTGTACATCTTAAACGGCCGATTGTGAAGTCCCACCCGTTCCTGACAGTAAATCACCGGTCCCGGAGAAGTCAGTTTAATCAAAACGGCAACAACCAGCATAATCGGGGAAAACAGAACAATCCCTACGATGGATCCGAAAATATCCATCGCCCGCTTTACTGCCGCGTTCATCATATTATTTAACGGAACATGCCGGATATGGATCACCGGCAGTCCCTGCAAATCCTCCATATAGGGAACGGTTGGAATGATGTTCCCGTAATCCGGGATAAATTTGGTATGCACGCCGGATTTCTCGCATAGTGCCACAATATGCCTGAGCTTTTCATAATCGCCAAGACTCAGGGTAATAGCAATCTCATCCAGCGTATTCTGTTCCAGAATATAGTCCAGATCATCGATGGTTCCGATGATCTTAATCCCGTTGTATTCGCTTCCCCGTTCCTTCTTATCATCCAGAATACCCCGGATCTGATAACCCCATTCCGGATTCTGCTTCACCCGGTCCACAAAGCCTTCTGCTGCTCCCGAATATCCCACAAGAAGAATGTGTTTCAGGTTATATCCTCTGGAACGGGCAGAGCGGAGAACAATCCGGATCGTGTTTCGCTCTGCTGTAATCAGGAGCACATTGATAATATAAAAATAAACGACCAGGCGCCTGGAGAAATTGTACAGATGGGGCTCCTTACTTCCCAGATAAAGCACCAGGCCGAATACCAGTACGCCGATGGTATTTGCCTTTAAAATCTTCCCGAACTCGTTTCGGCGTCCCAACACCCGTTTTGGCGTGTAAAGATTAAAAAACGAATACAGAAACAAGTAGACGGGAACGATGAGAATCAGGGCGGCAAAATAAAATTCCGGCTCCAGAGTATTTCTTCCCATCATTCTGGACCGGCCGTTTCCGATGACAAGATACCAGGCCAGCAGATAGGAGCCGGCCGTCACCAAAGCGTCCAGCACGACATGGAACCGGTTCAGGCTTGTCTGATTGTCTTTTATCATGAATGTTCCACCTGATTTTCCGTGATTATCTGTCCCCCGGCCCAGATGACCGGGGGACGTCCATACAGTTTACGTTCAGATTCTACGGTATAGTATACATGAAACCGCAGATTTTGGATATAAACGATTTCTTAAAACTTTATAAAGATTCCCGCCCTGGGACTCAGGATTCCTGCTTTTTTCCGGGAGCTGTACCGTTCTTTCCGCCTTCCGCTCCCTGCAGTATTGATTCCCGGACAGCCTTTGATGCGGAATCCTCCGTTTCTTTGGGTGTTCCTGTCTTTCCGGCTCCGGATGTCCTGCGCCGGAACAGTTCGTAAATGTACACGGCCGTCCCGGCCATAAGCTCCAGCTGAATGGCCAGCTCTCTCTGGAAGCGGCCCGGACTGGAAGGAACCCGTTTTTGCCTGCCCGCGGTCTGAATCCCTTCCAGCAGACTGGACAGGTATTCTTTTCCGTATCCCATGTTCTTAAAGAACAGATATTTCACTGCCATTCCGGCAAGAAGGAACGGGCCGTTAAGAATCAGCTGCCAGAGCCGCATATTCTTATAAAGAAGATAAATATTGTTTCTGGCGGCCAGACGCACCTTAAACGCATTATACCGGGAGCCGCTGGTGCCGCTGCCCACATGGTACACCACAGCCTCCGGACAGTACACATTATCGTAGCCGTAAAGTCTTGCCCGGTAGCCTACGTCGATGTCCTCCAGATAGGCAAAATGTGCTTCGTCAAAACACCCGATCTGCTGAAAAATCTCCCGCCGGTAAATGGCCGCGCAGGCACAGGCGGAAAATATCCGGCATGGACGGCCGTAACGCTTTGCCTCCCGTCCCACGCCTCTCTGACAGGCCCAGCCCATCACCGTATACAGATCTCCGGCGTCATCCATAAGCTCCGGCTGATACATCTGAAGAATCCGGCTGCTGACAGAAAAAATTCTTTCCGACCGCTGGATGGCCCGCTCCATGAACTCAACAAAGCGGGGATCCACCGTAGTATCATTGTTTAACAGCAGGACGAACGGCGTGTCCGCCTCCCGGATTCCCACGTTGACCGCCCCGGGGAAGCCGGTATTTTCCTCAAGGAAAACGGAAGGAATCTCCCGCTCCCTTAACCATTCCACACTGCCGTCGGAAGAGCCGTTGTCCACCACCAGCACCTTGAAATCATGGACTGTCTGTCTGGACAGGGACTCCAGACAGGGTTCCAGAAAATCCAGACCGTTATAATTGGGAATGATGATGGTGGTCTGTGCATTGGGATTCTCTCTTCTAAAGCTACGTTTCATCAAGGGGCACCTCCAGTCGGTAAGGTTCTCCAATCTTCTCCTTTTTCAGATCCCTGAGGGCAAAGTTGGATTTTCTTAATGTCAGGTTCGGATTATAGTAAGGATCCCCGTTCTTCAGGATATCCGGCCACTTTTTGGCAAAAATCGCAATTTCCCTGTTGAAGCGCGCCACCTTCTCCGGCGTATCCTCCAGTCCCCTGGATTTGGATTCATAATGATATAAAAGCGCATACGGAGCATATACCACCAGTTTGCCCAGGGCACGCACCTTCATGCAGTAGTCAATATCATTGAAGGCCACCGCCAGCTCTTCGGAAAAGCCTCCCACTGCCTGGAATACCGACTTTTTGCTCATCATGCAGGCTGCCGTCACGGCACTGTAGTCCTGCGCGCACATGGCCCGGTGGAAATAACTGTTCTCCGCCTTATGAAGCCCGATGAAGGTATGACCGGCAATGCCGCCGAATCCCACAACCACGCCGGCATGCTGAATGGTATCATCCGCATAAAGGAGTCTGGCTCCTGCGATGCCCACATCCTCCCGCTGGCAGAAGCCTAACATTTCCTCGATAAAGTCCTCTGCGATCAGCTCGATGTCATTGTTGAGAAACAGCAGGTATTCTCCTCTGGCATGCTCCACACCGAAATTGTTGATGGCGGAATAATTAAACTCCCGTTCCCAGCGCACCACACGGACATTGGAAAATTCCTTCTGGATTTTCTCATAGTAATCCCACGTTTCCTGTTTGGTGCTGTTGTTCTCCACCACCACCACTTCCAGATTGCGGTATGTTCCCTTGGTCAGCATGGGGCGGATGCAGTTGTCCAGATCTCCGGTATGATCCTTGTTTGGAATGATCACCGAAACCAGCGGCTCTCCCTTAATGACGAATTTTGTATGATAGATGCCGTAGTCCACACCCTTTTCCACCTTCTGCGCCTCGATTCCCACCCTCTCATAATGAGCCATGATGGCCCGGGAACCTGCCTCAAAGGCATACAGCTTGCTCTCCGGATTGCTGGCCGTGGAATCCTGATGACATCTCCAGTGATATAACACCTTGGGAATATGAACGATTTTCGCCGCCGCTTCCGTACAGCGGAAAATAAAATCGTAATCCTGGGCTCCGTCAAACTCGGCCCGGAATCCTCCAACCCGGTCTAAAAGAGCCTTTTTTACCAAAAACAGATGGCAGATATAATTGACGCTGGTCAGCAAATCCGGGTTAAAATCCGGTTTGAAATGCGGATCGAAAAGAGCCTTTCCATCCATATCCAGCTTATCTTCATCGGAATAAAGAACGTCGCAGCCCTGGTTCTCATTAATGGCCTTGGCACATTCATAAAGAGCATTGGGCGTCATCCGATCGTCGTGATCCGCCAGGACGATAAAATCTCCCCGGGCCATTTCCATGGCCGCGTTGGTATTTCCGGCGATCCCCAGGTTCTCTCCCAGGATCCGGTAGTGGATCCTCTCATCTTTTTCCGCATACTGTTTCAAAATCCGCTCTCTGTCCCGTCCCTCAGGACTTCCGTCGGCAATGCACAGCTCCCAGTTGCCGTAGGTCTGAGCACAGACGGAATCCAGCATTTCCCGCAGATATTTTTCCGGCGTCTGATAAACGGGAATCACAATGGAAAACTTCGGCATCCAGAGGAAAACCGCCTTTCTCTGCTCCTCCAGCTCCTCATCCGTAGGCTTTGTCAGAGCCCACCATTCTCCGTAATCGTAATCATTGTCGATTCCCTGGATTTTATGTTTGGATTTCAGCACCAGAGCCTTCAGGCCGTTTTCCTTAAAGAAATCCCACGCGACCCGCACCGTCTCCATATTGGCCAGATCCAATAGCTTCTGACGCCGTTTATAGGCCACACTGGAGCGCCTCTTTATCAGTTCCTCATTGAACCGGACGCGGACCTTTCTTCCTCCGCACAGAATATCCAGATGATAGGTATTTCCCCGGACATAATCAAACCGGATATCAAAGCCCAGCTCCTGTTCTACTGTCCGCTTAAAATAAATCTGGCTGACATCGTCCCTGCGGGTTGACACATATTCAAACGGCACCGGATTTTTCTTTTCATCTGTCACACGGAATTTTGGTCTGTCCTCCGGGCTGTTCCCGATGACCCATCCATTGACCTGAATGGAATTTTCCCGAATCCGTACAACATCCACATGATATCTCATTACATCCTCCAACCTGACCTGACATCTTATGATTCGTCCGGAACAGAAGCAGCCTTCGCTGCATTTTCTTTGCAGCCGTCTTCTCTTTCCGGCTCCTCAAAGTTGATTCGTTCTTCCTCAATCACCAGCGGACGGTGCATGACCCGGGTATTGATACTCATAATATATTCTCCCACAAGGCCGATGAAGAAAATCTGCACCGAGCCAAGAAAACACATCCCAATCAGAAGAGGCGCCATTCCGGCCGGGAACCGGTCCCAGTAAAGAAGCTTCATGACCAGGTAGACAAGAGCCACTCCAAAGCTCACCAGTCCGCAGAACGCACCGAAAAAGGTGGCCAGCCGCAAACCTGCCTTCGTATAGGAAGTAAAGCTTAACATGGCCGCATCATAAAGCCGGAAGAAATTGTTGTGGGTCTTGCCCGCCCGGCGTTTCGGCTGCTCATAGGGAATTTCTTTCCTTTTAAATCCAAGCTCCGCCACAATTCCCCGCAGGAAGGGCGTCGGATCATCCAGCTTGCGCAGAACCTCGATAAACTGCCGGTCATAGAGGCCGGAACCGGTAAAATGCTCAATCTGCTCCACATCCGACATCATCCGGATCAATTTATAATAGCAGCTTCTGAGCCAGTACATCACCGGGTTTTCCCTGCTGCTGGTTTTAATTCCAATGACAATCTTATAGCCGTTTTCCCATTCCTTTACATACCTGGGAATTAATTCCACCGGATCCTGGAAATCAGCCACCATGGAAATGACACAGTCTCCCGTTACCTGCAGGATCCCATAATAAGGAGAATTGAACTGTCCGAAATTTCTGGCATTGAAAATTGCCTTAATCTTCGGGTTTTCCGCGCAGAGCTTCCGCAGCAGCGGACGGGTATTGTCCGTGGAATCGTTGTCGATAAACACCAGCTCATAATCATACTGGGGCAGTTCCTTTGTCAGGATGCCAATCACAGCCTGACTGATGGGTACCACATTCTCTTCCTCATTGTAACACGGAATCAAAATACTGATTTTTTTCATCTGGTATCTTCCTCATTCTTTCCGGCTTTTTCTGTCGACGTTACCCATTGTATCCTTTTTTTCCCGTTTGTCAATCATCAGTTTCTGGATCCCCTGGCGAAAATCCGTCTCCTGCCTCCATCCTGTGACAGTCTTAAGCTTCTCAATGGATGGATTTAAATGGACAAGCCCCTCTGCATTCTCTGTTCGGGCTCCGTATACGAGAGTCCCCCGTCCGCCGCAAAGACTGTTGATTTCTTCCACAAAACTCTTTAGCGGCTTTGTCTCCTCTCCCGCCAGATTGAACACCGGATTGTCCAACGATGTCAGTACATCCTCCGGCAGCTCCGCCAAATCTGCCAGTGCCCGGGCCAAATCGTCCATATAAAGGAAATTCCACAGCTGGGTACATGCGCCCAGGCGGATTTCCATTCCGTTCATACAGGCATCCAGACATGTTTCCACCAGCGTCCAGGGATGGTCGCCTGGACCATAGACGCTGAAAATCCGCCCGTGAATATAGCGGATTCCCAGACTTTTGCAGAGAATCTCCCCGTCTCTTCGCATGGCAAGCTTAGCCTCCCCATAAGCCGAACGGGGCGCACAGACACTTTCTTCCGTCGTCATCTCCCTGTGGAGCCCGTATTCCGCCTGAGAGCCGGAAAAGAAAAATCTCCCGCAGCCCAGTTCTTTCGCAGCACGGATCGTATTCAGGGAAGCTTCCAGATTGTTCTTCTGCAGTTCCCTGTCATTTCGTGCTCCGCTTCCGGAGCCTCCCCAGCCAAAATGGAAAAAACATTTCTCCGTTCCGGAAAGCTTTTCCCCAATCAGTCCGGGAAGTTTTTCCGGGGTCTGCAGATCGTTCTCCACCAGAATCAGCTGCCCGTTTTCTATCCATTCCCGGCAGGAAGTTTCAAGAACCTCCCTTGTTTTGGAATCCGGACGCAGAATTCCCAAGACCCGGTGCCCTCTGTTCAGGAACTCCCTGACTGCGGCTGCTCCAACAAAACTGGCTGCTCCTGTTACAATGATTTCCATCGGCGCATGTTTTCCTTCCATTATTTTTCCTGTTCTCCGGATCGTTCCCGCAGGCCTCAGACCACACTGCAGGCCGCAAACCGTGCAGATCCATATAAGCGCAGCAGGCAGCCAAAGCCTTCCGGCCCTGGCTGCCATTTCTTTCCAGCCTTTCCGCTTTCCGGACGCTGCAGGTAAAAAGCAGTCCCGGAAAGCCTGTTTTATTCGTTCTTAACCATCGGAATGATCATATTCTCTGCCAGCTCTTCATCAGAAAGGAAGGGCGCCAGGTCCTCCAACGGCACGGAAACCATGGTTCCGTCCGGCATCATCTTTGCCTCTGCCTTCGGTTCAAAGGACTGGATCGTATCAACAAAAATCTCACAGATAGCCGGTCCTTCCATAGCCAGCGTCTTTTCTACCGCCTCTGCCAGTTCCGTGTTGTGGTGGGCAGCCACATAAGGATAGCCATAGGCCCATGCCAGCTTTTCCATGGACGGGAAGCTTAAGTCATGGCTGTCTACGCCGATTCCAACAAACGGCGGCTTGAAATGGGTCCTCTGCGTCTGGCGGATGGAGTGATATCCTCCATTGTTCACCAGGAAAATCTTGATGCCCATTTTATGATGGATGATGGTCTGCAGCTCCTGCAGATTCATCTGGATGCTGCCGTCTCCCGTTACCAGAATGATGTCTTTCGTGTGATCCGCCACCCAGGCGCCGATGGCCGCCGGCAAATCGTATCCCATGGAAGCAATGGCCGAATTGCTGATAAACCGCTGGCCTTTCTTCATCTCAAACGCATGACCGCCAACCACGCAGGGAGAGCCGTTTCCTACCACCGTAATCTGGTTTTCCTCTACCCGCTTACTGATCTCCTTAATAGCTGCATAGATGTTGGCCGGTTCCGTTTCTCCGGCCTGGTAATGTTTGGGAAGCACCACCGGATATTTTTCTTTCCACTCCTGGCATCTCTTCACCCACCAGTCCACAGCTTCCTGATCTTTCGGGCCGCCGTTCTCGTCGAACTCTTCCTCGTCCAGTACCAGCTCCATCTTTTCCAGCAAATCCTTTACATCCGCATGAACCGGCATGTCCACATGGACCGTAGGCTTCTTTAACTCCTCAGAATCAATGTCATTATAGATGACGTACGCTTCTCTGGCCCAGGTCTTATAATTATATCCCACCTGACGGATCGACAGGCGGCTTCCCAGTGAAAGCAGCAAATCGCTGTTCTGAACCGCAAAGTTGCCGGCCCGGTCGCCCATATGTCCTGCCCGTCCCACATACAGAGGATGGGTATCATACATGCAGTCGATGCTGTTCCATCCGGTCACCACCGGGATTCCCAGCTTGTCCACCACCCTTGCGAATACTTCATGGGCCTTGCCGATGCGGATTCCGTTTCCTGCATTTAATACCGGGCGCTTTGCCTCACGGACCCTGCGGATAATCTCCCTGGCCTTTTCCACTGTCACAGGCTCCGGAAGCGGTTCCCTGCGCTCGCCCTGGCCTTTTACATCCTCCGGAATCATGGCCGGTTTTCCTTCGACTTTGTTCATCATGCAGAGCGTGCAGCTGTCGCAGCCCACTCCATGAGCCGACCAGCCGGTTCCTCCTGCCGCGTAGTCATCAGGATCGAAACCCAGAAGCTCTTCCGTCTCGATATAAGCTCCCTGGACATTTAGCGGGATGTCCAGCCAGCAGGGGCCCGGTCTTCCCGTCTGCGCCAGATAAAGCGCCTTTTCCAGGCAGAACCGGATCCGCATAGGATCCAGCACCATCTCGCAGTATTTGGTCATGCAGGAAACAGCCTTTGTAATTTCAAACTCCTGATCTCCCATGGCACGGATGGCGAGTCCGGTGCTGTGAGCCGTGGTGTCATAACGCACCTGGCCGGAAAGAATCAGCATGGGAATCGAATCCAGCCAGCCGCCTACCACGCCGGTGATGGCATTGGTTCCGCCGGGGCCGGTCGTTACACAGACAGCCGCAATCTTATTATGAATACGGGCATAGCACTCCGCTGCAATGGCGCAGGCCTGCTCATGATGGTTGAAATAACAGTGAAGCCCTGGCTCATGCCCAAGACCATCATCCAGGTGCATCGCTCCTCCGCCGGTAATCATAAACACATCGGAGATCCCCTCCTGCACCAGTTTTTTGGCAATATAGTCAGAAACCTTCATTCTCATTAGGCTTTATTACTCCTTTCTCTTTTCTTTCATACGTACCCAGACAGGGATGCATGCAGCAAGCCTGCCAGACTTTCCTTCTGTCCTGTCTGATATCTGAAATTTTTTCTTAGAACCAGTGTATCATGTTCTTCCTGTTCAGTCCAGCAAATCCGCAGGTTTGCCGCAAAAATTGCCTGAATACAATAATTCTTAAGAATTTAGTCTCTGTTTTCAGGGGTCTGGCCTGCCTGTCACCCTCTGCCAGTATTACCAGCAACCTGCACTGGATTTTCCCGATGACAAGCTGTTATAATCTGCCCGTAAGCAAACAACAGCCCGCGCAAAATGAGCGCAGACAAAAAGGAGAGAAAAAATTATGAAAAAAACCACGAAGCTTTTTGCCGTCATGACTGCTGCCGCGTGCCTCGGCATGATTCCGGCCTTCGGCGGACAGCCGGCCGTAAATACTGCTTATGCCGCAAATTACGGATGGACGCAGGAAGACGACTCGCTGGTATACTATGATGAAGACGGATATCTGGTAACGGATTCCTGGAGAAAGAACGGAGAAGACTGGTTTTACCTCAATGAGGACGGGCAGATTGCCAGAAATACAAAGATTGATGACTACTATGTAGGCGAAGACGGAAAAATGGTGAAAAACACCTGGATGGAATTAAGAAACGAAGAGGATCCGGACTCCCCTGATATGCCGGCTTCCTTCTGGTACTACTTTGATGAAGATGGGAAGGCAGCCGCCTCCCGCTGGATGAAGCTGGATTCCAAGTGGTACTATTTTGATGAGTACGGCCATATGCAGACCGGAAAAACGGAAATCGGCGGTTCTTCCTATTATCTGGGAAGCGACGGTTCCATGAGAACCGGATGGATGAAGCTGGAGGACAGCTCCGCCGCCCCGGGCGCCTCTGAAAACTGGCATTATTTCAATTCCGACGGAAAAATGGTGGAAACCCAGTACGATAAAAAAATCGATGGTTCCTATTACACCTTCATTGACGGAAAGATGCAGACCGGATGGGTAAGAATGCCTGCGGAAAATGAGGACAGCCAGGACAGCACAGCTTCCATATCAGAAAATCAGGCTCCGGCTGCGCAGGCCGATGCCCAGGCTCCGGCCGGTGAGACCGGTACGGAAACACAGGCTGCTTCTGCGGAGACAGGTACCCAGAACCAGACATCCGCATCAAATGCCCAGAATGCAGCTTCCTCCATTGCCAGCTACCAGTATTACGGAGAGAGCAATGATGGAAAGCGGGCCGACGGCTTCCGGACCATCGAAGGAATCAAGGGCATTCATGACATGGATGAAACCTATACCTTCTACTTCAAATCAGGAAAGCCTTATTTTTCCTCTGTAAAGGGAAATGAGCTGTTTTCCATCGACGGAAAGAGATATGCGTTCAATGACCTGGGAGAAATGCAGACCGGACAGAAGGTGGTCAATATCGGAAACGGAGAGACGGCCAATTTCTATTTCGATGATAACGGCATCATGGAAACCGGAAAGCAGACCATCTATAATGAGGAAACCGGAGAAAACGAAAACTGGTTCTTCTATACCGACGGAGATAAGAAGGGACAGGGCTACCATGGTCTGTACAACAATGTTCTTTACCTCAACGGAAAAAGGGCAGAGGCAACTGCGGATCAGAAATACGCCCCCGTGGAATTTAACGGCGTAACGTACCTGGTAAATTCCACCGGAAGCATCCAGAAGGCATCTTCCTCCTCCAGCTCCTCCGAAAAGCCCGAACTCGGCCGCGGCTTCAAGGATTACCGGGATTCCAACGGAACAGTATGGGTCGTAGACGGAAACGGTATCGTACAGTAAGGAATCGCCGCTTCCGGATACACACCCGTTTTGCAAAAAATAAATGGTCTTCGCCAATTCTGGCGGAGGCCATTTTTAATTTTCTGTAATGTATCGTCCAATCAGTCGGTTTAACGTCATTTCCATCTGTGCTATGATTTTCAGAAGCCCGTCCTTTTCCTCACGAAGTCTCCTGTTTTCTTCTTCCAGAGCGGCAACCCGTTCTTCGGCGCTCATTGCTTTTTTGCCCCCTTTGTCCCTTCATGCCGATTCCGCAGGATCGGCCTGCAATACCATCAATAACATATATAATACATTTTCTTCCAAAAGGAAAGCAAATTCGTACGCAAATTTCGACATGTTCTGCAAAGTGCCCTGTATACTGCCACACTTTATATAATATTCAGACATTCCATCGCATAGGCAATTCCGTCCTCTTCTACGCGCTTCGTCACAAAGGAGGCATGCGGTTCCAGTACGCTGGAATGCTCCCCCATCACCACCGAATGACAGGCATACCGGATCATGGCCAAATCGTTGGCACTGTCTCCAAACGCATAGGATTCCTCCCACGGAATCCCGAAATATTCCAGAACAAACTGCATGGCCGCAGCCTTATCGAAGCCTGCCGGAACACATTCATACAGTCTGCCTCCCCGGTCAATAAAAGCAATGTCCGGAGACAGCATGCGAAGGAACCGGGCAGCATCGCTTTTTTCATCTGCAAGAACACAGAACTTATCAAAATCTGCCAGCTCCCGCTCCCAGTCGGCCTCACGGAAGCAGCCGTCCCGCTCCATAAGCGTCCTGACCCGTTCCACCTCCGGCATTCTGGCGTCCGCCTTCTGAATGGTACAGCCGGAAGTTCCCTCCAGTATTCCGTCAAGCCCGCAGGCAATGATACCTCTCTGAAGCTCCATCCGTCTTTTTGCAGATATGAGATGATGGAATACAGTTTTTCCTCCAATCTCGATATAGGTGCCGCAGCCGCACAGATAACCGTCCGCCGGAACCTGTGCCTCCACCTCCTGCATCAGGCATCTGGCCCGTCCGGAATTGATAAAAATCAGATGACCGGCATTTTGGGCCTTTAAAAGCGCCTTTCTGGCGCTTTCCGGCAGTTCTTTTGTTTCATCCGTTAAAAGAGTTCCGTCAATGTCGAAAAAAAGTGCCTTTCTGTTCATGCTTCTCCATTCCCGTTTCCGTGTTTTCCGGATTTTTCTAAAGAGTATCCCATGGATCCTGGCGAAAAATAAGTTCCCCTGCCTTTTCATCCATGGATTCCACAACCGCCAGGGATTCCAGACGGATTCCCCTCTCCCTTAAAAGCCGGCCGCCGGGCTGAAATCCTTTTTCAATCACAATACCGGCCCCCGCAAGGAAGGCGCCGGACTCCTGTACGATGTTAGCCAGTCCCTCCAGCGCTTTTCCATTGGCGAGGAAATCATCTATCAGAAGGATGCGGTCCTTTGGGCCTAAAAACTGCCTGGAAACCATGATATCGTAGGTCTTTCCGTGAGTAAAGGATTCCACCTTCGCCGTAAAAACATCTCCTGCAATGTTCTTTGTCTTATTCTTCTTGGCAAACACCACCGGGACATGAAAATACTGAGCCGCAATACAGGCGATTCCGATTCCCGACGCTTCAATCGTGAGAATTTTACTCACACCGGCATCGGAAAACCTGCGGAAAAATTCCTTCCCGATTTCGTTTATCAGGTCAATATCCATCTGATGGTTCAGGAAGCTGTCCACCTTCAGAACATTTCCCTCCTGAATGACGCCATTCTTTCGGATCCTGTCTTCCAAAAGCTTCACTTTTTCATCCTCCGTAAGTTTTGTAATTCCCGCTGCCCAACCCAGAACGCTGCCCGGAAACGCCGTCTATTCCTCTTCAGCAGATGCTTCTGCCGCAGACTCCTCCTCAGCCAGGATTCCATCTTCGGCTGTCTCCGAAGGAGCTTCCGTTTCTGCCGCTTCTGTTTCCGGGGATGCTTCCACTGCATTGTCAATCAGATAATAGTAGGCGGCTCCCATATCAAACAGCTGGTTGGCAGATTCCTCTCCATATGTAGAAACCATCTCATCCGCACTGGTAAAGTAGTTCATCTGAGCCAGAAGCTCCTTCTGCTCGTCTGTGGCAGTCAGATCCTCTGCTGCAATAATTTCATCCAGAACCATCTCCTGCTGTACCAGCGTATCAGCATTGGTCCTGAGTCCTTCCTCATCCGTGCCTAAAAACAGGCTGAGGAAATCGCTTAACTCCATTCCATACTGGGAAGCATAAGCGGTGTATGTCGTCAGAAGCTGCTGATACATCTGCTCCACCGCATCCGGGTCTGTGGTAATCTCAGAATTGTTGATTACCTGGGTCAGAAGCTCATTTCCGGCCGCGTTGAAGAAGCTGCTTTCTGCCTGGCTCTCCAGAGACTGGCTCACCTGCGTTCTCAGATCTTCCAGCGTGGCGCTTTCATCTCCCAGCACCCTCTGGGCCAGGGCATCATCCACCTCCGTGCCTTCTGAAGATTTCAGCTCATTTAAGGTCACATGGAACACCACATCCTGTCCCGCCAGATCCTCTGAAAGGTAATCCTCCGGGAAGGTCAGGTTCAGGTCTTTCTCCTCGCCGGGCATCATTCCGATGACTCCGTCCTCGAAGCCTTCAATAAAAGCGCCGCTTCCAAGAGTCAGGTCATAGCCGGAGGCCGTGCCGCCGTCAAAGGCCACGCCATCCTTTGTTCCCTCGTAATCGATATTAGCCACATCGCCTTCCTTGGCGGCACGGCCTTCCACCACCGCCGGGTACTGGAGCCTCAGCGTTTCCAGCTGCGCGTCGATATCCTCATCTGTTACCGCCGTCCGGCTGGCCGTCAGTTCCAGTCCTTTATAATTTCCAAGGGTGATGCTGGCCTCATCCGTCAGCTCCGCCTCCGACACCGTCTCTGCTGTCGTCTCCTCTGTTTCCGGTGTCGTTTCCTCTCCGCTGCTGGAGCAGCCGGAAACTGCCATCACCGCTGCCGCCGCAATCAGGCCTGTTTTCATCCATTTTTTCATATCTGTTTTCTTTTTCCTTTCCTCGTCTTTTCAATAACCGATTTCATTTTTTGACCCGGGCATAAGCCCGGGTCAAAGCCGTCATTGTTATGCAATGAAATATTCTACCACACCAAACTGGCATAAGAAAGACTTTTCATATAATTTTAAGATTTCTCCCGCTGTCTGCCCGCCGCATTCCATAAAGCAGGCCCATCGGACACTGCAAAAGGTTCGATGGGCCTGCCGGATTCCGTTTCCTGCTGATTAACGGTAAAACGCACAGAATGCGCGGTACGTGTTGTACACATCCAGCTTGGAAGCCAGCTCAAAGGGCGCATGCATGGATAAGATCGGAACTCCCAGATCCACCACATCCACGTCCATGGAAGCCACAAACTGAGCGATGGTTCCGCCGCCTCCCACATCAACGGCTCCCAGCTCTCCGGTCTGCCAGTAAACACCGTTCTCATCCATGATCCGGATGACCTGGGCCATGGTTTCTGCGCTGGCATCGTTGGTGCCGGATTTTCCTCTGGCTCCCGTATATTTGGTCAGCACGCAGCCCCGGTTGATGTAGCAGGCATTCCGCTCCTCATAAACAGAAGCGAAGGTCGGATCATACGCCGCATTCACATCCGAAGACAGACAGATGGAATGGCGCAGCACCGTATGGAAATGGGCGCCCATGTTTTCTGCCAGATCCGCCATGATATGCAGAAGGAAATCCGAGTTCAATCCGGTGTTTCCGGAAGAGCCTACCTCTTCCTTGTCTGCCAGAACCGTCAGAGTCGTATGGGCCGGGGACTTTGCTTCTATCTCTGCTCTCAGAGCCGTATAGGCGCATACCCTGTCGTCCTGTCCGTAAGCGCCCACCAGGCTTCTGTCCAGCCCAATATCCACTGCTTTATAGGCCGGAACCATTTCCAGCTCCGCCCTGGTAAAGTCTTTCTCCGTCATTCCATATTTCTCATTTAACAGCTTCATGGCCATCAGCTTAACGGGAGTTTTCAAGGTCTCGTCGTCCTCGCCCACAAAGGGAATGGAGCCGATTATAATATTTAATTCTTCTCCCTTAATGCCGTCTCCCAGCTTTCTGCCATTGTGCTCAGCCGCCAGATGGGGAAGCAGATCCGTAATACAGAACTGGGGTTCGCCTTCCTTCTCTCCGATAGAAACCTCAATCACCTCGCCGTCCTGGCGCACCACAACGCCGTGCATGGCAAGAGGAACCGTACTCCATTGATACTTGCGGATTCCTCCATAATAATGAGGCTTCAGATAGGCAATTTCATTCTTTTCAAAAAGAGGGTTGGGTTTTAAATCCAGCCTGGGCGAATCAATATGAGCCGCATTCAGCCGGAATCCCTCCTCCAAAGAAAGCGAGCCGATGGTGGCTGCCGCCAGTGCTTTTCCCCTGTTGTTCCAGTAAATCTTGTCTCCTGCCTGATAAGTCCGATTCCGGTCAAACTCCTGATATCCGGCCGCCTTTAACATGGCGGCTGCCGTCTTCACACATTCTCTTTCGGTTTTTCCTTCGTTTAAAAACTTTTTATAGCCTTCGCAGAAGCTCTGCGCTTCCTCCCGCTGTGCAGGAGCCGCCTTGGCAATATGGGGTGTCTCCCATAACAGTTCCTTTTCCAGATCCTTGCCGTTCATCGTATTCCCCTCCGTTTCTTATTTTGCAGCGCCCGCCGCGCGCGCAAACAGCTCGTCGCTGTCCAGCATCAGTGTAAACGGGCCGTCATTTAAAAGCTCCACCTTCATATCGGCGCCAAATTCTCCATGCTCCACATGCTCTACATGGGTTTTGCACCGCTCGGTAAAGTATTCATAAAGCCGTTTGGCCTCCGCCGGAGAACCGGCTCCGGTAAAGCCCGGACGATTTCCTCTGCGGCAGTCCGCATACAGGGTAAACTGGCTTACCACCAGCAGGCTGCCGCCCACATCTTTGATCGCCAGATTCGTTTTCCCGTTTTCATCTTCAAAGATTCTTAGACGGCAGATTTTATCCGCCATCTGGTCGGCTATTTTCTCGTCGTCCCGGTCTGATACTCCTAAAAGAATCAGAAATCCCTTTTCAATAGAGCCAATGGTTTCTCCGTCCACCTGAACGGACGCATGTTTCACTCTTTGAAGCACTACTCTCATAATCCTACGTATCTCCGCCTGCCGGCGGAAGCTCCTCCTCCATCTCCATTTCTTCTTCCAGCTCTCTCTTTCTCGCTTCTTCCGCTCTCTTTGCTTCTTCCAGCTTCATAATCTCATTGTTCAAAGAAAACATCTTCGCATCCAGCATATCCACCATATCCGCACAGGCTTTCAGCTCGGAAACCAGACGTTTCGGCGGATTTCCCTCAAACTTGTACGCAATCTTATGCTCCAGGGACGCCCAGAAGTCCATGGCGATGGTACGGATCTGGATTTCCACCTTCGTATCCTTTTTCCCGTCGATCAGGTACACGGGAATCGTCACCACCATATGATAGCTCTTATAGCCGTTGGATTTCGGATACTTGATATAGTCCTTCACATGAAGCACCGTAATATCCGTCTGCCTGGCAATCATGTCGGCAATCGGATAAATATCCGACATAAAGGAGCAGATAATCCGGATTCCGGCAATGTCGTTGAGGTATTCCACCATGTTCTCGATGGTAACCTCCCTGCCGTCATTTTTCAGCTTTTTCACAATGCTGGCCGGCGTCTTTAACCTGGACGTGATGTGTTCAATAGGATTGTAATTATAAAGCTGTATAAATTCATTGTTAAGGATCTCGATCTTCGTGTTGATGGATTTGAGAGCTGAACTGTATAAAAACATCGTTGATTTCCACTGATCGATCTGGTCAACAGCGCCTGTTTCATTTGTCATGCTGCCGCCTCCTCTCTCAGGCTTTTCATTTCCGCCCTAATTCAGTTTGATTCCCTTTAACAGAGAGCCGAGAGAAGTGCTTGCCTGGCCATTTTCCTGATAGTCGAAGTTTTCCTCCTGCTCCGGTTCTTCCTCCTCCAGCGCCTTGATGCTGAGACTGATTTTATGATCCGCGGTGGAAAGAATCTTAACCTTTACCTGCTGGCCCTCTTTTAATGCCACGCCGGGATGCTTGATTCTTTTTGTGCTGATCTGGGAAATATGCACCAGGCCGGTCAAACCGTTCTCCAGAGCCACAAAAGCGCCGTAAGGCTTTAAGGTCTCCACTGTTCCCGTCATCACTGCGCCGACCTCGCATTTGGCAATCTGCCGGTTTTTCTCCTCCTGCTTTTTCTCTCTTGCCGTCTCTCTGGCAGAAAGCACCAGCCGGTGATCCTCTTCATCGGCTGTAATAACCGTCACATCCAGATTTTTCCCTTCAAACTCCGTCAGATCCTCCACATATTCGTCCGACAGCCGGGAAGCAGGAATAAAGCCTCGGATTCCCTCCAGATAGGCCACAGCTCCGGACTTGACGATTTCAGCCACCTTGACTGTCGCCACCGTCCGTTCTTCCATCATCGTTCTTAATTTATCCCAGGCCAAAAGAGCATTGGCCGCCTTGCCGGAAAGCACCATCCTTCCTTCTCCGTCGTTGGTATCCACCACTGTTGCCTGAATTTCATCCCCCGGATGGAGCATCTCCTTCATATTAAAATCCAGATCCTCGCTCACATCCTCTTTGCGGATCACTCCGTCCGCATACGATTTCAAATCCACCAGGACTGCATCATCCGTCACATCAATAACGGTTCCCGTTACCATATCGCCGATTCGTATCTGTTTTAAGGAAGCTTCCAGCTCCTCTTTAAAATCATTCATCGATTCCATAACTTCTTCACTCCTTTACCGCTTAAAATTGTCTACTCCTATTTAACCATATTCCAGCTGATTTTTCCACTTCTTTTTGTAAATAGTAGCCAAAAAAGCTGTGGGGCATTCAACCTCACAGCTTTTTCCTTTGTAATCCGTCACTTCACCAATCCGTCTACTTTCTCCCAGAGCTTTGCCAGCTCCTCCTGATCCTCGATCCTGTCCTGCTGTATCCGGATGATGTTTTCCAGAGCCGCATTGGCTCCATCTGCATTCATCTTCTCATCACAGGCCTTTTTGGCCTTTGTATAAGGATCCATACTCTCCTGGTCCTCTTCCTGCTGCTCCATCAGAGCCTCAATCTGCTCCACCAGGGCGGCTGCCTCCTTGGACGGGTTTTCCACGTCCTGCCACCAGAGAAGATGGGTATTGTTTTCAGCATTCAACGTATCCAGCCGGATACTCCCTTTCAGCATTTCCTTCCAGTTTTCGGAAATTGCCTCTTCATACTTCTGCTGCGCAGCGTCTGTATCATTGGCAAGTCCTGTAAACGGCGTGCATACCAGGCAGGCCATCAGGCTGAACAGAAAGATCCATCGTTTCATTCTCTGTCCTCCTTTGCTGATTTTATCTTATCACAAAACCTCCCGTTCTTCTATGGTCAAGCTGCGGCAATCCTGCGGCATTCCCATTAAAAACTCGGCTCCGTTTTCCCGGCTTACGGCTGTAACCGTTCCGCCCATATATTCCATGGATGCCTTCGCGATAGAAAGGCCCAGCCCATGATTTCCGTTTTTCCCTTTATAAAACCGGTCGAACAGATGGGGCAGCTCCTCCTTCCCGAGCCCTGGTCCGTCATCCGTTACCCTGATCCGCACCCATTCCCCGTCCCTGAAAATTTCTGTCCGGACCTCCGATTTCGCGTACCGGATACAGTTAGACATAATATTGGAATAGGCGCGGCTCAGCAGCATGGCATCCGTTGTGATTTTATGCTCCTTCTGCGGGTGAAATTCCAGCCGGATCTTCCTTTGATAGGCCAGCCCCTCCAGCCGTTCCAGCTGATCCTCCACAAAGGCATTCAGCTCCACTTCCACCGGAACCACCTGATACCGGAGCTGGTCCATCCTGGTCAGCGTCAGGATGCCGTCCACCACCTCCGTCAGCCTCCGGCTCTCATCCAGAATCACCCCGGCAGCCTGGGACACATCCTCAAAAACTCCCCGCTGAATCCCCTGGGCATATCCGCTGATAGACATGAGCGGAGTCCGCAGTTCATGGGATGCATTCTGGAAAAAGGCGCGCTCCGCCTCGTCTGCCTTCGACAGCTTTTCCTGCATCTGGTTAATCTCATCCTCCAGCTCGCACAATTCCTTCACCGTTGCCCTGGTTTCCACCCGGCGGAATTTCTTTTCTCCGATTCCGCGGGCCGCCTCACAGAGCCGTCTTACCGGACCGGAAATGCTGCCGGCCACAAACCAGACGATTATAATAGAAACAGCCGCCATAACGGCAATAATCAGAAATACCAGACCGGATACATCATCCAAAATCTCCCTGGTATCATAAAGGGGGCTGTAAAGAATCAGGCAGCGAACATTCTGATTTCCAATCGGTTCCACTGTCCGGCAGTACAGCACATACTGGTTCCCCTCGATGGAATCCTCAAAAATTTCGCCTTCCTTCCAGGCAGACTCTCCGGCTGCCGATACCTGACTTAAATACTCCGAATACAGGGAAGTCATAATCGGCTCATCATCATAGTTCTGGGGATGAAGCACCCGGTACCGATCTCCCAGAACCAGCCAGTTCACACCAGTTTTTGTCTGGATTAACTGGCGCAGCTCCATAAGAAGTTCATTTTCCCTGAACTGCCCTTCTCCGTCTGATGCCTGTCCGCCCTCCTCTTCGTACTGCTCCTGGTAATCACCAATCAGCCTGTCCATTTCTCCGGCCAGGTTCTCCAGGGATCTGCGGATATTGAAATTCATATGCACATCCAGCGAAGACCGGAACACCAGCCAGAAGGTCAGGGGAAACACAATCAGAAGCAGCATGACCGGAAGAAAGATTTTCATCCGGATGCTCAGCTTCATTCCTCGCCTCCTGCCGTCAGCCGGAATCCATAACCCCATACGGTTTCGATTCTGACGCAGCTTCCCTGCTCTTTTAGTTTCTTTCTCAGACGTTTCACCATGTCATCTACGGCCCTGGTGTCCACTTCACGGCTGTCCACCTTCCAGAGCGCCTTTAGAAGGTCATCGCGGCTGGCTGCATGCTCCGGATGGGCCATCATATGGCAAAGAAAGTCAAACTCCAGCGGTGTCAGGGATAAATCCGCCCCTTTTAGCTTCGCTGCCCGCCGTTTGGGAGAAAGCTGGATATCCCCCAGCTCATAATCTTCCCTGGCCTCTTCCGGGCTGGAAAATGCGTCCACCCGGCGAAACAATGCCTTTACCCTGGTCACAAGCTCCAGAGGCAGGAACGGCTTCACCATATAGTCATCGCTTCCCAGCGTAATTCCTGTAATCCTGTCCAGCGGCGAATCCTTCGCTGAAACGATAATAATCGGCACATTGCTCATCTTTCTTAACCGGGTACAGACCGTCAGCCCATCCATTCCCGGCATCATAATATCCAGAATGCACAAGTCCGGCATCTGCTTTTCACACGCCTCCAGAAGGGATTCGCCGTCTCCGAAACATTCTACTTCAAATCCCTCTTTTTCCAGGAAATTCTCTATCAGAAAGCAGATATTCTTCTCATCATCTGCCACATAAATCCGTTTTGCCATTCTAATCCCCTCCTTGCTCCTTATCATAACATGACCCACTTTTCCGGTAAATACCCTGCCGCAGAATTGCCCTAAAAACTCATTGTGCTTTCTCCCAAACTATAGTAAACTATCAATGCAGCATAGCAGAGTGTTAATAGCACATATATTCATTGCATATGCCGCGGATTAGATTCTTGAACCATTGTGATACCGGAACCTGATATCATATGATCCCGGCATCAGTGCAAGGGACAGGGCACTCCCCTGGTACGCAGACACTGTCGCCGGAGAAAGGAAACAGCATGAACGATCTGGAATTTCTTACACATGTTATCGATGAAAAATCCCAAAAAATCCTTGACGCCAACGATAAGATCTGGGAGTATGCGGAGCTGGCCTTCCATGAGACAAAATCAGCAGAGCTTTTAAAATCCATCTTAAAAGAAGAAGGCTTTACGCTGACAGAAGGCGATGCCGGCATCCCCACCTGCTTTACCGGACGGTTTTCTTACGGAAGCGGCAGGCCGGTTATGGGAATCCTGGGCGAATATGACGCCCTCTCTTCCTTAAGCCAGAAAGCGGCCCTGGCGGAAAAAGAGCCGGTCAGCCCGGGCGCTCCCGGTCATGGCTGCGGTCACTGTGCCCTCGGTACCGGTTCCCTGGCTGCCGCTCTGGCTGTGAAAGAATATCTGAAGGAATTTAAAAAAGACGGTACCATCATCTATTTCGGCTGTCCTGCCGAGGAGGGTGCCGGTTCCAAGCAGTTTATGGCACGGGCCGGGATGTTCAACGATGTGGATTTCATTTATACCTGGCATCCGGCGACCAGGAATGAAGTGGAGGCCACTCACAGCAACGCCATTATGGGAGCCAACTTTGAATTTCAAGGTGTTTCCGCCCACGCCGGCGGATGCCCCTATCTGGGCCGGAGCGCGCTGGATGCCGTAGAATTAATGAACGTGGGCTGCAATTATCTGAGAGAACATATGATTCCCGAGGCCAGAATCCATTATGCCTACATTGATGCCGGCGGAACTGCTCCCAACGTGGTTCAGGATCATGCCGTCATCCGCTATGAAGTCCGGGCTCCATGGGTTTCCCAGACAAAGGAGCTGTTTGAACGGGTTAAAAATGTGGCCAGAGGCGCCGCTATCATGACCGACACCACCATGACCTGTGATCTGTCCATGGCCTTTACCGAATACATTCCCAACAATGCCCTGGCGGAAGTGGCCGATGAATGCCTGAAGGAGGTGGGCGCTCCCAAGTGGGAGGAATCCGATTATGCAATGGCAAGGGAATTTCTTCATACTTACCATGGCGCCACCATGGAATCCATTAAAAAGCAAATCGTAGAAACCTATGGGGAAGACCGGCTGGAGGAGATCCTGGAACGGCCGCTGGATTCGGAAGTTCATCCTTTCAATCCGGCCAGCATTACCTTAAGTGCCGGATCCACCGACGTGGGTGACGTGGGCTATGCAGCGCCCACTCTCAATCTGAACATTGCCACCGCCTGCATCGGAAATGTGGGACATACCTGGCAGATGGTGGCACAGTCCTGCAGCCCTCTGGCTCATAAAGGACTGTTGACGGCGGCAAAGGTTATGGCACTTTCCTGTGTCCGGACCATGGACCGGCCTGATATCATAGAAAGAGCAAAGGAAGAAGTAAAGAAACGCAATGGCGGAGCCTACACCTGTCCTCTGCCCGACAGTGTCCTGCCGCCTTTGGAAACCTACTAATCAAAAAAAGACGCCGTCTTCTTCTGAAATGGCGGGCAGCCCATTTCAGAAGAGGGGCGGCCTGCGGCCGCCCTATGCAGCGTCCTTTCTCAATTTCTTTCTTATTTATTTGACAGTCTCTGCCGGTTTTGGCTTAAGGAATCCAGACGCCATTCCGATCCACCCGGTATCCGTCCGGTGTCATGGAATTTGCGAACATCATTCCCAGCGGAACCGGGCCTGACGGAATCTCATTGAAATAATACCATTTTCCATCAATTTCATGCCAGCCGGTATACATAAGTCCCTGCATTCCATCCGCGATGTCATGAAGGAAATACCAGCTGTTCCCCAACTGCAGCCAACCGGTCTGCATATAGCCCTGAGCATTGAAATAGTACCAGCCGGTCTGTCCATTCCATGTAAGCTCCGCCCATACGTTCTTGGGATAACTTCCGTCATTTCCCACAAACCACCAGCCGTTTTCATCCAGTCTCCATTCTCCGCCGAAAATCAGATCTGCAGAATAAACCGCATTCAGAGAATCCGCTCTCATCTGCGCGGAAAGGCTGCTTCCGGAAGCGCCTCCGCCCGAAGAACCGGAAGAGGATGCATTGGAATCAGAAGCAATGGAATCGTCTGCGTCGGAATCAGACGCAACCGGCGGCTCCTCTGCATCAGAATCGGATGCAACCGGTGGCTCTTCCTCGTCAGGATCCGTCACCGGCGGCTGCTCCGGCTGTTCCGGTTTCTCCGCCGACGGATCCAGAATAATAATCGGCTCCGTCGTGTCATCCGACGCGGTAAGTTCCGCATAAGCTGCCGGAGTACCGTCCTCATCGCTGATGGTTGAAATATAATCTGTATAGTCGTTCCAGACTCGCTGCTCTACTTTTAGATGCAGCGCTTCCCCATCCTCACCGGTAAAGGCCACGCCCTCATGAATTCCATAGGAATCATAGGGATCTCCTGTATTATGGCTAAGAGAAAGGGCTTCCTTATCTCCGCAGAGCGTCAGAACGCCGTCCGAAATCGTCAGCGCATCATCATAGGTATAAGTAGCGCCCATCAGAGCATAAGGCATATTACCACTGGTGTCTACAAACACGGAACCGCCCTCAATATGGAGTTTTCCGCCGTTTAAGTAGAAACGATTCTCAGAAACAATCGTTCCACTCTCGATAGTAACCTCGTCGCCGATATCGACTTGTCCAAACGGATTTCCTCCGATTGTAAGCGTCCCGTCTCCAAAGACAGTTACGCCACCCTTCGTCTTAAAAAAGATTCCCATATCCAGCGAACTGTCGCCGGCGATTTCAACGGCAACCGGATACTCCGCGTTAAAAAGCTGGATATTCTGAGCATCCAGTCCGTCCAGGATCAGCGTATGGGAAGATGCGTCAAAGCTCCATCCCTCTCCGCTCTTATCCTCCGTCATGTCGATGTTGACAGTCGGGTCATTGCCCTTCATCACAATCGCAAGATAGGGATTCGGATTCTCCTTATCCGCCAGGGCCACAAACGGAACGGTAATGCACAGTGCCAGTGCCGCCCCAAACACAACAAAACATTTTTTCATACAAAAACCTCCTCTGTATTCCTCCGGAGAAGGCCGCCCGCGCTCCCCTCCAGAAGGCTTACACTTTACTAAAATAGTCTGGCACACTTCCCTGTGAATTGCAAGTAGTTTTTCACTGAATTATTGCTGAATTGCTGCACCCCCATATCTGCGGGGAGATGAAAAAGACTGTTCTGATTGCCCGGCTGCCGGGTGCTGTGTCCGTCACCAGCAGTTTCTCAAAAAAAATCCCTCCGCCTGACCGGCGAAGGGATTTTTAATCGGTCTGTCAGTTTACCCGACAGGAATTATTCGATGATGGAAACAACTCTTCCGGAACCAACAGTTCTGCCGCCCTCACGAATAGCGAAACGAAGACCCTGCTCCATAGCTACCGGATGAATCAGCTCGATGGTCATCTCTACGTTGTCACCAGGCATGCACATTTCGGTTCCTTCCGGAAGCTCGCAAACGCCGGTAACGTCAGTTGTTCTGAAGTAGAACTGCGGACGATAGTTGTTGAAGAACGGAGTATGACGGCCACCCTCGTCCTTGGTCAGAACGTAAACCTGTGCGGTAAACTTCTTATGGCACTTTACGGAACCGGGTTTTACAAGGCACTGTCCTCTCTGGATCTCAGTTCTCTGAACACCACGAAGCAGAGCACCGATGTTGTCACCAGCCTGAGCCTGATCAAGGAGCTTACGGAACATCTCGATACCAGTTACAACAGTCTTTCTGGTCTCCTCATGGATACCAACGATCTCAACCTCGTCGTTGAGCTTTAATGTACCACGCTCTACACGGCCGGTAGCAACGGTACCACGGCCAGTGATGGTGAATACGTCCTCAACAGGCATAAGGAACGGCTTGTCAGTGTCACGAACCGGATCCGGAATGTAAGCATCAACTGCATCCATCAGTTCCATGATCTTGTCGCCCCACTCGCTGGACGGATCCTCAAGAGCCTTAAGAGCGGAACCCTGGATAACCGGAGTATCATCGCCCGGGAACTCGTACTCGTTAAGAAGGTCTCTGATCTCCATCTCAACCAGCTCAAGAAGCTCCGGATCGTCTACCATGTCGCACTTGTTCATGAATACAACGATGTACGGTACGCCTACCTGACGGGAAAGAAGGATGTGCTCTCTTGTCTGAGCCATAACACCATCAGTAGCAGCAACTACCAGGATAGCGCCATCCATCTGAGCAGCACCAGTGATCATGTTCTTTACATAGTCAGCATGGCCAGGGCAGTCAACGTGTGCATAGTGTCTCTTGTCAGTCTCGTACTCAACGTGTGCAGTGGAAATCGTGATTCCACGCTCTCTCTCTTCGGGAGCCTTATCGATATTCTCAAAATCAGTAGCTACGTTTCCGGCAACTCTCTCGGAAAGTACCTTTGTAATAGCTGCTGTCAGTGTAGTTTTACCATGGTCAACGTGTCCAATGGTACCAATGTTACAATGCGGTTTTGTTCTTTCAAACTTAGCTTTTGCCATTTTAAAACGTCCTCCTTAATTCGTGCCCATTGGGCTATTCTTTATTAACTAGGCTGAATACCATTATATTCTATTAAAAAAGGTTTTTCAAGCCCATTCTTGCTTATTTCGCGCCTTTTCTTTCCGCGATAATCTTCTCCTGAACGCTCTTGGGAACCTGCTCATAGCGCTCGAAGAACATGGAGTAGTTTCCGCGTCCCTGGGTCTTGGAACGAAGGTCCGTGGAGTATCCGAACATCTCTGCCAGCGGAACATAAGCTTTTACCATCTTGCCGCCGCCGATGTCATCCATTCCCTCGATACGGCCGCGTCTGGAGTTGATGTCTCCGATAACGTCGCCCATATATTCCTCAGGCATGGTTACCTCAACCTTCATGATCGGCTCAAGAAGAACCGGGTTTGCCTTTGCCATAGCATCTTTGAAGGCCATGGATCCGGCAATGTGGAAGGCCATTTCAGAGGAGTCAACCTCGTGGTAAGAACCGTCGTATACATTGGCATGAACACCCAGTACCGGGAATCCGCCGAGGATACCAGACTTGGTAGCCTCTTCGATACCTTCGCCGACTGCCGGGATATACTCCTTCGGAATCGCGCCGCCCACAACGGAAGATTCAAACTTGAATGTCTCCTCACCGTTGGGATCCATGGGCTCGAAGTGTACTTTACAGTGTCCGTACTGTCCGCGTCCGCCGGACTGTCTTGCGTACTTGCTGTCCACATCAACTGCCTTGGTGAACGTCTCTTTATAAGCAACCTGAGGAGCACCTACATTGGCCTCTACCTTAAACTCACGAAGCAGACGGTCTACGATAATCTCAAGGTGAAGCTCACCCATACCGGAAATGATGGTCTGTCCGGTCTCCTTGTCCGTATGAACACGGAAGGTGGGATCCTCCTCAGCAAGCTTGGCCAGAGCCTCGCCCATCTTATCCTGACCTGCCTTTGTCTTGGGCTCGATGGCGATGTCGATAACCGGCTCCGGGAATTCCATGGATTCCAGAATAACCGGATGCTGCTCATCACAGATGGTATCACCGGTGGTGGTAATCTTGAAGCCTACAGCTGCCGCGATATCACCGGAATATACCTTGTCAAGCTCCTGTCTCTTATTCGCATGCATCTGAAGGATACGGCCTACACGCTCCTTCTTGCCCTTGGTTGCGTTTAATACGTAGGAACCGGAATTCAAAGTACCGGAGTATACCCGGAAGAATGCAAGCTTTCCTACGAACGGGTCTGTCATAATCTTGAATGCAAGAGCGGCGAAAGGCTCTTCATCGGAAGAGTGACGCTCAATCTCGTTTCCATCCATGTCAACACCCTTGATAGCCGGGATGTCGATGGGGGACGGCATGTATTCCAGAACTGCATCCAGAAGCTTCTGAACGCCCTTGTTTCTGTAAGCGGAACCGCAGCATACCGGAATTGCCTGGCACTCGCAGGTGGCCTTTCTCAGAACCTTCTTCATATCCTCAACGGACGGCTCCTCACCTTCCAGATACTGCATCATCAGATCATCGTCCAGCTCGCAGACCTTCTCAATCAGTTCGCTGCGGTAAAGCTCCGCATCGTCCTTCATGTCGTCCGGAACGTCAACAATGCTGATGTCCTCGCCCTTGTCGTCATTGTAGATATAAGCCTTCATCTCGAACAGGTCGATGATTCCCTTGAACTCATCTTCCTTGCCGATCGGGATCTGAATGCAGATGGCGTTCTTTCCAAGTCTGGTGCGGATCTGCTCTACCGCGCCATAGAAGTTTGCGCCCATGATATCCATCTTGTTGATGAATGCCATTCTCGGTACATTATAGGTATCAGCCTGACGCCATACGTTCTCGGACTGGGGCTCAACGCCTCCCTTGGCGCAGAAAACGCCAACAGCACCGTCCAGAACACGCAGGGAACGCTCAACCTCAACCGTGAAGTCTACGTGACCAGGAGTATCAATGATGTTGATACGATGCTCCAGTGCACCAGCCTTGGGCTTGCAGTTTTCCTGAAGTGTCCAGTGGCATGTCGTAGCAGCGGAAGTGATGGTAATTCCTCTTTCCTGCTCCTGCTCCATCCAGTCCATGGTAGCTGTGCCTTCATGAGTATCGCCAATTTTATAGTTTACGCCAGTATAATAAAGGATACGCTCGGTCAATGTGGTCTTACCCGCATCGATATGAGCCATAATTCCGATATTTCTGGTTCTCTCCAACGGATATTCTCTTCCAGCCAAGGATTTTTCCTCCTTTAGAATCTGTAGTGAGCAAATGCCTTGTTGGCCTCAGCCATTCTATGCATTTCCTCTTTCCTCTTTACGGCTGCACCAGTATTGTTGGCTGCATCCATAATCTCGTTTGCGAGTCTCTCCTGCTGGGTCTTCTCAGATCTCTTACGGGAGAACTGGGTCATCCAGCGAAGGGCCAGAGCCTGTCTTCTCTCCGGCTTAACCTCGATGGGCACCTGATAGGTAGCGCCGCCGATTCTCTTTGCCTTTACCTCAAGAACAGGCATAATGTTATTCATGGCTTCTTCAAATACTTCTACGGCGTCCTTGCCGGTCTTTGCTGCAACCTCTTCAAATGCGCCGTATACAATCTTCTGGGCAATTCCCCTCTTACCATCCAGCATGATATTGTTAATCAGCTTAGTTACAACCTTGTTGTTGTAAATCGGGTCTGCCAATACATCTCTTTTCTGGGTATGTCCTTTACGTGGCACGTTACTTCCCTCCTTAACCATTTATTGATTAGCTCTACGGTACTCACATGTTTCCATAAAATGTGTTCGCGCTCGGTCTCTGTCTATCTCCTGCAACCTACAGGTTCAATATCACCGGCACTATCTGCGGACCATCACTGTTCCGCCTACACTTTACTGTCGTTCGTGATTTCCTGTTTTTCCAAACTTCGCTGCATGCGCTGTGTCAGGTTTCTCAGTCGTTTAGGCGAAACGGGAAACCCGAATGACCTCTCTCCGCACGATGACGTGCTCCGTTGGGTCAGACTCCTCCGCTGCGCTCCGTTTGGGTAGCGGCAATTACTTCGTAATTACCTTACTTCTTATCTTTCGGTCTCTTTGCGCCGTATTTGGAACGGGCCTGCTTTCTGTTGGCTACGCCGGCGGTATCGAGAGTACCTCTGATGATATGGTATCTGGTACCGGGAAGATCCTTAACACGGCCGCCGCGGATTAATACAACGGAGTGCTCCTGAAGGTTATGTCCCTCGCCCGGGATATAGCTTGTAACTTCGATTCCGTTGGAAAGACGAACTCTGGCGATTTTTCTTAATGCGGAGTTCGGCTTTTTCGGGGTAGCCGTCTTAACAGCCGTGCAAACGCCTCTCTTCTGGGGAGCGGATGCATTTGTAGCTTTCTTGTGAAGGGAGTTGTAACCTTTCTGCAGCGCCGGAGCTGTAGACTTCTTAACTGCTGTCTCTCTTCCTTTTCTTACTAACTGGTTAAATGTTGGCATTCGTTTCACCTCCTGTGATATTGACTGTTGGTTGCCGTCTTTTCAGCCTTCTGCCTGCACTGAACAGATATTTTCCCACACAAAAAGGGAACGTACCTCAATGCACGCCCCCTTATTATATACAGACTTTAAAAAGCTGTCAAGGAAAAACCTGAAATTTTCTTTGAAACAGCCGGATTTTCCGGTTATGATACGCCTGGATAAGTTGTCTTATTCTCCCGTGCAGAACATATCCACCGTTGCCTCTGCCAGAAGCGTTCCCTGTTCATCCGTGACCGTAGAGCGCACAATGGAAATAGTTCTTCCCCTCCGGACCATCTCGCCCCTGGCAATGACCACGCCTTCCGAAATATTCCGGATAAAATTAATATGAGCGCTCTGGGTCACATACCGTCTTCCGTCTGCCCTGGCCGTGATTCCCGTCACCACGTCTGCCAGGGAATACAGCAATCCTCCATGGACATGACCTCCCAGGTTCAGGGAATCCGGGTTGACTTTCAGACGGATTTCGCTGCATTCCGGTGAAATAGTCACGATTTCCATATGATTGTATTTCATAAAGGGATTATGGTTTAAATATTCCTCCGGGTCCAGATAATTGAACTGGTTCTCTGCCATCGTTATGTTTCCTCCATCCTGTCATTCTTCTGACAGTAGTATACCCACTTTTTCTGTCTTTTCCTACTCTTCCCCGACCCAGCCGCAGGCCCGCGTTACTGCCCGGTTCCAGCCCCGCAGTCTGGCGTCTTGCTCTTCTTTTCCAATCTGCGGAGAAAATACCCGATCCATGGACCAGTTGCGGATTACATCTTCCTTATCCGCCCAGTATCCCACGGCCAGTCCGGCCAGATAAGCGGCTCCCATGGCTGTCGTTTCCACACAGGTGGGCCGGTGCACAGGCGCCTGAATCAGATCTGCCTGAATCTGCATCAGCAGATTATTTGCACTGGCTCCTCCATCCACCTTCAAAGCCTCCAGCCGAATTCCCGAGTCGGCTTTCATGGCCCGGAGTACGTCATTGGTCTGGTAAGCGATGGACTCCAGAGTGGCACGGATAATATGATACCGGTTCACACCCCTGGTCAGGCCCACGATGGTTCCTCTGGCATACTGGTCCCAATGGGGAGCTCCCAGACCCGTAAAAGCCGGCACCACATAACAGCCATTGGAATCCGGAACCTTCTGTGCCATCCGCTCCGAATCCGCAGCCGTATCAATCAGGCGCATCTCATCGCGCAGCCACTGAATGGCTGCTCCCGCCACAAAAATAGAACCTTCCAGCGCATACGTTACCTCACCATCCAGCCCCCAGGCGATGGTAGTCACCAGGCCATTCTCAGAATAAACCGGACAGTTTCCCGTATTCATTAGCAGAAAGCATCCCGTTCCATACGTATTTTTCGCTTCTCCCGGCCGGAAACAGGTCTGGCCGAACAGTGCCGCCTGCTGGTCTCCTGCTGCCCCTGCAATAGGAATTTTCCCTCCAAAAAACCGCGGGCTTGTATACCCGTAAATACAGCTGGAAGGCCGTGCTTCCGGCAGCATGCAGGCGGGAATATCCAGTTCCTTCAAAATTTCCTCATCCCATTTCAGATTCCGGATATCAAACAGCATGGTACGGGAGGCATTGGAATAGTCTGTCACATGTACTGCCCCGTCAGTCAGTTTCCAGATCAGCCAGGTCTCCACCGTACCAAACAGCAATTCTCCCCGTTCCGCTCTTTCTCTGGCGCCTTCCACATGATCCAGGATCCATTTCAATTTTGTCCCGGAAAAATACGCATCAATAACAAGTCCCGTCTTTTCCCGAAACAGTTCTGTCAGTCCCTTCTTTTTCAGCGCATCACATTCTCCGGCCGTCCGACGGCACTGCCAGACAATGGCCCGGCAGATCGGTTCCCCCGTTTTCTTATCCCACACAATTGTTGTTTCCCTCTGATTGGTGATTCCAATGGCGGCAATATCTTCTGCAGAGGCTCCGATTTTTGACATGGCCTCCACGGCTACTCCCAATTGGGTCGACCAGATTTCATTGGCATCATGCTCCACCCATCCGGGCCTGGGAAAATACTGGGTGAACTCTTTCTGCGCCATGCTGCAGACCGTCCCTTTCTCATCAAACAGGATACAGCGGCTGCTGGTTGTCCCCGCATCCAAAGCCATCATATATTTTGCCATAAACCTTCTCCTTTTCTCCCTGTTTTTCCGGCCCTTCCGGCCATTCTTTCCCATCTGCCGTCTCATGTCCGCTGCTTATAATATGGAGAACATAACGGCCACAGAAGCAACCAGATAAATGCCGCCTGCCGTCATTGGTTCCGGAAACCAGCGTTTCGTATTCTGATCTTGTTCCAGAAGATATTCATGATACGTTGCCGGTCCTCTGCCCGCTCCGGATGCAGGCTTTCCATTTCCCTGTCTGCCTGCCTCTTTCCGGGCTTTCCTGCGTCTGAAAAGCTTTCCGCAGGCATAGGTAATCAGTTCAAAGCTTCCGGCCCATTTAGCCAGCAGAATACTTCCCCACAAAAAAGGAATCAGGCCGCCGATAAACAGGCCGTCAATGACCCGGTTGGACATCCGCTCATCGATGCTGAAAATAATATAAAATGCGCATACACCGGCACCAATCAGGAAGAAGCGGAAAAAGCGCCGGACATCAAATTCCGCTGTTTCCTCCCTCTCTTTTCCTTCCCCTATCATATAGTTCCTCCTCGTTTCCAGAATTTCCAGATCATAAAGCCTTCGGCCACGGTACATTCATTGCGCCCGAATTTCTGCGGTGAACGCAGAAACCTGCATGTACGATTCCGCTGCAGGGGCTCGATTTCCCTCCCAGGGCTCGATTCCGCTGCAGGAGCTCGATTCCGCTTCGCTCCATCTCGCTCGCGTGCATTCGCACGATAGTCTCAGGCATATCCGGATTTTTGTTCATGCAAGCATGACAAAAATCCTGCTATACCTGAGACTGCCCTGCTCTTTGCTTCCCGAACATTATACCACGAACTTCTCCTTTTTGTCGTGGGTTTATGGAAAAATGGTTGGGAATCCGCGTTTTCTTTCCTTATGTGCATCATGTTTGCCTTTATTCCCATATTGCTTTCGCCTTCTTTCCCGTATTGTTTTTGCCCTCTTTCCCGTATCAATTCCGCCTTTTTCCCCAAATCGATTTCGCCTTCTTCTCTGGATTTTTCTCTTCATATCTGAATTTTTTTCATTTTCCCCCTGGATTTTTTGAGCCGGACATAGTATAGTATTCTTTAGTTTTTATCAGCCTCCGGGCTGATGAACCGAATATTCCCTGATTTGCGGATTCTGCAGGAGCTGTCCTGTCTGAATCCGTTCTGTTTTGGAGGACCTGATATGAGTATTGCAGAACAGTATATCCAATACGTAAAAGACAAGACTGCGGAACATCCCGAGCAGAGCTGGAATAAAATCCTGCTGGGATTCCAGGCCAACAAATACCGATTGAAATTTTTGCCGGAAAAAGATATTTCCAGGGGATATCAGCGGCTGGAGTCCATGATGATGTCCTTTGTCGCCAATGCGTTATCACACCGGGACAGTTATGTATGGGGCAATATTTTTGCTCCCTGTGAGCTCATCGGTTCTTTCGGGCTCGCCACGCTCTCCATTGAGTGCCTCTCCTGCTTCTTAAGCGGATACCATCTGGAAGATTATTTTATCGACTATGCCCAGACCGAAGGAATTGCCCCGACTCTTTGTTCCTATCATAAAACTTTTATCGGAGCCATCGAAAGCGGCGCCGTCCCTCTGCCCAGGTACGCTGTTACCACATCCCTTTCCTGTGATGGAAACCTCAATACCTTCCGCTACCTGGATAAGAAAAGAGGAATTCCGTTTACGCTTCTTGATATTCCCTATGAAGCCGATGATGGCTCCGTTGATTACCTGGCCGCACAGCTGGAGGAACTGGCGAACCGGTTGGAAAACGTCTTTCACAAACCCTTCCGGATTGAAAAACTGCAGCAGTCCCTTCAGATTGAAAATGAAACCAGGAAAGAGCTGTGGAAATTTTTCCGGCTGCAGAGCAGACACTATTATCCTGGAAAGCTTGTCAGCAGCCTTTACCTTATGATGGGAATGCATCTTCTCATCGGAACACAGGAATTTCTGGATCTGGTCCGTTTCATGGTGGAGGACATTCAGACTTATCCGGAATTTAAAGGCAAAAAGATTCTATGGGTTCACCTGCTGCCCTTCTACCAGGAGAGTCTTCAGAAATATTTCAACGCCAACGAAAAATACCAGATTATCGCCAGCGATATTTCCCTGGATTCCGCTGAGGAACTGGACGCAAGCCGCCCCTTCCATTCTCTGGCACGAAAACTCATTCATAATCTTTATAATGGTTCCTATTCCCATAAAGCCGAAATCATCAGCCGTCTGACGGATGAGCTCCATCCGGACGCCGTCATTCAATTCTGCCACTGGGGCTGCAAGCAGTCTTCCGGCGGCAGCATTCTGCTGAAAGAACGTCTGCAGGAAAAAGACCTGCCCATGCTGATTCTGGACGGAGATGGAATCGACAAGCGAAACAGCCATGACGGCCAGATGAAAACCCGTCTGGAAGCATTTCTGGAAATGCTGGACGAAGCAAAAGCAGGACAGGAGGAAACATGCTAGGCTATATTTGTAAATACACACCGGTAGAATTATTTGAATCCATGGGCGTTTCCATGGAACGGATCGAGCCAGACGTCACAAGCTTCAGTCAGGCAGATACCCGGATGCATCCCAATATCTGCAGCTTTGTCAAAGGCGTTCTGGAAGAAGTCATCCGCTCGGATTACGAGGGCGTCATTCTCACCACCTGCTGCGACAGCATCCGCAGGCTTTTTGACGTTTTAAAAGAAGAATATCCTGACAAATTCATTTACATTCTGGATATTCCAAGAATTACAAAAGATGCCGGAATCGCACTTTACCGCCAGAGAATTGAGGCCATGGTAAACGCATACGAAACTTTTTCCGGAAAAAAATTCAATCCCGGGCGCTTCCAGGAATATCTGAAAAAGAAAAAGAGCGGCCAGAAGAAAGAGGAGCAGAAAAAGAACGTCACCATAGGAATCCTCGGTGCAAGGGCCAGCAGGGAAATGAAGGATATTCTGCAGAAAAAGCAGATCCGGGTCGCATTTGACCTGACCTGCACCGGGCTTGAACGGAAAATTCTGGTGGAAGAAGACGATGTGATGACCGGTTATGCCCGCAGACTTTTAAGCCAGTTTCCCTGTATGCGGATGGAGCAGGCGTCCAACCGGGACGAGCTGATCCGCCGGTACGCAGACAGCGTAGACGGCATCCTGTATCATACCGTCCAATTCTGCGACAATTATTCCTATGAATATGCCTGGCTGAAAAATTGGCTGAAAAAGCCTGTTCTTCAGCTGGAAACTGACTACACAAGACAAAGCTACGGGCAGATGCTGACAAGAATCGAGGCCTTTGCCGAATCACTGCAGCCGAAAACCAGACCCATCAGAATGCATAAGGAGGGACTTGAAACCATGTATGTGCTGGGAATTGACAGCGGATCCACTTCAACCAATGCCGTTATCATGAATCAGGACCGAACGATCATCGCCTCTTCCGTGATACGCACCGGAGCCAAATCCGGCGACAGTGCAGAGCGGATTCTGTCAGATGTGCTTCAGAAAGCAAAGCTGGAAAGAAAAGACCTGGCCCGAATTGTGTCTACCGGATACGGACGTGTCAGCATTGCCTTTGCGGATGAAAATGTTACTGAAATCAGCTGTCACGGAAAAGGAGCACACTATTTCAATCCCAGGGTCCGCACAATCCTCGACATCGGCGGCCAGGACAGCAAGGCCATCAGCCTGGACGAAAACGGTGAGGTTCATGACTTTGTGATGAATGACAAATGTGCTGCCGGTACAGGCCGTTTTCTTGAGATGATCGCCCGCACGCTGGAAGTGGACATCAGCGAACTGGGAGCCATTGCCCTGACCTCGACAGAACACATCGAAATCACCAGCATGTGCTCCGTTTTCGCCGAATCTGAGGTGATCTCTCTGATTGCCAACAACAAAGAAAAAGCAGATATCGCCAACGGTGTCTGCCATGCCATCGCAGGAAAAGCCTTTTCCTTATTAAAACGCGTCGGCCTGGAGCCGGAATTTATGATGACCGGAGGCGTGGCCAAAAACCCGGGCGTGGTACGGGCTGTGGAAGAAAAGCTGCAGGCCGGACTCTATATCTGCGAGGAGCCGGAAATTGTCGGGGCCACCGGAGCAGCCCTTTATGCCCTGGAGCAGTTAAAGCAGGATGTCTGACTGTATTTAACCCCCAAAGAACTGTCAGATGAGTTTTTTGTTCTTAATTAAACAGAAACAGCTTTCCGATAAAAGGGCCGGGGCCCGGAGAAACAGCTCTCCAGACCCCGGTCCTTCTGTATTCAAAAAGCTCTGTCTTCCGGGCCGGCTTCTGTACACATTAATCCAGTTTCTTCACGGATACTGCCGTATTGGTAAAAGCCTGATTGGTACCAATCATATTTAACGTAATCGTTACCGGAGCGGATGTTACGCTGATGATGGCGCTTGCGGACAGGGATGCCAGGTCATTGGCATTGGCCACATTGGCTGATGCGGTGGTTCCCGGAATTTCTGTTCCGTCTTCCCGAAGCTGAACGCTGGTAGTACCTGCACCGGTGGAATCCGTTCCTACTGTAGAATAGGAAATTTCATACACACCATTTTCTGTAATGGAAATGTCGCTGCTGCCTCCCGTATGGGTAATGGCAGTTCCTTCCGAAAGCTGAGTCGTATCAAAGGTCAGCGGATCGCCGTCAGATACCGGGCTCTGGCTGCCGGTTTGAGTCGCATACAATGCATTTAACGGCGGCGCTGCTCCGGTAGGACCAGTAGCCCCTGTCGCTCCCGTTGCGCCTGTTGCTCCGGTGGCACCCGCTGCTCCTGCGGCTCCTTCCGGGCCCGTAGGACCGGTGGCTCCTGTCGCTCCCGTTGCGCCATCTGCACCGGCAGGACCGACAGCGCCAGCAGCTCCGTCTGCTCCCGTTGCGCCTGTTGCTCCGGTAGGACCTGTGGCTCCAGTGGCTCCTGTTGCTCCCGTAGCTCCTGTGGCACCCGCTGCTCCGGTGGCTCCAGTGGCTCCTGTCGCTCCCGTTACGGTCACCAGGTTAAAATCCGGTGACATTCCGGGAATACCGGAAGGATTATCCTGATTGACCTGATAAAGAGCCCCATTATAATAAACCATGGCCCCTCTCGGATAAGGTGTTCCGGCAACGAATTCAGAAACACTTTCCAGTCCTGCACCTGCCGGGCCGGTCGGTCCTGTAGCCCCGGTGGCTCCCGTTGCTCCGGTGGCTCCTGTCACTCCCGGGAATCCCATGGGACCCATTGGGCCGGTAGCCCCTGTCGCCCCGGTAATTCCTCTCGGTCCCATGGGACCCATCGGGCCGGTGGGACCTGTCGGGCCATAACAGCAGTAACGCTGGCAGCAGGACCTCTGCCATCCGCAGGAACATCCCTGAACCTCCGGTTCGCCAGCCATATCTTCTATAGAATGATTTTCATAAGGATGAAGCATAAGTTGTTCTCCTTGGCTTGTTTTACTTTATCATATGCGGGACATCCGATTTTGTCCCGATCTGATGATATTTCCTCTCGCTTAGCCAAATCTTCATCCTTATTTGTTAGCCTTCCAGCTTTTTCTGTCATATCTTTTCCCTAGCCTGCGGAGCTCCCAGCTTCTTTCTTCCATATCTTCGCCCGGCTTACGAAACTCCCAGCCCCTTTCTTCCGTATCTTCGACCAGCTTACGAAACTCCTGGCCTGCCTTGCCGTGCATTTACCCCAATCTGCTGAAAATACTTCCGGTTCCGTTCACAGACTTCCGTTCCCGGCTTGAACCGTTCTGCCAGTTCGTTGTACCAGGCCGCCAGCCCTTTTTTCCCCATCCGGTCAAAGCAGACGCAAAGCTGCAGGCATGGGATATACCCCCGGCAGTCCTCCTGAATGAAGCCATCCGTTCCGGCCGTTTTTCCATTTCTCAGTGCCTGACGGTACCACCATGCCGCTTCTGCAAACCGCTCCTTCCTGTAAAACCACCAGCCGATATCACAGCAAAGCTCCGGCCTGGGAACCCCAAATTCCAGAGCAGAAACCAGAGAATGAAGCTCCTCCCTCTCCCTGGAAAGCTGATGCAGGCAGTAGGAGCGATACCGGCAGGCATCTATCTGATCTTCACTCCATCCATCCGGCCGTTCCAGAAATTCCGCCAGTGCCTGGCTGGCCTCTTCATATTTTTCATGGTAGTAAAGTTCTTTTCCATAATAATACTGATCTCTTGTTTTCAGCCCTTCCTTCTGTTTCATATCTGTCAGGATTCTTAAATTCCGGTCGGAGTCTGCCGTTTTCAGCTTATGATGTTCGATGGTAATGTCCACTTTCATTACCCGTCCAAAAGAGGGAATCACTTCATGCACCCGCCCCTGCCAGACAGCCAAGGGGCCGTTTCTCACCAGCCGTTCCCGGAAAAAAGTAAAAATGGGACGTCCCGTTTCATCAAAGCTCACAGCATATTTCATCATAATCACGTCAGGCAGCGGTTCTGCCAGCATAGCTTTCAGCTGCTTTAATTTCAAAAGCTCTTCTTCCGGGATCACATCATCCGCATCAAGCCAGAACAGATACTCTCCATGTCCCTTACGAAAAGCAAAATTCCTGGCAGCAGCAAAATCATCCCTCCATTCAAACGTATAAACCTGATCCGTAAACCGTCTTGCAATTTCCTCCGTCCGATCGGCAGAGCCTGTATCAACAACAATGATTTCGTCAGCAAAATCGCCAACACTTGAAAGACACCGTTCCAGAACGTCTTCCTCATTTTTTACAATCATGCACAGACTGACTGAAACCATATTCCTTCTCCCGCAGTTTCGCTTACTGCCAGTATATGCCTGTCTTGCTTCTTCGGTTCCGGGCTAAGCTGCCGCTTTCATGGCTATTTGTGGTGGTTTAGACAGCAAACAGGCCGCCTGCTTTCGCAGACGGCCTGCCCCATCTTCATCTCTCCGGAAACCGATCCGCCGCAGAGCTTACCCCGCAGCCTCACTTCGTTCCGGTCTTTCTGTTATTCCGTTTCTATCGTTGTATGCCTCCTGGCGGAGTATTTTTCCGCCATCTGCCGGTCCTTATACCGTATAGTAGGCATCCTGGTATCCTTCCGTGGATGGAAGCGTAAAGGAAACCTCCTGTCCAGGATTGTTATAAGTCATATCCATATTGAGCTTGTAAACAACATGGAGCGTTTCTCCTTCTGCGGACATATCCATTCCCATATCCATATTGAGAACCATGCTCTCATAATAGCCTTCACTGTTGATGACCATCTCTCCGCTGCAGGAATTCAGCTGATAAGAAGCATCCACTCCCAGCTCCTCATAGGCGCTCATATCCAGCATCATAGAATTCATGACGGAATTCATCATAACCGGATCCATGGAGAAGGAAATGATCGTCTTTCCATTTTCCTCCCGCATCCGCATTCCTCGCATAACAGACAAATCCATATCTACACCGGAGGAAACCGTGCTGTTGGCCTGGGCCACCGCTTCCATTGCCTCCATAGGCTGCCGGCTCTTCTCTCCCATGGCATCCGTATACATATAACCATCCGTATAGAACATGGTCATGGGAATTTCCGCGCCAAGCATGGTCATAGTGCCTTCCGCCAGGAACTCCAGATTATTTCCATCCAGCCCGCGCATCTTCATATTCATGTTCATTCCGATATCCAGAGAAACGCCTTCCATCTCCATGGTCATCACGTAGTTGGCATCCACATCGGCCGTGGTCAGATTTTCATTCTTTTCGTAGGCCGTCCGGTATGCCTCTACAGCCGCCGGATCATTTTCCATTCCCGGAACCGGAACATACTTGCGCTGAATCTCACCATCCACCGTCCATGCGCCGTCTTCATTCACTTCCCAGCCATCCACCTGTCTGGTCCGCACGGACACATAGCCCTGATTGTTGAAATAATAGCACTCTGCCCAGCCATCCTGGTTTCCATCAATCCACTGCCAGCCATTCCGGTAGTAGGCGCCATCGTCAGTTTCGTACCACCAGCCGTTCATATCCAGATGCCATTCGCCTGCAAATGCCGGAAACGACAGAGCAGCTGTCATCGGGATAACCGCCAGTGCTGCTTTCCACTTTTTCATAAGCAGATTCCTCCTTTTTGCCTGATTACATAGCTATAGAATATCATTTTTTCAAACATCAGACAACTGTTTTCTCAAAAAAGAAACAAAGATGAAGAAATAAAGAAACGAACCACGTATCCAGAAGGCGGCCTGGAAACCAATTTCAAACTATTACTTCGTAACTGCTTCGTAATGCTCCGGATCCGTGTTTCCTTCCGTGGAAATCAGTAAAATCCTGGAGTTTTCATCCAGACCCATGGCCTTTCTGCTCTCTTCATATTCCGCTTTTTCGCAGAGGCTCATGATAAGACCCAGGCCGACAGCTCCCGATTCCCCGGAAATCACCGGCTGATCCGTTCCTTCCGGATGCGCATAGGTCCGCATTCCCAGCTCTGTCACCCAGTCAGGACAGGAAATATAAAAGCTGGCGAAGTCTCTGAGAATCGGCCAGACGCAGATGCTTACCTCTCCGCAGTTTAATCCGGCCATCACCGTCTGAGGGTTGCCGCCAATGGCTGCCCGCTCCCCTGCCTTTGCGGAAGCCAGCACGCAGGCCGATTCATCTGCCTCCACAATGGATACCGTCGGAAGCTTCTCCTGATACCGGTTGGCCAGATATCCCAGCACCGCCCCGGCCATGGTGCCCACACCTGCCTGCAGAAACACATGGGTCGGTCTCTCCACCCCGTATTCTGCCAGCTGTTCCAGCGCCTCTTCAATCATCGTCAGGTATCCCTGACCAATCAGGTTGGGAATTTCCGTGTATCCGTCAAATCCGGTGTCCTGAATAAAATAATAGCCGTTTTCCCGGGCAAAATTCCAGGCATACCGTACGGTATCATCGTAATTCCAGTCCGTCACCGTCACCTTTGTCTCTCCGATGGCCGCAATCGCCTCCACCCGGCATTCTCTGGATCCCTTGGGCATAAACACAAAAGCCCTTCCTCCGGCCTTCCAGGCAGACCAGGCCACGCCTTTTCCGTGGTTTCCGTCGGTTGCCGTCACAAATACCTTTCCTTTTCCGCCAGGGAACGCAGGATGAACGGTCTGCCCGTCCCCAGGCTGTCCGCTCTTTCCCGCCTGTTCTTCCTTCTTCCGGCTGCCGCCCGTCTCTTTGCCGCAGGCTCCGTTTCCGGAAATACCGGTCCCTTTCCCGTCTTCCGCCTCTGCTTCCTTAAGCAGAAGCTCATGAATCGCGTAGGAAGCTCCCAGCGCTTTAAACGCATTAAGCCCAAACCGCTTGGATTCATTCTTTACGTAGATGCCTCCAAGGCCCAGTCTTTTGGCCATGGAATCCAGCGAAACCAGCGGCGTCTTCTCGTACTCCTCCAAAGATTGATGAAAGTTTCTCACACGCTTTGCAGCGTCAGCATCCAGAAAAGCCGGCGGCATTCCTCCCGGTCTTTTTCCCTGATAAACCGTAATGTTCTCGTTCATTTTCATTCCCCTCCTATACGTAGGACTGCTCCACCTGAACCACGGCAAAATAATTCTTCCAGTGTTCCGTCACCAGGTTCTCGATTCCCCGTTTCACGTCCTCATCACTCTTATCATAACCGTAAGGCACCACCGCGTCAAATATTAAATTTGTATGCGTGGGTCCCTGGACCATTCGGAAATCATGGATGGATACCTGAGGATAGGAGCCGGCAATCAGAGCGGTCAGTTCCTGTTTCGTTTCCGTCACGACCTCATTGTCCGCCTCCACCGGATCCATGTGAATCACGGCCTCGCAGCCCATTTTCTGATTCAGTTCCTTCTCAATCCGGTCTATCATGTCATGAATTTCAAAAATATCGCCGTTTCCGGATACTTCCCCATGAAGGGACACCATCCTTCTTCCGGGACCATAATCATGAACCACCAGATCATGGATTCCCAGGATCCCCGGATGGCTCATAACGATTTCCTTAATCTGTTCCACGTATTCCCTGGACGGCGGCTGTCCAAGAAGGGGATTCAGCGTATCCCTGGCAGCTCCATAACCGGCATACAGAACGAAGCAGGCCACCAGGCATCCGCACCAGCCGTCAATCTGAAGTCCTGTAAAATATCCTACTCCCATGGAAAGCAAAACAGCTGCCGTGGCCGCCGAATCACTGAGGCTGTCCATGCCGGCCGCTTTCATGGCCTCTGAGTCAATTTTCTTTCCGATTTTCCGGTTGTAAAAGGCCATGTACAGCTTCACACAGATGGAGGCCACCAGGATAGCCGCCGGAAGAAGGCCTGCATTGACCGGTTCCGGATGAAGGATTTTTTCCACCGAGGTTTTCAGCAGCTCAACGCCCATCAGAATAATCACCACGGAGACTCCGAAACCGGATATGTACTCAATCCTTCCATGGCCAAACGGATGGTCGGCATCCGCCTTCATCCCGGAAAACCGGAATCCCACCAGCGTAATAAAGGAGGAACCGGCATCTGACAGGTTGTTGAAGGCATCTGCGGTGACAGCGATGGAGCCGCTTAAAACACCGGCCAGATATTTGCCTGCAAATAAAAGCACATTCAAAAGGATTCCCACAATGCTGCACAGCATTCCATAGGCCCTTCTGACTCCCCCGTCTTCCAGGTGCTCCCTGTCCTTAATAAATAAATGCGATAATACTGTTATCATAATAGTTTCCCTTTTCTAACTCCCCATAACGTACAACAGCGAGGGAATCCTTCTTCCCTCGCTGCTATCCTGCGTATTTATTTCAGATGTTTATTCTTCCACATCCTGGGTATCGTCCTGATTTAAGATGATCTCCTCCGCTTCGCCGATGGGAGCGGATTCCTCCTGAATCTCCTCCGGCTCTGCCTTGGGCTCCTCTTTCTTCACGTCGGTACTCAGACGGATGCTTCTGTAGCGCTTCATTCCGGTTCCGGCAGGAATCAGCTTACCGATCAGCACATTTTCCTTCAGGCCGATGAGATGATCCACTTTGCCGTTGATGGCCGCCTCGGTCAGTACCTTGGTGGTCTCCTGGAAGGATGCGGCAGACAGGAAGGAATCCGTTGCCAGCGATGCCTTCGTAATACCAAGCATCACCTGTTTGCCCTCCGCCGGTTTCTTTCCTTCGGCAATCAGCTTCTCATTCATCTCGTTGAAATCAAGAACGCCCATGGAAGTTCCCGGAAGAACATCGGAATCTCCGCTTTCTTCCACACGAACCTTCTTTAACATCTGGCGCACAATCATCTCGATGTGCTTGTCGTTGATTTCCACGCCCTGAAGACGGTATACACGCTGTACCTCACGAAGCATGTAGTCCTGAACGGCGCGCACGCCCTTTACCTTTAAAAGGTCGTGAGGATTGATGCTGCCCTCTGTCAGAACATCGCCGGCCTCCAGCACCTGTCCGTCCACCACCTTGATTCTGGAACCATAGGGGATCAGGTAGGTCTTGGAATTTCCGGTTTCATTATCGGTCACGATAATCTCACGCTTTTTCTTTGTATCTTTAATGGTAACAACACCGCCGAACTCAGCGATAATCGCCAGTCCTTTGGGCCGTCTTGCCTCAAACAGCTCCTCGACACGGGGAAGACCCTGTGTGATATCGCCGCCGGCCACGCCGCCGGTATGGAAGGTACGCATGGTCAGCTGAGTACCCGGCTCACCGATGGACTGAGCTGCGATGATTCCGACTGCTTCACCAACCTGAACCGGCTGTCCGGTAGCCATGTTGGAACCATAGCACTTGGCGCAGACACCGATATGGCACTTACAGGTTAAAACGGTACGAATCTTGACAGAATCCCGTCCCAGCTTCTCCAGCACCTTAACAACGGCAGCCGCACGCTTGGGCGTACACATATGGTTGGCCTTTACCACAACTTCACCGGTATCCGGATCCGTAATAGTTTCAGCAATATATCTTCCGGTAAGACGCTCTTCCAGGCTCTCGATGGTTTCCTTTCCGTCGGAGAAACCGGTAATCTCCATGTAGGGGATCTCATCCTTGCCCTCACAGCAGTCTGTCTCACGGATGATCAGATCCTGGGAAACGTCTACAAGACGTCTGGTCAGATATCCGGAGTCAGCCGTACGAAGAGCCGTATCGGACAATCCCTTTCTGGCGCCGTGCGCGGAAATGAAATACTCCAGTACATCCAGTCCTTCACGGAAATTGGACTTGATGGGAAGTTCGATGGTGTGTCCCGTCGTATCTGCCATCAATCCACGCATGCCGGCCAGCTGCTTGATCTGCTTATCCGAACCACGGGCTCCGGAGTCAGCCATCATGAAGATGTTGTTGTACTTATCAAGGCCAGTTAAAAGGTCATGAGTCAGCTGATCGTCTGTCGCCTTCCAGGTATCAATAACCTCTTTATACCGTTCCTCCTCGGTGATCAGACCGCGGCGGAAATTTCTGGAAATCTTATCCACCGTCGCCTCTGCATCGGCAAGCAGCTGCTTCTTGGTTGCCGGAACGGTCATATCGGAAATGGATACGGTCATGGCAGCCCTGGTGGAATACTTGTAGCCGATGGCCTTGATATCATCCAGTGTCACAGCCGTCTGAATCGCGCCATGGGTATTGATAACCTTTTCAAGAATCTGCTTTAACTGTTTCTTCTTAACAAGGAAGTCGATCTCCGGCTTCAGCTCGTTGCCCGGAATGGTCCGGTCCACAAAGCCCAGATCCTGCGGAATGATCTCGTTAAAGAGGATCCGTCCCACGGTGGTCTCCACGACGCCGCTCTTTACGGTTCCGTCGGGCATTGTCTTTGTTACGCGGACTTTGATTCTGGCATGAAGGGTTACAACCCCGTTCTCATAAGCAAGAATGGCCTCGTTGGGACTCTTGAAGAACTTGCCTTCGCCGGCAGCGCCGGGACGTTCCTGGGTCAGATAGTAAATACCAAGAACCATATCCTGAGACGGAACGGCAACCGGGCCGCCGTCAGAGGGCTTCAACAGGTTATTGGGTGATAACAGCAGGAACCGGCACTCTGCCTGAGCTTCCATGGACAGAGGCAGATGAACCGCCATCTGGTCGCCGTCGAAGTCTGCGTTGAAGGCCGTACATACCAGCGGATGCAGCTTGATGGCCTTGCCTTCTACCAGAATCGGCTCGAAAGCCTGGATTCCCAGTCTGTGAAGGGTAGGTGCACGGTTCAGCATAACGGGATGCTCTTTAATTACATCCTCCAGCACATCCCATACTTCCGTCTGAAGACGCTCTACCATCTTCTTTGCGTTTTTGATATTATGAGCCGTTCCGTTGGCCACCAGCTCCTTCATAACGAAGGGCTTAAACAGCTCGATGGCCATCTCCTTGGGAAGGCCGCACTGATAAATCTTAAGCTCCGGACCAACCACGATAACCGAACGTCCCGAATAGTCTACTCGCTTGCCAAGCAGGTTCTGGCGGAAACGTCCCTGTTTTCCCTTTAACATATCAGAAAGGGATTTTAATGCACGGTTTCCGGGACCGGTTACCGGTCTTCCCCGTCTGCCGTTATCGATTAAGGCGTCCACAGCCTCCTGGAGCATGCGCTTCTCGTTGCGGACGATGATATCCGGAGCGCCCAGCTCAAGGAGTCTGGCAAGACGGTTGTTTCTGTTGATAATTCTTCTGTAAAGATCGTTTAAGTCGGAGGTGGCAAACCGGCCGCCGTCCAGCTGTACCATCGGGCGGATATCCGGCGGAATTACCGGAATCACATTCATAATCATCCACTCCGGCTTGTTTCCGGAATTGCGGAAGGCGTCAACCACCTCGAGCCGCTTGATGATTCTGGCCCGCTTCTGGCCGGTGGACTCCTGAAGAGCCTTTCTTAACTCCTCGGAATCCTTCTCCAGATCAATATTTTTCAACAGCTCCTGGATCGCCTCGGCGCCCATTCCTACTCGGAAGGTACCGTAGCCGTACTTTTCAACGGCATCCCGGTACTCCTTCTCGGACAGCACCTGCTTTAACTGCAGGCCAGTGGTTCCAGGATCCAGAACAATATAAGAAGCAAAGTACAGGACCTTCTCCAACACTCTCGGAGAAATATCCAGAATCAGTCCCATCCGGCTGGGGATTCCCTTGAAATACCAGATATGGGAAACCGGAGCCGCCAGGGCAATGTGGCCGATACGTTCACGGCGGACGCTGGATTTTGTCACCTCAACGCCGCAGCGGTCACAGATCACGCCTTTATATCTGATCTTCTTGTACTTTCCGCAATGGCACTCCCAGTCCTTGGTGGGTCCGAAAATCCGCTCACAGTACAGGCCGTCCTTTTCCGGCTTTAATGTCCTGTAGTTGATGGTTTCCGGTTTCTTTACCTCGCCATGGGACCATTCAAGAATCTTTTCCGACGAAGCAAGTCCGATCTGGATTGCATCAAAGGTCATCGGCTGATACGTTTCATTTATCTCAGGCATGAACGGTACTCCCTTCTATTATTAAATCTCATCGGCGTCATGTTCGGTGTATTCATCGTTGATATAATCGTCGTCCGAAGAATCCTCCGTATAATCATCATCCTCCACGTCCACAAGCTCTTCGCCTTTGAACTCCTGCTTCTGGAAGCCATAATCGCCCAGGTTTTCTCCCTTGTCGCTGTAGCTTCTGTCGCCTTCGATGATGGAGCGCAGATCGTAATTGGTGTCGGAGTAGTCGATGTTCTCAGACATGTCGACCTCCTCGCCGTTGTCACGCAGCACACGCACATCCAGTCCCAGGGACTGAAGCTCCTTCAGCAGTACCTTGAAGGACTCGGGGATACCCGGCTCCGGAATATTCTCTCCCTTGATAATGGCCTCATAGGTCTTTACACGTCCCACCACATCGTCGGACTTCACAGTCAGGATCTCCTGCAGTGTGTAGGATGCACCATAAGCCTCCAGAGCCCAAACCTCCATCTCACCGAACCGCTGTCCGCCGAACTGGGCCTTGCCGCCTAAGGGCTGCTGGGTTACCAGGGCATATGGGCCGGTGGAACGGGCATGAATCTTATCATCTACCAGATGGTGAAGCTTTAAGTAATGCATGTGACCGATGGTGGTCGGACTGTCGAAGTATTCTCCGGTCCGTCCGTCTCTTAAGAGGACTTTTCCATCTCTCTGGATTGGAACGCCCTTCCAGAGCGCACGATGATCCAGATGCTCTCCCAGATACTCCATAACCTCCGGCTTCACCAGAGCCTTATATTTCTCCTGGAACGCATCCCATTCCATATTTACATAGTCGTTGGCCAGCTCCAGCGTATCCTGAATGTCGTTCTCATCCGCACCGTCAAAAACCGGCGTGGATACATTAAAGCCAAGGGCCTTGGCGGCCAGGCTCAAGTGAATCTCCAGCACCTGTCCGATATTCATACGGGACGGCACACCCAGGGGGTTCAGCACGATATCCAGCGGACGTCCGTTGGGAAGGAAGGGCATATCCTCCACCGGAAGCACACGGGACACCACACCCTTGTTTCCGTGACGGCCGGCCATCTTGTCGCCCACGGAAATCTTTCTCTTCTGCGCAATATAGATACGGACGGTCTGGTTCACGCCGGGAGCCAGTTCATCGCCGTTTTCTCTTGTAAATACTCTCGCATCCACAACGATTCCGTAAGCGCCGTGGGGCACCTTTAAGGAAGTATCGCGGACTTCTCTTGCCTTCTCACCGAAAATAGCTCTTAACAGCCGCTCCTCGGCAGTCAGCTCTGTCTCTCCCTTGGGAGTTACCTTACCCACAAGGATATCACCGGCACGAACCTCCGCGCCGATGCGGATGATTCCTCTCTCATCCAGATCCTTTAAGGCATCCTCGCCCACGCCGGGAACGTCTCTTGTAATTTCCTCCGGTCCCAGTTTGGTGTCTCTGGATTCTGCCTCATATTCCTCGATATGGACAGAGGTATAAACATCGTCCTGCACCAGCTTCTCGCTTAACAGAACCGCATCCTCGTAGTTGTATCCCTCCCAGGTCATGAAGCCGATTAAGGGGTTCTTTCCCAGGGCGATCTCACCGTTCTTGGTGGACGGGCCGTCTGCAATTACCTCGCCCTTTTCCACATGGTCACCTTTGTAGACGATGGGCTTCTGGTTATAGCAGTTGCTCTGGTTGCTTCTCTTAAACTTGGTCAGACGGTACACATCCCGGTTGCCGTCCGAATCACGCTTAATAATAATCTCATTGGAAGCGGAACGCTCCACCACTCCGGCATTCTTCGCAAGAACGCAGACGCCGGAGTCCACGGCCGCCTTTCCTTCAATACCCGTTCCTACAACAGGAGCTTCCGTTGTCAGAAGGGGAACGGCCTGACGCTGCATGTTGGAACCCATCAGGGCACGGTTGGCGTCGTCGTTCTCCAGGAAGGGAATCATGGAAGTCGCCACGGAGAATACCATCTTCGGGGATACGTCCATCAAATCCACCGAACGCTTCTGGAAGGAAGAGGTTTCCTCGCGGAACCGTCCGGAAATGTTGTTGTGAATGAAGTGGCCTTCCTCGTCCAGCGGCTCATTGGCCTGAGCCACTACGTAATTATCTTCCTCATCGGCCGTCAGATAGATGACCTCATCGGTGACTCTGGGGTTGGCCGGATCGGTCTTGTCGATGACACGGTAGGGCGCTTCCACAAAGCCGTACTGGTTGACTCTCGCATAGGTCGCCAGAGAGTTGATCAGACCGATGTTGGGACCTTCAGGCGTCTCGATGGGGCACATTCTGCCGTAGTGCGTATAATGAACATCTCGAACCTCGAATCCGGCACGGTCTCTGGAAAGACCTCCCGGTCCCAGGGCGGAAAGACGTCTCTTATGGGTCAGCTCAGACAGCGGGTTGTTCTGGTCCATGAACTGGGACAGCTGAGAGCTACCGAAGAACTCCTTCACCGCCGCCGTCACCGGCTTGATGTTGATTAAGGACTGCGGCGTAATTCCATCCATATCCTGGGTGGTCATCCGCTCTCTTACCACACGCTCCATTCTGGAAAGACCGATGCGGTACTGGTTCTGCAGCAGTTCGCCCACGGCACGGATTCTTCTGTTTCCAAGATGATCGATATCATCCTTTGTTCCGATTCCGTACTCCAGATGCATATTATAGTTAATGGAAGCAAGGATATCTTCCTTCGTAATGTGCTTCGGAATCAGGTCGTGGATATGGCGGTGAATCTCTGCCTTTAATTCTTCCTCAGACAGACCGTCCGCCTTCTCCAGAAGCTCCGCAAGGGCCGGATAAAATACCATCTCCGTTACGCCGGCTTCCTCCGGATCAAAGGTCACATAATGAGCCAGATCCACCATCATATTGGAAAGAACCTTAACCCGTCTTTCCTCTGTCTGAACCCACACATAAGGAATTGCAGCGTTCTGAATGGCTGTGGCCTGCTCCTTAGTCATGGCCTTTCCGGCCTCTGCCAGGATCTCTCCGGTCGTAACGTCTACCACATCTTCAGCCGCAATCTGTCCGGTCAGGCGGTTTTTAAAGTGCAGCTTCTTATTGAATTTATACCGTCCCACCTTTGCCAGGTCGTATCTTCTGGGGTCGAAGAACATGCTGTTTAAAAGGCTCTCCGCACTGTCCACGGAAAGCGGCTCACCGGGACGGATCTTTTTATACAGCTCCAGCAGGCCGTCCTGATAGTTATCAGAAGGATCCTTGCCGAAGCAGGCCGTGATCTTCGGTTCCTCACCGAACAGCTCGGTAATCTCCGCATTGGTTCCATAGCCGAGGGCACGCACCAGAACGGTTACGGGCACCTTTCTTGTACGGTCCACACGGACATAAAAGACGTCGTTGGAATCCGTTTCATACTCCAGCCATGCGCCGCGATTGGGGATTACGGTGCAGGAAAAAAGCTCTTTACCGATTTTGTCACGGTCGATTCCATAATAAATTCCAGGGGAGCGAACCAGCTGGCTTACAATAACACGTTCCGCGCCATTAATCACGAAGGAACCCGTATCGGTCATCAACGGCAGATCACCCATGAAAATCTCGTGTTCATTGATTTCGTCTTTATCTTTGTTGCAGAGTCTTACCTTTACTTTCAAAGGCGCGGCGTAAGTAGCATCCCGCTCTTTGCACTCCTCAATCGTATACTTAATGTCATCCCGGCATAACGTGAAGTCCACAAACTCCAGGCTCAGATGACCGGCAAAGTCCGCGATTGGGGAGATATCCTCAAAGACCTCCTTCAGGCCTTCGTCCAGGAACCACTGATAGGAATCCTTCTGGATTTCGATCAGGTTGGGCATCTCAAGAACTTCCTTCTGTCTTGAGTAGCTCATTCTTACGCCTTTTCCGGCCGGAACCGGACGTATTCTGCTTTTCTCCATTGACGTTTCACCCCTGTTTTCTTTCTCTATTTCAATCCTGTTTTTGGGCATAATGGTACCATAAGGCACAAGATACCACAATAGTGCATTTCTCATCTTAACACGCCAAAGTCAATAAGTCAAGAAAAAAATTCCTTTTTTCCCAGATTTGAAGATTCTATACTGAACCCCATGTTTATCTTTTGTTTATTATCCACAAATACTATTGTGTTTTCAGCAGCGATTGTGGTAAAATTAACAATTGTAAAACAGTCCATTAGGAACGCCGGAAGCGAATTCCGGCATTCCCATTAAAATAAGGAAAGGAGCTGGTATATTGAGTCCGACAAGCACCGAGACCCTTGACGAAATTTTGAAAGCCCATGATTACGATCCCACCCTGGTTATTGGCATCATGCAGGATATCCAAAAAGAATATCATTATCTGCCTCAGGATGCGTTAATCTATGTGGCTAAGAAGCTGGGCATCAGCCAGGCCAACATCTATGGTGTCGCCACCTTTTATGAGAATTTCTCCCTGGAGCCAAAGGGAAAATATATCATTAAGATCTGCGACGGTACTGCCTGTCACGTGAGAAAATCCGTCCCGATACTGGAAGAAATCCGAAGCATTCTTGGCGTCACCGACAAAAAGCCAACCACCGATGACATGCTGTTTACGGTAGAAACCGTATCCTGTCTGGGTGCCTGCGGACTGGCTCCCGTCTGCACGGTCAACGACCATGTCCACCCGGCCATGACGCCGGAAAAGGCAAGGGAAATCATCGAGCAAATCCGAAAAGAGGAGGGCCTCTGTCCATGAGCATAACAAGAATCAATACCAGAGAAGAACTGGAACTGCGGCGGGAAGAATACAGAAAGGCCCTGAATGCCCAGAAAAAGCAGATCTTAATCTGCGGCGGCACCGGCTGTGTGGCCGGCGGTTCCTTAAAGATTTTCGACCGGATGAAGGAACTGATGGAAGAAAAGGGCATCCACTGTGCCGTTACCCTGGAAAAAGAACCCCACGGAGACTCCGTCGGCCTGAAAAAAAGCGGCTGCCATGGTTTTTGCGAGATGGGCCCGCTGCTCCGGATCGAACCCATGGGCTGGCTTTATATTAAGGTAAAGCCGGAAGACTGTGAGGAAATCATCGAAACCAGTATTCTTGGCGATGAAGTGGTGGACCGGCTGGTTTACCGGGATAAAGACGGCATTCCCTACCAGCGCCAGGACGATATCCCCTTCTATAAGCAGCAGATGCGGGTGGCTTTGGAGCACTGCGGCCATATCAACGCCGAATCCATCGTCGAATATATCGCCGTCGGCGGCTACAGTGCCGTGGCCAAGGCTCTGTTTGATATGACGCCGGAAGGAATTGTAAAGGAAATCTCAGATGCGGGTCTTCGCGGCAGAGGCGGCGCCGGTTTCCCCACAGGAAAGAAATGGGAGCAGGTGCTGCGCCAGTCCGAACCGGAAAAATACATTGTCTGCAACGGAGACGAAGGCGATCCCGGTGCCTTCATGGACCGCTCCATGATGGAGGGCGATCCTCATCGTGTGATTGAAGGCATGATCATCGCCGGCATTGCCACCAGAGCCCATAACGGCTACATTTACGTCCGGGCCGAATATCCTCTGGCCGTGGAACGGCTTTCCCTGGCCATCGAAAAAGCAAGGGCCAGAGGCCTTCTGGGCAAAAACATCTTAAATTCCGGCTTCGATTTTGATATTAAAATCAGCCAGGGAGCCGGTGCCTTCGTCTGCGGCGAAGGAAGCGCCCTGACTGCTTCCATCGAAGGCCACAGAGGAATGCCAAGGGTCAAACCGCCCCGCACGGTGGAGCACGGCCTGTTCGATAAACCGACCGTACTAAATAACGTGGAAACCTACTGCAACGTGGCTCCCATCATCAACCGGGGCGCGGCCTGGTATCAGACCATCGGCCCGGAAAACAACCATGGAACCAAAGCCTTTGCCCTGACCGGAAACGTCAACAATACCGGCCTGATTGAAGTTCCCATGGGAACGACTCTGAGAAAAATCATTTTCGACATCGGCGGCGGCGTCAAAGGCGGCAAATTCAAGGCGGTCCAGATCGGCGGCCCCTCCGGCGGCTGTCTCTGCATCAGCGCCACCGAAGATCACCTGGATATCCATCTGGATTTCGATTCCTTAAAGAAGGTTGGCGCCATGATCGGCTCCGGCGGCCTGGTGGTTATGAATGACCAGAGCTGTATGGTGGAAGTAGCCAGATTCTTTATGAACTTCACCCAGAATGAATCCTGCGGAAAGTGCGTTCCCTGCAGAGAAGGCACCAAACGGATGCTGGAGCTGCTTACCGATATCGTAGAGGGGCGGGGAACAGTGGAACATATTGAGCTTCTGGAGGATTTGTCCTCCACCATTTCCGAGACGGCGCTCTGCGGCCTTGGAAAATCGGCTCCGTCTCCGGTCAGCAGTACCCTGAAATATTTCCGTGACGAGTACATGGCCCATGTGGTGGACAAGAAATGTCCCGCCGGCCAGTGCAAAGCCCTGATTTCCCTTCAGATTGATCCTGAGCTTTGCCGCGGCTGTACCAAATGCGCCCGGATGTGCCCTGTGGGAGCCATCTCCGGCACCGTAAAGCAGCCTCACGTCATCAATCAGGAAACATGCATCAAATGCCGCGCCTGTCTGGAAGGCTGTCCCTTCGGTGCGGTCAAGGAAGGATAGGAGGGGAATGCCATGGCAAAATATATGATCATTGACGGTCTCCGCGCGGAGTTTACCGATGAGAAAAACATTTTACAGGTCATCCGGAAAGTCGGTATCTCGATTCCGACCTTCTGCTACTACACGGATCTGTCCATCTACGGCGCCTGCCGGATGTGCATGGTGGAGGATGAACATGGCGGCATCATCGCCTCCTGCTCCACACCGCCGAAAGATAAGATGGTGATCCGCACCAACACCCCCAAGCTGCATCATCACAGGAAAATGATCCTGGAGCTTCTTCTGGCTTCCCACTGCAGGGACTGTACGGTCTGCGAGAAAAACCAGAAATGCCAGCTTCAGTTTCTTGCAAGACGGTTTGGCCTGGACAATATCCGTTTTAAAAACAACCGGCCCGACTATCCCATTGATGATTCTTCGCCGTCCATCGTCCGCAACATGAACAAGTGTATCCTCTGCGGCGACTGCGTCCGGATGTGCAGCGAAATCCAGCATGTGGGAGCCATCGATTTCGTAAACCGCGGCTCCAATGTCATCGTTTCTCCTGCCTTTAACAAGAAGCTGGCAGAAACCGACTGTGTGGCCTGCGGCCAGTGCGCAGCCGTCTGCCCCACGGGAGCTATCACCATTCACAAGAATATTTCCCAGGTCTGGAACGCCATCTATGATCCGAAAAAGCGGGTGATTGCCCAGGTGGCACCGGCGGTCCGGGTGGCTCTTGGCGAGGAGTTCGGAATGGCGCCCGGAGAAAACACCATCGGAAAGATTTATGCGGCTCTTCATATGATTGGCTTTGACCTGGCCTTCGATACCAGCGTCAGCGCCGATATGACCATCATCGAAGAAACCAACGAACTGGCGGCCATTCTGGAAAAAGGAGAGGAACGGAAATATCCTCTGTTTACCTCCTGCTGTCCCGCCTGGGTACGGTTTGCAGAAACCAGATATCCGGAGCTGGTTCCTTATCTGTCCACCAGCAAATCGCCCATGGAAATGTTCGGCGCCGTGCTGAAGGAATATTATAAGCCCTCTGACGAAAAGTGCGGACTGGAAACCTACAATGTGGCCATCATGCCCTGTACGGCAAAGAAAATGGAAGCCGGAAGGGAAGAATTTATCCGCAACGGCAGCCCGGATATTGACGCAGTCATTACAACAAAGGAACTTGCGTCCATGATCCGTGAGCTGGGAATCCAGTTTCCTGAGCTGGAGCCCATGGCACCTGACATGCCTTTCTCCATCCGCTCCGGCGGCGGTCTGATTTTCGGAACCAGCGGAGGCGTCATGGAAGCGGCCTTAAGGCGGGTAGCAGAACGTACCAATACGGCCCTGCAGGAAATTCAGTATTCCGGCGTCCGGGGCGTGGAAGGCACAAAGAAGTTCTCCATCGATATCGGAGGCCGCACCATCCATGCGGCCGTAGTCAGCGGACTGGGCAACGCGGAAAACCTGATCCGCCTGATCGAGCGCGGCGAAGAACACTTTGATTTCGTCGAAGTCATGGCCTGCCCCACAGGCTGCATCGGCGGCGCCGGACAGCCGGAAGGCTTCCTGAGCGACAAGGTGAAGCGCTCCCAGGGTCTTTATACGGCCGATAAGGGCGCTCTGGTCAAGCGCTCCGATGAAAACCCGGTGGTCATGAATCTTTATGAAGACGGCATTTTGAAAGACCGGGCCCATGAGCTTCTTCATGTTCACTATCATGGGGCAGCTCAGGATTAAAATCGAACATCCTCACATTCAAAAACGGAGAAACACAGGGGTTTTTCCTCCTGTCTTTCTCCGTTTTCTGCTTTGCACAGCCGGCCGCCAGCGCAGCCCTGCTCTCATTCCCACTGGAATAACGTCAGCGTACCTGCCCGTTCTGATTTTATTCCCGGCGGCTGTCCTGATTCCCGATCCGGGAAAGCTGATACACATCCGGTCTTCTGTTCTCCAGTGTAAAGACCTGTTTTCTTACTTTTTCCAGATAATCCAAATCGATTTCGGCCATCACCACTCCGGGCTGCTCCGGCGCCTTGGCGATGATGTTCCCCCACGGATCCACCACCATGGATTTTCCATAGGCAACAAATTTAGGCTTGACTCCGCACTGAGCCGGAGCAATCACATAGCAGCCGTTTTCAATGGCTCTGGTCCGCAGAATCGCTTCCCAGTGATCCTTTCCTGTCGTCACCGTAAAGTTGGCAGGCACAAAAAGGAGATTTGCTCCCTCCAAAGCCATCAGCCGGTACATCTCGCCAAACCGCATGTCATAGCAGACCGACAGTCCCCAGTGCCCAACGGTCTCCGTGTCCACCGTGACAATTTTATCCCCAGGACAGATCCGGTCCGATTCCCGGATGGCCGGCCCGTTCTGGAGTACCACATCGAAGGGATGGAGCTTCCGGTATTTGGCGGCCAGCCTCCCCTCCGGATCAATGACCATCGTACAGTTATAAGGCCTGGGATCTCCGGCATTTTTCTCGTAAATGCTTCCGCAATGAAGCCAGAGTTTATGTTTCCTGGCCAGCTCAGACATCATCCGGAAGGTTTGTCCTCCCGGAATTTCCTCGGCGCAGGCCGCAATATTTCGTCCCACATAATTGCAGTTTTCCGGCATGGCCACAAGCTTTGCGCCGCGGGCGGCTGCTTCCTCAATATACCCGGCCAGCGTTTCAAGATTCTGATCCACCTGATCGGTGGAGTCCATCTGAATCACCGCTGCATTGAATTTTTTCATACGATTCCTCCTGTTTTCACAAAAGGGCTGCCATGCAAGCTGGCAGCCCAGATGATACGTTTTTATGCATTCACAGATTCCTGATTTTGGTTCTGATTCTGTTCCTCTCCACGGTTTAAAATTTCCATAAATTCCTCTCCGGTGATGGTTTCCTTTTCCAGAAGGTAGGTTGCCAGCTCGTTGAGCTTGGCCGCATTGGCTCTCAGGATTCCCAGTGCCTTCCCATACTGCTGCTTCACCGTACGAATCACCTCGTCATCGATGGCCTTGGCCGTCTCCGGAGAACAGGCCAGAGACGTATCACCGCCCAGATACTGATTATTCACAGTCTCCAGAGCCACCATACCGAACTGATCGCTCATGCCGTACCGGGTAATCATCGCCCTGGCCAGCTTTGTCGCCTGTTCGATATCATTGGAAGCGCCGGTTGTGATGGAGTGGAAGATAAATTCTTCAGCCGCCCGGCCTCCGGTCAGAGTGGCAATCTTATTTAACGCCTCATCCTTGCTCATTAAGAACTTTTCACCGGCTTCCACCTGCATGGTGTAGCCCAGGGCGCCGGAGGTTCTGGGAACGATGGTAATCTTATGGACCGGAGCAGAATGGCTCTGCATGGCCGCCACCAGTGCATGACCAATCTCATGATACGCCACAATCCGCTTCTCATGCTCGGAAACAGCCGCGTCCTTCCTCTGGTAACCGGCAATAACAGTTTCCACGCTTTCCTCCAGATCTGCCTGGCAGACCACCCGGCGTCCCATACGCACCGCCCGAAGAGCCGCCTCATTGACAATATTGGCAAGCTCGGCACCGCTGGCACCGTTGGTCGCTCTGGCCACGGCATTAAAGTCCACCGTATCATCCATTTTTACGTTCTTTGCATGTACTTTTAAAATCGCCTCACGGCCTTTCAGATCCGGCAGCTCCACCGGGATCCTCCGGTCAAAACGTCCGGGACGCAGAAGAGCCGGGTCCAGAGATTCCGGCCGGTTGGTTGCTGCCAGAATCACAACACCTTTCCTGCCGTCAAAACCATCCATCTCTGTCAGAAGCTGATTTAAGGTCTGCTCTCTCTCGTCGTTTCCGCCAAGACCGCCGCCGTCACGCTTCTTTCCGATGGTATCAATCTCATCGATAAACACAATACAGGGAGCCTTCTCATTGGCCTGCTTGAATAAGTCTCTGACCTTGGCTGCGCCCATTCCAACAAACATCTCCACAAATTCCGAACCGGAAATAGAGAAGAACGGTACATGAGCCTCTCCGGCCACCGCCTTGGCCAGCAATGTTTTACCGGTTCCGGGAGGTCCCACCAGAAGAGCTCCTTTGGGAAGCGTTGCGCCGATATCCGAGTACTTCTTCGGCTCATGAAGGAAATCCACAATTTCCTTTAGTGCCTCCTTCGCCTCCTCCTCGCCGGCCACATCAGCAAAGGTAATTCCCGTTTCATTTTCCGCATAAATCTTGGCGTTGGACTTTCCGAAGGTCATGGCATTTCCACCCATACGCTTCATCATCATCCGGCTTAACAGCTGCCAGAAAATAACCATGACAGCAATCGGGAGGATCCAGTTGGTGAAAAAAGCCATGATGGCTGATTCCTCCTCAGGAATCACTTCCCCCAAACGATACACCGGCATCCATCAGCCGCTGAGTCAAGTCCGGATCATCCCACAAACCAGTGCGGTAAATCTGTTCCCTTCCACCGGGATCTTCCGCCAGAAACAGATATTCCGTATCATCCTTCTGAACCTGTTTGACCTGTCCTTTGTCCACCATCTCCAGAAAATCATTATAGCCTACCTCAACAATTTGCTGGCGCGACATGGACGGGAAAACCAGGCCATTTAAAAGAATCGTGATCACAAGCATGATAAGCATGTACATAATCAGACTCTTATAATAGTCATTGCTGCCCGACCCCGGCTTTTTTCCGCCGTCTTTCGTACCCATATAGCTGCTCCTTTTCTTTTTTATTTCTGCAGGATGCCACCCGCAAACGCGGCTGAAGCAGTCAGCCCTGGTGACACCCTGTCATTTTCACCCCTATCCTAATGCAGCGTCCGACAGATGTCAAGAATATTCACACAAAGTTCTGAAAGATTATTCTTTTTTAAGAATTGGAACTTTTTCTCAGGCTTTTTATCAAAGAGACTCCGCTTTCCGCAAACAAATTCAAGGCAGCCGTCCAGCTCAGGAGAAAAGATGGGGCCTGCAGGAAGGAGATATCGGCTTAAATTTTAATTTTGGTCCATTTTCCGCTTTTAAACCGCCAGGTGGTCAGGCAAAATCTGGAAAACTGGTCCACGGCAATTCCCAGCCAGATTCCGGTCAGCCCCAGTCCGCAGATGTAACATAGCAAATAGGAAAAAATCGGACGAATAAACGTAATGCTGATGGTGGATGCGATGGTCGTAAACACCACATCTCCCGCTCCCCGCAGACATCCCATATAAATCACCTGGGCAATCTGCAGAAGCACGATAATCGTAAGAACTCTGGCAATGTCCACGCCCATGGCGATAATCTCCGGCTCATCAAAAAACAGATGGAACAGAAGGGCTCCGCAGGTCAGGTAAATCACCGCCAGCACAACGGAAATCATGTTTCCTATTCTCTGGCAGACAGTGCCGTACATTTTTGCAGCATCCGGTCTTCCTTCTCCCAGGCTCCGGCCGCAAAGAGCAACAGCCGCCACCTGCATTCCGTCTCCAAAAGAAAACGACAGGTTCATGATGTTCATTCCTACCTGATGAGCCGCATAAGCCGCCGTTCCCAGATTAGCCACCATAATGGAAACCGTCAGGAAACCGATCCGCATAAATATCTGCTCGACAAAAACGCTGGACGCAATCTTCGCCATATTTTTGGCAGGTTCCAGGGTGATTCGCACCCGTTCCTTAATCATATACGGGATGCTGACAAAGTTCTTCCCGGGAAGGATGGAACAGACTGCCATCACACATGCAACCACCGTGCCCAGCACCGTCGCTATGGCTGCCCCGGCAATTTCCAGCCGCGGAAAGCCGAAATTTCCGCCAATTAGAAGATAATTAAATACCATATTTACCAGGTTGGAGGTCACATTGGTCCGCATGGCAATCTTCGTATTTCCCGCTCCCCGCTGAGCCGCATTGATTACCATGGTAATAATGTTGAACATCATGCCGCCCATAATGATCCGGAAATAAATAACGGCACTTTCATGGGTATCCTCATTGGCGCCGCAGAAGGCAATAATGGGATTGGCAAACACCACGCAGATCAGGCTGATGATCATTCCGGCCAGCACGGTAAACGCAAATGCCATCAAAAGTACCTGATTTGCGCCCTTTCTGTCATCCTCGCCTCGCCTCCTGGCCACCAGAGCCGATACGGACACATTGGTGGCAATAAACAGGCACAGACCAATAAACTTGGGCTGTGTAGTCAGTCCGACGGCCGCCACCGCATAAGCTCCCAAAGAACTCACCATCAGTGAGTCCACCATGCCCGCCAGAGCAATAAAAAAAGATTCCATAACTGCAGGCCACGCCATGTGGAATGCCGTCTGGTAACCTTTTTTCGTACCGCCCATGAATTTTCCGATGCTCTTTCGTAGATTTCCTTCCATACTCACGACTCCTATCTTTTTTATGTGCAGCAGGCCGGGCAAAGGCATGCACATCCAAAAAGCGCTCCCTGGAACCTTCGGCTGCACAACTCCCCCTCAGCCCTGCTGCACGTTTCACTTCGTATCCCGCCGTCCGCAGGATATCGGCTCATATTCTCATTATAAGCATAACCTCCTGCAAACGCAAGTAATTTTCGCAAAAATACAAATTTATAATTACAATGCTTTTTTTGTTAAATAAAAATCGTTCCATTGCGCTAGTATTCTGAAAATGTTATAATAAATAAGACAGAATAGGAACGTGAAAGGGGGAAAATGATGGAAAAAATCATCATCACCATCGGACGTCAGTACGGCAGCGGCGGTCACGCCATCGGAGAGCAGCTGTCCAGACTCCTGAAACTGCCGTTTTATGACAAGGAACTGATTGAGATGGCATCGGAGCAAAGCGGAATCGAAGCCGGCGTTCTCTGGGTTCATGATGAACGAGTCCGCGCTTCCTTATTTAAAATGAAAAGCGGAGGAGGAATGCGGGACGGCGTTCCGTTAAGCGATACCCTGTACCGGACCCAGTGCCGGATCATTCAGGAGCTGGCCAAAAAGGAATCCTGCATCTTCATCGGCCGGACCGCCAACCACTGCCTGCGGGAATGCCCCCATCTGTTTTCCGTTTTCGTTACGGCTCCCCTGCCTCAGCGAATCGAACGGATTATGGAACGCAACCGCATGAGCCGCAAGGATGCTGAAGCGGCCATAAAAAAAGTCGATGCCCAGCGGGCCGACTATTATAACCACTACACAAAAAGCCAGTGGGGAGAAGCTTCCGACTATCAGCTGGTGGTGGACAGCAGTCAGCGCGGCGTGGAAAAAACTGCCGAGTATCTTGCCGGCCTGGCCAGCGAACGGATGAACAAAATCGCCGCTGTCTGACGATCCGGTTATCCGGTTTATCTGCTTTCGCTCCCGGGAATTCATCCGTTTTGTCATCAAAGGGAGACTGTGAAAATACGTTCGTTCGTTTCTCACAGCCTCCCTTTCTGTCTGCAGCACGGCAGGCAAACATAGCGGCTCCGGAATCTTACTGCCCCGGCAAAGCCAGAATGACCCGGATTACCCCGGCCAGAACCATCACCGCAATAGGATTCCAGTCAAATTTTTTCAAAAGCACGACGCAGGCTGCGAAGATCCCCACCATACTCCATTTGGTGCCGGCAAGCCGGACAGCCGCTTCGCTGCCCCAAAAAGCAGTAATCAGGATAGAAATCCCCGCCGATGCCACCATAGCCACCACCGCAGGACGCAGGGAATTTAAAATCCCCTGCATCATGGACATGCTCCTGTATTTCAGATACAGTCTGGCCAGCAGGGTAACAATTACACAGGACGGAAGAATGCATCCGGCCGTAGCCACTGCCGCCCCGGGCATTCCCGCAATCTTCATTCCCACAAAGGTGGCAGAATTGATGGCAATCGGACCGGGTGTCATCTGGGAAATGGTAATCAAATCCGTAAACTCGGCCATGGACATCCAACCATGGGATGTGACTACCTGTTCCTGAATCAGAGGCATGGCCGCATATCCGCCGCCGAAGCTGAACAGACCAATCTGAAAAAAGCTCCAGAACAGCTGCAGATAGATCATGCCCTCTCCTCCCTTCCTTTGGCCAGCGTCCGCACCACTCCAATCAGGCCGCAGACAAGAACCACCAGCACCACATTAACGCCGAATACACAGGAAGCAAGGAAAGCGCCTGCCATAATCATGTTGGAAGATGTGCTCTTTCCTCTGATTATCCCGCTTCCCATTTCATAGACCACCACGGCAATCACGGCTCCTACTCCTGCCTGCATCCCCTCCAGCATCAGACTGATGATCAGATTCTCCCGAAATGCGTTATAGAATACAGACACCAGAGAAATAACCGCAAACGGCGGCAGAATGGTGGCCAGAATTGCCGTGGCCGCCCCCAGAAATCCCGCCAGCTTGTATCCGATCACAATAGCTCCATTGACCGCAATGGCTCCGGGAGAGGACTGGGCGATGGCCACCAGATCCAACATTTCATCCTCTCGGATCCATTTGTACTCGTCCACAAATTTCTTTTTCATCAAAGTCACAATCACGTAGCCTCCGCCGAAGGTGAAGGCACTTAAATACAGGGTGGACCAGAACAGCGTTTTCAGTATTTCGCGTTTTGTTTTCATTGAGCGCCTTTCCGACTCCCGACTTTAAAATCCCATGGCCGCCGAGAGCTCTTTTTTTATCTTAAGCACATCCTCCCCCAGTTTTTCGATCCGCTCCTCTGTCATCCGGGCCGCCGGCGCAGAAATGCTCATGGCATAAACAGGCCGCTTATGATAATCAGGAAGGCTCACAGCCACGCAGCGAACTCCCTCCTCATTCTCTTCATCGTCCAGGGCATACCCGTTTTTTCTTACAGCTTCGATATGTTCCATCAGTCCGTCCAGTTCCGTAATCGTTTTCGGCGTCAGGCGCAGGATTCTGGAATGCTCCCAGATCTCCCGGATTTCCCGATCCTCCATTTCCGCCAGCAGCGCCTTTCCCACGCCGGAACAATAAAGGGGGATCCGGCTTCCCACCCTGGAAATCATCCGGATGGAACCGGCTCCGTCTTCCTCCTTATCGATGTAAACCGCCTCGGTTCCCTCCCGCCGGACCAGATGAACCGTTTCCCTGGTCTGCTCCGAAAGCCGTTTCAGATACGGATGCACCAGGGCTGTCATATCCGTACGATCCAGAATTTTTCCGCTGATCTCCAGAAATTTCAGTGACAGCCCGTATTTCATGGATTCCTCATCCTGGCGCACATATCCCAGCTGCTGCAGAGACGTTACCAGTCTGTGAACCGTACTTTTATGAAATCCCAGACTGGTACTCAGCTCCATAATTCCCATGGGACCGTGTTCTGCCAGAAGCTCAATGACCGCAAACAGTTTTCCGGCCACCTGTATGGGATTCTTTCCCCCGTCCTCCATCGTATTTTCCCCTCCGGATTAGTAAAATCTGATTTTCTTTGCCATCTCCACAAATTCCCGGTTGGTCCGCGTCCTGGAAAACATGTCCAGAATCTTCTCCACAGCTTCCTCTCCCTTTAAGGAGTTGGTTGCCTTATGGATATTGTCCACAGCCTCTCCTTCTTCTCTGGAAAGCAGCAGATCATCCCGTCTGGTGCCGGACTTTAAAATATCGATGGCCGGGAAAATTCTCCGCTCTGACAGCTTTCTGTCAAGAACCAGCTCCATGTTGCCGGTTCCCTTAAATTCCTCATAAATCACATCATCCATCCGGCTTCCTGTATCCACCAGAGCCGTCGCAAGAATGGTCAGACTTCCGCCCTCTCTCATATTCCTGGCGGCGCCGAAGAACCGCTTGGGCATATGAAGGGCCGCCGGATCCAGACCGCCGGAAAGAGTTCGTCCGCTGGGCGGAACCACCAGGTTATAGGCTCTGGCCAGTCTTGTTATACTGTCCAGAAGGATCATGACATCTCTTCCATGCTCCACCAGACGCTTTGCACGTTCAATGACCATTTCGGATACCCGTCTGTGGCGCTCCGGAAGCTCGTCGAAGGTGGAGTAAATCACCTCAACATCCGGGCCCACCACCGATTCTTTCATATCTGTAACTTCCTCCGGCCGTTCGTCGATTAAGAGGATGATCAGGTGCATGGACGGATAATTGGTGGTAATGGCCTTGGCCACCTGCTTCAAAAGCGTCGTTTTTCCTGCCTTGGGCGGAGACACAATCATGCCTCTCTGTCCCTTTCCGATGGGCGCCAGCAAGTCCATCACCCGCATGGCTGTCGTATTTTTCCCTCCGCGCACCTCCAAGCTCAGTCTCTGGTTGGGGAAAATCGGCGTCAGATCTTCGAAATTGGGACGGCGTTCCGCAGCATACGTGGGATAGCCGTTGATGGAAGTGACGTAAAGAAGGGCTGCAAATTTCTCCGTTGCCGTCTTCACTCTCCGGCTTCCGCGGACAATATCGCCTGTTTTCATGTTAAACCGGCGGATCTGGGACGGCGCCACATAAACGTCATTCTCTCCGGGAAGGAAATTCTCACAGCGAATAAAGCCGAAGCCATCCGGCATCACCTCCAGGATTCCGTTGGCCTCGATGCCGCTGTCCAGCTCCTGCAAATCGCTTCTTGGTTCGGCAGAATGGGATTCCTGCTTTCTTGTTCCTTCCGTCCGTTCCGGCTCCTGCTTTGCGGCAGTCTCTTTCCGCTCTGCCGGCTCGGTTCTCTCTGCCTCCCGTTCCTCTCCGGCAAGGGCACAGAGCTGGTCAATCAGTTCCGATTTTCTCATGCTGCTGACATGCTTAATTCCCTGGCCCCTGGCCAGTTCACGCAGTTGAATCAGTGGTAATGTCTCCAATTTTTCACGCATACATTGTCTCCTTAATTCCTTGTCATTCTGTTTTCATTATCATTTGGGGATTCGTTTATGAAATAAAGATTACAGATACGATTTTGCCGCGCAGCTTGCGCTGGCCCGGGGAATGACATACGGGGTCCCCGGAATATGCTTCTATTATAGCGCCAATCCGGCGCAGTGAAAAGACTTTTTTTAAGAATGAACAGAGAATGAACGGAAAGGTTACAATCATGCAGGACAAAGAAAATATCACAGCTGCAAACCACGGTATTTCCTGCGCCCTGCATAGGAACCGAGAAAGAAGGAAAAACCAAGCTATCATCCATACCTGGTTTACAAGAAATGCTGGTTTAAGACAGGAATTTCAAGCTGGATTCATTCCCACGAAATTGAAATATTCACGTTTTCATGATACACTATCAAATAGTGATTATCATGACAAGCATAGGCGGATTATATGGCTGTAACCTATAAAAAACTTTTTCACTTGCTGATAGATCGGGGCATTATTCAGCTGCCGAGCAATCTGTTCTTTGGAACTTCCATTGCGACCTGCATTATGGTTCTGAAGCGGAATAAAGCAGACAACAACACACTGTTTATTGATGCATCCAACGAATGCGTCAAGGTTACGAACAACAACAAGCTGACCGAGGATAGTATAGCCCGCATTGTGGAGGAATTTGTTTCCCGTACAGATGTTGAATACTTCTCTCGCAGTGTTCCTTATAAGGAAATCGCAAAGAACGACTATAACCTTTCTGTTTCAACCTATGTGGAAGCAGAGGATACCAGAGAGGTCATTGACATTGTAAAACTCAATGCCGAGATTGAAGAAATCGTTGCCCGTGAGCAGGCTCTTCGTGATAAAATTGCGAAGATCATTGCAGAAATCGAGGTGGGTGTATGAGCCAAGATTTTCAGTTTTTGATTTGCAAGTCTGCCGAAGAAGATGTTTCGGTCAGTGCATTTATTCAGGACGAAACCATTTGGATAACCGCCAATCAGATGGCTATCTTGTTCGATAAAAGCGAATCTACCATCAGAAAACATATCAACAATGTGTTTGATGAGGGAGAGTTGAACAGAGAGAACAACACGCAAAAAGTGCGTGTTGATGGGGTAAAGCAGCCGGTTGCCTTCTATAATCTGGATGTGATTATTTCCGTAGGTTATCGTGTGAATTCCCGCAGGGCAACCCAGTTCAGAATCTGGGCAACAAGCGTTCTGAAAGAATATATGCTCAAAGGCTTTGCGATGGACGATGAACGCTTGAAGCAGGGAAAAACGGCATTTGGCAAGGATTACTTCCGTGAATTGCTGGAAAGAGTTCGCTCTATCCGTGCAAGCGAACGCCGTATCTGGCAGCAGATTACGGACATTTTTGCGGAATGCAGTATCGACTATGACAAAGATGCACAGGTTACCCATGATTTCTACGCAATGGTACAGAATAAATTCCATTACGCCATTGTGGGGCAGACTGCGGCAGAAATTGTTTATACCAAAGCAGACAGAGCCAAAGAAAACATGGGGCTTACTACATGGAAAAATGCACCGGACGGTCGTATTTTGAACTCGGTAAAGACTTTCGGCAACATTGTTTGCTTCCGTGATCTTGAAGAAGCCACCAATGATGCGATTGCCCTGTTCGGAGATAAGGATGCAAACGGCATTGTTCTTCTGAAATCCTATGAGGATTATTACTATGGTTGCGTTGATGATAAAGGGCGTGAACAGAAAGGCTATGAAGAACGAATTGCGGAACTGCTGCAAAAATATCCGTTGGGACAGCCCATCATCGGAGAGCAGAACAAGAAGGATTTTATTGTCCTGTTCGGCAATATTCTCCGTCTGAGGAATATCCTTTCTGCTTTTGACCGTTTCGCTGGAAATGAAATCCTGTCCCCTATTGATTTTCAGGACTACACGGGTACATACCATGATGTGTATGATGAAATCAAGCCGAAGCCGGGAAGCAAGGACAGCATCATGGACGATGTTGTGTTTGAAATGGAACTGGTCAAACAGGTGGAAGTGAACATCGACTATATCCTGATGTTAGTTGCAAAATATCATGACGGAAACTGCGAAGATAAGGAAATTTTGGTTGCGATTGATAAGGCAATCAAGTCCAGTTTACAGCTCCGTTCTAAAAAGGAACTGATTGAAAACTTTATTGCCACCATTAACACGAGCACCGATGTCAACGCAGACTGGCAACGCTTTGTCAGAGAACAGCGTGAAACGGATATTCAGACTTTGATTACAGAAGAAAAATTGAAACCGGAAGAAACCAGAAAGTTTGTTGAGAACGCTTTCCGTGATGGCGTACTCAAAACAACGGGGACGGACGTTGACCGATTGATGCCGCCTGTTTCCCGTTTTGGCGGCGGCGGTTCTCGTGACAAAAAGAAACAGACAGTCATTGAAAAACTGAAAGCGTTCTTTGAGAAATATTTTGGGCTGCTTAGCCCAACAAAAACCATTACAGGAAGCAAGGTCGTGGACTATCAGTACACAACGTCCCAATCTTCATTAGGAATGGTAGCCGAAGAACCTGCACCGTATGGAAAAACTGAATCGTAGATAATCCAAAAGGGGCATCCATTTCAGGACAGCCCCTTTTCAGGCGTTCACAAAAGATTTTCAAATAAATGCACATTCTGTCTTGAAGAAACGTTTCCGAACGGCTCCGTCATTTGACGTTTTCGTTCTCCGCCTCCTGCAGGAGCCGTTCCATATGCTGCCGGATCTTCTTTTCATAGCCGTTTTCTGTAGGTGTATAAAACACCTCGTTTTCGAGTCCGTCCGGCAGATACTGCTGTTTCACATAATGGTTGAGATAATCGTGGGCGTATAGATAGCCATCGCCGTGCCCCAGGTTTGCCGCCCCGCTGTAATGGCGATCCTGCAGATGAACCGGCACCGGCGGTGCCTTTTTCTCCCGCACAGTCTCCATGGCCTTTGCAATTCCCAGACAGGCCGCATTGCTCTTTGGCGCCGTTGCCACATAGGTGACTGCCTGTGCCAGAGGAATCTGTCCCTCGGGAAGTCCGATCCGTTCCACCGCCTGAGCCGCACTGACTGCCACCGTCAAAGCATTGGGATCCGCATTCCCCACATCCTCCGCCGCGCAGATCATGATCCGCCTGGCAATGAATTTCACATCTTCTCCCGCGGTCAGCATCCGGGCCAGATAATAAAGGGCCGCATCCGGGTCGGATCCCCGCATACTCTTGATAAAAGCGGAAACAATATCATAATGATTATCCCCGTCCTTATCATAGCGGAGCGCCCGTTTCTGGATGCATTCCGCGGCCACATCCAGAGTCAGTCGGATGACGCCGTCCTCCCCTTTTTCTGTGGTCAGCACTCCCAGCTCCACCGCGTTTAAGGCCGCCCTTGCGTCTCCGTTGGCCGCATCCGCAAGAAATTCCGCCGCCTCGTCCGTAATTTCCGCCCCGTAAGCGCCCATTCCCTTTTCTCTGTCATATACCGCCTTTAAAATCAGTGCCTTAATATCTTCTTTTTCCAGCGGCTTCAGTTCAAAAATACGGGAACGGGAAAGAAGGGCTCCGTTGACCTCAAAATACGGGTTCTCCGTCGTCGCGCCAATCAGAGTGATGGTTCCATCCTCCACATAGGGCAGAAGATAGTCCTGCTGAGACTTATTGAAACGGTGAATCTCATCCACAAACAGAATGGTCTTTTTCCCGTACATCCCCAGAGCATCCTTCGCTCCTTTGACCACCTCTTCCATATCCTTTTTCCCGGCCGTTGTCGCATTAATCTGCTCGAACCGGGCGCTGGTGGTATTGGCAATCACGCGGGCCAGCGTGGTCTTTCCCGTGCCGGGAGGGCCGTAAAAAATAACGGAACCCAGCTTGTCTGCCTTGATGGCCCGGTACAAAAGCCGGTCTTTCCCGATGATGTGTTTCTGTCCCACCACCTCTTCCAGCCTTTCCGGACGCATCCTGGAGGCCAGCGGAGCCTCCCTTTTCATTTCTGTTTCTCGCATGTAATCGAATAAATCCATCTCATTCTCCTGGGTATCCCGATTGCGGATACTCTGCCGCGGGTATATCCGGTTCCGGATTCCAGATTCCCATCCTTCGGTCTCCGGTTCCCGCTTCCTGCTATCATTATAATAGAATCACCGAAATTGTCCAGTCCTCCGGGAGAAGACTATGTATTTTCCTTCCTGTACGGCCAGTTCCAAAACAGCGGTACCATGAGAAACGCCGGCAGGCATAAAAATCCTGCACTTTCCTGGTAAAAGCCAATTATATAAGGAAAGAGACAGAAGATGCATGAACTCACAGCTTCTGTCTCTTTTATTATAACTTTCTGTTATGGCCGGCTATTTCCTGTAAGATTCTGCCGCCGGAGACTGAACGTTATGAACGTCCCTGGTTCTCAGCCAGAACAATATCTACGGTTACCATCTGTCCGCCGCGCTCTACGGAAACGCTTACGGTCTGTCCCGGGTCGTATTCAGACAGGATGGAGGACAAATCGTCCAGTGTATTGACCATGGTGCCGTCCACGCTGATGATCCGGTCATTGGTCTCCAGCTTTCCGTCAGATGCGCCGCCTTCCGTTACTTCGTAAACGTAAACGCCAGGAGTGATTCCCTGCAGTCTGCCGGACTGATTTACTTCTGTTACCGTAATCTCGAGGATTGCGTCATTGTCAGACTGGCCGGCATTCGGGTCTGTGTAGCTGCCTGTATTAATCAGAGATCCTCCGATTTCCCATGCTTTATTCACCGGGATTGCAAATCCAAGGCCTTCCTGGCTTTCTCCGGAGCTCTTTGCATTGACAATACCAATTAATTCACCGCGGCTGTTAAACAGTCCGCCGCCAGAGTTTCCGGGGCTGACGGCCGCGCTGGTCTGAAGAACGTCCAGGCTGATGACTCTTGAACTGTTTCCCCATCCGGAATTGGAAGTCTCATCCAGGGATACATTGATGGTACGATCTACTGCACTGATGATTCCGTCGGTGATGGTTCCGCCCAGTGTTCCTCCCGGGTTTCCTACCGCGTAAACAGTTTCGCCCAGCTGAACGGTGCTGCTGTCACCCATGACCGCTGCCTGCAGGCCGGTGGCTTCAATTTTCAGAACGGCAATATCGCCTTCCTCATAAATTCCGGTCAGCGTGGCATCATATTCCGTACCGTCAGAAGTAGCAACCGTAATGGAATCTGCTCCTGATACCACGTGAGCACAGGTAAGAATGTATCCGTCCTCGCTGATAATCACGCCGCTTCCGGCACCGCTTAAGATCTGCGGTCCAAACCAATACTGGCCCAGCTGCATCTGCTCTGTGGTGATGGAAACGACCGTGGGGCTGATAAGAGCTGCCACCTCCGTTCCGGAAAGTGCATCTCCGGAAACTGCTGCCGCTGAGCTCTGCTCCTGTCCGCTGCCATCTGCGGTTTCTCCTTCCTGTGCCGGCGCTGCACTCTGAACCACAACCCTTCCGGCCTGCTGATTGGCCAGGTATGCGCCGCCGTAACCGCATCCCAATGCAATCACTGCTGCTGCAGCCAGCGTACCGACACTCCAGAGAACGGAATGCCCTTTCTTCTCTTTATTCTTCGGCGGCTCCGATGAGGAAGGATCCTGCTGAGGATCTCCTGCTCCGTTGTAAGGATTGGTGTACGGATTTCCGTACTGATTGTTATACTGGTTATTATATTGGTTATTGTACTGATTATCGTACTGATTATTGCTGTACTGATTGTTTTCCATAACCGCTGCCCCTTTCTGTTTCTATTCTCTATGGTCCGGCCTCCAGGCTTTTCTCCTGTGCCCCTCAACCGGCTCTTATCTTTAAAAACAAGGGTATCTTAACATCTGATTGTGAAGAAATTGTGTAAAAATCCACATATTTTACGAGTTCACAGACTTTTCGCAAACAGCCCGGATGGACAGGCATCTGCCGGCACATCCGGGCCGTTTTTTGTGGAAAATCCCGGGAGATTTCCATTTTTGTTATCGTTTTCCTGCATAACTCTGCCGCAGGAAATTGTTCCTGCGGCAGCCGTTATGTTTATACATCGTTGTTATTTTCCGTAAACCGCTTTCCCAGTCTGGTTACAAACCGGTAGAAGGTGGGCATCATCAAAAGCATCAGGGCCGTGGAGGCCAGAAGTCCTCCGACGTTTACAAGACCTGCGCCCTGCATGGTGGTTCCCGCTTCCCCGAAGGCCAGCATATTGGGCAGCTCGGAAATCACCGTAATCGCTACCGTCATAAGAATCGGCCGCATACGGATGGCCCCCGCTTCCACAAGAGCCTTCTCAAGAGGCATCTCTCCTCTTAACTGAGTTGCCGTTTCCACATAAAGGATACCGCCGTTTACCACGTTTCCGACCATCATCAGAAAGCCCAGCATGGAAACCATACTGATCGGGCTGTCTGCCAGGAACAGGAAACCGAAGGCGCCGACCAAGCTGAATACGATGGTGGACATCACCATCAGGGAATATTTGGGCGATTCAAACTGAATAGCCATGGCAATAAAGATCAGGAAAATGGCCGTCACCAGTGCTCCGCCAAGGGAACCCAGTTCTTCATTCATCTGCTCGGTCATGGCGTTGGCCACCTGAGAAACTCCAGCCTGGAAATTCCAGCCGCGCACAAACTGGTTCACCGACGCTTCCGCTGTATCCTCATAACCGGCTTTCACCTGCATGGTGATGTTCACCTGGTAAACTTTATTCTGACGGACGATCTGCTGCGGGCTGTCCTCATAATAAATATCAGCCAGATCCTCCAGCGGAACATAGGTTCCGTAAGCGGTCTGCAGCAGCATTCCCTGAAGCTCTTCCATCGAATCATAACGATCCTCAGCAAACTGTACCCGGACATCCAGGTTCTCGTTATCCACCCGGATGGTAGCAGCGTCCACACCGCTTAAATTGGTATATACCGTTGAACCAATGGCCGCAGGAGTCAGTCCCTCTGCCTGAGCCTTTACCGGATCCACTTCCACATGGACGATGGGAGCCGCATTCTCCACAGAAGAGTGAACCTGCATCACATCATCCCGTTTTCTCAGTTCTTCTGTCAGTTTCTGAACGTCATCCCGGAGTACGTCATAATCTGTTCCCTGAAAATCCAGCTCGATGGAGCGGCCCGAACTTGTCATAGTTCCCATGGAGCTTCCCTGCTCCATGCTGATTGTACAGTTCTCAATGCTTCCTACCTGCTCCATCCACCGGTCAATGACCTCATCGGTGGAAAGCGTTCTGTCATCCTTCAAATAAGCCGTGATACTGGCTGAACTTCCTCCTCCGATGCTCAGTCCGCTGCTTCCATAAGTCAGAAGATAATAATCCAGATTTTCGTCAGCAGCAATCATCTCCTCCACCGGAGCAACCACCTCGTTGACGTTTTCCACAGTCAGACCCGGGCGTACATTGACGGTAATGTTTACCATTCCTTCATCCGACATGGGCATCAGCTCTGCATTCAGCCTGGTAGCCATGACAATGGCCGCCGCCAGAACGAGTGCTGTAATTCCGAATACTCTCCTGGTTTTCGGAACAATGGACGGCATATGCCTTCTGTACCATTTCTGCATTCCCTTCAGAATGCCGTTGACAGGAGCATTCTCATTCTCATGGGGATGCCACATGTAAAAGCACAGAGGAACGATGGTAACCGCCGAGAAGAAGGAAGCAATCAGACAGAAAATAATGGTCCAGGCAAGCTGGGTAAACATCTGTCCCGTCAGCCCCTCCAAAAGAAGCAGCGGCACGAATACGATGCAGTTGGTAACCGATCCTCCGGCAATGGCGCCGATCATACTCCTGGTTCCCTCAATGGCCGCATCGTAATAATTCATTTTTTCCTTGGCACGGAAACAGCCGTCCAGAACATTGATGGAGTTATCCACCATCATGCCCACGCCAAACACAAGAGACGTCAGGGAAATGACGTTCAGTGAGAAGCCCATGGCCGTCATGCCGATTAACGCCAGAACAACGGAACACACGATGGAAATACCGATAATAGCTGCCGCCCGGAAATCCCCGCAGAACAGCCAGAGCACCACCATGGACAGAACAACCGCCAAAATGACTGTGCTGAATACATCATTGATGGAGCTTTCGATCATGTCGCTGGAATCGTTGATAATCGTAAAGTGGATATTTGGGTTGGTCTGTTCCAGCTGTGCAATCGCACTCATGACCTGATCCGATGCTTCAATGTCTGTGGAGCTCTGCTGCTTTGTGATTCCGATGGTAATAACGTCCTCACCGTTGTACCGGCCGATGGAACTGACATCTTCCTCCACCCGGCTGACAACGGCAATATCCGACAAATGAATCACATTTCCATCCTGCAGCGGAATCGTAATATCCTCAAGGCTGTCGACGCTGGTGTAGTCGTTGGCCACGCTTACATCCAGCTCCTGATCTCCTACCTGAATGCTTCCGGCCGGAGCCGTAAAGTCTGCGGCTCCCACAATCTGAGCCACCTGTGTCATAGTCAGATGATACTGGTCAAGCTTTTCCGCAATCAATTCAATTTTTGCATAATCGCTCTGTCCGCCTGATACGGACACCTGTCCCACCGCACTTAACCGTTCAAATTCCGGTACGATCTGATTTTCCACATAGGTATACAGGTTTCCGTCCACTGTGCCGCTGACCGACATCATGATGGAAGGCATGGCATTAATGTCCAGCTCCACGATGTTGGGTTCACCGGCATCTTCCGGCATATCGCTCTGAACACCGTCAATGGCTTTTTTCAGGTCAATATAGGCTGTGTCCATGTTGGTCCCGTATTCATACTGAATCATGATCAGGGACATATTTTCCATAGAATAGGACTGGATCGTATCCACACTGCTTAGGGTCGCCAGTGCGTCCTCCTGCTTTGTGGTAATCAGTTCCTCCACATCATCCGGTCCGGCTCCCGCGTATACGGTACTCACAAGAAGCATGGGGAGCTCCATCTCCGGAATCAGCTCCATCCTGGCTCCCATCAGAGACTGGAAACCGAAATAAACAATGGTCACCAGACACAGGATAATTGTAACCGGACGCTGGAGGGCAAGTTTTGTCAGTTTGATCATTGACTGTCACCCGCTTCCTCTGCCGGCTCACCTGCCGCCGCAGTTTCTTCTGCCGTGTCTTCTGCTGTCACTTCCTCTGCCGCGTCTGTATGGCCGGCTTCCGAAACGGGTTCCGTCTCTCCGGCCGCCGAGGCTTCTTCTCCGTTTCCGGATCCGCTGTTCTCATCGCCTGCCAGCAGGATCTCCGCTCCGTCTACCAGTTCATTGCTCCAGGTGGTAATTACCTGACTCCGGGCATTCAGCCCGCCCACAATTTCAATCCGCTCATTATCATGAATGCCAACCTCCACATTCGTACGCACCGCAGCTCCATCCTGGGCACAGTACACATATGGAATACCATTATCATAATTCACTGCAGAAAGAGGGATTATCATCGCGCCAATCGCCTGATCCTGAACCACGGTCAGCTTCACCCGGGAACCGGTGGTCATATCCGTCTGACCTTCAAAAACAGCCGTTACATCGTAAAGTCCCGTTGAGGCGCTGAGCATGGAACCGATTTCCGTAATCCTGGCCTCGTATGTGTTTCCTCCCTTTTCGGCGGAAACCACATCACCGACGGAAATGTTCTCATGTGTTCTTTCCGTTACGCCGAATTCAACCTGAGACTGTCCGTCCGAAGCAATGGTACAGATGGCTGCACCCGCACTTGCAAAATCATGGACATCAATATTTCTGGATTCCACAGTACCGCTGATGGGAGCTGTAATCGTTGTATATTCCATCTGCAGATCATACTGATTTTTTGCAGATTCGTAAGCGATTCTGGCACTTTCCGTTCCATCCTGAATCTGCTCCAGCTCCTGCTGGGAAACCGTTCCCGCGTCGTATAATGCCTGAATCCTCGCCAAATTTCTCTGGGATTCTGCCAGTGTAATCTGGGCCGCCTCCATGCTGAGCCTTAAAGACGTCAGTGCATCCGAATCCAGACGGCATAATACCTGTCCTGCCTCCACATGGTCGCCTGCCTGGAAATTTACTTCCAGAACCTCTCCTGCCATTTTCGGGATCACATCGGCTTTGGAAACCGGCTGAATGGTTCCAATCAATTCTGAATAAAGAATAATATCTCCCGTCTGAGGCACTTCTGCCGACACCGCCGGACGGCTTTCATACACAACCGCCGTCTCCTCTCCTCCCAGGAAACGGTATGCCACAAACAAAGCTGCCAGAATGACAATAACTGCAGCAATGATCTTCTTCCCCTTCATCTTATCTCCTCTCAGTCTAAGACTTTTCATTTCTTTTTCTTCGGAGAAAAGCCCGTTTCACAGCTCTCTCCCGAACCTTCATAAGTCAAATCCCTTTCAGAAGCAGCCGGATGGACGTGCAGACTCATCCGCTTCGTTTTGCCGCCCGCAGGAATAAAAGTGACAGCCTGTCACTATCATAATGACAGGCTGTCACTTTGTCAATGGGTTTCTAAAAAATTGTGAAAATTTTTCTTATTCTGCATCCAGGCAATAGAATGTAAAATCTCCTTCTGCCAGGAGCTTCCCTGATTCTGCTTCCTTTACGGATGCTTTTGTAAAGCAGACGGTTCTTCCCCGTTTCACAATGGTCCCCTCCGCCGCAAGATCCTGGGAGGAATCCGTCCCCCTGATAAACCGGAACGAACTGTCCAGCGTCACATAGCGCCTCCCGTCGTTTCTTGTCACCAGCCCGGCGGCAATCTCCGCCATCACGAACATCAGGCCGCCGTGAACGCCTCCCATGGCATTCAGCGCGTCTGCCCCGATTTCCGCCCGTACCTGAGACGTCTTCTCTGATAATACAGTAGCCCTGATATGATTATGAATCATAAAGGGATTTGATTCATTGGCTTTTTTTAACTGTTCCTCAAAACTCTGACGATGCTGCTCATCCACTGCCATCCAGCCTCCTCTCTTCTTACATCATAACACAAATGCACCGCAGGTTTCAATTTTCACTTTTCCTGCGGTGCATTCTCCTGAATTCATTTTCCATCATACGTCTTAGGAACGCCCTTCGTTCCTCCGGAGTGTTCACCCAAATCTTCCGGCCGGTTCCTATTCCATGTATCCGCCCTTCATCGGCGAAACGGCATGCTCCGAAAACAGCTTTAAGACTCCATCCCGGTACCGGCCGGCCGGCGCCTTCCAGCCAGCCTTTCTCTGTTTTAAGATTTCCTCCATCTCCTCCGGCGTTTTTCTCTCTCCCCTGGCTCCCACAATCCGGAGAATTCTGGCATCAATATCAAGCTCGATGAGATCGCCTTCCTCCACGAGTGCAATGGGACCGCCTTCTGCCGCCTCCGGAGAAACATGGCCGATGACCGGTCCCTTGGAAGCGCCGGAAAACCGTCCGTCGGTGATCAGCGCCACGCTGGCCGCCAGTTCCGGATCAGAGCAGATGGCCTCTCCCGTATAAAACATTTCCGGCATTCCGCTGCCCTTGGGGCCTTCATAGCGGATAAACACCGCGTCTCCCGGATGGATCTCCTTCTTTAAGATCGCGTCAATAGCATCTTCTTCACAGTCAAAGGGACGGGCATAGAGAATCTTGTGAAACATTTCCTTCGGAACGGCCGAATGCTTCACCACAGCTCCCTCAGGAGCCAGGTTCCCGTAAAGAATTCCGATGGTTCCATGGGTTCCCATGGGTTCCTCAAAGGTTTTTATCACGTCGGCCTTTTTGATTCCATACTTCTTTAAGTATTCTGCTCCTCTTTCATAGTAGCCGCTCTTTCTCACATCCTCCAGATTCTCTCCCAGAGTCTTTCCGGTGACGGTCATCACATCCAGATGGAGCATGGAACGAATTTCTTCCATAATGGCCGGCACCCCTCCTGCATAATAAACGTACTGAGCCGGCCAGAAGCCTGTGGGCCGCACATTCAGAATATAGTGGGCATCCCGGTGCATCTCGTCAAAAGTTCTGGCATCGATGGAGATTCCGAAGCTGTGTGCAATGGCCGGAAGATGAAGAAGAGCATTGGTAGAGCCGGAAATGGCCGCATGAACCATAATGGCATTCTCAAAAGACTCCTTGGTCACAATGTCATGGGCCTTAAGTCCCATTCTGGCAAGTTTCACCGCCTGATGGCCGGCCTCTTTTGCAAATTTCTTCAATTCCCCGCTGGTTCCCGGAAGCAGGGCGCTTCCTGGCAGCATAAGCCCCAGAGCCTCCGCCATGATCTGCATGGTCCCGGCCGTTCCCATGAAGGAACAGGCGCCGCAGGACGGGCAGGCATTGTGCTTATAAAACAGGAACTCTTCCTTTGAAATCTCTCCCCGCTGGTACATGGCGCTGTATTCGCCGATTTTCTCCAGCGTCAGCAGATCCGGACCGGCATTCATCACGCCTCCCGTAACAACAACGCTGGGAATGTTCAGTTTTCCGATTCCGATCAGGTTGGCCGGCAGTCCTTTGTCGCAGCTGGCGATGAAGACACCGCCGTCAAAGGGCGTGGCCTTTCCATGAATCTCAATCAGCTGGCTGATCACTTCCCGGGAGGCCAGGGAATAATTGATGCCATCATGGCCCTGGGCCATCCCGTCACAAATATCCGTGGCAAAATACCGGGCGCCCTTCCCGCCTTCCTCCGCGATTCCTTCCCTTGCCTCTTCCACCAGTTCAAACAGATGTGCGCTGCCCGGATGGCTGTCTCCAAAGGTACTTTCAATTAAGATGCTGGGCTTTTCCAGGTCCTCCTCGGTCCAGCCCATTCCCATCCGCAGCGGATCCATCTCCGGTGCAATCCTGCGAATTTCCTGATTGATCAGATTTCCCATAAGAATGTTCTCCTTTAACCGCCTAAGTAGGCTTTCCGAATTTGTTCATTCCGGGCCAGCTCATCTGCCGGACCGGAAAGAGTGATTTCACCGTTTTCAATCACATAGGCACGATTGGCCGTCTTTAATGCCAGTTTGGCATTCTGCTCGATTAAAACAATGGTGATTCCTTCCTCATTCAGCTCCCGGATGTTGCGGAAAATATCCGCCACCACAACAGGCGCCAGGCCCATGGACGGCTCATCCAAAAGCAGCAGCCTGGGTCTTGCCATCATGGCCCGCCCCATGGCCAGCATCTGCTGCTCGCCTCCGGACAGGCTGCCGCCCTTCTGGTGCATTCTCTCCTCCAGCCTGGGAAACAGCTTGAAGACCCGTTCGATATCTGGCCTCGGGTCCTCCCCTTTTGGTCTGGAATAGGCGCCCATTTTCAGGTTTTCCAGAACGGAAAGCTCACTGAAAATCTGCCGTCCCTCAGGGACCTGGACAACTCCCATTTTTACGATTTTATCGGCGGTGATTTTCCCGCCCAGCACCTGGCCGTCGTAGGTAATGGTTCCCGTATATCCCATCAGCCCGGAAATACAGGTTAAAAGAGTGGTTTTTCCCGCTCCGTTGGCTCCCACAATGGCCACGATTTCCCCCTTCTCCACCTCCAGGTCAATCCCCTTAAGTGCCTGGATATTGCCGTAGGAGGCACGAAGATTCTCAACTTTTAAGAAACTCATTCTTCCTCCTCCTTTCCCAGGTAGGCTTCAATGACCTTCGAATCCTGGCGGACCATGTCCGGCACGCCCTCACAGATTTTTCCGCCGTGATCCAAAACGGTAATCATATCAGAAATTCCCATGACAAATTTCATGTCATGCTCCACAAGGAGGACCGTGATTCCCGCATCTCTGATTTTATAAATGGTTTTGGTCAGTTCCTTTGTCTCCGACGCATTCATGCCCGCGCAGGGCTCGTCCAGCATAATAATTTTCGGCTCGCTGGCCAGCGCCCTAGCAATCTCCAGAATCCGTTTCTTTCCATAAGGAAGACTGCTGGCCAGGGTTTCCTTCTCATTTCCAAGGCCGACAAAATCCAGCATCTCTTCCGCCTTATGGTAGCATTTCCATTCCTCCTCTTTCATCTTCTTCGTATGAAAAATAGTTCCAAGAACCGTGGATTTGGTTCTGGTATGATGGCCGATCATGACATTCTCCCTGGCAGACATGGAATCGAACAGCTGGATATTCTGAAAGGTCCTGGCTATTCCCCGTTCTGTTACCTGATGGGGCTTCAGCTTGGTAATGTCCTCTCCATCAAAGAAAACCTGGCCGGAGGTCGGCATATAAATTCCGGAAATCACGTTGAAAAACGTGGTTTTTCCTGCTCCGTTGGGGCCGATGAGCGCATGAATCTCCCCGCGCTTGATTTCCATATCCACTTCATTGACTGCCTTCAGGCCGCCAAACTGCATGGTAACCTTCTCTGCTTTCAATAATATATCATTGCCCATGAACCCGGCCTCCTTCCCTCTTCTTTATCATCTTGTCCACCAGGTCCTTTAAGCCTCCGTAAATTCCCTGGGGCATGAACAGCATAACGACAATAATCATAACGCCGTAGATTCCATCCAGATAATTGGCGAAAACACGCAGAAGCTCCGGAAGCGTTCCAATCACCAGCGTTCCCAGCACCGGCCCGAAAAGGCTTCCCATACCGCCGCAAACCGTCATGGTCAAAAGGGTAATGGAGGTCTTATTGAACATATCTGCCGACAGATAATTCAGGTTAATCGCATAAATGCAGCCGGCCAGTCCTGCCATAGCCGCAGAGATTCCGCAGACCAGAAACTTATATCCATTGACATTGATTCCCATGGCCGCCGCCGCAATGGGCGCGTTCCGAACCGCCTGCATGGCCCGTCCTGTTTTTGAATAAATCAAGCGGTAGCATACAAGAAAGACCAAAAGGGCCAGCACAAGAGCAAAATAGTAGATTTCCAGATTGGTCAATTTATAGCCGAACACCGTGATTTTGGGAATGCCCGTAAATCCGTTGGCGCCTCCCGTCAGCCATTTTTCATTGGTGATAGTGATGGTCACCGCCTTGGCAAAGCCGGAGGTGGCCATGGCCAAAAAGATGGCAGAAAGCTTGGAACAGGCAAGACCGATGAACAGGCCACAGAGGAATGAAATCATAATGGCCCCAAGCATGGCAAAAATAAAATGGAAGCCAAGGGTTTTATTCAGAATCGCATAAGAATAGCCTCCGATGGCCATAAATGCCGCATGGCCCAGGGAAATCTGCCCCGTATATCCAATTAAAAGATTCAGACTGGCCGCCAGGATTCCGTAATAACAATAGGAAATCAGAATGTTCAGCATGTAGTTGTTGTCGGAACCCACAAGGAACGGAAGCACCAGTGCTGCTGCAATCATGATTCCAATGAGGATCCAGGTCGTTTTTTTCGTTTTATGCATACGGCGCCTCCTTATACTTTCGTAATCTTTGCCTGTCCGAGAATGCCCTGAGGCCTCCAGAACAGAACAGCCAGAAGAATCAGGAAGGTAACCACGTCCTTATAGGCCGTCGAAACGTAAAGAGAGCAAAGCGTCTCCGCAACGCCCAGAAGGATTCCGCCCAGCATGGCTCCCGGAAGGCTTCCAAAGCCTCCCATTACCGCTGCCGTCATGGCCTTCGTTCCCATGGAACCGCCCATGGAAAAGCTGACCGAATACACCGGCCCCATCAGGACACCTGCCACGGCGGCCAGACAGGCCGCAATCACATAGGTGGCCGTAATAATGGTTGTAATTTTAACCCCCATCAGGGAGGCTGCCTTCCGGTTCATGGAAACGGCGCTCATGGCAATTCCCGTCTTTGTCTTTTTCATGAACAGCATCAGGCATACCATCAGAGCAGCGCAGATTCCAATAACCCAGAGATTCTGCGGCGTAATGGCAATGGTTTCTCCGCCGATAAACGGGATATGGATGGCCTGGTTGTCAAACATGGGCGGAAATCGCTTAATATCGGAGCCCCAAATCAGCTTTGCAATCTGCTGCACCACATACTGCATTCCCATGGTGGCAATTAACAGAGCATTCATGGGCCGGTTATACATGGGCCGGTAGGCAATCCGCTCCAGCCCCAGCATAACAAGAGAGGTCAGCAGGCTGGCTCCCACAAACACCAGAACCGCCGGAAGCCCCAGCTTGGTTGACAGCGTCAGTCCAATAAAAGCGCCCAGCATATAAAAATCGCCCTGAGCAAAATGTCCCATCTTCAGGGTACTGTAAATCACGCTATAGCCAAGAGCAATCAGCGCGTAAATGGCTCCCTGAGAAATTCCTCCAATCAAAGCCTGTACAAAAATCGTCATTCCGGGTTATCCCCCTTCCGGTAAAGTGATATTGGTTCCGGTTTTTCATTCTCTGGCCCCGTCCCCATTCTTTTTTCCTTCATAAAGTAAAAACGGGCCGGAATATCCATTCCGGCCCACGGGCTATCATTACTGCGGATATACCTTTCTCTGGGTGTAGTCCGGTCCCCATTCACCAATACTCATCTGTGCAAGTCCTTCTCCATTATCAAAGGCACTGTAATCGAAATGTCCCTGTACACCGTCAAAAGATGCCTGACGGAGCTGCTCATTGAGTTTCACGCTGAAATCCTCTGCCTCCACATCGTAAGGCCCAAGGTTGTTCAGGGCCGTTACCAGATGGAACACCGCATCATAAACTCTCGCGGGAACATCAGCCGGATCCTGCCCGAGCACATCAGCCTCTTTGAAATCCTCGATAAATCTTACAATGGCCGGATTGCTCTCATCCGGAATGTAGCCAACCGGGAATACCACACCCTCCAGATCGGCTGCATCCCAGGTTTCCGTCATCTGATTCTGAGCCATACTGGTTCCGCCTGCAAACAGAATTTCTTCCGGAACCTTTCCCCAGCTCTGCTCGATGTTCTTCATACATACATTACCCTGAGACTGGTTCAATCCCCAGAAAATCACAGCCTGCGCATCTCCATCCTTCATTTTCAGCACCTGGGCAGTGAAATCTGTATCTTCAGTGGTCATCGCATCTCTGGACACCAACTCAAGGCCGTATTTTTCCTTCATCACTTTTTCAATATGATCTGCCGCAGAGGAACCGCCCTCCGTATTGATATGGATCATGCCGAGGCGTTCATATCCTTTCTCTTCCACCAGATACTGGAGGAGGGTTTCTGCCTGAATCAGATCCGTTCCCGTCTCAATGCAGAGATACTCAAATCCCTGGGATACCGATGCCGGGCCGGATACAATTCCCAGAAGAGGAACCTGTGCTTCCTCAAACATGGGACCCGACACCAAAACCATGGTTGTCAGCATATGCCCAATGGCAATGTCCGCTCCATACTGGTCCAGAACATAAGTCGCGGCAGCCGGCGCTCCATCCGTCGCGCCTTTGTCATCCACGTATTCAAATTCCAGGGTATAGTCCTTTAAAAGTCCGTCCTCCTCGATGGCCTTCATGGCCGCGTCGATGGATGCCTGGTAAAGCTCTCCGAATCTGGCGCTGGTTCCGGACATGGGACACATAACGCCGACCTTAACCACCTGTTTTTCACCAGTGACTGCTTCCCCCGCATCTTCTCCTTCTTCTGAGGAAGATGCCGCAGACGTATCCCCTCCTCCTGCAGCCGTTGTTTCTTCCGCTCCTCCGGAGCAGCCTGTCAGAGCCATTCCTGCCATAGCCATCGCCGTCAGAGGCGCCAGCAGCTTCATCCACTTCTTCTTCATCATAACATTCTCTCCCTTTCCTTTTCACTGTCGTACGCTTTGGGCCGCATCTGTTTCCGATCTTTCATTCCTGCCGCCCATTTCCTGTCTTTCCGTTTTCACGCTCCACGCTCATTAACATATGACATCATACGTCTTATGAAGTAATTTCAATATAGCAATTTCATACAAATAAGTCAATTATTTTTTTCCAATTTTATAAATTTTGTTCCTATTTCACAGAATCATTCAGATTTTATTGTGCATATTGTTTTGTTTTACATCTCATTCTCTATATTTTATGTTATACTCTGCCTGCTGCTCCGTCTCCCGGTCAACAAAAAGCGGCAGAGGAAGGACACCATCTGTATGTCACGGTTAATCCTCTCTCTGCCGCTGTCTCTTATTCCTTTTCTTATTCTGTTTTCTGCTGCCATTCCTGTTCCGTCTCCGGCTTCACTTCCCGGTCTGCAGTTAAAAGCGTTTCCTTCTCCAACATTTTATCCCGGTTGTAAATCAGATGCTGATACATGGCCGTTCTGGCCGCCACTGGATCGTGCTTTTCAATGGCCTCTGTGATCTGCCGGTGCGTCTCAATGGTCTCCTTATCCAACGCATAACTGGTCATTTCCACAAAATAGCTGACTCCCTTGTTAATAATCGGAATAATATGCGGCATTACCTGATTCCTGGTACTGCTCGCAATCCGGGCATGAAACTCCACATCCTTTTCCAAATGGGGAACGCCCTCCAGAATCAGTTTTTCCACCTCGTCGCAGAGCCGCCGGATATCAGCAATGTCCTCATCAGAAGCCCGGACTGCCGCCATTTCCGCAATCTGCGGCTCAATGAGCATGCGCATTTCCAGTAGATCCTGGGCCAGCTTGAATTTATCTTTCATATAGGAAAATCCCAGCGGATCATCCACTACTCCGGGAGACTGTTTGACAAAGGTGCCTCTGCCCCTTTGGATTTCCAGTACATTCCGGCTTACCAGAAGCTTAACCGCTTCACGAATCGTTCCACGTCCGACATTTAAAAGTTCTGCTAGTTCAAACTCGTTTGGCAGCTTCTGTCCTTCCGCCAGCGCCTGTTCCTGAATCATTTCTGACAATTTATCAGCTACCTGCTCCGCCAGAGACCTGTCTTTTTCCTTCACAACGCCAAATTCTGCCATTTTTTCCAGGCATTCATTTATCAATCCAATCCCCCCTTCTGTCAAATTCTTTATCCATATCATAACAATCCGTGAAATTTATGTCAATAACTGGACCCACATTTTCCATAAAACATATGACGTCGTATTTCCTCTTGAGTTTTCATTTTGCCTGTGATATAGTGAGAACATCTGATGGTACGTGAATTTGGTGAACAAGCCTGCAAATAAAAAGTCAAGGCTAAATTGATGAACATTGAAAATTTTATACAGGTTGAAAAAATAGGTATCACAATAAGACCACCACGCCTGTGCTGGCCTGAAAAAGTATTGTGGAATTATTCGGA
>DVGC01000024.1 GCA_018712915.1 Candidatus Copromonas faecavium (nom. illeg.) | reverse complement strand
TCGATGCCAACGGTATCGTAAACGTATCCGCGAAGGATCTGGGAACAGGAAAAGAGCAGCACATCACCATCACCTCCGGTTCCAACATGTCAGAAGCAGACATCGAGAAGGCCGTGAAGGAAGCTGCTGAGTATGAGGCTCAGGATAAGAAGAAGAAGGACGCCATCGATACAAGAAATGATGCCGATTCCATGGTATTCCAGACCGAGAAGGCTCTGGAGGAAGTTGGCGATAAGCTGGATGCCAATGATAAGTCTGAGGTAGAGGCTGATTTGAATGCCCTGAAGGAAGCCATCAACCGTGCTCCTGTGGATCAGATGACGGATGCTCAGGTGGATGATATCAAGGCAGGCAAGGAAAAACTGATGCAGAGCGCCCAGAAGCTGTTTGCAAAGGTATATGAGCAGGCGCAGCAGGCTCAGGGCGGCGCAGAGAACGCCGGCGGACAGACCGCAGGTCAGGCCGGATACGGCGATGATGTGGTTGACGGCGATTACAAAGAGGTGTAAACTAAAGAACGCAATCTGTGAGATGGAAAGAACGTCCTTCGGGCGTTCTTTCCGTGCGCCATTTGGCGGGAAGAACTATCAGTTGGAAAGGTAATGCGTAAGATATGGCAGAGAGTAAAAGAGATTATTATGAGGTCCTTGGCGTGCCGAGGGATGCTGACGATGCGGCGCTAAAAAAGGCTTACCGTGTCCTGGCAAAAAAGTACCATCCGGACGCGAACCCCGGAGATAAGGAGGCGGAGGCAAAGTTTAAGGAGGCATCCGAAGCCTACAGCGTATTAAGTGACCCGGAAAAGAGAAGGCAGTATGATCAGTTTGGCCATGCAGCCTTTGAAGGCGGCGCCGGCGGAGCAGGCGGTTTCGGCGGCTTTGATTTTACAGGCGCTGATATGGGAGACATTTTCGGGGATATTTTCGGAGATTTCTTCGGCGGAAGAAGCAGCCGCTCCAGAAGCAGCGGGCCCATGCGCGGTGCCAATTTGAGGACCGGAATCCGGATTACTTTCGAGGAAGCGATTTTTGGCTGCCAGAAGGAGATTGAACTGACCTTAAAGGATGAGTGTCCCAAGTGTCACGGAACCGGAGCCAAACCGGGAACCTCCCCCATTACCTGTCCCAAGTGTAACGGAAAAGGAAAGATTGTTTATACCCAGCAGTCCTTCTTTGGCCAGGTTCAGAACGTGCAGACCTGTCCGGACTGTCATGGAACAGGAAAAATCATCAAGGAAAAATGCCCGGACTGTTATGGAAGCGGCTATATTGCTTCCAAGAAAAAGATCCAGGTTACGATTCCGGCCGGAATCGACAACGGACAGAGCATCCGGATTGCCGGCAAGGGAGAACCCGGTACCAACGGCGGCGAGCGGGGAGATCTGCTGGTAGAGGTTACCGTATCCAGACATCCGGTTTTCAAGCGGCAGGAGACAACGATTTATTCCACCGTCCCCATTTCTTTCGCAACAGCGGCTCTTGGCGGCACGATTCGGATCAAGACCGTGGACGGAGAGGTGGATTACGAAGTGAAACCGGGAACCCAGACCGATACCAAGGTCCGGTTAAGAGGCAAGGGAGTTCCTTCTCTGCGGAATAAGAACGTCCGGGGAGATCATTACGTTACCCTGGTGGTGACAGTTCCTGAAAAGTTAAACGAAGAGCAGAAGGAAGCTCTCCGCCGGTTTGACAATGCCATGAACGGCATTTCTCCGGAGGGGGGCAAAAAGAAAAGGTTCTTTGGAAAATAAACAGGAAAACGGAAAGTGCTTACGGCGGCAGGTTCTGCCTTTCATTGTTCAGATGGAAGACGGGGCCTGCGTTTTTTATTTCAATGGCTGCAGATGCGGCCGCGTTTTGGTGTGAATGCATCAGCGGTGCACATGCTTACATTTTTTCTTTTACTCTGGAATGTTTGCTCATATGGCAGGGAGGCACAGAGAGGACAGGTGTGAAACGAGACGGAAAATGTCGAAAAATAGCGGACTGCGCGGCGGGAATGTTGACAAAGCTTTGAAGGCTCCTATATAATGAAAAATATTGGGATTATGATGGAATCAGAAAAGCAAAGAATACCGGGGAATGGAAGGAACCGGTATAAATGCCGGTTTTGCAGTGCATGATAACCACAAAAAAGAAAATGTTGTGGGTGATGACATATGCAGAACATGCTGAAAGCGGGAATCCTTCCGCTGTCAAAGCGGGAATCCGGGAAAAGGCGTCGGCGGGAGCTTTTAAGGCTGGTGCGCCAGGCACTTGCGGGAGATTCTTTTGAGCTTTACTATCAGCCGGTTTATGACTGTGAAAGAAGACAGTTCCGGAGCGCAGAGGGGTTAATCAGGCTTCGTGATGAGAATGGAGGACTGGTTTCCCCGGGAGAGTTTATTCCTCTGGCGGAAGGGGCCGGGCTCATGGGAGAAATCAGCCGGCAGGTGCTGGAAAAGGCGGTTTCTTTCCTGGAGCGCCATCCTGCCGGTTTTTTAGAGCAGCTTTCCATCAATCTCTCAGCCGGAGAGCTGGAGGACGGAAAGTTTTTGGACTGGACGTGGAAGCTATTGGAGCATCACCGTGTGCTGGCCAGGCGGCTTCGGATTGAGCTTACGGAGCGGGTGAGGCCGGCAAGTCCGGGAAAACTGCAGGAAGCCATGGAGAGGCTGACGGATGCCGGAACTGGATTTTATCTGGATGATTTCGGCGTGGGGTATTCCAACCTGGAGCGAATGCTGTCGCTTCCCTTCGAGGCAGTAAAGCTGGATGCCAGTCTGACTGCCGGGCTCCGGCAGGATGAGAGGAAATACCGGAGCATCCGGCATATGGTTGGCATGCTCCATGAGGCCGGATTCCTTGTGGTGGCGGAGGGAATCGAAACCGGGGAGGAAGCGGGAAAGGCAAAGGAGCTTTTTGTGGACCGGATCCAGGGGTTTTATTATGCCAGACCCATGCCGGAGAGCCGGTTTTTGGAGTTTATGAAAACAGAAGAAACAAAAGAGGAAGCGTGCGATGAAGCAGATGGAAAAAGAAAAAAAGCAGACGAAGAATCAGGAGGATGAGAAACGTCTGGAAGAGAAAAAGCAGCTGGCTGCCGTAATCATTGAGAGGCTGGAAAAAGAGTATCCGGATGCCGGCTGTACCCTGGACTATAATCAGGCATGGAAACTTCTGGTCAGTGTCCGTCTGGCGGCCCAGTGTACGGATGCCAGAGTCAATGTGGTGGTGCAGGACTTATATCAGAAATTTCCGGATGTCAAGTCTCTGGCGGAGGCCGGCGTCGATGAAATTGAGGAAATTGTCCGTCCCTGCGGACTGGGAAAAAGCAAGGCGAGGGATATCAGCGCCTGCATGAAGATCCTGTGGGAGCAGTATGGGGGCAATGTGCCCGATGATTTTGACAAGTTATTAAAGCTTCCCGGCGTGGGAAGAAAAAGTGCGAATCTGATTATGGGGGACGTATTTGGTAAACCGGCCATTGTCACGGATACTCATTGTATCCGGCTGGTAAACCGGATGGGACTGGTGGATCAGATAAAAGAACCGAAAAAGGTGGAAATGGCTTTATGGGCCATCATACCGCCGGAAAAAGGCAGCGATTTCTGTCACCGTCTGGTGTACCATGGAAGGGAAGTCTGTACGGCCAGAACGAAGCCGTACTGCAGCAGGTGCTGCCTGGCAGATGTGTGTCCCAAAACCGGCGTCTGAGGAAATGCGGCCCATGGGAGGAAAGGGTTGGAGGAAAAGAAAATGAGAAATCAGGAGGAGAGAGATCTCCTCACAGGACTGTATGGTCCGAAGACCGGCAGGTGGCTGGTGGGAGAATATCTGTCGAAACGGGATCCCTATACATCCTGTGGGATGCTGGCGGTTAATATTGACGATTTTAGGGCCATTAATGAAGAATATGGCCATTTTGCCGGTGATCAGGTTCTGGTGGTTCTGGCTGGTTTCCTCGCATGTCATTTTGGGGAAAATGGAATCGTGATCCGTTCCGGCGGCGATGAGTTCATGATATTTGTGAAAACGATTCCGCATAAGGAGCTGGTGAAGCAGACTGTTGCCTTTATGGACGCGCTGCGTACCCTGCAGTTTCCCATGGAGGGCTGTGTGGTGACCTGCAGTGTGGGCGTCTGCTTTTTGGAGGAGAATGCTTCCGGCTATTCTTATGACAATCTGGCAGAGAATGCCCGGGGAGCGCTGCAGCAGGCAAAGAAAAGGGGAAAGAACCGGCTGGTTTTCTGCAATCATCTGAAACAGCATGAACCGGTGGGAGATGGAAAGAACGCCAGGCCGGATATTGATGCCAGGTACTTTCGCGGGGATGTCATTTCCATAGCTTTTGAGATTTTTGATAAGACCTGCAGTTTCCAGGCGGCCATGGACATGCTGCTGGAAATCCTGGGGCTGCGGTTTCAGCTGGATCGGATTACGGTTATCTGGACAGACATCAAGGAGAAAACCACAAAGAGAATGTATCAGTGGCTGGGACCCGGGATCCCGGAGGCACTTTCGGTTCCGGGATCTTTTTCCAAAGAGGACTTCCTGACCCTGTTTCATGGGTATGACGAGAACGGGACTATAGTTCTGCAGGCAGGGCAGATGGGACAGTATTCAGAGGATGCCGCAAATCTGCTGATGCAGGGGGATGCCAAAACGGTTCTTTATGCCGCCATGTACTGTGAAGGAAAGTACACGGGAGCGATTTCCTATGTGACCTGCCGGGAACACCGGGAGTGGAGCGGAGAGCAGAGAAGCAGGCTGGGGGAGCTGACAAAAATGATTTCGGCCCATCTGGCGAAAAGCCTGGCCATGAATGCATCCATTTCCAATATTCTGGCTCAGCCGGAGTATGATGCCGTAACGGGACTGCTTTCTTTTACGAAGTTTAAGGAAGAGACGGAGCGGCTGATTGTGGGAGGGTATGCCTGCGGATATGGAATGGCGTATCTTGATTTCGAGGATTTCAAGCATTTTAACCGGAAATACGGTTACTCCTCAGGGGATGAGCTGTTAAAGGATTACTGCGGCTATATGATGAATTTCCTGGAGGGAAAACCGGAGGTGTATTTTTCGAGAGTCGTAGCGGATCAGTTTATCCTGTTTCTTCCCTGCGATGATGCCGGGGAAACGGCAGCATGGCTGGAGCAGCTCAACGATGCATTTATTTCCGATGAGCGAAAGGGATATGCCGGCATGCGGCTGCGGATCCGTGCGGGACTATATCCGATTGACCGGGACTGTCTCAGCGCTTCGGAGGCCATTGATGCCGCCAATTTTGCCAGGCGGGAAGTCCGGAGTACCGGAAGGACCGTTCGGATTTATGATGAGGAGCTGGATCGGAAACAGAAAATTGAACAGGAAATTGTGAATAACCTGGATGATATGATGGAAAAGGGACGGTTCCAGGTATATCTGCAGCCTAAGTTTTCCATAGCGGATTATCAGGTGACAGGGGCAGAGGCTCTGATCCGGTGGACGCTGGAAGACGGCACCGTGGCCGCGCCTGCGGTTTTTGTGCCGGTGCTGGAAAAGAGCGGGCGGATCGTCGACCTGGATTTTTATGTGTTTGAGAAGGTTGTTCAGTTCCTTAAGAAAAATGACAGGAAGCACCGGAGACAGGTGCCTATTTCGGTGAATGCATCGGCGCTCCATGCCATGGAAAAGGATACGGTCAGCCGTTATCTTGCGATACTGGAGCAGTATGAGGTTGAACCGGCCCTGACGGAAATTGAACTGACGGAGACGGCAGCAGTGGCCAATTTTGACAGCGCCAAACGTCTGTTTAAGCGCCTGCACGGGGCGCAGATTCGGACGTCCATGGACGATTTCGGAGCGGGGTATTCCGTTTTAAATATGGTGGTGGATATCCCTGTGGATACGGTGAAGATTGACCAGCTTTTGATCCGCAACTGTGAGCAGGGGGAACGCGGCATTTACTTTCTGAAATCGTTGATTTCCATGGTAAAAGGACTGGGATACCATGTGGTCTGTGAAGGCGTGGAAGATGCGGAGCAGGTTCGGATTTTAAAAGAAATCGGATGCGACGAGGCCCAGGGATACTGGTTTTCCCCGCCGCTTCCCATCGATAAGTATGAGAAGCTGGTGTATGGAGAAGAGGGAGAAAAAATTCCCTGACGGGACCGATGTTTCCGGCTCCGGCAGGGAATTTTCTGCTGAATCAGGAAGCTTCATTCTGCAGGAAAAAATCATTCTGCTGTAATGGCATCATGCGCTGCCTCTTTCATCTCAAAAGGCAGGAAATTATTCTGCTTTCGTTTCGTTTTCAAATTTTTCCAGATATTTTTCCTGGAGAAGAGATATCAGCTCGGGAGCCTTTCCGCCGATGGGAGTTCCGTTCATCTCACAGGCGGGAGCGCAGAACTTGGTGGAGCTGGATACGATTACTTCGTCAGCATCCATTAATTCCTGCATCGTAAAGGGAGTCTCATCCACCGGGATTCCGTTGTCTTTACAAATTTGAATCAGGTGCATTCTGGTAATTCCGGGAAGAATGTAATGATCGGCGGGATGCGTTTTGAAAATGCCGTCTTTGATGATGGATACGTTGCTGTGGGCACATTCGGTGACAATATCGCCGCGATGGAATACACACTCGCCGCAGCCGGCTTCCTCTGCTTTTTCAGCAGCCATGACATTGACCAGCAGGTTCAGAGTCTTAATGTTGCAGTGAAGGAATCTGGTATCTTCCATGTCGGTCAGCTTGAGGCGTTTGTCTGTGCTTCCGTGTTTTCCGGGTTTCATGAAGATCCAGAAATTGGCTTTTGTGCCTTTTTCCGGGAACTGGTGCTGACGGATTCCTGTACCGCGGGTTAACTGCCAGTAAATGAAGACTTCGCTGTCATCCATTTTTCCCAGCATCTCGTAAAGAATCGAGGCGATTTCTTCCTTGGTATAAGGCACATCTATTTTAATCAGTCCGGCGCTGTTGAAGAAGCGGTCCAGATGTTCTTTGAGAGCAAAGATCTTTCCGTTTTTCGCAAGGGTGGCCTCATAAACTCCGTCACCGAAATAACAGGCACGGTCATTCATCGGGACGGTCATCTCCTCCAGAGGTCCGAATTTTCCATTGTAATACCCAAGTGTTTTCATGATTTTACCCCTCCCAGGTTTTAATTTGTTCCGCAGACTGCTCCGGGCAGATGTTATGCGGAAAATCAAGATGCGAAGGCGCCGGCTTCCGGTCCCTTTCACCGCTATCATAGCATGGTTTTTTCCCATTGTAAAGCGAGGGAGTTTTTAAATTTTCCAGGAATCTTTCATAAAAAATTAAGGTTTACGGCATTGCAGGAGAGGGCAGTTTTCGGTATACTTATAAAAGCATAACAGATATGAGGTGTACCAATGAATCTTGGCATGAATCCAAACGGTGAGCTTGTCCAGTCTGCTGTCAATGCCCCGAATGTGATTGAAATTCCGGAGGGATTTTTAAATGAAGCTGTCCGGTTCCGGGAAATGATGATGATGTATACCTGCGCTATCCGCGAGGTGAAAACAAAACTGGAAGTATTAAATGATGATCTTGCTACCAAGAATCAGAGAAATCCGATTCAGATGATTAAATCAAGAGTCAAAAAGCCAGCCAGTATTATAGAAAAGCTGAAGCGCCGTGGATATCCCCTGACCATCCAATCCATTGTGGAAAATCTGGATGATGTGGCCGGGGTCCGGGTGATTTGTTCGTTTCTTGATGATATTTATACGGTGGCGGAGATGTTAGCCAGACAGGATGACGTCAAGGTGCTGATGGTAAAAGATTATATCCGCTGTCCAAAGGTCAACGGATACCGCAGCTACCATATGATTATTGAGATCCCGGTATATTTTTCCGACAGGAAGCAGAACATCCGGGTGGAGGTTCAGATCCGGACGATTGCCATGGACTTCTGGGCAAGCCTGGATCATCAGATGAAATATAAAAAGAATCTGGATGATTCCGGGGAAATCAGCGAGGAGCTGCGGGAATGCGCGGAAACCATCGCCCAGACAGACATGAGGATGTTGAATATCCGCAAGAAGATTGAGGAGCGGGAAAGTCCGGATATGCTACTGCAGTTTGATAAGGACTGACGGTTGGTACAGATGACAGGACAGGGTTTCGGTAATGCGGAATCCTGTTTTTTCGTAAAGAGAAAGAGCTGGAAGATTATCGCCGGAAACCTGAAGCCGGAGGGGAAGGGGATTTTTATCTTTTAAATCGGAGAGCACGAAAAACAGGAGGGCCTGTCCCAGCCCCAGACCGCGGAATGATTCCTGAATTTCCAGGCCGAAAAGGTAGTACCAGTCCGGATAAACGGCAATATGGACAGAACCGCAGAATGCCTGATAGGTGAGAATGCCGGCTTCTTCCTTAAGCTCCGGATGAAACGGCTTATGCCAGGGAAGGTTTGGAGAAAAGTCAGGAGACGGTTTCGACTGAAAGTTATCCAGAAAAAGTTCCATAAAATATTCATCCGGCGCCTTTCGGGCTCCAAGGGCGGCAAGGGTCTTTTGGGCGTCCCGACAGGCTGCACTGGTATAAAAAAGAAGCTCTGTTCCTTCGGGAAGTCTGGGCACGGCGGCCTTTAAAAGTCGGGAAAAACAGCCGCGTCTCCGCGCAGACGGATGGGTGAAGGCAGAGCACTCAAAAACATCGCCCATGTCTGTGAAGGCAGCTGCTGACAGGATCTGTCCATTTTCCTGAAGCAGCACGTAAAGATCGGCATCGGTATAGGGAAAGGAGAGAGACAGGCCCTCCGCCTGACGGCAGTCTGAAACCAGGGAATGAATTCCGGCTATACGGGCAGAATTTAAAGTATGAACGGCTGACAGACGCATATGTGCTCCTCCTTTTGCATGACCAGTTTCCAGGCGGCGGCTTTTTGCGTCCTCCCATCACGGAAACCGGGTCTCCTGCGTTCGTTTTCTTTCGGGTATTCCTGCTTCAGTATAGTATAAAAAACGGTCCGGATTCAAGGGAAAATTGTACGCTTTTTTCTATTGCCGGCGGCGGAAACCAGTGCTAAAATGAGGGCATTGACAGGAGAGGAGACAAGAGAATGAAATACGTAAGAGAAATGGCGGTCATTTTTGGAATTACCCTTGTGGGGGAAATCTTGAATCTGGTGGTTCCCCTTCCGATTCCGGCTGGAGTCTATGGCCTGTTTCTCCTGCTGGCTCTCTTATGCACCGGTGTGATTTCCCTTCCGGATGTGGAGCATGTGGGAGGGCTTCTTCTGGATTTGATGCCTCTGATGTTTATTCCGGCGGCCGTCGGAATCATCGAGCAGGTGGAGGAGCTAAAAAGTGTTCTTTTTCCTGCCCTTCTGATTACGGTGGTGACTACCTTCTTCGTAATGGCGGTCACGGGAAAAATGACAGAACTGATTCTGAAAAAACAGAGGAGGAACAAATAAATGCCGGTATATTTTGGAATTTTTATCAGCCTGGCCGCATATGCTGTCGGGATGCAGCTAAAGAAAAAGCTGGGATGGGCGGTTCTGAATCCCCTTCTGGTGTCGGTGATTCTTGTGATTGCCTTTTTGAAGGCCGGCGGGATTTCCTATGATGATTACAATGAGGGGGCGTCCCATTTAAGCTTTTTTCTTACGCCGGCAACGGTTTGCCTGGCTATTCCGCTTTATAAGCAGCTGGCTCTTTTAAAGAAGAATGCTGTCGCCATTTTTCTGGGAATTGCATCCGGTGTTTTGGGAAGCGTGTTCAGCGTGTATCTTCTGTCGCTGGTCTTCCGCCTGGAAAATGTTCACTACGTTTCCTTGCTGCCCAAATCCATTACCACGGCCATTGGAATGGGCGTGTCCGAGGAAGCAGGAGGAATCGTGACGCTGACGGTGGTCAGTATTATTCTGACGGGAATTATTGGAAATATTGCGGCGGACTTCTGGTTCAGGGTGACCGGCATTAAAGAGCCCATTGCAAAAGGGCTGGCACTGGGAACGGCGGCCCACGCCATCGGAACGGCCAGGGCACTGGAAATGGGAGAGATTGAAGGGGCCATGAGCAGTCTGTCCATTGCCGTTGCAGGGCTGATGACGGTGGTGATTGTGCCGCTGATGTCCGGCCTGATCTGATGGAGACTGCCGGAGAACAGGAGTGCCGCAGTCATGATGGTCCGATAAGGCCGGAGAACGAGCTGCCCGGAAGCTGGAAGGGCAGAGTCGGTGCTGTCTGAAGAATAAGCTGCCTGAATGAAGCATGAAAACAGAAGTCCGGAAAACGGAAAGACAGCGGCCGGAGTGCCGCAGTGCAGGGCCGGAGCAGTCCGGCAGTAAGGGGAAACGAAACATGAGTATTTATGAAGGAATTTTTATCCGCAGATCGGTCCGGAAATACAAAATGGAGCCGTTGGAGCCGGGGATCCTGGAGGCGCTGGAACGGTTCTTAAAAAATGCTTCGCCTCTGGATTCCCAGAGCCGTGTGTCTTTTGAAATTATTGATAATCTGAAGTGCCGGGAAAAGGTACGCGGAGTCTGGAAAGCGGAGGCGCCTTATTACCTGGCTGTTTACTGCGAGAGCGGAAGCGTGGCCTGCCGGAATGCAGGCTATCTTTCCGAACAGGCGGTGCTGTATCTGACCTCCAGGGAAATCGGAACCTGCTATCTGGGAGAAACCAGAGTGGGGGATGCTCAGAAGGATGGATTGAAGCGCCTTCTGGTGATTGCCTTTGGCCGTCCGGAAGGGAAAAACGGGACAGAAAAAACGGCCAAGCGCCTTCCTCTTTCCAGCCTGTGTGTATATAAGGATGAGCCGGGAGAGCAGGTGAAGGCAATCTTAAGGGCTGCCAGGCTGGCTCCGTCTTCCTTTAACTCCCAGCCGTGGAGGTTCGTGGTATATTCTGACCGGATTTATATTTTTGCCAGAAAGGGAGCTATGCCCAGGATAAAGGCCCTGGCTTCCATGCGGGACTTTAATATGGGAATTATGCTGTCCCATATCATGCTGGCCGCCGAGGAATTCTGGATGAATATGGAAACGGTAACGGAAGAACAGTTTTTAAAGAAGACCTATAAAAATGGCGACTATATCTGCACCATCGTGTTTCACAGCTGACGGAAAATGGGAGAGGGCCATGATTTTTCACAGCTGACAGGAAATAGGAAAGGGCCATGGTTTTCCGCGGCTGATGGAAAACATGGGGAGGGAAGACACGTCCGGAGGCGGCGCAGACGGCCGCCTTTGGGAGCTTTTGGCAAATTGCCTTAATATTTGCCCGTCCATAAAGGTCCGTCTCATTATTCTCCGGTTCTGTTTAAGCTGTGCAATTTTTTCCCTTTCCGGTTTTTTCCTTGCAACGGGTGAGGGGTTATGCTAGAATTGATAAGAATAAGGTGTTGTTTGCCACGAAAGAGGAGGATACTATGATCAGTCAGCTCATTGAAAAGATTCAGAAAACGAAAGCCCCCATTTGTGTCGGCCTGGATCCGATGCTTGGGTACATTCCGTCCCATATTGTTGAGAAAGCGTTTAAAGAGTATGGAGAGACTCTGGAAGGCGCTGCGGAGGCCATCTGGCAGTTTAATAAAGAGATTGTTGATCATACCTACGACTTGATTCCCTCAGTGAAACCACAGATTGCAATGTACGAGCAGTTTGGCATTGAGGGACTTAAAATATATGCGAAAACCGTGGATTACTGCCAGAAAAAAGGCCTGGTGGTAATCGGGGATGTAAAGCGCGGAGATATTGGTTCTACCTCTGCCGCTTATGCAGCGGGACATCTGGGAAGCGTGAAAGTGGGCTCCAATGTGTGCTCCGGATTCCATACGGACTTTATTACCGTCAACCCCTATCTTGGAACTGACGGTGTGAAGCCCTTTGTGGATGTCTGCAATGAGGCGGACAAGGGAATTTTCGTCCTTGTTAAGACCTCCAACCCTTCCAGCGGAGAGTTTCAGGATCGTCTCATCGACGGACGGCCGTTATATGAACTGGTAGCAGAAAAGGTTGTGGAGTGGGGAGCAGCCAGCATGGATGGAACCTACAGCAACGTGGGCGCAGTGGTGGGAGCCACCTATCCGGAAATGAGCCGGGTGCTGAGAAAACTGATGCCCCATACCTACTTCCTTGTTCCGGGCTACGGAGCCCAGGGCGGAACGGCGGAGGATCTGAAACACTGCTTCAATGAGGATGGTCTGGGAGCTATCGTCAATTCCTCCAGAGGAATCATTGCTGCCTACAAGCAGGAGAAATATGCCAAGTTTGGTCCGGAGCATTTTGCCGAAGCCTCCAGGCAGGCAGTGCTGGACATGATTGCCGATATCAACCGTGTTTTATAAAGGAGATTTGCCATGACACAGGAGAAAATCAGGGCTGCCGTTTACAGCCAGGAGAAGCTGGCAGACGGAGTGTACAGCATGTGGCTTACGGCCGAAACCATAGCGAAGGCGGCTGCTCCGGGACAGTTCATTGCCGTCTACACCAATGACAATGCCCGCCTCCTTCCCCGTCCCATCAGCATCTGCGAGACGGATGCGGCGAACGGAAGGCTGCGGCTTGTATACCGGATTGCAGGAGAGGGAACCAGGCAGTTTTCCCTCTGCCGGCCGGGAGAGGTTCTGGAGATTATGGGGCCGCTGGGAAACGGGTTCCCGCTGAAGGAAAAGAAGGCTCTGTTAATCGGCGGCGGAATCGGGATTCCGCCCATGCTGGAGCTGGCGAAGAAGCTTTCGTGCGAAAAGACGGCGGTGCTGGGCTATCGGGATTCCCAGACCTTCCTTGCAGAGGAAATCGGAACGTATGCCGGCCTGGCCATTGCAACGGAAGACGGAAGCGTGGGAACGAAGGGAACCGTTCTTGATGCTATCCGGGAACAGGGGCTGACGGCCGACGTGATTTATGCCTGCGGTCCGACCCCCATGCTGCGTGCCATTAAGGAATACGCGGCAGGCGCCGGGATTGAATGCTGGATTTCCCTGGAGGAGCGGATGGCCTGCGGCATCGGAGCCTGCTTGGGATGCGTCTGCCACAGCCGGGATGTGGATGAACACAGCAACGTACGAAACAAGAGAGTCTGCAAAGACGGCCCGGTGTTCTTGGCCGATGAGGTGGAGCTTCTGTCTACGGAGGAACAGCGGGAGCGGATTCAGGGCGGCTGCATGTGCGGCAGCCAGGGAAAGGAGGACTAAGCATGAATACAGCAGTAACCCTTGCAGGTGTCACGCTTAAGAATCCGGTGATGACCTGCTCCGGCACCTTTGGTTCCGGTATGGAGTACGGAGAGATGGTAGACTTAAACCGGCTGGGAGCAGTGGTGACAAAGGGAATTGCCAATGTGCCGTGGCCTGGAAACCCCACGCCGAGAGTGGCGGAGGTTTATGGCGGAATGTTAAATGCCATTGGTCTTCAGGGACCGGGAGTGGATGTGTTCTTAAAGCGGGACGTTCCCTTTTTAAGACAGTATGATACGAAAATCATCGTTAATGTCTGCGGAAAGTCCGAGGCTGATTATGTGGATGTGGTGGAACGCCTTGGAGATGCGGACGTGGATATGCTGGAGATTAACATCTCCTGTCCCAACGTAAAGGAAGGCGGAATTGCCTTTGGTCAGGATCCCAAATGTGCGGAGCAGATCACAAAGGCAGTCAAGAAGGCGGCCAGGCAGCCGGTCATCATGAAGCTTTCTCCCAATGTGACGGATATCGCAGAGATGGCAAGGGCAGTGGAAGCAGGCGGAGCCGATGTGGTTTCCCTGATTAACACCCTGACGGGAATGAAAATTGATATCCATAAGCGTGCCTTTGTCCTGGCCAATAAAACGGGAGGCCTTTCCGGCCCGGCCATTAAGCCGGTGGCGGTAAGGATGGTTTACCAGGCGGCCAACGCGGTGAAAATTCCTGTTATTGGAATGGGCGGAATCATGAATGCCGAGGATGCCCTGGAGTTTATCCTGGCAGGAGCAACGGCTGTGGCTGTGGGAACAGCCAATTTCATCAATCCGGATACCACGGTAAAGGTGGCGGAAGGAATTGAGGAATACATGAGAAGATATCATGTGGAAGATATCAGGGAACTGATTGGAGCGGTTCGCTAGGCGCGGGCCTGCTGCGGAAATTTATGCCGTCCGACGGACGGAGGAATGGAGAATTGTATGGAACAGTATAAGCAGGAATTTATCGAGTTCATGGTGGACTGCGGCGTTTTGAAGTTTGGTGATTTTGTGACCAAAAGCGGCAGAAAGACCCCGTTTTTTGTCAACACCGGTTTTTACCGTACCGGTTCCCAGCTTCGCCGGCTGGGTGAGTATTATGCCAAGGCCATTCATGAGAATTTCGGAACAGATTTTGATGTCCTGTTTGGACCGGCCTATAAGGGCATTCCCCTGACTGTGGCCGCCAGCATGGCCTTAAGCGAGCATTTCGGCGCGGATATCGGATACTGCTCCAACCGGAAGGAAGTAAAGGATCACGGAGATAAGGGGATCCTTTTGGGAAGCCCCATCAAAGACGGGGATCGGGTAGTGATCATTGAGGATGTGACCACAGCCGGTACCTCCATCGAGGAAACACTCCCGATCATCAAGGCTCAGGGCAATGTGGACGTTCTGGGACTGGTGGTGTCTGTGGACCGCTGCGAGCGCGGACAGGGAGAAAAATCTGCTCTTACCGAGATTCACGAGAAATATGGCTTCAAGACGGCAGCCATTGTTACGATGAACGAGGTTGTGGAGCATCTGTACAACAGAGAATATAAGGGAAAGGTGATCATTGACGATGGACTGAAAGCGGCCATCGATGCGTATTACGACCAGTACGGCGTGAAGTAAGGAGTTCTGGAAATGGAAAAGATTTATAAAACCATGCGAAATACCGGAGCCGCCTGCATAGCGGTTGGAATCGTAGTTGCCTCTGTGGGCCTGGCAGCAGGAATTGTTGCCATTGTCAGCGGAGCAGCGCTTTTGAAAAGAAAAACGGAAATTACCTTTTAGATTTCCGACGGCAGCTGGCGTCGCTGTCAGAAGGGAGGGTCATCAGGTTATGGCCCCGGGCCCTCTGCATGGCGGCGCCAGACTGCTCTTATGCCGGGAATTCCCGGAGGAGGAAAGTCGAAGAAGGGAGAACTATGGAACATGAAAAAAACAGGCACCGGATCCTGGGCTTCCTGCTGTTTGTCCTATATCTGGTCCTGCTGATATATTTTCTTTTTTTTGCGGAAGCTATGGGGAGGAGTCCCGAGGCCAGGGAGGAGTATTCCTATAACCTGACGCTTTTTAAGGAGATTGGACGGTTTTATATGCACAGGGAGATTCTCGGATACCGGGCCCTGGTCATTAATATTTTTGGGAATGTGCTGGCATTTATGCCTTTTGGTTTTTTTCTGCCGATGATCTGGAAACGGACCGATCACTGGTATACCACCACGATTTTAAGTTTTGTTATGAGTCTTTGCGTGGAAACGGTCCAGCTGGTGAGCCGGGTCGGGAGCTTCGATGTAGACGATTTGCTTTTGAATACGGTGGGAGGGCTTCTGGGCTTTCTCGGATACCGTCTGTTAAGAGGAGTGTGGAAACGGCATTATGCAAAGAATCGGAAATAAAGTATCCTATATCCGCAAGCCGCTGGCAAAGTACAGTCTCGTTTCGGCCGGACTGACGGCAGTTTCTTTTCTTTTTTGCGGTATGGCCATCGGCATCGCCTGTCATGCCCAGGGGGACGCGCCTCTTTACGCGGCGGCCCTGGGGTTCTGCAGCATTTTGACGGCGGGGTCGGCTGCCGCATATGGAATTTTTTCTTTTTTTGAAAAAGAAAAGAATTATCTTCTGGCCAAAATATGTCTGGGATGCTCCGGCACGCTGATGTTTTGCTGGCTGGTGATGATTCTGATTTCATAGAAACGGAGGAATTTGAGATGGAAATGGAGCAGATAAAGGAGCGCTATGAGCTTTCTGCGGCGCGTCTTAGAGAGCTTTTGGGGGAAGAGAGTGTAAAGGAGCCTTACAGAGACTATTTTAAACAGGTTTCCGGATTCATTCTGGACTGCTGCCAGGTGATGGATGCGGTACTGGACGGAAGTTTCCCAGACTGGGACGGAGACAGGCTTCGCAGCTTGAACCAGACGCTTTATCGGGATGTGCTTCCGGAGCATTATGAGACAAGCTACGCCAACCCGGCTTATGCGGTGAAAACGCTGGGGGAAGAGTATGGACAGCTGCTTTGTTTCCTTTACGGGGAGATTCGGGGAGACATTCTCTACGCCTTTGAGGGCCGTCTCCTGGAAATGGTGATTTACAATGAGGCGCTGATTGAAATTTACAATTTGTTTGAGGAGCCGGAGCTGCCGGGAAGGCAGGAGGTTCATGATGTGCTTTACTGGTGCATCAGCGATTACTGCGATCAGACGCTGCCTTACCGTGTCAGGGAGGGAGTGGATCCGTCCCTGGACTCCATGAAGCGGATTATTATGGACAGTGATTTGACGGATCTGTCTTATCTGTACCGGTTCGGCGATTATATTTCCGGGGATGAAGAAACCATGGCAGCCTTTTTGAACCGTCTTCCGGAGGAAACCATCCGGCTGATGGCAGATACCTTTACGGAGGGCTACCGCAAGGGATTTGAGGTGACCGGAAGGGATCTGAGCAAAAAGAAGACGGCTGCGATCCGATATCCTGTGGGAATGGAGCGGGTGGTACGCCAGGCAGTGAAGAATCTGGAGGCCATGGGACTTTCCGTGCTGTTTCCAAGGAAAACCGTATCCAGTATGGATCGGAATCCATCAAGGAACAGCGGCTGCGGTGCAGGCTCTCCCAACAAGCAGTACGATTATGACCATCGTTATGACAGCGCCGTTTTCATGGATAAGGCCTTCCGGGACAGGAAGCTGGCAGTATTAAAGGCCGCTTATGAGCAGTATGGGGATCTGGCCCGTCAGTATGCCGGCCCGGCCGTGATTGAAACATTTGGAGAACCGGGATTTGAGCCGGTGAACAAACCGGAGGCGCTTCAGTTTACGGAGAAGCAGCAGAAGCTTTATCTGGAGTACCGCAATCTTTCCATGCCGGTGGTCAATGAGTACGTGCCCGGGGACGAAACCAGCTTTACGATTATCGCTTTCCCGGTACCGGCCATCGGAGAGCGGTTTGAGGAGATTTTTAAGGAAACCATCCGGATCAATACGCTGGATTATGATTTGTACCGGAGCATGCAGCAGAAGCTGATTGATGCGCTGGATCAGGCCGAGTATGTGGAAATCAAGGGAAGCGGAGAGAACCGTACAGACATGCGGGTGCAGCTGGCTGTGCTTTCTGATGCAGCAACCCAGACCAAGTTTGAAAACTGCGTGGCCGATGTGAACATTCCGGTGGGGGAGGTCTTTACGTCTCCGGTTCTTCAGGGTACGGAAGGAATCCTGAATGTGGGAACGGTTTATGTGGGCGATATTCAGTATAAGAACCTGACTTTAAGTTTCCAGGATGGGCGGGTCGCAGGCGCTTCCTGCGATAATTTCCTTGGAGTTCCCGGAGTTTCGGACCCGGAGGAGGCTGGCCATAACCTGGTGGTCCAGGGAATCATGGGCGGCCATGAAAACCTGCCTTTGGGCGAATTTGCCATCGGCACCAACACGACGGCTTACGAGGTGGCGGAGCGGTTTGGAATTTTGGATCGCCTGCCGATTCTGATTGTGGAAAAAATGGGTCCCCATTTTGCGGTGGGAGATACCTGCTATTCCTGGTCGGAGGACACCCCCATGTATAATCCTGACGGGAAGGAAATGATTGCCAGGGACAACGAGGTTTCCCTGCTGCGCCGGGAGGATGTTTCAAAGGCATATTTTGGTGTCCATACGGACATTACGATTCCTTATAAGGAAATCAAACGGGTTTCTGCGGTACACAAGGACGGAAGCAGAACAGATCTGATTGTGGATGGAAAATTTGTGCTTCCCGGGCTGGAGGAACTGAACCTGCCGCTGGAGCAGCTGTAGGAACGGAGGCGGCAGTGGGCACAGAAGCGGCCTGCGGATAAAAGGTTTCAACTTGGCACTTGACGGCGGCATGGAAAGCGGGTATGATGATTCATAAGGAGAGAGTTTTTCTTATCCACTATTTATTAGAATTACTTATAAATAACCATCAATCAATCTGCATGGCTCCTGGAGCCTGGCGGCAAAAGCCGGATAAAATGAAAATTTCCGGCCCATCCTGTCTGCCGGGAGTGGGAGACTGTCAAAACGGCTGCGGGTTTTTCTGCCCGGACAGCCTGGTGTTTCATAAGTCAGGAGATGCAGAAGCAGTACAGGAGAAAAGGAGAGGATACAATGGCAAAGGTTGGTATTGTAATGGGAAGCGATTCGGATATGCCGGTGATGGCCCAGGCTGCAGACGTATTAAAGGAGCTGGGAATCGAGTTTGAAATGACCATCATCTCCGCTCACAGAGAGCCGGATATTTTCTTTGAGTATGCGAAAGGCGCCGAGGGCAGAGGTTTAAAGGTTATCATCGCGGGAGCCGGCAAGGCGGCCCATCTTCCCGGTATGTGCGCGGCCCTGTTCCCCATGCCGGTTATCGGAATCCCGATGAAAACATCGGATCTGGGCGGTGTGGATTCCCTGTACTCCATTGTTCAGATGCCGTCCGGAATTCCGGTTGCAACAGTGGCTATCAATGGAGGAAAGAATGCAGGTCTTCTGGCTGCAAAGATTCTGGCTACTTCCGATGAGGAAATTTTGGGCCGGCTGAAGGAATATTCCGAGAAGATGAAGGATGAAGTGGTAAAGAAAGCGGAACGCCTGGCGGAAGTAGGCTATGAGGAGTACATGAAAAAGTAAGGAAGCGCTTTCAAAAAAGTGTACCATTAAGCGTACGGTAAGAATGTACGATATTTCCAAGCTTAGAAAACCGAGGAGGAAATGGGATGGATTACAAGAAGGCAGGAGTCGATATTGAGGCCGGCTATCAGTCTGTGGAGTTAATGAAAGAGCATGTGAAAAAGACCATGCGGGAGGAAGTGCTGGGAGGTCTGGGAGGATTTTCCGGCGCCTTTTCCCTGGCAAAGATTAAGGAAATGGAAGAACCGGTTCTGTTATCCGGAACCGATGGCTGCGGAACCAAGGTAAAGCTTGCCATCATCATGGACCGGCACGATACCATCGGCATCGACGCTGTGGCCATGTGTGTCAACGACATTGCTTGTGCCGGCGGCGAGCCTCTGTTTTTCCTGGACTACATCGCCTGCGGTAAGAATTATCCGGAAAAGATTGCGGATATTGTAAAAGGCGTGGCGGAAGGCTGCATTCAGTCGGAAGCAGCCTTAATCGGCGGCGAGACGGCAGAACATCCCGGACTGATGCCGGAGGAGGATTACGACCTGGCTGGTTTTGCGGTTGGTGTCTGCGATAAGAAGGACATGATTACGGGAGAGAATTTAAAGGCCGGAGATGTGCTGATCGGAATGGCATCCACCGGTGTTCATTCCAACGGATTTTCTCTTGTGAGAAAAATTTTCGAGAAGGAAATGACGAAGGAAGGCCTGGGCACTTATTACGAGGAGCTGGGCGCTGCGCTGGGCGATACTCTTCTTGCTCCCACCAGGATTTATGTGAAGGCATTAAAGGCCGTGAAAAAGGCCGGCGTGACGGTGAAGGCCTGCAGCCATATTACCGGAGGCGGCTTCTATGAGAACGTGCCCAGAATGTTAAAAGACGGCGTCCGGGCCGTGATCCAGAAAAACAGCTATCCGATTCCTCCGATTTTCCCGATGATGGCGGAAAAAGGCCAGGTGGAAGAAAAAATCATGTACAATACCTTCAACATGGGAATCGGCATGGTGGTGGCTGTTGACGGAGCCGATGTGGAGAAGGCCATGGAGGCCATGCGCTCTGCCGGAGATGTTCCCTATGTGATTGGAACCATTGAAGCAGGGGAAAAGGGAGTGACCTTATGCTAAGGACCGGCGTTCTGGTATCCGGCGGCGGAACCAATCTGCAGGCGATTCTGGATGCCATTGATAACGGAACGGTAACCAATACGGAGATTGCGGTGGTCATCAGCAACAATCCGGGAGCGTATGCTCTGGAGCGGGCGAGAAAACACGGGATTCCGGCGGAATGTCTGTCGCCAAAGAATTTTCCAAGCCGGGAGGCGTTTAATGACGCTCTGGTGGAAAAGGTGGATTCCTACGGCCTGGATCTGATTGTTCTGGCAGGCTTTCTGGTGAAGATTCCGGAAAAGATGATTGCAAAGTACCGAAACCGGATTATTAACATCCATCCGTCTCTGATTCCGTCTTTCTGCGGCGTGGGGTATTATGGGCTGAAGGTTCATGAGGCGGCTCTTGAGAGAGGCGTGAAAATTACCGGAGCCACGGTTCATTTCGTGGACGAAGGGATGGATTCTGGCCCCATTCTGTTACAGAAGGCGGTGGAGGTAAAACCGGGAGATACGCCGGAAACTCTGCAGCGTCGTGTCATGGAGGAGGCGGAATGGAAGCTTTTGCCGGCGGCCATTGATATGATTGCCAATCACCGGCTGGACGGGGACAAACAGGAAGGAGGCACCGGGAAATGAAGCTTTTGATTATCGGCGGAGGCGGAAGAGAACATGCCATCGCCTGGAAGGCGGCTCAGAGCAGCCGGGTAGAGAAGATTTACTGTGCGCCGGGAAATGCGGGAATTTCCCAGGTGGCCGAATGCGTGCCCATCGGCGTCATGGAGTTTGACCGTCTGGTGGAATTTGCAAAGGAAAAAGAAATTGATCTGACCGTTGTGGGAATGGAAGATCCTCTGGTGGGCGGAATTGTGGACCGGTTTGAGAAGGCCGGCCTGCGGATTTTCGGGCCGCGGCAGAATGCGGCAGTGCTTGAGGGCTCCAAGGCCTTTGCCAAGAATCTGATGAAGAAATATGGGATTCCTACGGCTGCCTATGAGACCTTTACTTCTCCTGAGGAGGCTCTTTCTTATCTGGAAACGGCCAAGCTTCCCATTGTGTTAAAGGCAGACGGACTGGCCCAGGGAAAAGGCGTTTTAATCTGCAATACCAGGGAGGAAGCCAGAGATGGTGTGAAGACCCTGATGCTGGATCAGAAGTTTGCGGCGGCCGGAAAAGAAATTGTCGCAGAAGAGTTTTTGACCGGAAGAGAGGTTTCGGTTCTGTCTTTCGTAGATGGAAATACCATCCGGATTATGACTTCCGCGCAGGACCATAAGAGAGCCATGGACGGCGACCAGGGGTTAAATACCGGAGGAATGGGAACCTTTTCTCCCAGCCCTTTCTACACGGAGGAAGTGGATGCTTTCTGCAAAAAGTACATTTACCAGCCTACGGTGGATGCCATGAAGGCAGAGGGACGGCCTTTTAAAGGAATTATCTTTTTCGGGCTGATGCTGACGCCGGATGGTCCCAGAGTTCTGGAGTATAACGCCAGATTCGGAGATCCGGAAACCCAGGTGGTTCTTCCGAGACTGGAGAATGACCTGGTGGAGGTATTCGAGGCATGCATCGACGGTACGCTGGATTCCGTGGACCTGAAGTTTGACAACAGCAGAGCGACGGTCTGCGTAATGCTGGCTTCCGATGGATATCCGCTGGCGTATCAGAAGGGCTTCCCTATTTATGGGCTGGAGAAATTCCAGGGGCTGGATGGCTATTACGTGTTCCATTCCGGAACAAAGTTCAACGAAGAGGGCCAGGTGGTCACCAACGGCGGCCGGGTTCTTGGCGTGACGGCCAACGGCTCCACACTGGCAGAGGCCAGGGAAAATGCTTACCGGGCAACGGAATGGGTGAGCTTTGAAAACAAGTATCTGCGCCATGATATCGGAAAGGCGATTGACGAGGCGTAGGGATTGGGAGTACAAGGATATTTCAGGATACAAATCGTTCTGTTTATATTTGAGATAAGAACAGATTGAAATGATATGTAAACAGAAAAACGCTGTGGGTGATCAGGAAGGAGCTGATCACCTGCAGCGTTTTTTGTGTTGCAGGAAAAAATATGTCCTGCTCTGATGCAGGACGGTTTTTGGCATGTCCTTTCAACGCTCGAACAGGCACTCGCCGGCCATACGGCTTGCCGGCTCAGGGAGCGGACTGAAAAACTCGGGGTATATACTCTGAAACCGATCGGAACTTCCGGTTTTTTTGCTGAATTATTATAATAATATCAGAATTAAAAGACCGGAAACCCGATGCAGTTTTGCATCAGAGGAGGGAAAGGGCCTTTTGTTCTTAACATCATGAAACGTATCGGATAAAAGGAAAGTGAGAGGCAAACGGGCCTGGTTTGGCCTGCCTCCGGGATACGGAAAAGGAAGGAGAACCGGACGATGAGGAAACGAGGATGGAAGCTGGCGCTGCTGGCCGGCGTTATGAGTGCGGCCCTGATTGGAGGCTGCTCCAGCGGAAACAATACGGCAGGAACGACGGCTGCAGAGACAACGGCGGAAACAACCGCAGAGGAGACAGCCGCCCAGGATAACGGGGCAGAGGAGGCTGAAGAAACGGCAGAGGAAAGCGAAGAAGGAACGGAAGCGCAGGAAGATGGAGCCGGTGAAGCAGCCCAGGAGGACGGCAGCGAGGAGGATGGTCCTCTTGTAATTGCGGATCAGGGAATTTTTTCCGCAGGCGGCATTACGGTAACTTCGGAAGGAACCTTTGACCCGGAAAACCACTGGGAGGAGACAGGAGCCGGACAGACGTCCCACGTGGACCATGCCAACGTACTGTATCAGATTCCGGAAGATGAAACCGGACTTCCCATGGTTTTTCTTCATGGCTATGGACAGTCCAGAATGGGCTGGATGACGACCCCGGACGGACGGGAAGGCTGGTCTGATATGTTCTTACGGAAGGGACACAGCGTGTTCTTGATTGATGAGCCGAGAAGAGGAGAGGCTGGAGCTACTTCAGTCAGCGGAGACATCAGCACGAAGACTCTGGATCAGAGATGGTACACCCAGTTCCGAATCGGACGCTGGGAAAACGGGACTTCTGTTCCCAATGAGGGTTCCCAGTTCCCAAATGATGAGGAATCCCTGGATCAGTTCTTCCGTCAGATGACACCGGATACGGGAATGACTTCTGATATGGGAGCTGATTTTGACAATGAGACGGTGGCAAGAGCCGTGGCGGCCACCATTGATGAGGTTTATGAGAGAACAGGGAAAAATTCCATTCTGGTAACCCATTCCCAGGGAGGCGGACCAGGCTGGACGGCTGCTCAGTATACGGATCACATTGCCGCCATTGTTGCTGTTGAACCGGGCGGAGCTCCCGCAGCAGATTCCGCGGACTATCAGGCTGTTCTGGAAAAGAAGATTCCGATTGTCATGTATTTCGGTGATTACATCGACAACGGTGACCCGGCTATCCAGGCTACGGCTGCATGGCAGTCCATGAGACAGACCTGCTATGATTTTGAGGAGGCCTATACGGCAGCAGGCGGAAATTGTACGGTCATTGATCTGCCGGAGGAAGGCATTACCGGCAACGACCATTTCATGTTCCAGGATCTGAACAATGACGTCATTGCAGATCATGTGGAAAACTGGATCCAGGAAAACGTGGAATCTTAGGAGGCTGCAGTTTACTAAATCGAGAAATTCTGAGAGCCCAGGCGTGCGGAAATATGAAATTCCGGACGAACCGGCTTCAGGAAAAACGTACAGTCCATATGAAAATCCCGGAATATCTGAGAAACATATGACGGAAAACAGACATGGGGCGGTGCGGCAGAAAACAGCCGCGTCATCAGAAAGGAGAACGAAACATGAGCCAGCAGATGTATGTGGAATTAAATAACGGAGTGGAGATGCCTATGGCGGGAATCGGGACTTTTCTACTGAGTCCTGATGAGGCCCAGGCCTCAGTGGAGGCTGCCTTAAAGAATGGTTACCGTCTGGTGGATACAGCCAATGCTTATGTCAATGAGAAAGCGGTGGGACGGGCCATGAAGGCATCTGGCCTGGAGCGGAAGGAAATCTTCCTGGAAACCAAGCTCTGGCCGGCATTTTATGAACAGGAAGATGCGGTGGAGAAGACGCTGGAGCGGCTTGGAACCGATTATATTGACCTGCTGCTCATCCATCAGCCTGCGGGCAATTATATCGCCGGCTACCGTCTGATGGAAAAAGCCTATAAGGAAGGAAAAGTACGTGCCATTGGCCTGTCCAACTTTACGAAGGAGCAGATCGGAGAAATTTTATCCATCTGTGAGGTGAAACCGACCATTCTTCAGACAGAGGTTCATCCTTATTCTCAGGAGCCGGAGCTGAAGGAATTTTTAAAGAAAGAGCATATGGTCATTCAGGCCTGGTATCCTCTTGGACATGGAGATAAGGCTCTTCTGGAGGAACCGGTGTTTGCTGAACTTGGGAAGAAATATCATAAGAGCAGCGCTCAGGTGATCCTTCGCTGGCATCTGCAGTCGGGAAATGTGGTGATTCCCGGTTCTAAGAACCCGGAGCATATCAAGAACAACTTTGATCTCTTTGATTTTGAATTGACAGGAGAGGAAATGGAGCGTATCCAGGCTCTGAATCAGAACAAGCGATACTATACCAGCACTCCGGAGATGTTAAAGAGATATGCGGAAATGGTGCCGCCGGTGGATGAACAGAAATAAGGCCCGCAAAAAAGCGGACGGATTCTCTGGGAGCCGGGTGATAAGGTCTGCTTTCAGAAAAATGTTATATGAAAAGGAGAGTCTGTCATGAAGCAATTTGTTTATGAGTATGCAACCAAAGTTTATTTTGGAGAAGGAGCGGCAAAGGAGCATCTGGCTTTGGCCCTGTCTTCTTACGGCCCCAACGTGATGCTGGCCTATGGCGGCGGTTCCATTAAGAAAAACGGAATCTACGAGGAAGTGACCTCCATTCTGAAAAACGCGGGCAAGAGAGTGGTCGATTTTTCCGGCATCATGTCCAATCCCACCTATGCCAAGGTGCAGGAAGGAGCTCAGCTTGCGAAGAAAGAAAACATCGATTTTATCCTGGCTGTAGGCGGCGGATCGGTCATTGACTGCTGCAAGATCGTGGCTGCTCAGGCAAAAACGGAAGAAGATCTGTGGGAGATGGAGATGGAAAAGCACAAATTCCCCACAGAAGTGATTCCCATGGGCGCCATTGTGACGGCGTCCGGTACGGGAGCGGAGATGAATGGCGGAGCGGTGATCACCAATGAGGAAAAGCAGATAAAAACCGGAATGGCGGCATCTGCGCCCAGGTTTGCCATTCTGGATCCGGAGTATACCAGATCCGTTCCGAGAATGCAGGTGATTTCCGGTGCTTTTGATACCTTAAGCCATGCCATGGAAACCTACTTTGGAAACTCTGACAAGGACAACGTTTCCGATGATGTGGCTCTGTCCATCATGCGAAATACCGTGGTAAACATGCGCCGTCTCCTGAAGGATATTGATGACATGGAGGCGAGAGGAAATCTGATGTGGGATTCCGCCATGGCAGAGAACGGGATCCTGAAGGTGGGCCGTGTGACCGACTTTTCGGCTCATCAGATGGAGCATCAGCTGGGCGCCTATACGGACTGCAATCATGGACAGGGACTGGCGGTCATCCATCCTGCGTATTACCGTCACATCGTGAAGGATGCAGAGGAGAAGTTTACCCGGTTTGCCAAAGTGGTCTTTGATGCAGACAGTGCCGAGGCGGGCATTGATGCGCTGGCGGCTTTTATCCGGGAGTGCGGTCTTCCTGCAAAAATGGAAGAATTAAAATCGAAGGTTACGATTACTCCTCAGGTGCTGCGTAAGGTGGCCGATACCTGCAATGTAATCAAAACCAATCCCAGAGAGCTGAGCCGGGACGAGATTTATGAAATCCTGATGGAGTGCATGTAAATCGTGGATATTTAGCAGAAAGGGTTTTTTTAAAACGGCCTCCTGAGCGTTTTTTCTGGAAAAATCTGCTGTTATCGATTATAATTAGACTCAGATTCAACAGATGACAGAAGAAGACAGAAAACAACTGTCTGTGCGTGAAGGAGGCCGACATCATGTATAACACCCAACTGGAAACCTTTATTGTCGTGGCGGATCTGGGCAGCTTTAATAAGGCGGCCGAGGCCCTTTACATTACTCCGCCGGCCGTTACCAAGCAAATCAACCTTCTGGAAGGTGATCTGGGACTGCAGCTGTTCGTACGGACTCACCGGGGGCTGATTTTGACAGAGGCGGGAAAATCCCTGTATAAGGACGCAAAGTACGTCATTCAATATTGTAAGGAATCCGTGGAGCGGGCGAAAAATGTCATGCGGGAAAAGGGGGCGGTGATCCGGCTTGGAACATCGCCTATGACGCCTGCCGAGCCTCTGATGGAAATCTGGAACCAGGTGCAGAAATTTTGTCCGGATATGAAGCTGCAGCTGGTTCCGTTTATGAACAGCCAGGAGAATGCCAGAGAGATCTTAAAAAATCTGGGGAGCAACATCGATGTGGTGGCCGGAATCTTTGACGATACCATGTTAAAGCTCCGCCAGTGCGCCGGTCTGGAACTTTCCAGACAGCCGATTTGCTGTGCGGTTTCCGCCGATCACAGGCTGGCGGGGAAGGAACGCCTTTCCATCAGCGATTTATATGGGGAAAATTTTCTGATGATGCACCGTGGCTGGAGCAGCTATGTGGATGAGCTGCGGGAAGATATTTTAAAGAATCATCCTCAGATCCGTGTCATTGATTTTGACATTTACAGCGTGGATATTTTTAACCGCTGTGAGAATGGAAAGGATATTCTGATGGTGGTGGACAATATGAAGCATGTCCATCCCCTTTTAAGAATGATCCCTGTGGACTGGGACTATACGATTCCGTATGGAATTTTATATTCTACGGAACCGTCCGACCTGGTGAAACGGTTTTTAAAGGCGGTAAAACGTGTGATCGGAAACGGAAGCTCAGAAACGAGCAGCCGGAAATGAGTGCCCGGGAGCGGGATTCAAAAATGAGCAGCCGGAAATGAGTGCCCGGGAGCGGGATTCAAAAAACGAGCGGCCGGAGATAAGCGTTCAGGAACGGGGATTCAGTAGAAAACCAGGGGTATCAACTGGAAAACAAAACGGGACTTCTGCTGAAGTCCCGTTTTGTTTATGATGAAAGAAATCGGAAAGGAGAATTGTGATGAAAACACGTATTTTAGGAAAAGATTTGAAGGTATCGGCCATTGGACTGGGCTGCATGGGGATGAGCCATGCTTACGGACCGGCAGCAGATAAAAAGGAGATGACCAGGCTGCTGGCTCAGGCAGTGGATCTTGGTTATACTTTTTTTGACACGGCGGAGGTCTATGGAACACCGGAACATCCGCATGACAATGAGGAGCTTTTGGGAGAAGCTTTAAGGCCGTTTCGCAGCCGGATTGTGATTGCGTCCAAATGCGGAATCCGGTTTGATGAAACGTCCAAGGAGGTCAATAAACCGCTGATTCCCGATGGGCGTCCGGAAAGTATCCGGCAGGCCATTGACGGTTCTCTGATGCGGCTTCAGACGGACCATCTGGATCTTTATTATATCCACCGGATCGACAGGAATGTTCCCATCGAGGAGACGGCCGGTGCCATGAAAGAGCTGATGGAAGCCGGAAAGATCACCCACTGGGGAATTTGCGAGGCGGATGAAGAAATTCTGCGCAGGGCCCATAAGGTATGTCCGGTGACGGCGGTGCAGAACCGGTATTCTATGATGTACAGGGATTATGAGGCACTGTTTCCGGTGCTTTCCGAGCTGCAGATTGGTTTTGTGGCTTTTTCGCCTCTGGCCAACGGCTTCTTGTCCGCCAGATACGATCAGACGTCTCATTTTGAAAAAGGGACGGATTACCGGAGCGTGATGCCCCAGTTTTCCAGAGAGGGGATGGAGAAGAATAAAAAACTGATGGAAGAGCTGTCCAGGATGGCCAGGGAAAAGGAGGCCACGCCTGCACAGATTTCTCTGGCCTGGATGCTGGCAAAGGAGCCGTGGATCGTGCCGATTCCCGGAACCAGGAAGGAAGACCGGCTGATGGAAAATGCCGGGGCCAGCGAGCTGGTTCTGACGAAGGAAGAGGTCTGTGCCCTGGATCAGATGCTGGACACCACTCCCATGTCTGAAGTATTCGGCGGTTCCAGGATTGCAAAGCAGGCATCCGGGAGGAATTAGAACGCGGTTTCTGCCTAAAATGCAGCGGAAACAAAGGCAAAGGACAGGGTAGAGAGCCCGGAGGAAAAGAAAGACGGGGAAGAAAGACGGGGAATCAGAAGGGAATTGCAGATTCCCCCGAAGATTTGTTATAATGGCAGAAAGGATGAGGACTTATGGAATATGTGACATTGAACAATGGAATTCAGATGCCGAAACTGGGATTTGGCGTGTATCAGATCCGAGATGCTGCTCAATGTGAGCAGGCAGTTGTGGACGCGGTTTCCGTCGGATACCGTCTGATTGATACGGCTGCTTCCTATGGAAATGAGGAGGCGGTGGGCAGAGCCGTGAAGCGCTGCGGCATTCCGCGGGAGGAATTGTTTTTAACCACCAAGCTCTGGATTTCTGACACCAGCTATGAGGGGGCGAAGGCAGCCTTCCATAAATCTTTGGAGCGTATGGGATTGGACTATCTGGATTTGTATTTAATCCATCAGCCGTTAAACGACTATTATGGAGCCTGGAGAGCCATGGAAGAGCTGTATCAGGAAGGACTTGTGAGGGCCATCGGTGTCTGCAGCTTTTATCCGGACCGTCTGGCCGACCTGATTTCATTTCAAAAGGTGGTTCCTGCAGTCAACCAGGTAGAGACCAACGTATTTTTCCAGCAGAGAGAGGCTCAGGAATATATGCAGTCCAAAGGCGTCGTTATGGAAGGCTGGGCGCCTTTTGCGGAAGGAAAGAACAATCTGTTCCAGAATGAGGCGCTGCTGTCCATCGGAGAAAAACACCAAAAGAGCGTTGCCCAGGTGGTGCTTCGCTGGCTTCTGCAGAGAAACATTGTCTGCATTCCAAAGAGTGTAAAAAAGGAGCGGATGGAGGAAAACATCCAGGTTTTCGATTTTTCTCTTGATGAAGAAGATTTAAAAGCCATTGCTTCCCTGGATACCGGAAAGAGCTGCTTCTTCAACCACCGTGACCCTCTGGTTGTGGAGCAGCTGGCCGGACTGGTAAGAAAGGTTTGATGTGTGTGAGTCCGGCATGATTGCATGTGCCCTGCCGGGGAAAACGAGTCCGGCTAAGCTGCAGGAAGTTTGCCGGGGAATATGCGTCCGGTGTGGCTGCAGGAGGCTTGCCGGGGGCTGACTGCAGGAGAATTTCCTGGAAGCATGGGCTCGGCGCAATCGCAAATGATTTGCCGGACAGAGGGGAGAAGAACAGAATGAAGGTACTTTTGGTCAATGGCAGCCCCCATGAGAAGGGCTGTACCTATACGGCGCTCTGCCAGGTTTCGGAAGCGCTTAATCGGAACGGAATCGATACGGATCTGTTCTGGATCGGGAAAAAGCCGATTTCCGGCTGCATCGCCTGCAAGACCTGTGAAAAAAATAATCGCTGCGCCTTTCCTGACGTGGTCAATGATTTTCTGGATCTGGCCGGAGATTACGATGGCTTTGTATTCGGTACGCCGGTTCACTGGGGTGCGGCTTCCGGAGGGATGACCTCCTTTTTGGACCGGGTCTTTTACGCAGATCTGCGGGGAGGCGGAAACCGGTTCCGTTTAAAACCAGCTGCCGCCGTCATGTCGGCCCGGAGGGCCGGAACAACGGCAGCCTGGGATCAGATGAACAAATATTTTGGCCTGATGCAGATGCCGATTATGACTTCCAGCTACTGGAATATGGTTCATGGAACGACGCCGGAGGAAGTAAGACAGGACAAAGAGGGCATGCAGGTGATGCGGATTCTTGGAAACAATATGGCCTATTTCCTTCACTGCAAGGATATGGCGCTTAAAATGGGACTTCAGCCTCCCATGGAGGAAAAGGCCGTAAGAACCAATTTCATTTCCGAGGCTCAGTAAGCTGTACCGGATTTTGGTATGCCTGACGAAGGAAAGCTTTGAAGGTGTACTGCCTCCGGGGCAGTTTCCCGGAGGACCGGAGATTGCTGCGCGGGAAAACTCTGCCCCGCCGGTTTGCCGCGGAGGCAGGAACCGCTGACAGGACTGCGGCGCATAGAATCATCGCCGGAGGCCGGAAAGGAGAAAAGGATGGAATATCCGTATACAGTCTGTCATATTTTGAGTTCGTTAACCGGTTCTATTTCCGGTCCTTTCATGGGAACAGAGGCAGCCATGCCGGCGGTGCGCCAGTATGGAGAACTGCGGGCGCAGATGAAGGCCGATGCCTGGCTTTACGGCACAACCACCATGAAGGAATTTACCGGTTTTTGCAAACCGGAGCCGGAGCTTCTGAATACTGAAGATGGGGAGCCGGAGGACGATTACCAGGCACCCCATGAAGAGAATTTTTATTATGCATCTCTGGATGTGCTGGGAGAAATCGGATGGGAATCGGGAACCTTTATCAACAAGGGAAGGGCCCCGGCCCATGTGATTGAGGTCCTTACGGGGCAGACGCCGGCCGGATACCGGGCCTATCTGAAGAAAAAAGGCGTATCCTATATAACGGCCGGAGAGAAGGAACTGGACTGCAGGCTGGCGCTGAAAAAACTGTATCAGATGTTTGGAATCAGAAAACTTCTGATCTGCGGAGGAGGAATGGCGGACTGGAGCTTTTTAGAGCAGGGAACGGTGGATGAATTAAGTCTGGTTCTGGCTCCGGCGGCCGATGGAAAACGGAGTGCCGCGGTCTTTGAAGCGTTCAGGGAAACCGATGGCGGGAAGGCGGTCCAGTTCCGGCTAAAAGAAGCGAAGGTGCTGGAGGAAAACACCGTTCATCTGATATACGAGCCGATCCGGTAACCATTTAATGAGTATAAGGAAAAGGAGCTGGCGGAATGGCGAAGATGGAGGTCCTTAAGAAGGAATTGACGGCTTTTTTGAAGAACCAGGGAGCAGGACTGGTGGGAGTCGGGAGTCTGGAAGGAATTGTTTCCGGGGAATGGGAAACCGGGATTTCCGTTGCCATTCCCGAGCCCAGGCATATCATTCGTCAGCTTCAGACGGCTCCAACCAGAGAATACCTGGAAGAATACCGCCTTTTGGATCAGCGGCTGGATGAAATCGTCCTCTGCGGAGAACAGTTCCTAAGGGAGCGGGGATTTCAGGCTGTGGCCAATACGACGGCGCTCATGACAAAGGATGAGGAATGGCGGACGGTTCTCCCCCATAAGACGGTGGCCACCCGGGCAGGCCTGGGCTGGATCGGGAAAAGCTGCCTGTTGGTTACGGAAACCTTCGGCAGCGCCGTCCGGATTTCCAGTCTGCTGACCGATGCACATCTGCCGGCGGATATGCCGGTCACGGAGAGCAGGTGCAAAGACTGCATGATTTGTGTGGAAAGGTGCCCGGCAGGAGCACTGACAGGGGTCCTTTGGGAACCTTCTGTCAGCCGGGAGGAGCTGTTTGACCGGCTCAGCTGCCGGGAAACCCAGATCTGCCTGATGGAAGAGGCAACAGGGATTGCAACGGATCTGTGCGGAATCTGCTTTGCATTTTGTCCCTATACGCTGCGGTATCTGAACGGGGAGAATGGAGAGAGGACGGCAGACTGATCAAATCCTTTTCTGATTGTCAATGTTTTGCTGTTTGTCCGCGTATGAAGCCGGCGGCAGGCGGCTCTGCGCATATCTTTCTCCCGAATTCGCTGTTCCGGAGATTCTTCCCGTTCCCCGTATACCCGGACAATCCGGTCTGCCCGGAAATCCAAATCGGCATGGATAAAAGCGGTCAGGCAGTCAGCCTGATCCTTCAGAATATAGTCGGCACACCGGCCTACAATCACGCAGGGTCCTTTTCCGGCCAGCCGGAGAATGACCTTTCTCTGTACCTCCCAGAGATAGTCCTCATTGGTTGGCCCAAAATTTCGGGAAGAAAATGCGGAAGCCAGAAAACCGGCAGGGAAAGCAGCACACCGTTCAGCCCGAAGAATACCGGAAGGAGCAGGGCGAAGCCGACGCCAAAGACGACTTCACGAATCATGGAGAGGGCGGTGGAAGCAGCTGCGTCCATCATGCCCCACCGGAACACGAAGATGAAGATGCTTCTTTTCGCCTGGGAGCGCTCTCCCTTTCCAAGACTGATGCTGACGAAGGCACAGCAGCCGTCTCCAATCATGACTGCGATGGCCAGGGCAACGACAGTCAGCGGAAAGACAACCGTATTGGCTGCGTTTCCAGAAACTGATTTGAAGTTTCCATGGGGATTTACCTTCCTTTCAAATTTGTACAGCAAAAAAGCGTGCTGCCTTTGTCGCTGGATTTACGCCGCAGGCCACACGCTTTTCTTGAATCAGTCCAGATAGTCTCCAACCGGACTGGTTTCTTTCCTATGAAACGGCTTTCCGGTAAACGAAGATAGAAACAATGGCGGTCAGTGCTTCGGCGGCCCAGAATGCGTTCCATACGCCGACGGGGCCAAACAGGCGGCTCAGCAGGAATGCGGCCGGAATGATGATCAGGATATAGCGGCACAGGGAAATCACCAGGGAAGCGGTTCCCTTTCCAAGGCCTTCCAGTGCCCCGCAGGAGGTAACGGAGACAGCGGAAAGAAGGAATCCTGCGCTGATGATTCTCAGTGCCGTTTCTCCTGCGGCAATGGTTTCCGGCGAGTGGGTAAACAGACTCATCAGCTGGCCGGGCAGCACAAGACAGATGATGGTTCCTGCAGCCATGATGGCTCCGGTCATAAAAAGGACAATGCGGTAAATCTGACGTACCCGTTTGTGCTCCCCGGCACCGTAATTATAGCCGATGACGGGACGCATGCCCTGAATGATCCCGTTGGCCGGAAGGTAAAGGAAGGTCTGAAGCTTGTAGTAAATCCCAAGCACAAGGATATAAATTCCGGAGTAGGCAGCCAGGATAGCATTGAGGGATGAGATAAGAACCGAAGGCAGGGCCAGGTTTAAGGCGGCCGGGATTCCGATGGAATACAGCTTCATGGTCATCCGTCTGCTGGAAAGAAGATACTCTTTCCGAACCCGGACCGGGACAGACCGAAGGAGATAAACGGCCAGGTAAAGAAGAAGGGATACGGTCTGACCGATACCGGTGGCCAGCGCGGCTCCTTCGATTCCCATTTCGGGAAAAGGTCCCAGGCCAAAAATCATGACAGAGTCCAGAATGATATTGGTGATACAGCCGCACATCATGCTTACCATGGTCACTTTCATCTGTCCTACGGCCTGGAAGATCTTTTCAAAGGTAATTCCCAGGACAATGACAAAGGTAAAGGAAAAGGCAATGCGGGAATATTGGAGGCCCAGCTGGATGACTGTTTCTGAGAAAGTAAACATTCTTAAAAAGGCGGGCATGATTCCAATGGAAACGACCGTCATGACGATGCTGTGGAGAAGGGCGAGAAAGGTACCATGGGAGGCAGCCTTATCGGCCTGCTTTCGGTCACCGGCGCCGAGATAGAACGCAATGACTGCATTAAGGCCGACGCCGAAGCCGATGCTGACGGCATTGATAAAATTCTGGACTGGGTAAACCAAAGACAGGGCGGTCATGGCATCTTCGCTGATTTGCGCCACGAAATAACTGTCCACGATGTTGTACAGAGAATTGACCAGCATGGACAGCATCATGGGAAGGGCCATGGACAAAAGCAGAGGCAGGACCGGTTTTTCTTTCATAAAGGTTTCGTTCATGTTCTTCTCCTTTTCATACGGAGCGGATGCCGGAAGGGACAGGAAAACAAAAACAGGAAAATGGTTTCCTGCGGCAGAAAAAAAGCCACCCAGCCGGTATTGGCTGGGTGGCGAAAAGAAGATGTCATCCGGAAAAATCCACTCAAAAATTTTGCAAGATGAATTATAAGACAATTCCCCGGTACTGTCAAGAGATGCGGAGGAAATGCAGCAATTCCAAAAATGAAATTTTAAATTCCACCTCTCCTAAGGGGAGTAGCGTTTACTTCTGCACAGTTGATATTTACTCTTTCATACATCCATGGTATGGTTATCTCTCCTTCTGACAGCAGTAGAAGGAGGCTCA
>DVGC01000023.1 GCA_018712915.1 Candidatus Copromonas faecavium (nom. illeg.) | reverse complement strand
ACTAAAGTGGCGGTGGTTGGCTCTTTTGCCAGATTTACGTCTGAGAACTTCCAGAATCTTGGAGGTGGTTCAAATGGAAAATTTGCGAAAGAGGAGATTACATAAATGGACATATGGACTGCCTTAGGTATGGGTTTGGATATCCTCCGCTGTTTAGCGGCCCTTATCAATACCTGCATCGCAGTCAAAAGCTATTTAGATAATCAAAAAGACAACCACCCTAGGCAAAGGTAAACGGTTGTCTTTTTGATAACTGATATATAAACCAGAGCCAACCACTTGCTGTTGGTGGCATCCTTTTTAATACATCTTTATCTTAGAACAGTTCCGGCATTTTGTCAATGTATCAATCGGCTTAAACGTTAATTTGACTTCCATTTTAAATCATAAAGGGCAAAAATAAGACTTACTGTCATGATCGGCTTAAGTATGAATGGTTCTGGCAACCTTTCGCCGGAATATTTTACTTTTAGTATTGTTATATTCTTCTTAAAGTGATATAATTTATTTAAAGGGGAGGTGTAAACTTTGTCTACTCAGTCTACAATATTTAATACCTGTGTACGAGAAATTTTGTTTGACCCTAGTATCGTTTCTTCAGATAATACCTTTATTGTTGCTGATATTTATAATATCGTACTTCCCAGAATTGATGATTCTATTAAAAATACTGTGAAAGACCAAAGAAAAAGTATTAGGTCAGTTCTACACGATATAAATGAATCTGGACATGTGATAGACCCCATAACTAATTGTAAGAGGGATGTAGATGTCGTTTCTTTAAGTAAACGTCGTAAACTATATACCTTTAGATAATGAAGAGGCCATTAGCTTTATGTTAATGGCCTCTAATTTTAGTCGCACGCGCCTAACTATCACCTAAATAAAAAGCATCACTGCCATGTCATTCCCGTACCTTGGCCTTCATATCCTGTACCCATACCAGTACCACTGCCATTAGTCATTTGTGAGAAATCTACTGCCCCGCCTACGTTAGCACTTCCTCCAATTGGTAAACTCTCAAGCGCATCCGGGTTATCAGGAGCTGGTGCAGGTGGTAAATCTTCCTCTGCCGGAGCAGGCTCAAGAATTACTGTTTCTTGTTCAGGTGCAGGAGTCTCTGTCTGAGTTGTGTTTCCACCACTTGAACTGGTTGATTCTGATTCAGAGGTTGCAGGCGATTCCTCTTCAACTACTGGCTTCTCAGTTGAGAGATAATTTGAAGCTACAAATGCTTCTCCTTCCCCTTCCTCGATCCTCATCCATAAACCATCTTCCGTCTTTCCTGTTACATGAACTTCTTCACCTCTGAACAGATTCCCAACTTTTTCAGAATCTACAGAAGATTCCTGCCTTACATTTACAGCGGTTGTGGCATACATGATAGCGTCCATTTCCATGATAGCCTTATTTTCAGAAATGGTTTCCTCTGCTTCTGTTTCATCGCTGGCAATTTCTGTTTCTGACTCAACATTTTTCATTTCAGCTATTTCAGAAGCGGAAGGACTTTCCTTTTGTGTTTCAGCTTCAGGCTGAGAGGTGGCTTCTGGTTCTACAGTTGCAGTTTCCGTCTGGATTGGTTCAGACGTTTGAACGGCACCGCATCCACAGCCGGGAAGGGCAGAGAATGCAAAAAGAGAAAGAGTTGTTAATAAAATCAAATGTTTTCTTTTCATTGTTATATACCTCATCAATAAAGTAGACGGGCAAGAAGGCAGGTCATGCATGTATCTGTTATGAAGTGACTTTTGTCAAGAGGTAAATTCCGTTTCCAGGAAACTTTTTCTTGACAGTCACACTTGTGCGATCTGTCAGCATCTGGAAGGAGCTCTGATTTAACAGTTCCCGGCATGTGGCCACTCTGTTATTCGTGGATTGGTTACCGACAGGCTAATGGTTCCGCCGAGAGCCCTGCGATCTAAAAGCGTGGATCACCGAAGTGCCAACATAGAAACGGCGCAGATAGCTCAAACCTTACAGGGATCACAGCCCCTTACAGATACTGACAGATATTCAATTGTTTTTATTCTGGCAGCAGGCTGCAGTCTACTGCTGGCTGCTGCCTGTTTGTGCTTTCCATCAGGGACGGGTGGCTGTCAGGGGCCGCGCAGCGGTTCATTTTACCCTTGACTGGCAGCCGGACCTGATGTACCTGCCGTGGGGCGGATGCTGATATTTCCTGTCATCCTGCCCCAGATGAAGCATGCAAGTTCTCTTGCCACAGCTGCTACTGCTACATTTTTCTTCTTCCCATGGCGGATCATTTTATAATACCTGCTTCGAAGCCGGGTATTCGCTTTATCGGCGTATGCAATCACCTCAGCAGGCTGTCCGCTTTGCCTTGACCGGAGTTCTTTGGACTTATGTCCGATGGCTCCTTTACAGATGCCTTTTGCAGCTTCAATCAAGAGACAGCGCAGGTGTGTATTCCCTGCTTTGGATATACCAAGCCGGTTCACGTTTTCTGAGCTGGAACGCTCTCCAGGCGCCAGTCCCAGGAATGCCGCATAGGTATTCCCCTTAGCGAACCGCTTAAAATCTCCGGTTTCCACGATCAGGGACAGCGCCGTATGCGTACGGATCCCCAGGAAGCAGCCCAGCTTTTTTGCATTCTCCTGATAACGGGCTTCGGAGGCGATTTCTTCAATCCGCTTATCGTAACGCTCGATTTTTGCCTCCTGTTCCTCACAGGATGCCAGGTACTCGTCCAGCGTTTCCCGATACATTGGAGCGAGTTCCAACTTCTTCAGCCAGGTAACATGCCTGATCGTCCATTTTGTCCCGCTGTACTGATGTCCGTGCCGGAGAACAAACGCATTGATCTGCTGCTTCAGCTTCTTAAGTGCAAGCTTGTGATCATCCCTCATCCGGAGATACTCTTTGACAGCATCGTCTTCGCCGGTGGGGATATAAACCGGATGGTAACCGCCGTAACACAGACATTGTGCGATCAGACGGGCATCACGCTTATCCGTTTTGATCCGCTTTCCCTGCTGGGTAAGCATGGTAGTCGGTGCAAGTATGACACATTTGACCCCGGCACCTGTAAGCTGGTGGTAAAGGGTATAGCCGAGACAGCCTGCCTCATAACCGCATTCAATAGAATATTTATTATCGGGACCGAGTTTCATCTTCAAAGATTCGATGAAGCAGATGACTTCTTTGTAGTCCGGGGCGACCTGTACTTCCCCGAAGATCCGGTCTTCTGCCCCGATGGTGGGTTCCATTGCACATAAAGTGTAATTTTTACTATGGACATCCATGCCGATTTTGATTATTCTATTCATAGGTGGCCTCCTTTTGTATGCGGTAATCCCTGTTACCATTGATTTTGTCAATCTTCAGTATACAGGTAAATCCACGTTGCTACAAATGTGGGGTCACTTCATATTATCTATACTGTACTTACAGGCGTGCCAGCGCCGAGTATGAGGAAAGGAGAAGATGTATAAATGCATTTTTCTAAAATCAAAGCCATTAAAATATGCTGTGAAAGCTGCCACACCATTATCACGACTCCGATAGACAGCACATATCGCTCGCAAAACGGACGAATTACGCAGCTAAAATGTCCGTGCTGTTCGCAAGACTTAAGCCATATTGCTTCATCTGCATATTATCGTGCTGAAGAATACAATCAGGCTTGTCTTGCTGCCGAAGAACTTCAAAGTTCTGAATGCTCTTTCATTGAATCAGAATTCTGAATCAATAAACATCCCTTTCTCTGATGGGTTAAGCTTGTCTTTGGGAAGTTTTGTGTGGATTTCCCGTCTGCACATCTCTTCCCATTTCAAATAGGAAATGTACTCAGATATTTTTTTAAGTTCTGTCAAAATATCTTGCAAAAGCAGAAATATTTTCTTTTTATCCTCCATCTTCCTCACGCTCCTTTCTCGTCTTCAGCAAACAGGTAATCAAAACCCCTTTTAAATAATTTGCAGAGCACCTTGATTTCCTTCGTAGTAAATTTTCCACTTTTCTTCTTACTCTCGTAAGAAACTCTGGAAATCCCGAGTTTATCTGCAACATTTTGGTTTGTAAGACCAAACCGCGCTTGTTCGGCCTCCAAGTTTCTAAACAATCTATATCCCTCCTTTTTGTTTGCGTTTTGCAAACTTTGATTATATGATAATTGCTTATTGCAAACTTGTCAATAGTTTTCTTTGCATTTTGCAAACTTTTTCATTGACATGTTTGCACTAAAACTTTATAATCAAAAGTAAATGGAGGTACATTATATGGGCGATAAATTTAATGAAAATCTGAGAATTGCCAGAGAAAAGAAAAATATGACGCAAAAAGAATTAGCAGATATTATAGGGGTAGCGAAATCTACCTATTCACTCTATGAAAGTGGAAATAGGGAGCCTAATGTGCAAACTATCAAAAAAATAGCCGATGCGTTAAACGTTTCTGCTGATACCTTATTAGGTTTAAATATTGAGCCCATTACTATGGCCGCCCATTTTGATGGTGACGAATACACAGAAGATGAACTGGAAGATATTAAAGCCTATGCTGAATTTGTCAAGAATAGACGCAATAAAAAATAGGAGCCGATCTTATTGACTGATAAAGAATACCTGGAACAGGAAGCCTGCGATGAGGGCGTTTCTGTCGATTATGTGAATTTTCGAAGTGACCGATTATTAGGACTTTATATTGATGGTTCTATTGCCATAAAGAATGGAATGACATCCGTAAAAACTGCTGATATCCTCGCCGAAGAACTGGGACATTACCACACCACTGTTGGAAACATCTTAAATCAGAACTCAGCCAATGCCCAGAAACAAGAACGTGTTGCCCGCTTGTGGGCGTATAATAAAAGAATTGGTCTTTCTGGAATTATTGAAGCATATAAGCACCAGTGCCAGAGCCGGTATGAAGTGGCAGAATTTTTGGAAGTGTCGGAAGATACTCTTACAGATGCATTGGAATGCTACCGTCAAATATATGGAACAAGTGTTAGAGTGAATAATTATATTATTCAGTTTGAGCCATATTTAGGAATCGCAGAATTGTTTTGAATTGCGACGTCGCAATGATTTGAAGGTAGTTTCTTAAAAAAGATAAACCGGCCCCTGCGACAGGGGCCTAACCTTGACAATATAATATCCTTACCCGGACAGCCGGGGGACGTGCTCCAGCCCGTTCCGAGATCCTGCGGAAAGGGGTGGTAATTATGAGTACATATGAAGAATTTCAGATCATTCTTGGCATTGCCATGCTGATTGTAACAATTCTAAATTTTACCCATAAAAAATAGCCGTCCTGCCCTGACAAGCCGACGACTATTTTTTTAGCTAAGCTTCGCCGGGACGGGTGAGGTGCATTCACCTTCCGGCTGTCCTGTTAAGTATATTATAGGTCAAATTCAGCTAAATGTCAATTTCCGGAGGAAGTGTTTCATGTCTGTAATGAAAGCCAACGATAAAACCGAACTGATTGCAACATGCAGCTGCGGCTGCGAAGAGTCGATTCATTTAAAAATTGTTCCTGATGATGACTCCTTCTGTTTTCTTTCCTATATGATCGGAAACTTTTACCGTGACCAGGGTGGGGTATTTTCTTCCGTTAAAATAAAACTCAAGAAAATTATGGCCATACTGTTCAATAAGGATTATTACTATTCCGAGGTTATCATGACCAAAGAAGATTTTTCACAATTCAAAGAATTCATCAATCAGTTTTAAGGAGGTGCCACTATGCCGCTACCCAAAGAACACTCTTATACATCAAAGGACTACTGGAATCTTCCAGAAGGCAAGCGAGCCGAACTCATCGATGGCCAGTTCTACGACATGGCCCCGCCCAGCCGGATTCATCAAAAGCTTGTTCACCTGATTTCATATACCATTGAGAATTATATCCGAAATCATGATGGAGATTGCGAGGTCTACCCCGCTCCCTTTGCCGTCAACCTGGATGCCGCCGATGAGAACTGGGTAGAGCCGGATATTTCTGTAATTTGCGATAAAAGCAAATTTACCGACCGCGGCTGCTCCGGAGCTCCGGACTGGATTACTGAAGTTATTTCTCCCAGCACTCAGAGCCACGACTATCTGAAAAAACTCTGGCTCTACCAGAAATATAATGTCCGCGAATACTGGATTGTCAATCCGGCCACTAAAAGCGTGATGGTTTACGATTTTAAAAATGGAGAGTCTGCCAGCTATTCCTTTAATGACCAGATACCGGTGGCCATTTACAACTCTGATTTAAAGATTTGCATTTCCGAACTATTATAAAAAAACCGGCCCCTGCGCCAACAGGAACCGGCTTTTCATAGATTTCTCTTACCAGGTCGCCCAGGAAAGATATAATCTCAACACACACAAATTATATCATTCCTGGAACGTCCTGACAAGGGGCGTATTTTTTATACCCAAATTTCATACAATTACTAGGAGATGATATTATGGCAAAAGAAACAACCCGCTCCCTCCGCATTGGCGCCGCATATGTGCGTGTCAGTACCGACGGTCAGATGGATCTGAGTCCGGAGTCTCAGCTGGATTCCATTTTAACCTATGCAAAAACAAACAACATTGTAATCCCAAAGGAAAACATATTTATGGAATCTGAAGGCCGCAGCGGAAAACGGGCAGAAAATCGACCGCAATTTCAAAAAATGATTGCTACGGCAAAAACAAAACCAAAACCGTTTGACTGTATTCTGGTCTGGAAATTCTCACGTTTTGCCAGGAATCAGGATGAAAGCACCTTTTATAAGGGCATGCTCCGAAAAAAGTTGGGAATCGATGTCGTCAGCATTTCAGAACCGGTTCTCGATGGAATGTACGGACGGCTAATTGAAATGATTATTGAATGGCAAGATGAGTTTTACTCCTACAATTTAGCGCAGGACGTTACCCGCGGGATGAAATCCAAGGCAGTCGCTGGCGGATACCAGTGCCGGCCGCCACTGGGATATCGGATTCCATATCACAAAGCAACCCCGGAAATTGTTCCGGAAGAGGCGGAAGTTGTCCGGATGATCTTTGACAAATATGTAAACAGTAAAATGAGTATTTATGCTCTCACAAAGTATCTCAACAGCCTGGGGCTGAAAACCAGTCAGGGAAAACAATTTGAAAAGCGCTCCGTAGAATATATCCTTCAAAATCCTGCTTATGCTGGCATCGTGCGTTGGAACCGTACCTGCAATGCTACCAACCAGATTCGTGACCGGTCGGAATGGATCATTACAGATGGCCATCATCCGGCTATCATCAGTAAAGAATTATTTGAAAAGGCTTCCGAAAGATATGCTGCTGAATATCGCCCCAAAAATGCTAAGCCGGTTGAAGTCACAAAACATTGGCTAAGCGGCCTCTTAAAATGCTCTAGCTGCGGACGCACTCTTTCTTCATGCATTCGTCACCGGAAAAACGTAGCCACTCACCACACATTTCAATGTTATGGCTATTTAAAGGGAAAATGCCAGGCAAATCATTATGTAACTGAAAAAGATATTGTCCCGGCCGTGATAAGGGCTCTGGAAGACGCGGTAGAGTCTGGAACGATAGACTATGAGGTCCGCAGACCTGCCCCTTCGGAGAGTACAAAAGAGTTGGAAACGATTACGAATTTGCTGCAGAAACTAAAGCAAAAAGAACGGCGGGCAAAGGATGCCTATATGGACGGCATTGATACTTTAGAAGAATACAAACACAATAAAGTCCTGATTGCAGAAGAACGGTCCTCCCTGGAAGCTTCCCTGGAACAGCTCCGATCCTCTCGGAACGATGAAGAAACGTATAGCAGGGATTCCCGCATGATGAAAAATATTCGCTCTGTAATCGACATTATAAATTCCGATGACTTTACGATGTACCAAAAGAATGTTGCTTTAAGAAGTATTGTGAACAAAATTGTTTTTAATCGTGAAACGATGCATATTGACGTCTATTATTATCTTATAGAAAGCCAAGAAACCCGCATAAAATAAGGCTTTTTCCCATGTATACGCACTTGCAATATGGCCATCCACTCTGGACAGCTGACCCTCTTTCCATCGCAATACTGTGTGAGAATCGGCTGCTTGACTCCCGGTCTGGACAGATAGCTGTCAAAGATATCATCGACCACAACAGAAATGGTTTCATAAATATTCCTTCCATAAATCCATTTATGATCATATGCGGTGGATGAGGTTATGGTAAAGTCAAATCCCTTATTCCTGTACCATTCCGTATAGACCCGGTTCAGTGTAAAGGACATGATGGCCAGCACATTGGCCACAATCGTGGCCTCGGGCCAGGTGGCGTAGATCTCACTGGACGCCACATTCTTAATGTAGTCCCGGTAAGGAACATAATAATCCTTTGCCGACGAATTGGAAGGCAGACCGTCATGAACCACAATGGTCTGAGGAACCACCACCCGGGACAGCACGATTTCCCCGGTTTCCGAAGTAGGTTTGATCTCGCTTTCTGCAATTTTAGGCGGATACTCCCCGTACAGAGTATGAGCCGGAATCACAATGTTTTCCACTGCCCGGTCACGGTTCGCCAGCGGATGAAGGCGGACAAACTGAACCGATGTGGTGCCTGCAAGAATCTCCGATCCTTTTATGACCACCGGCTCATATCCCGGAGCGGTGATGGTCACATTATATTCTGAATAAGGCCGAATCTCCCCCGGATGAAGGCTCAGTTCCCGATCCGGTGCGTCAAGAGTCACATTTTCCGTCTGACCGGAGCTGTTGGTCGTCAAATGATCCAGGATCCGTTCGGGATTTTCAGAAGATGCAATGGAAACATCTGCGTTTTGTATCGGAAAGCTGCTGGTATCAGAAACAACATCAACCTGCAAATATCCTTGTTCCATAATTGCCTCAAATTAAGATGTTTCTATAACATATGCGAATGCAGAAAAAATAGCCCCGCTGTCTTTCAAAACAGAGGGCTGAATCGGAATGATTTTGAAAATTTATTTCCGAATTATTTTGAAAAAGAACTTGAGAAATTTCAAAAAGTATGCTATGATATTGGCCATGGGGCATTAGCGCAGTTGGGAGCGCGTTTGAATGGCATTCAAAAGGTCGTGGGTTCGAATCCCATATGCTCCATTTTTTGTGCAGATATGGTTCATCGGTAGAACGCTAGCTTCCCAAGCTGGAAAGGCGGGTTCGACTCCCGTTATCTGCTGTGTGAAAATCCCCCTGCAGGAATCGGCTTTTCCGGTATCTGCAGGGGGATTCGTTTTATGTCTTTTTCTGTTTCCAGCTTTGTTCTCAGCTTCCCTTTGATTTCCAGCTTTTGCTTTTGCCTGCTGGTTTTCATTGCTTTTCATCTCTTCTGGTTCTTATATTCCTGATTATCTCTGCTGTTTTTCCCCTTTCTCATCCCGGGGCTCTGCACCCGCTCTGCTTTTTCTTGCAGCCGTACGTTCTCCGATCCCGGGTACCTCCTGAGCTTCCGATTCTTCCCCGTCCTCTCTCATCAGCTTTCCAATCTCCTTTATCAGAAGCTTTCCATTGGCAATCAGGGAATCAAACGCTCCGTATTCATAAAATTTAATCACCACCATGCCAATGGGGACGGCTAAAATCATGCCTGCAATTCCGCGGAATTTAAACCCCAAAAACAGGAGAATCAGAGTCGTGAGCGGCGGCAGGCCCATGCTGTCACCCACAATCTTCGGCTGAATGATCTGGCGGATCACCTGTGTCAGCACATACAGAAGCAGAAGGCCGATGGCATACGCATATTCACCGGTAATCAGCTTGACCGCCGCCCACGGAATCAGGGCCGTACCCGTCCCGAACATGGGAAGAAAATCCAGGAGCGCAATTCCAATGGCAATAAGGAAGCTGTATCGTACCTGAAGTACCAGAAGGCCGGCGAACAGAATGACGGCAACCACGAACATAATTTTAAACTGGGCCATAAAGTAGCCGCCGATGACCGTCCGGATATCCCTTTTCAGGAACCCTACATATTTTATCACCGCATCCGGCATCCGTTTCCTTACGGCCGTCAGAATCCTATCATGTTCCGCCAGAAACATATACGAGGAAATCAGCACAAACAGAACATTGATGAATGCATCCGGAAGGGAACGGGCCACGGCTCCTCCGGCCGACGCCGCGTAATTCTGTACAAACTCACCCACATAGGTTCCCATACTGTCCGCCGCCTGTTCAAAGGCAGATACAATCCCGTCCGGCAGGAAGGACAGCAGACTGCTGATATTGGACAGGGCAGCCGCCACATCCTGCTGCATCGTCTGAAACAGGCCGGGCAGAGCCTTCAAAAAGCTGTTCATCTCCCGCATCAGAAACGTGATCAGGCCGTAAAGTCCGAGAATCACCAGCGCCAGCACTCCTACTATCAGCACTGCGGAGCCATGTTTCCGGACAATTTTCAGCCGCTTCTCCAGAAACCGGACCGGAGGATTTGCAATCATCGCCACGATCCATCCGATGACAAACGGCATAAAAAACAAAAGCAGGCGGACTCCCCAGACGCAAACCGCATAGATAATGGCAATGGGAACCGCAATATTCAGGAAGATTCTTATATATTTTCTGATATCCAAACCACCCATCTCTTTTCAGAAGCCGGAAAAGGCCGCGCAGGCAAAGTTACTGACGGCCCAAACTCCGGATAAACGGTTTTTCTGCACCGCCAATCCGGTTCTTTCGTTTCTTACCGGCTTAATCCATATTCTCCGGCAATTTCCTTAAACGCAGGAAGGGAACGCTCAATCTGCTCATAGGATACACAATAGGAAATCCGCACATAACCGGGACACGCAAAGGAGCTTCCCGGCACAAACAGCACATGATGCTTCTTGGCTGTTTCGCAGAACTCCTTCTCATCCTCCACCGGCGACTTGACAAACAGGTAAAATGCCCCGTCCGGTTTTGCACAGGTAAATCCATATTCGGTCAGCGCCGAATAGATCAGATTTCTGTTTTTCTCATAAGCCTCCAGGTTCACCGTTACGTCATGACGGATACAGTACTGAATCACTTTCTGCATCAGGGACGGTGCATTGACGCAGCCAAGAACCCGGTTGGCAATGGTGGCCGCCTGAATCAGCTCTCCGGAATCGTCCATCTCGTCCGGAATCACAAGATATCCGATCCTCTCTCCCGGGACAGAAAGAGATTTACTGTAGGAATAAACCACAACCGAATTGTGGTAATAATTGGTAACAAAGGGCACCTGCACGCCGCCATAGGCCAGCTCCCGGTACGGCTCGTCAGAAATCAGGACAATGGAAGTATGGAATTCCTTTTCCTTCTTCTCCAGAATGGCAGCCATCCTGCGAATGACATCCTCCCCGTATACCACACCCGTGGGATTGTTGGGATTGTTGATGATAACCGCCTTTGTTTTTTCCGTGATCTTTTCTTCAAATTCCGACAGTCTGGGAAGAAAGGTTTCCGTATCCGGAGAAATCACCACCACATTTCCGTCGTAGTTTCTTACATATCCATTGTATTCCACAAAATAGGGAGCAAATACGATAACTTCATCCCCGGGATTTAAAATACTCTTCAAAATCACGTTAAGGCCGCTGGCTGCTCCCACGGTCATAATCAGATTATTGCCGGTAAAATGACAGCCAAACCGTTCGTTGAGAGACTCGGCAATGGTCTGGCGCACATCCGGATATCCGGCGTTGCTCATATATCCATGGAGCGTGTTGAAATCTTCATCCTTTACCAGTTCGAGAATCGCATCATTGACCTGGGGAACCGGCACATTGGGGTTTCCCAGACTGAAATCATATACATTCTCCCTGCCGTAAATTGCTGCCATGCGGTTGCCTTCCTCAAACATGGCACGAATAGCCGAATTATTGGCCATAAAGGGCTTCATTTTTTCTGATACCATAAATAAAACCTCCAGAATATATTTTTTCTTTCATCACACCAGATGGCAAAGGCCAGTGTCACCGCAAAATAAAACCAGGTGGTGGGATTGGAATACCAGGTTGTAAAAAACGAAAGCATGAAATATAAGGCTGCCTGGGAATAGAGCAGGTACCAGGCCGGATTTTTCCCCGGACGGGTTTTCCAGGTCAGGAAACGGGCCGCCGCTCCCAGAAGGGCTCCGAATCCCATGACTCCCAAGATGCCGAAATCATAATACGCATCATAGAACAGGGTAACCGTCGTCAGCTCCTCTTTTGTGGTATATAAGGGCCAGTTTACCAGCTCCGGAACGAGAAACTTAAGCCCCGTCAGCGCCCACAGCGGGAACATGCCCTTAAGTCCCATGGAATGCTCCGGAAGCTGTTCCACCAGACAGTTAAAATTATCATAATTGTTGGCAATGTACATGTAGGGCTGGGTGATAAAAATAGGCATCCGGCTGTTCTTCATCTCAAAAATTCCGTTGAGATACTCCACATCATGGCTCCTGGCAATGGTCAGCACCACGTATAAAGGCACCAGAGCCGCAGCGGCCATCACCAGATACCGGAGCTTTTTGTTCCCGGTTACCACCATAAATATCAGTACCGCCAGGATAACGCCAAAAATCAGCTGGAACCTGGATACGCACAGAATCGGTATCGCCAGGGCTGCGAGGACTGCGCCGCAGACAAGTGCCGTCTTCCGTTTGTTTCTTTTTTCTCCGCGAAAGCCCCCGGTATAGAACCACCAGAGCACCGCCATGGACGGAACCAGCACACAGGAAACCGTCACATAATGGACACCGGAAATGTGAAAATAAGAATAGGCATGGGGCACTCCCCGAACCAGGAAAGGAACGTATCCCAGTATGGCTGCCTCAAGAAGGAAGGCGGCTAAGGACAGGGCCGTAAGAAGAATCACCGCCCGGAAGATCCAGACATCATACCGGTTCCCCTGCTCCCCGTTTCCCAGGACGGCGAAACCGGGCTCTGCCTGCACGCTCCGCTCCCCGGACTGTCCCTCCTTCGCTGCCTCACGTCCGGAAGAAAGTTTTTTTCCAACCAGGTCGCAGGCCAGCCGGAAGCACACCACTGCACCAAAAAAACACAGCCAGGTCATGGACGCCCAGTCCGTCTGCAGTCTGGAAAGCTTCAGACAGGAAATCCCCTGCCCTCCCACAAAAAACAGGGAAAACAGTGCCTTCAGATCCAGAAGATTCCCGCTCTTTCTGCAGTCTCCTCCATAAAGCCAGAGAGCGGCAAAAAGAAGAGCAGCTCCCGACAAATAGTAATGGGCGCTGGATGCAAACAGCATTCCGGCGCCATAACAAATCACATATACAAGCATTCTGCTCCTATTCTCCAAGACCGCTTTCCACCAGCGCCACCATATCCTTTAATGCCTGTTCTTCGTCAGCTCCCTCGCAGATAAACGTGATCTCGTCTCCGCTCTTGACACAGGCTCCCAGAACGCTTAAGACGCTCTTTGCATTGGCCGTGGTATTCATAAACTGAAACTTTACGGAAGACTGATACTTCAGTGCCTCCTTGCAGAGAATACCCGCCGGTCTTAAATGAAGCCCGGTCGGGTTCTTGATTTTTACCTTTTGTTTTACCATCTTTTCTTAACTCCTGATTCTTACGCTTTTCTCTTCCGGCTTTCCTTAATGGGCCGCCGTTGTATGCTCCGCAGCATCGGAAGTTTCCGTCCGGTGTCCGGCCGAAGCAGAAGGCGCTGCCGCCTCCTGGCTTTCGGATGTTTCCCGGTTCCCGGATGTTCCCTGATTTCCGCTTCCTGCTGTCCCCGCATTTCCTGCGGGATCAGCAGCAGTTTCCTCCGAAGATACCTGTCCGGATGAGGAAGAGTCCTCCTCCGTCTCGCTCTGGGTGTTTTCTGTTTCATCTCCCGGTCCTTCCGGCGCAGAAACATTTACGACGCATCCCGTCATATTGACCAGCTCATAGGCAGAATCAAGCTGGGCTGTCAGCTCTGCCTCTGCATAATGGTCGCCCTCTCCCATTCCGGACACATCGATGGCAATATCCGAAGAATCAAAGGACAAGCTGTCCAGCTCCTCCGACAGCGCCTGAATCCAGACAGAAATCTGTGCCGGATCAGCCTGGTACACATAGCCGTTCTGTCTGCCGACGAAGGAATTTCCATCAATCGGAATCTCAAATTCCCTGGTCTCCAGCCGTTCCACCTGAAGGGTAACCTCAATGGTGCTGGTCTGCATTCCGGCCAGTTCGATTCCCTCCGGGAGATAAGAATTCAGATCCACCGTCACCGTTACATTGGCCGTTGCACCCGTAATATTCAGGCTGTCTCCGGGAATGGTAATGGTCTGGAAAGATGCCAGCAGGGATCTGAGTCCCATAACAGGAACACTGTTCACACTGCACTGGATTCCGGTAAAACGGTATCCGTCAGCCGGTTCTCCCTGAACCTCAAATTCCAGATTAACATTCTTAACCCGTAAAACGGTCATCGTATATTCCACCGTCTCACAATCGCTGGTAATCCGATCGCTTAACTGAATTTCATTGCCATTGGCATCGTAAAACATGGGAATGGCTGTCGCCGTTACATCCTCCGTCACATTATCCAGACTGATTTCAATCCCAGCGCTGCTGATCTGTCCGATAAGAGACTCAGGGCCTTCCAGAGTCAGATACTGAGGCGAAATAGTTATAGAACCGGGAGCATATCCATCCGGCATGGTACCGGTCAAGGTTGTCTCCAGGACAAACTGCTTCTCCTGAATCGGCTCTGTCTGGATTTTAATCGTAGCCGTCCGGCTTACCGGATCCGACACCAGATATTCCGAATGGTTCAGCACCTGCACTTCCACCGGAACAGAACCTGTCACAGACCACAGCTCTGTCATATCTGCCACCGCCCTGAAATCAGAAGAACGGATCCGGTAAGCATCCGTCGTCTTCACCTCATAAGCGATGGTTGCCGTCCTTCGCCCGGTAATTTCATAGGTCAGACCGTTTTCCGTCAGTACCTCATCGTTGATAATTTCTATGGGCACCTCCACCGTATCCGTAATCACCGGATCCGCCACGTTTACCGCTCCCAGCCAGACAAGAAAGCCACACAGAAGCGACAGAAGCATCAGACCCCAGCGCTTATTCTGCTTTTCTTTCATTTTTATGCCTTCCTTTCCAGAGCCTGAACCGTCCGCCGGCCGCATCCTCCTTGCTTTCCACTGCCAGAGCCTTTTTTAACTCCTCCGGATCCGTGATCCTTCTCAGACTTCCATGCTCCGCCAGCGTCACACGGCCGGTCTCCTCTGAAACCACCACCGTCAGGCTGTCGGTGCTTTCGCTGATTCCAAGGGCCGCACGGTGCCTGGTTCCCAGATCCTTGCTGATGCTTAAGTTGTCTGACAGAGGCAGATAACAGGTTGCCGCCGTTACACGGTTTCCTCTTACCACCACTGCCCCGTCATGCAGAGGCGTATTATGTTCAAAAATATTGATTAACAGCTGACTCGTTACAATACCGTCTACCATAATGCCGGTACGCTCAATTTCCTGAAGAGGCGTTTCCCTCTCAATCACAATCAATGCCCCTGTTTTTACTTTTCCCATCTCATAGGCCGCGCGGACAATCTCGTTGACCGTTTTGTCCGAATAGCCTTCCTGAATCCGCTTATCCTCCGTTGAGAAAAAATCCATAAAAATGTTTTTGCTTCCCAGCTGCTCCAGGGCCTTTCTCAACTCCGGCTGGAAAATCACAATAACCGCTATTAAAAGAATCTGGCCCAGATTATTGGCAATCCAGATAATCGTATTCAGATGGAACAGCGTGGCCAGGAGATAAAAGGCAAGAATCACCAGTCCGCCCTTTAATAAAACTCCCGTCCTGGTATTCTGCACCCACAAAAGGACCTCATAAATCAGGACCGTAAGAATCAGAATTTCGACAAGATTCGTAAAGGTAATCCTTGGAATAAAGGAAAACCAGGAATACATGTTTGAGAGAAATTCTGCCATTTTTCCGCCTCCATCCACATTCACTCATTTAATCTTTTCGCTCGCGCCTCATATTTTTACGCGAATAAATCTTCTGTACCTTCACATCCGGAGCCGAAACCGCAATCTTCGGCACCGCCTTTACATAATAATAGTATTCATCATCCTCGTACTGGAGATATTCGGTTCTCGTATAATCCACAGCAAAAACGAAAAACTGATAAACCAACGCCGCCAGAACCGAAAGAAGAATTCCAATAATCATGGAACCGGCAGAAACCGGCAGATTGAATCGCATATCCCCGATAAAAATAATCGCCAGCTGCACAATCACCCCTGCAATGATGGCAATGGACCAGGAATAGTCCACCGACAGATTCTTAATGATAAACACCACAAGAACCGCCGCCGCAAAAGCCGCCGCCATGACCCACATCAGTTCATTTCCAAACACATCCTGAACAATCCGGATAAACCGTTCCGCCATCTCCGGCAGACTGCTACCGGCTAAGACCCCGGCGTTCTGCTGCAGATACAGGATAATATAGTAAATACAGACTCCGCAGCAGACCGGCACAATGGAGACCAGGCTGCCCGACAGCCCCACAATCAGAGGGACCACATAGGGAAGATGGAAAAAGAACATCATCGGCGTCAGAAGCAGAAGATAGCCGTCCCCCGGATGGAATCCGTAATACAGCATCATAACCACCAGCATAAAGACAAACAGGATCATGGTCACTTCCATGGAAACCTGGGACGCATGTGCAAGGACAAGAAGGCCGGCAAGAAAAGCCGTTACTCCATACGGAAGAAAAGAAGCGACCAGACCGAACAAAATAGGAACAAAGGGGCCGCCAAGCTCCTCCATAAACCCAATATTCGTATTAATCAGCCAGGCCGTCAGAAATCCCACAATAAATTTCACCAGCGGAATCAGATAAAGACTGTATTTCCCATAGATTCGTTTCAGCTTTTCCTTGAATACCAAAAGACTCATCATAAGCGTCTTCCTTCCTCGCTTTCCTTTGATGCAGCCTGGACCTCATACCTGCGCTCCAGCCGTCTCAGCTTTGCCTGATAGATTTTCATATTCTTTAAGGCTGCGTCATATCTTCTGGAATACACCCGATGGGTAATCAGCAGATAGATAACAAGACCTGCCGCATAATAGATCCCAATGGTTCTTCCCCAGGAAATCAAAACTTCAATGTCCATGGTGTTCAGAATATCCTCAAACTGGTACAAAAGCCAGAGGGTAAAACACAGGATACAGGTTATCGTGTATGAGATGAAGGAACGTATCATATGGCTTCCCACATAATCGCTTTTGAAATAGCGGTTTACCGGAAAGGATTCCTTCTCCGCCTTTTTCTCAAACATGGCGATTCCTGTCATCAGCCGGATTTTTTCCTCATTCAGCATAATAATCTCCTTGCTCTCTGTCCGTCTGCATTCCCGGTCAAAGCAGACTTTACCGGTTCCGTTTTCCGTCCGGATCCTGATAGTAATATAACACAAATTTCCGAACCTGGCGAGTCCATCCTCCCGATTTCATAAAATCGTAAAGACCTTAACGGCTTTCGATACACGGGTTTTCCCGCCGTCCGAAGCCGGCGGGATCTTCGCAGCCTTATTTCAATGCACTGACAAACCGCAGAAACGCTTCTCTGCCGGCAGGCGTACGTTTGTAAACTCCTGCATCCTCCAGGACAGCGGCGAATACATGACCGATTTCCGTCTGAAGGATCTCCATGATATTTTCTTTCGTCACCGTGCCGTATTTGGGAAGAAAGGCCTCGGCCCAATCCGCATGTTTTTCAATGGATGCTTCCGAGCGGATGTCCTTTCCGGAAAGAATATACTCAGCTAACAGCTCCATTTCATCCTTTAATCTGGCCGGAAGAACCGCCAGACCCATGACTTCAATCAGTCCGATGTTTTCTTTCTTAATATGATGCAGGCTGGGGTTTGGATGGAACACGCCCAGGGGACGCTCCGGTGTCGTAATGTTGTTTCTTAACACCAGATCCAGCTCATACTTTCCGTCCCGGAATCTGGCAATGGGCGTAATGGTATTATGGGGCTCACCGTCCGTCTCCGCAAAAATAAAGGCCTCCGGATCCGAATACCCGCGCCATGTGTTCAGAATATGATCCGCCAGATCCACCAGACACTCTGTCTCTTCACTGCGAATCCGCAGGACGGACATGGGCCAGCGGACAATTCCCGCCTCCACATCTTCAAAACCGCCGATTGCCAGCTCCTGCTCCACCGGCGCCTTGGCCATGGCAAAGGTATAGTTTCCGCCCTGGAAATGGTCATGGGACAGAATGGAGCCGCCTACAATGGGCAGATCCGCATTGGATCCCAGGAAATAGTGGGGGAACTGCTTCACAAAATCAAAAAGACGGGCAAAGGTTCCCTTCTCAATCTTCATCGGCGTATGAACCCCATTGAATACAATGCAGTGTTCATTATAATAAACATAGGGAGAATACTGGAATCCCCACTCCTGACCGTCCAGGGTCACCGGAATAATCCGGTGGTTGTTTCTGGCCGGATGATCCACCCGTCCCGCATATCCCACATTTTCCCTGCACAGAAGGCATTTGGGATAGCCGGTCTGGCTGGCGTTCTTCGCCGCTGCAATGGCCTTGGGATCCTTCTCCGGTTTGGAAAGATTGATGGTAATATCCAGGGCACCGTACTCCGTCTCCGTTACCCATTTTAAATCCTTGCAGACCCGGTATCTGCGGATATAATCCGAATCCTGGCTCAGCTGATAATAATAATCCGTCGCCTCTTTTGGGGAGCCGGCATAATGGCTCCAGAAGGTTTTCTTCACCTCACTGGGCCTGGGCATCAGACAGTCCATCAGTTTCGCGTCAAACAAATCCCGGTAGACCACACTGTTATGCTCCAAAAGCCCCTGTTCGGCAGCATAGTCCAGAAGCTCCTTTAAAATTTCTTCCAGGCAGGGATCTCCGGACGGCCCGTCCGGCTCCTCATATCCATCTTTCCCAAGCACCGCAAGAATCCGGTTTCTGGCATAAATTTCATCCTCCGGTTCCAGCAGCCCTGTTTTTCTTCCGTACTGAACCAGATTTTTGATTGCTCTGTCAATCATACTCGATCCTCCCAACTGCAAACTTCCATTTTTTATTATAATAAAAATTCCCAGACAATACAATCGTTTCTTGTGAAAAGTTCATGAACTATGCCGGGAAGGCTACAGGGAAAACAGCCGGCTGAGTCTCTCAGACAAAAGTCCGCCCACCAGGCCGATGACGGCCCCTGCCGCACATCCGGCAATCAAAAGAGCCGGCAGATAGACAAACACACCTGCCGTCTGTACCAGAAAGGCCGCAAAAACCAGCTGTCCCACGTTATGGAACACTCCGCCCAGAATGCTGATCCCAACCCTGGAAAACAGGCGGTACCGTTTTGCCTCCGCCATGACCGCCAGACTGACGAAGCTGCCGGACAGTCCGTACAGCATACTGTAGGGATTTCCGAAGGTCAGTCCCGTTAATACCACCCTAAGAAGCGTCACGCAGACGGTTCCCCGGATTCCCGCCAGTTCCAGCCCCACCATGGTCACCAGATTGGCCAGTCCGATTTTCATCCCCGGAACCGGCACCGGCAGAGGAATCAGGCTCTCCACAAAGCCAAATACCATGGCTAAGGCAATTAACAGCCCGTAAAGCGCAATGTTTGCCGTTTTCTTCTCTCTCACAGCCAGTCTCCTTTTCTTGACTTTCCATATTGCATTTGCTAGAATGATTTTCATGAAAAAATCAACCATAACAGCAGCGATCAGCGGCGCCGCAGCCGTCCTGGTGCTTCTGGCAGGAATGTCCGTTATAGGCGGACATTCCCCGGACAGTGCCCTTTCCGGAATCAGAAACCTTCTTTCCGGAAATACTGCAGCCGCCGGACAGGAATCCGAATCCATAAGCCGATCGGATTTTCTCTTAAATACGTTTGTCACCGTTACCCTGTACGATACCGATGATGAGTCTATCTTAGACGATTCCCTGGCCCTTTGTAAAGCCTATGAAGAGATTTTCAGCCGGACCATGGAAACCAGCGAATTGTATCAGATCAATCACCGGGATCCGTCGGTGACCTCCATAACCGTTTCCGATCCGATGGCCGAGCTCCTTTCAAAAGCGCTGGAATACTGTGAGCTTTCCGGCGGAGCCTTTGATATTACCATCGAACCCATAAGCTCCCTCTGGGATTTCTCCGGAGGCGGAAATCAGGTGCCGGCTCAGGAAGAAATCGAACAGCGGCTGGAGCGGGTGGATTACCGGGAGCTGTCTCTGACAGGCAATACCCTGACCTTTCACTCTCCGGATGTGACCATTGATCTGGGGGCCATCGCCAAGGGATACATCGCCGATCAGATGAAGGAGCAGCTTCTGGACGCCGGTGTTGCCAGCGCCATCATCAATCTGGGAGGAAATGTGCTCTGCATCGGCAGCCGGCCCGACGGTTCGCCCTTTCATATCGGGCTTCAGATGCCATTTGCCGACTATTCTGAGACCTTTGATGTTTTAGGCGTTTCCGACCAGTCCGTGGTCACCTCCGGAATTTATGAGCGCTCCTTTACGGTGGACGGAACTCTTTATCATCATCTGTTAAATCCAAAAACGGGATATCCCTATGATAACGGCCTGATTGCCGTCACCATCCTGTCCGATCAGTCCGTTGACGGAGACGGGCTGTCCACCACCTGCTTTTCTCTGGGACTGGAGAAGGGGCTGGAGCTTATCAACTCCCTGGACAACGTGGAGGCCTGCTTCATCGATGACGAGTATCAGGTTCATTACTCCGATGGAATGGAAACCAGCCTTCTGGAGACAACAGCAGATGAAAATCAGCATATCCGCTGAGTCTTCGGCTCACACGGAAAGGAACAGACAGCATGAAGAATACAGGAAAACGTGAGTTCATTCTGGTTGCGGCAATTCTTGTTGCAGCCACCTTTCTCTACCTGATAAACCGCATCTCCCACCAAGAGCCGGCCGCCGTTGTGGATATTTCTGTCGACGGAGAGGTGGTGGAAACCCTGGATTTATCCATTGACCAGGAGCTTACCATCCAGGGAGACGGAGACGGCACCAACCATCTGGTGGTTCAGAACGGACAGGTCTGGGTAACAGAGGCCTCCTGTCCGGATCACCTCTGTATCCGCCAGGGAAAAATCTCCATGGACGGGCAGGTCATCGTCTGCCTGCCCAACCGGATGACTGCCGCTATCCGCGGACAATAGAATGCCCCGCAGCGCTGCGCGCCCGTCACGCCTGCTGCGGGGTAATTTTTAGTTTTCCCAGGACTCCTGTTTTCTCTGTCCGGTCAGGATTCCTTCGTCAAACCTGTCCTTTACTCGGAAAGTCCCATGGCCTCCATTTCTGCATTAACCGCATCTTCGCAGGAGCGCATGGCAAGGATCGTCAGCTCCATCAGCTTCGGCAGCTCCCATCCCAGAACTTCGGCTCCTTCCGTGATAATCTCCCTGGAACATCCGGCGGCAAACCTTTTGTCCTTGAATTTCTTTTTCAGGCTGGAAACCTCCATGTCCTTCGTGCTCCTTGACGGACGCATTTTTGCTGCTGCCCAGATAAGACCGGTCAGCTCATCGGACGCATAGAGCACCTTTTCCATCTCATGTTCCGGCTTGGCTGTCACTTCGGGATGATGGCCGTAGCAATGGCTGCAGACCGCATGAATCACCTCGTCCCCGGCCCCGCCTTCCTTTAACAGTCTTGGAGCCACCACACAATGCTCCTCCGGATACTGCTCGAAATCAATATCGTGAAGGATTCCGCAGATTTCCCAGAAATCTGCCTCTTCCCCATATCCAAGCTCCTCTGCATACCACTTTAACACGCCTCCCACCGTCAGTCCATGACGGATATGAAAGGGCTCCTGGTTATATGTTCTCAGAAGCTCAATGGCCTTTTCTCTTGTCAGCTCTGTGTGCATGTTCGTCTCCTCCTCGCATCGTTAAAAATCAATCATACGCCCGGAACATCTGTTTCCCGTCTTCTCCGGGCCGGCGTATTCTCAGCCGTTCTCCTGCCTTCCTGTCTCCGAAAACCTGCGGTACAGCTCTCTGGCCTCCTTTACTTCCCCTTCCGTTTCCGGATATTCTCCGTACCGGACGTTCCGGTAAATTTCATGGAACCGGAAAAGCTCCTTTCCCGGCCAGAATGCCTGAGCTCTTTCCTCAATCTGGCTGCTGGTAGCTGAATCCGGAATCACGATTCCCCGTTTTCGGCAGAGCAGAAGAAATCTTCTATAATAATACCTCACATTTCTCTTTTCAAAAAGCCCCAAAATCCGGCCGGACGGTTTTTTTTCTGCCGGAATCCCGCTCCGTTCCACCGTCCCGTAAACCTTCTCTCCCGACCAGTTTCCCATATCCGTCAGCTTCCGGTACAAAACATACAGGAAAAGCACAGCAAGGAGAACCGGAAGGAGCCGTCCAAGAAGCCTGAAAACGGCCGGCACCTGAGCGGTTCCCGTCGTTTCTTCCGCCCACTCCGCCAGTGACCAGTCGGAAATCTCCGCCGGATGTTCTGCTTCCATTGGGGTAAACTCCGGGAAAAACCCGGCGAGCCAGCTGAACGCCCCAAGAAAAAGCTCCAGAACGGTCATCAGCAGGGGAAGAATCAGTCTCTGATAGAAAAGTCCCAGGAAGCCAAGCACTGCCTGATAAACCGGCGGGAATGCAAAAAAAACCGCCAGAACCGTGAGAGCCAGCACACTTCCTCCAGAGCGGCGCCAGAAACTGCCGTCCGCCGCCCCTTCTTCCGTCAGCCGCCCGGCCCGCAAAAGCAAAATTCCGCCAAGAAGAAATAAGGCCGCAAACCGGCCGCAAATCGCCTGCCACCGGACGGCTCCAAGAAACAGAAGCTCGAAAAATCCAATGCCCAAAAGCAGTTTCGCTTCCAGTAAAAACTGATCCTTCAGCACGCCGAAGACGTCCCGTTTCCTTCTGTTTTTAAAAATCCAGAACCACCAGACCGGAATAGGAGCAAGAAAAAGGAGCCTAAGACCTCTCCCCGATGCCTGCAGAACAGGCGCCATCAGGCAAAGATACCAGGAGCTGTCTGTAAGTAATTTAAACAGCAGGGTCATGAAACCTCATCCTCCATCTCTGACGCATCAAACACAAATACCCGTTTTCCGGAACGCTTCTCCAGTCCGGCCACCGCTTCCTGAATCGAGGCAGTCTTCCTCGGAGTCACAAGAAACAGCCCGGCCCTTTGGGTGATGCCCTGCATCACCCGAAAAAGCCAGTCCCTGCAGGTTTCCCGATGACCTCCCGTCATCCGTCCAAGGCCTTCCAGAACAGTTTCCAGATGCCCCGGCCCCAGGCCGCTTCCCACGGCCAGCCACTGCCCCATGGTTCCTGCAATGATGCCGTTGGTCTGAAAATCATAGGCAATTTTTCTTTTCTCCAGCTCCTCGCAGATCTGCCTGGCCGCCTGACAGCACCGTTCCAGAAGCTCCATGCTTTCCTCTCCGGAAGCATCTGTATTAAAAAGAACCGTACAGGAAACATCCAGGGTATGGTCGTACTGACGCACCACCAGATGTCCGGTTTTTGCGCTCTGAAGCCAGCTGATGGAACGAAAAGGCTCCCTGCCTGTGTACTCCCGGAAGCCTACCGTCAGCACCGGATCCTCCCAGAGGCTCCTGTCCACCGGCCTCTCCCCCAGAAAGCCTCCCAGCATTTCCTCCAGTTTTACCGAATGAAGCCGTTTTGGCTTCACCACCAGCTCCGCCAGTTCTGCATGAGAATCGGAAACTGTTTTTAATCCGAGAAAATCTCCCGCTTCCAGGCGGCTTCCCCTGAAAAAATACCGCCCGCGGCGGGAAAGAAACACCTGCCGCTTTAACTCTGTTCTCTGCTGCCCTGCAAGATACAAAACAGAACGGAATCCGGCGCCCTCCCTCGTCTCCACCGGTTCTCCGGTTTCTGCAAAACAAAGCCCCTGGGGCACCTGTTCCCGGATTTCCAGATAAGGAACCATCATCCTCTTCCTGTTTTCGATGGTCATGGTCCACAAAAACGGTTCTCCGGGTTCCACCACCACCCGGTCTGTCTTTGTTTCCGAGCGGACTCCATCCAGAACATGAAGAAGGGAATACCGCTCAGCCCAGTATAACAGAAAAAGGAGTACCGCCAGAAACAGGATCATGAAAGCTTCTCCAGAGGAACCGGAACTTCCTCCATCATCCGCTTCAGATAGTTTTTCGCATCCTCAAAGCTTTCCCCTCCCCTGGAGGTAATCCGGTGGCTCAGGACATGGGGCGCCGTAAACAGAACATCTTCCGGAATCACATAATCACGGCCGTCAAATGCGGCCGTAACCTGACTGGCCTTATAAAGAGCAAGAGCTCCGCGGGTGGAAACGCCGGTGACAAACCGGCTCTCCTTCCTGGTCCGTTCCACAATATCCATCAGATATCCCAGAACATCCTGCCCCACCCGCACCTTTGGATACTCCTTTTTCAGTGCCTGAATTTCCTCCGGAGAAAGAACCGGCTCAATGGTCTCCAGCAAATCCGCCGCAGGCTTTCGTCCCAGAACCTCCATCTCCTGTTCCCTGGTCATATACCCCAGGCTCAGTTTCATAAAAAACCGGTCCAGCTGAGCCTCCGGCAGAGGAAAGGTTCCATAGGATTCCACCGGATTCTGGGTGGCCATAACAAAAAACGGCTCTCCCATGGGATAGGTGGTGCCGTCCACCGTAATCTGATGCTCCTCCATGGCCTCCAGAAGGCTTGACTGGGTTCTCGGCGTGGCCCGGTTGATTTCGTCCGCCAGAACCATATTGGTAAACAAGGGGCCCTTCCGAAACTCAAATTCTCCGGTTTTCTGATTATAAAAAGTAATTCCCGTCAAATCGGACGGGAGCAAATCAGGAGTAAACTGGATGCGCTCAAAGCCGCTTCCCACCGTCCTTGCAAAGGCCCGAAGCAGCATGGTTTTCCCGGTTCCCGGTACATCCTCCAAAAGCACATGGCCGGAGCAGAGAAAACTGGTAAAAATCAGGCGGATAGCCTCATCTTTTCCAACAATCACTTTTTTGCAGCTTTCCACCACCTTACCGGCGGCGTCTTTCAGCAGGAACGCCTCCATATGTTTTTCCTCCTTCTTTCCTGATCTTCCCCCATTATATCGAAATTTTCCATCAAAAACAAGAATCGGGATCTTTTTCTCTGTGAAAAAAATGTGAAGAAAGGGTGCCGCAAACCCATTGTTTCCCAATGAATTTGCAGCACCCCTTCCGCCTGCTGACATGAAATTTTGCAGGAATCTGTGTTTCTATTCTTCCAGATTCATCACCTTCGTGATATCAACCGGATCCACGTAAGTCTTTAAGGTTCCAAGAGATGCATTTTCATCAATGCTGTAACGCCACTGGCTGTCTTCGGTGACAAACTCGATCCGGTACGTGTCCGTTCCGCCTTCCGCCCGCCTCTTTGCATCGATGAGAATGTCACCGTCCTCCTTGTATTCGGTGTTGTTTCTCTGGATGGAACCGCTGCGATTGACAATAAAGGTATGACCGTCGATGACTGCGGTCTGGTACTTATAGTCCTCCGCCTGAATCAGCAGTCCCTGGAAATAGAGACGGTTCCCGTAATTTCCTGTAAATCCTGCGCCTTTTTTCTCTCCTGTGGAGGAATCCCGTTTCGTTCCAAAATAGAAGCGGTAGGAATCCCCGTTTTCATCCCGGATGGTCTGGGAACCGGTTTTCATGGCTCCATCGTCTTTCGTACCAAAGTAATAAAGGCCTGTGTCCAGATCCTCACCTGCTTCTGTTACCTGCAGGAAATCACAGAGCATCTCCCCGTTTTCATTAAAGAAATACGTTCTGGAATTGATCCGTTTTTCCATGGCCGCCGTTGTCCCCTTATATTCCATTTCTCCGTCGCCCAGTTCATACTGATTTCCCCTGGCTGCGTTGGAAGAAGTGGGAATATAAACTTTTCCGCTGCTTTCAATCCAGTACCAGTATCCGTCCACATCCCAGTCCTCCTCATAGGTATCCGCCGGCCTCCACAGCTCCATCCATTTTCCCTTTTTTACATGTCCGTCATCGGGCGCACCGCAGTAATACACCGCCTCAAAGGCATCGGCCGTCAGCACATAGTCGCTGTCCTCTCCGTCGATTTCCAGATACTCCCCGTCAGAGCATGCCACCCAGCCGGAAAGCATCTGTCCCTCTGGATTAAAAAGATACGTCTGCCCCTTGATGTTATTATATTTTCCCGTGGCCGGCCTTCCGTTGCTTTTCATGTAATAATAATAGATATCATCCGTATCCTCTCCGTCCGTTCCCGGCTCTGCCGTCAGTACCCACTCTGCACGTACACTGGCACCGTCAGCGTCACAGAAGTAGGTATGCTCCGTATCCATGCCGCTGTCCTCCTGGCGGATATCAGAGCCGTCGGCCGTGACCCACCCGGTCAGCATCCGCCCGTCGGAATCCAGAAAATACGAGTTTCCTTTATAGGTCAGCTTCTTGGAAACCGCCATTTTCCCGGTGGCCTGGAAATAGAACCATACCGGATCCCCGTTTTCATCATCATAAGGTGCCGTCAATCTCCAGTCATTCAGTGTCTTTGTGCCGGCACTGTTGACGTAATAATAGTCTCCGTCATATTCCACCCAGCTGGAACGCACCATTCTCCCGTCACTTCCTACGTAGTATTCCTTTCCATTGCTGAGGCAGAAGGCATCCGTATATGGATCCCCATAGGAATTGTAGCAGTACCACTCTCCATTTTCCAGCCGCCAGGTCCCCCTGGAAGCCGCCATGGACGTCATCGCCGTACCAAGAACAAAAAGCCCTGCTGTAAAACCGCTCAAGAAAAGCGTTTGATACTTTTTCATCAGAAAATCCCCTCCTCTTCCTGAAGCAGATTCTTTCTGCTTCCAGGAAAAGAATACCATATCTGAAAAGAATTTTCTGGTGCAAACCAGACAGATGAAAGAGGCAGTTTCTCCTTATAAATCAGGGAAACCTGTGTCAGAACCGATCGAAATTCTTACAGTCCTCCCCGTCAAGGAAAAAATGATCCCAAATCTGCCCGGCACAAAATTCCAGGTCCCACAGGCCGGTCCCCTCTTTTGTTTTTATCGGAATACTTTCCACAATGGTTTCTCCCACAAAGTAGTCCGCCTGCCCCACCACCGTGCCTTCCGCAAAAGGAGCCGAAAGCGTTTTTGGAACCCTGGTCCGGATCGTGACCGGTTCTTCCCCACTCATCAGGAGGGAAATTCCATCCTCCCCCTTCTCGGCAAACAGATGGACCGATTCCAGAATCCCCCCAAGGACCGGTACTGGTTCAAAGGAAAGCTCCTCCTTCCCGATTTCCATTTTCTGAAAGGTTTCATCTCCGTACCGAATCAGTTTGCCCATGTCCTTCCATTTTTCGTTTTTATGGGGAGGCCATCCGCAGCCCAGGAGGGCGGCAATAAACAGCTTATCCCCTTTCCTTACGGCGCCGGCATAACAGTAGCCTGCGTCATTGGTATACCCTGTTTTCCCCGTCAGAGCTCCCTCCATGGACGTTAAGAGGGCATTATGATTGATGCAGGAAAACGAGCGGGTCTGGTTCGTGTCAGAAAACGTCCATGACGGTGCCCGGGTAATCGTTAAAAACTCCTCTTTTTTCGGAGAAAGGCAGAGACAGTATCTGAGAATCAGCGCCAGCTCCTCTGCCGTTGTGGAATGTACCCGTCCAGTTTCCTCATCGGCTGCATCCAGGCCGTTGGGCGTGATAAAAAAAGTCTGTACGCAGCCAATATCCCTGGCCTTCTGATTCATCATCTCTGCAAATCCTTCCACACTTCCGCCGACATGTTCGGCAACGGCCACCGCCGAATCATTGTGGGATTCCAGCATCAGAGAATATAAAAGATCCTCAAGCCGGTACGTTTCCCCGGCCCAGATATTCAGCTGAACATCCGGCATGGAGGCCGCATATTCCGATACCGTCACCACATCATCCAGGCTGCCGTGTTCCAGAGCCAGAATGCAGGTCATCAGCTTGGTGGTACTGGCCATGGGAAGAAGGTTCTCCTCGTTTTTTCCAAACAGCAGCCGGCCGGTCTCCCCATCAATCAGGGCCGCACTGTTTGCTGTCAGAGACGGCGGATGGCCGGGAAAAATTCTCTCGCCATTCTGCCCCGTTTGTGTCCCGTTTTTTCCATCCGCCTGTTCCTCATGCTCCGTTTCTCCCCATAACTTCCTGCCCGTTACCGCAATTCCAAAAGCTGGTTCTCCTGCCGCCTGTACCGCGAAAAAGACTGCCAGGACCAGAGCCGCCGGTTTCCTTCCCCGCTTTTTTATCCACACAGCGGGCCGCATTTTCTTTTCTTTCATTCGCCGACTTCCGTCTGACATTTTCTACAAATATATGCGTCCCCTCTCCCGGCTTGAACACTGTCCCCGCAAAATTCCTTTCCCGAAGAAAAAGAGTCTGGTATAATGACCACAAAGTGGTCATTATACCTGCGCATTCCGGTTTGTGCGTTTACCGCACAAATCCGGGCGCATCAGACATACCGTGGCCGGAGGCCATGGTATAATGGGCGCAGAACAGATCCCAACCCGATATCACAAACCGGAACCGCTGCGGCGGCCTTTGATTTCCGGTCCCAAGGAGACTTTATGAACACCACCCTGCATTATCAGATTCCCAAAGCCGGCAGCGGCCGGACCATTTCCGTTTTTCTTCTGGATACCGGCTATTCGGCCAGGCTCCTGGCCCATCTAAGGAGCGCCGGCGGAAGCTTCCTTCTTAACGGCACACCCGCTTTCTCCAATGCACTTCTTCAGGAAGGGGATCATCTGACCGTACAGATAAAGGAGAAAAAATGTTCGGCCCAGATTTCTCCATCCCCCGTTCCCCTGTCTGTCCTTTACGAAGACGAGCATCTTGCCGTAATCAATAAGCCAGCCGGGATGCCGGTTCATCCTTCTCAGGGCCATCGGGAAGACACTCTGGCCAATGCAGCCGCCTGGCATTACAGAAATCAGGCGGATTCCTTCGTGTTCCGGGCCGTCAACCGGCTGGATCGGGATACCTCCGGCCTGCTGCTTTTGGCAAACAACATGCTGTCCTCCTGCATTCTTTCCGAGCAGGTGGGCTGCCATGCCCTTCATCGGGAATACTGTGCCATCGTATGCGGAAAGCCGGAACCCTCCGGGACGGTCTCCCTGCCCATTGCCAGAAAGGACGGCTCAACCATTGAACGTGTCTGTGACGCCGGCCGGGGGGATCCGGCCGTTACCCATTACCGCCTCCTGGCATACAATAAGGACACGGATCTGTCCCTGATCCGGCTTCTTCTTGAAACCGGAAGGACCCACCAGATCCGTGTCCATATGAAAGCCATCGGCCACCCCATTCCCGGGGATTTTCTCTATCATCCTGATTTCCGCCGCATAAAGCGCCAGGCGCTCCATTCCGCCCTGCTTCGTTTTTCCCATCCCATAACGGGCGCCTCCATGGAATTTACGGCTCCCCTTCCTGAAGATATGAGCCGGCTTTTCCCTGGCGATTACGATCTTCTGAGCCCCTTTGGATAATGGTTTTTCAGAACGCCTCCCGATGCTTTTGCAAAGCCGGCGCCGAACCCGTCCACGGTTACAAGAACCCAGCCCTTTTGCGGCATGGAACTCCCGCAGAGATCCTGTTCCGTTAAAACCTCTCCCCTCAGATATTTCCAGGCCGTCTCCCCGGCTCCGATCTCTGCGGCCTGTGCTGCTTCCTCTGCCTTTAAAAACATGGCCAGACCATGGGCCGGTTCCACCCGTCCTTTCTTTACGGTTCCGGCATGAAGCCCCGGCCGCAGCACCCGCAGACCGTCCATTTCCGGCATCTCCTCCGGCACCAGATACAGATTTTCTCCAAAAAAGACCGGTTTCCTTCCTTCCATCAGCCGCTCAGGCAGGCGGATCACATCTGAACATAAGATGTCTGCAGCTTCCGCAGCCGTCTGGCTGTTTTTCTGCCGGCTCTTCCTCTGGAAACGGCCTTTCACCTGCCAGTCCTTTGTCTGACGTCCGGTTTTCTGCCTGTCTCGGTTCCAGCCTTCTTCTTTTTCCCGGGTTCCGCTCCCGTTCTGTTCCTTCCGGCCTTCGCCAAAGCTCCCTCCTCCCCCTTTTACCAGCAATGCCAGAAAATGACCTTCCCCTCCGGTTTTATGGGGCCAGATACGGACCGTCTTTGAAAGCTCCGGATTCTTATCTGCCCAGTCCGGCCTTCCTTCGGAAAAGAAACCGGCAATGGCAGGCGTTCTTAAAGAAAATTCCGGATGGCGGCTCAAAAACCGGCTGACTGTCTGCTCATTCTCTTCCGGTGAAAAGGTGCAGGTGGAGTAGACCATTCTTCCTCCCGGCTTCAGCATCCGGGCCGCACAGTCCAGGATCCCGTCCTGCCGGGCCGCACAGAGCGCCACATGCTCCGGGCTCCATTCCATCCTTGCCTCTTCGTCCTTGCGGAACATTCCTTCTCCCGAGCAGGGTGCATCCACCAGAATGCCGTCAAAAAATTCAGGAAAATACGGTATCAGTCCGGCCGGATCCATATTGGTGACAATTCCATTGGCTATTCCCATCCGTTCCACATTCTGGGACAGGATTTTCGCTCTGGCCGGATGAATTTCGTTGCTGACAAGGATCCCTTTCCCCAGCATCCGCCCCGCCGCATGGGTGGTCTTTCCTCCGGGGGCCGCACACAAATCCAGAATCCGTTCTCCCGGAACCGGGGCAAGCGCCTCCACCACAGCCATGGCGCTGGGCTCCTGAATATAGTAGGCGCCTGCTTCATGGAGCGGATGCTTTCCCGGCCGCAGCTCTTCCGCATAGTAATATCCTTCCCGGCACCAAGGCACCGGCGTCATCCGGCCAATCAGGCTGTTCAGAACCGTCGTTTCCGAAAGCTTTTCTCCGGACATCTCCTCTTCCAAACCGCTTTCCTGGGGTGCATCTTCAAACGGCTCCCTCTCCAAAAGCTCTCCCGGCTGCCTGTTTCCGGAATTTTCATGACAAAACAAGGTTCCTGCCTTCAGCGGATTCACCCGCAGGCCAAACACCCGATCCTGTTCGTAGCTTTCAAAAAATTCTTCCGATTCCTCTCTCAGAAGTTCTTTCATTTTTTCTGTAAATGCTTCCGGCAGCGCCTGCCTCTGTCTCGTTTCCATATGATTTCCTTATTTTTCTTTGTATTGAATTTGTTCTATGGCGTACCCTGATAAAAGGAGGTGGATACACATGTTTACCTTTTTTACATGGCTCGTGATTCCGGTGCTTACGATTCTGATCCCTGGAAAAACCAACTGGTTCGCATCCAATTTCTCTGTGGCCGCAGCCACACCCTCTTCCAGATATCTCCTGATTTTCTGGTCCATTGTTATCATCCTGTTTTTTCATACCACGATAAAAACCATTCTGAATCTGGATCCGGAATCTCCCCAGGGCGAACGGCTCCTGTTTCTGACAGATCTGGCCGCCTGGATGCTGTTCGTTTCCGTTCTTCTGCCCTATGTCCCAAAACAACGGCCTGTGGCTGCTGTTCTCCACGTATCCCTGGCCTTCTGCGCCTCGGTCCTTCTTTTTTTTATTCTGCTGGCTCTCGCCCTGAAATATTACCTGGATACTCCGGTGGAGTTTTCCAGACTGACGGCAGCCCTGCTTGGCTCCTGTCCCATGGCTTTCTTCCTGTTCTGGATGTCCGGTTTCATGATTTCCAGCGCTCTGGAAATTTTCTGTACCATCTTCGCTGCCCTGTGGCTGTTTTTCTTTTACCGGAAAGCGCTTTTTCTCTCGGAACCTTCCGCCTCATAAAGCAGACGTTTTCCGCAGAAAACCGAACATGGTTCCGGCCGCCCGGCAGAAAAGAAAAGGAAAAGCGCATCTCCGACATTCCATCAGAAACGCGCCTTTTTCAGATGCCGGGATATTCCGGCTGCCGCTCCATTTACAGCTCAATCTTATAGTCGTCGGAGCCGGTTCCGTTGATCACATAGTATGCAACGCCCTCCTCCGGCTTTACATAAAGGGCAATGGTCTTAATATCAGAAACCTTGTTTCCGAACTTGGTGTATGCCTTCTTTGCTGCGGCAATCAGTTCCTTTTCAGAAACCTCTTTTCCCTCATACTGAACATAAAGCTCTGTCTTGATTTCTTTTGCGGATGTTCTCTTTGCCGGAGTCTTCTTCTCTGCAGTTTTTGCGGATGCGGTCTTCTTCGCAGCCGTCTTTTTCTCCTCTTTCTGTTCCAGAGCGGCCGTTTCCTCTGCCGTCTTTGCCGCGCTTACTTCCTGTTCCTTCTCTGCGGCGGCCGGTTTCTTTTTTGCTACCATAACATTTCCCTCCTAGAAATTGTTTCTATGTTCCGTCAATCCCTTACGAAGTCATAATTACGCTAGGGATTATAAGCCCGGAGTATGATTTTGTCAATCAACCCGGGCTTTTTTTCACACTTTCCACAATTTTTTGGAGGTCCAGTCTCCGCTATTCTTCCAATTTGAAATTGGGAATTACCTCACTCCAGCTGTTAATTCCAATGATTGATTTTGCAAACTCCGTATACTTCAAAGAAGAAGGCGTATCAATATACTTAAAGACCGTATAAATATTCTTCGGCATCAGCGCTTCCACCTTGTCGGTACGCTCCATATTCACGGTCCAGATACCAAAAGCGCAGGACTGCTCCACTTCCACCACTGCATCCACCTGACGGTTCAGGATAAAGGCATCAATATAGGGATTCGCATCCACCAGATAATAGGCATAAGCATAGGCCGCTGCCTGAATATCATAAACTTTTCCTCTCGTAGCGCTGTCCGAAGTAAATCCTTCCTCGGAAAGAATGATATGGCGGACACGCCCGTCAGCATTCCGAAGCTCAGATTTCTGGAAATAATCGGTCAGCACATTCAGATTATTAAAATTCACAACCGGAGAATCCTCTGACTGAGTCGTCATTCCTGCCTCATCATCATCCCAGAATTCCGGTTCTGTCAGAGGGTAGGGATACGGGTGATAAGCCAGTCCCCAGTCGATGTTTCCCTCGGAACGGATTCCCGCATTGAACAGGTCGATGAAATCCTTGGCCGCATACCGGAGCGTCGTGTTTTCCCGGTTCCACTCATAGTCCGTGGAAAAGAAGACCCGGGCATTCTGGTTCTGGCTCCTAATGGCCGTATAAGCCACCCGGAACACTTTTTCAAACAGCTTGGTATAGGACTGTAAATCCATGGGACCCACATAGTTCCAGGACTGATTGTTATTTACCTCATTGCCTACGATCCAGTTGGATACCCGTCCATATTCGTCGTGAGCACCGGAATACCGCTCCGCCATAAAGGAAAACAGGGCCCTGGTCGTCTCGAATCCTTCGGCCGTGGACACATTAAAGCCATAGTAATTGGCCCCGGTCTTGGTCAGCCCTGCCTCATGAAGCTCCGGGTAGGCATCGTTCCAGCCGTTTAAAAGAATGGCGGTTACAATGATTCCCTTGCCGGAGAAAGCGCTGATCATCCTGTCATAGCTGGAAATCAAATCCTCATTGAAATAATACGTCTTTCCATTATACTGGTAAGCCAGGTTTCCTCCGAGGATGTGATGATAGGGGATATTGATGGTCGTATGCTTGACGCCAAGGTTCAGGGCATCCCCCAGCATATCCAGCTCAATCAAAAGTCCTTTTTTACTCATGGAATCCGGATACTCCTCCGTATAGCCGGCTGCGGCCTCCGGATTCGTTATATAAATCGGCCCGCTGATCTCCTCATAGGAATCGCCGATTTTCAAAGCCACCACAAATCTGGAATACAGCCTGGAATCAGCCGGATCTCCGCTGTAAGGAACCGTAAAGGACAGTGTGCTGCCTTTGTTGCTCCAGGAAAGATAATCCGTCCGGTTCCCAATACCGGATTCATACGGCTGAAGCTCAAACAGATAATAATATCCATCATCCGGAGTCTCTCCTTCTGCCGTTTCCCCCGCCTGAGCCGTTCCTTCTATCACGATGGAATTTTTATTCTCCACCCTGCAGGATGTCAGAGACGCGCTGTCATAAGCCAGGCTTGTAAAGCCGGAGCAAACGACGGCAGCCATCATACCGAAAAAGGCGGCGAGACACCGCCCCAAACCTGTTCTTTTTTTCATCAATTCGTTCCTGCCTTTCCAAAATATGTCACTGTGAAGCTGCTCCGATCCCAGTTTTTGGCATGGACCGGCACATGGGCCAGTATATCATCCGGCCCTTAAAAACTTTTTAGGATAACATTACGATTCCCTTAAGAATTTAGGGCAATTTTACGCAAAGCCTGCCAGATTCAGAACCAGCGCCGCTCCATTGGCTGCAAAATGGATGAGAACTGGCGCCTTTACCGTCTGGCACCGTTCCATGGCCAGGGCCAGCACCACTCCCATGACAAACCCGTAAATTCCCTGGACCATATTTCCATGGAACAGGCCAAAGGCCGCCGCGGAAATCAGGCAGGCGGACCAGTCCGGAAACAGTTCCTTCAGCCGGCCGTAAAGCACCCCTCGGAAAAACAGCTCCTCCAAAAGCGGAGATGCCACTAAAAGCACCAGCGCCTGAAGCCATAAATCTCCCGCAAAAAGCGTCTGCTCGGCTGCTCTGGCATCCGGCATTCCAAGCGCCGCTGTCAGAAACGCGGCTGCCGCCGACAGCACGGCTCCTATGAGGATGCAGACAGCTGCATCCTTAAATCCCCAGCGTTCCGCTCCACGGAAGACCCGATCCTCCTGGTAAAAATAAAAAAGGATCGGGACCGCCAGAATGGCCCGAAACAGCGTATCCCATAAAATCACAGCATCCCCGAAAATCGTCGTTTCCGACAGGGGAATCTCAATTAGGCAGGCCACCGCCAGACAAAAAAGGATGGGGATGACCAGCCGGCGGATTCTAATCTTCATCGTTCCTCCAGTTTTCCCGCAGCGCAGGCAGCTCCTGCCCGCACAGTCATGCTTCGTCCATACCATTATTTTCGCCTATGAATTATATCACAGCCCCGGTCATGATACAACCAGGGAAAAAATATACTGTATTAAAAACATTCTGGCAGGTTTTTCTTGTTTCATCACCGAATTTTTTCTGTTATCCGCCTTCTTGTACTCTTTGCTGCCGCTTTTCTTCTTGGAAATGCCCTTTCAGCCGCAGTTCATAGTCTGCCCCGAAGGTCTCCCCTGACAGAACAGACCGCGGGAAGCTTCCTTTCGGAAACAGCCAAAAAAGGCGTGGTTTCCGCCTCCGCCGAAGGAAACTGGGGATTGAGCTTTCAACAGGAGGGTCAGCCGCCTGTGGGAAATGCAACCGCCGGCGAACTTTCCGAATACAATGCCTGGTACACCGGACCCTCAGACGAAAACACCATCTATCTGACCTTTGATGCCGGCTATGAAAACGGCTGCACGGAAGCCATTCTGGATGCCTTAAAAAAGCATCAGGCGCCCGCTGCCTTCTTCGTTGTCGGAAACTATCTGGAAACCAGCCCGGAGCTGATAAACCGGATGCTTGACGAAGGCCATATCGTCGCCAACCATACATATCACCATCCGGACATGTCCCGAATTTCTTCTCTTCAGGACTTTCGCGCTGAGCTGGAACAGCTGGAAACAAAGTTTACGGAAATCACCGGCCGGACCATGCCCAAATACTACCGGCCTCCCCAGGGAAAGTACAGCGAATCCAATCTTCAGATGGCAAAAGAGCTGGGGTACCAGACCTTTTTCTGGAGCCTGGCTTATGTGGACTGGTACCAGGATGATCAGCCCACAAAAGAAGAAGCCTTTGAAAAGCTTCTGAGCCGCATCCATCCCGGCGCCATTGTCCTGCTGCACAGCACATCCTCCACCAATGCTTCCATTTTGGATGAACTTCTTACTAAATGGGAAGAAATGGGTTACCGTTTCGGTACGCTCTCCGATCTGTGTGAAAAGTAAGGATTGCGAAAGAAAAGAAAAAACTTTATAATAAAAAAAACGAATGAAAAAGGAGTGCAGCAGACATGGAAAAATCCAAAGTATACTATACTGATTTCCGCACAGTCGCCTTCGGAGACGGCCTTCCCACAAAGCTTCAGAAGCTCTGTAAAAAGGCAGGAATCGGCTCCATCGACATGGAAGGAAAATTTGTAGCCATCAAGCTTCATTTCGGTGAGCTGGGCAACATCAGCTATCTCCGTCCCAACTATGCCAGAGCCATTGTAGATCTGGTAAAGGAACTGGGCGGAAAGCCCTTCCTGACCGACTGCAACACCATGTATCCCGGAAGCCGCAAAAATGCCCTGGAACATCTGGAATGCGCCTGGCAGAACGGCTTCACCCCTCTGACCGTGGGATGTCCCATCTTAATCGGCGACGGATTAAAGGGCACGGATGACATCGCCGTTCCCGTTGCCGGCGGAGAATATGTAAAGGAAGCAAAAATCGGCCGCGCCGTCATGGACGCGGATGTCTTCATCAGTCTGACCCACTTTAAAGGTCATGAAATGACCGGTTTCGGCGGCGCCATCAAAAACATCGGTATGGGCTGCGGTTCCAGAGCCGGAAAAACGGAACAGCACAGCAGCGGCAAGCCTCATATTGTTACCGAAGAATGCCGCGGCTGCCGCAAATGTCAGAAGGAATGCGCCAACGGCGGACTGGTTTTTGATGAGAGCACCAGGAAAATGACCGTCAATCTGGAAAACTGCGTCGGCTGCGGCCGCTGTCTCGGCGCCTGCAATTTCGACGCCATCCGGTTCAACAATGACAATGCCAACGAGATCTTAAACTGCAAGATGGCAGAATACACCAAGGCGGTTGTCGACGGCCGTCCCAACTTCCATATTTCCCTGATTGTGGACGTATCGCCCAACTGCGACTGTCACTGCGAGAACGACGCTCCCATCCTTCCCAATATCGGAATGTTCGCCTCCTTCGATCCCCTGGCTCTGGATCAGGCCTGTGTTGATGCCTGTCTGGCCGCCGATCCCCTGCCCCACAGCCAGTTATCCGATCATCTGGCGGATCCCGGATTCCATGATCATCATGATCATTTTACCAATTCTTCTCCGGAATCCGAATGGCGTTCCTGTCTGGAGCATGCGGAAAAAATCGGCCTGGGAAGCAGAGAATACGAACTCATCAGGATGTAGCAGCTACCGGGACGGCCAATCTCTGGCCGCCCCGGTTTTTCTTTGCACCACTGCTCTTTATGCTTCTTTTCTTCTCTCTTTCCGGTTTAATCCGGCTCCACAATCCGGTAGCCTACGCCGACTTCCGTGAAGATGTACTGAGGATGGGCAGGATTTTTCTCAATTTTGCGGCGGATGTTTGCCATGTTCACCCGCAGGATCCGGTTGTCGTTTTTCATGTTGGGACCCCAGATTTCCTTAATAATAAAATCATAGGTCATCACCTTCCCGGCGTACTTTCCGAGAAGGCTTACAATCTTATACTCATTCTGCGTCAGCCCCGCATCCACCCCGTCCACGAAAACCCGGTGTTTGTCGTAGTCAATGGTCAGGCCCCCGGAGACAAAGGTTCCCGTGGGATTTCCGTTCTGCCCCACAAGGCCGCTTCTGGTATGGCGGATGGCCGTGCGGATTCTGGCCAGAAGCTCCGATGTGCCGAAGGGCTTGGTAATGTAATCGTCCGCCCCCAGATCCAGAGCCTCCACCTTGTCCCGTTCATGGGTTCTGGCCGATACCACAATCACCGGCATGTTGGACCATTCCCGCACACTTTTCAAAATCTTCATTCCGTCCATATCCGGAAGCCCCAAGTCCAGAAGCACCACATCGGGGCACTGGGAGGTCACCATGCTGTAGGCCTCTGCCCCGGTCTGGGCCATGATAACATCATAGTGATTGGCCTCCAGAACCGTCCGGAAAAAATTGCTGATTCGCTTGTCATCCTCCACCACAAGCACTCTGTCCTTAATCTCCATTTTCTATCTCCATTCCTTTGGGAAGCCAGAACATAACTCTGGCTCCTCCTTCTTCTCTGTTTTCTGCTTCCATATTTCCCTTATGTGCTCTGACAATGGTACGGCAGACGGAAAGCCCGATGCCCATATTTCTCTTAGCATCCGGTTCTCCCCGGTTTCTGGATTCCATCTTCCCCTCAAACATTTCAGGAAGCACCGATTTGGGAATCCCGTCTCCATTATCCTCCACGGAAAACTTCACCTGTTCCCCTTCATCCTCTGCCCGGATCACAATCCGGGTGGTTTTATTTCCATGAATCACGGAATTTTCCAGAAGATTCACCAATACCTGTTCAATTAAAATCCCATCCATAGGCACCAGAAGCACCTCATCCGGCAGCACGGCATCCACCTGGATCTGGGGAAACCGCTTCTGGAACTTTTCAATGGCCTCCCCCACAATTTCTTCGACCAGCTCCTCCTGCTTGTCAATTCTGGCTTTTCCATCGCCGATTCTTGTAATGGACAGAAGATTCTCCACAATCCGAATCAGCCACTGAGCCTCCTCCCGAATGCCCTCCAGCAGCTCCAGCGCCCTCTCATCCGGAAGGTCCCGGAAATTTTCAATCAGACCGGAGGCAGAACCTGCAATAGCAGTCAAAGGGGTCCGGATATCATGGGAAATAGCCCGGAGAAGATTGCCCCTCACCTTTTCCTTTTCCGCCTCCAGGCGAATCTGCTCCTGATTTTTAATCTGCGTAGTCATTGCGCTGACGCTGAAAGCCACTGCAAACATCACTGCAAAGGTCAGGGGATACCCGGTAATCGTAAAATTGATTTCAAAGTAAGGATACGTAAATACCCCGTTGACACAGATGACCGCCACCACAGAGGCCAGAATCCCGTAAACATATCCATCCGTAAACCTGGAAACACAAAAAACGGCCAGGACGAAAAGAAGGGGCACATGATTATCTGTTTCTGAAAAAGGCTGCAGAAGCAGGCAGAATACGCTGGAAGCCCCCAAAATCGCAATGGTAACTCCAATATTTTTCAACACATTTTTAAGCTTGGCTGACATAGCTGCCCCTCTCTATCATCCGGCGTTCTCCCATACCAAAACCCGATTCCGCTTTCATCCGCTGCCGGTTTTCCGCAGCGGACACAAAAAGAACCCCTGACGGGGCTCTCTTTATCTGATGGCTCTATTGATACAAAGAATATCCGTTTTTGATTTTCCGGATAATTTTCCAGATAATCACAACAGGAATCATAATCGTAATTGCCGCCGTCGGAACGACACCAACCACGCCAATAACTGCAATCAGCACCATCGTCAAGAAATTAGCCATATGTATGTCCCTCTTTTCCGTCAATTTGATCTTGTGAGATCATAGCACAGAAACAGGAGGGAAACCAGAATGCTTTCCTATTTTTTGCATTTTATTAATTGATTTTTCTTTTTTCTTTGCGAAATTTTAACATTTCTTTTCAGCTGTCCTGCGAGGTTCCATGGAGCAGACAATCAGGCGGTTTCCCAGAACGCGAAACCTGATTTCCCATTCTGCAAACTCCATTCCATACACCCGTTCCGGATCCTGCTGGTAGGAGGGCCTGGGATCCTGAGCCAGTACAGCCAGAAGCCCCTCCCTTTTCTTCTCCTCCACAAGGCTTAACAGTTCCGGCGGGAAATCCACTTGAAGGCCATAGTCTCTGGTCCGTTCCGCCAGCCCTCCGGCCGCAGCCGGATGGCTGTCGATGGAAGGACTGTAAGGTTTGATGTCATACACCGGCGTTCCGTTCAGCATATCCACTCCGCGGACCTTCAGGACCGGTCCCCGGTCCTTCGTATGGCACACCGACTCCAAACGTACAGAAGACAGTCCCAGAGGATTGGGCCGGTAGGGAGAACGGGTGGCAAACACGCCAACCCTCTCATTTCCTCCCAGCCTGGGAGGACGGACTGTGGCCGACCATCCCTGCCTTACCGACTGGGAAAACTCCCAGATCAGCCAGATATACGAATATTCCTCCAGCCCTCTGACCGCAGCCGGATTCCGAAACTCCGGCTCAAAAACGACCTCTGCTTCCAGTCCCTCGGCCAGTCCGCTTTGCCTTGGAATCCCAAATTTGGTCGGAAAATCCGTAAAAATCTTTGCAATGGGTCTCAGAATCAGCTCCCCGCTCTTTGACTGCTGCTCTCCCATTTTTCTATGCCTCCAGTTCTTCCCGGATGGCGTCTCCTACCTCCGAAGTTTTTGCCCTGCCGCCCATGTCGGGAGTCAGGACTTTTCCCTCCACAAGTACCCGTTCTATGGCATTCAGCACTCTGGCTCCCCAGTCCTCATGCCCAAAGAAATCCAGCATCTGAGATGCGGCCCAGACGGATGCCATGGGATTGGCAATTCCTTTTCCCGCAATATCCGGCGCCGACCCGTGAATAGGCTCAAACATGGAAGGATATCTGCGTTCCGGATTCAGGTTGGCTCCGGCCGCCAGTCCCATGCCTCCGGCAATGGCCGCGCCCAGATCGGTCAGGATGTCGCCGAACAGGTTGCTGGTCACCACCACCTCAAACCTGGCCGGGTCCTTCACCATAAACATACTGGCCGCATCCACCAGGTAGGAATGGGTCGTTACGTCCGGATATTCCCTGCTGACCTCCTTGAATATCTGATCCCAGAATACCATGGAATAATTCAGGGCATTGCCCTTGCTGATGCTTGTCAGGCTTCTTCCTTCTTTTCTTGCTGTCTCAAAGGCATAGCGGATGATACGCTCACAGCCTGTCCTGGAAAAGACGCCGTCCTGAATCACCACCTCATTGGGTTTTCCCTTGAAAAGCCAGCTTCCGCTTCCGGCATACTCTCCCTCGCTGTTTTCCCGGATAAATGTCATATTCACGTCTTCCCGCTTTACATCCTTTAACGGGCAGGGCGCTCCATTCAGCAATTTCACCGGCCGCAGATTCACATACTGGTCGAAGGATTTGCGGATGGTCAGAAGCAGTTCCCAGAGCGAGATATGATCCGGCACACCGGGATACCCCACGGCTCCCAGATAAATGGCATCAAAATCCCTTAATATCTCAATTCCGTCCTCCGGCATCATCCGGCCGTTTTTCAGGTAGTATTCACACCCCCAGGGAAACCACACATCTTCAAAGAAAAAGCTTCCGTCCAGTTCGGCCGCCCGGTTCAAAATTTTCATACCTTCCCGTAAAACCTCTAGACCAATCCCGTCGCCGGGAATCACAGCAATTCTGTATTTATCCATCTCATTTCCCTCCCATTTATTTTGAGAAATATTTCGCATCTGTCCCAAGCCATTCCAGCAGGGCCGGAAGCATCCTCATTCCATCCTCCACGCCCAGCCGATAAACGGCCTCAATTTCATTTTTGTCCTTCGATACCCGGCTGATGTTTAAAGGCTCGCTGGGACGAATCAGGAACGCTTTTCCACAGTCCTTTAATTCCTCAATTTCTTCCAGCTGCCGGTTGTACACCCAGGGACGGTTTCGCAAAGCCCTGGCAAATGCCGGATAATGCCGGTAAACAATCCGCTCAAGACCAGCTTTCTCCGGCTTCTTTTTATACCCCTTCTGCCTGGTCAGAATCACCACATTCCGCTCATATCCCAGCTTCATAAAGGCCTTCACCGGAATGCTGTCGGTGCAGCCGCCGTCCAGCAGCTTCATTTCTCCGGCCTGTACCGTCTCCGATACATAGGGCATGGACGCGGAGGCCCGGATATAATCGATGTCCCGCTTCATGTCCCGGATTCGGATATACTCCGGCTCCCCCGTCTCCACGTTGCTGCATCCCACATAAAAAGCCGTTTCCGAACGGGCAAATGCCTGAAAATCGTAAGGATCCAGCTTCTCCGGAATTTCATGGTAGCAAAACTCCGTATTTACCAGATTCCCTGTCCTGAAAAAGCTCTCCCAGCTCATGAACCGTTTATCTGCGCAATATTCCTTATAATAGCGGATGCTCCTTCCCTTCTGCCCCGAAACAAAGGAGCAGCCATGAATCGCCCCGGCAGACACACCGATGACTCCGTCGAAGCCAATCCGGTGATCCAGGAACACGTCCAGGACCCCTGCCGTATAAATACCGCGCATTCCTCCGCCTTCCAACACCAGTCCCGTCTTTCTTTCCTTTTCCATGGGTCGTTCCCTTCCTTCTCTATTACAATCGCTTCGTCGTCTCCTGCTGCCTGCGGGAAAATCCCCGATTCTGCCGCCTGTGATTCCGCAGCTGCCGGCGCGCCCGCAAAAACACTTTCTCACAGCAGGAGCCTTCTCGCTTACGAACCGCACAGAAAACATATGGCAGATAATCCTGAGACCACCTGCCATATCTGTCTTCTGTTTCTTTCGTTCTTCCGGTATGTCTTTTTCCCGGCTTCTTCCTAATCTCCAATCACATTGACAATCCGGACCGGGCTCCTGTAATTCCAGGTAGACAGCTTGATACCGCTTCTTCGGCTGGCCGCATGAATGATCTGGCCATTTCCAATGTACATGGCCACATGGTTAATGGTTCCTCCGCTGTTGGCATAGAAAATCAGATCTCCCGGCCGCATCTGGCTGGAATTAATTCTGGTTCCCTGCTGTGCCTGTGAGCCGGAGTAATGCGGAAGACTGATTCCAAAATGAGCCATCACAGACATGGTAAATCCGGAACAGTCTGCTCCGTTGGTCAGGCTGGTGCCGCCCCAGACATAAGGATTGCCCAGAAACTGCATCGCATAGTTGACAATCCGGCTGCGCAGGGATGCGTTCTCCTGGGACGGGGAAATCTCAATGGCTTCCGCCAGAGCATAACGCACATCCACATATTCCGACGCCACATAGGCTGCCGTCAGCTCCTCGCCTTCCTCACTGTCGCTTCCCTCATCAAATTCAATCTGCACCCAGCCATCCAGCTGATCCACGACCCGGTACCGTTCATTGCTGGAAATCTGAGTCCAGATTTTCGCATCGGTGGACGGTTCCGTGCGGACACGCAGTCCATCCGTGGACACCACAGCCATCAGCTCTGCATGGTCCATGGCCGCGTATCTGGCTGCATCGCCGGTCAGAATATAATCGCTTTTTACATAACCCGTAATGTTGCCTGAACTGATCCGGTACCAGCCATCCAGTTCCTCCAGAATCTCACAGCCGGCATAGCTGGGCAGCATGGCGATTACCTCATCGTTCTCACTGGGGCCGCTGCGGATATTCAGATAGCTGGTTACATTGGAAACACCAGGCTTGTCATAGTAATTTAATACCATGGCCCTCAGCTCCAGTTTCCGGCCTTCATTCAGACAGAACCGCCGCTCGGCATATTCCGTGGAAATATAGCCGTCAGGAATCTGGTACCAGCCATTCTCTTCTCCCAGAATTTCATACCGTTCTCCCTCCAGGCACTGTCCCACCACATTGGAATCGGTGGACGGTTCCTCCCGGATATTCAGATTATCCGTCAGGATGACGGCCCGGTCCATGACCAAACCCATGGCCTCCTCTCTGGCCTCTTCTCCGGTCAGCACATACTCGGAACTGATATAGCCGTCGATCCCGCCAGAATTAATATGATACCAGTCTCCCAGATCCTCCTGAATTTCACAGGCGCTGCCGTCAGGCAATGTTCCCACCACATGGGCGCCGGTATGAGGTTCTTTCCGGATATTCAGGTATCCGGACACCTTGACGATTCCCAGGTTGGAATAAGAATTGACCACATTTTCAATATCCTGCTGATGCTTGGCCTCCGCAGCCGCGGCCTCCGATGCAGCCGCAGCCTCTGCTTCCGCTAAGGATGCCTGGGCCGCCTCGTCCAGGGTACTCTCCTCCTGTTCTTCCTGCCCCGTTTCCATATTGGCTGCAGGCTCGCCTCCTCCGCCGATGACCCGGCTGCCAAGGAAAATTCCTCCGGCTGCCAGACAGACGACCACCGCTGCCGCCGCATATTTCTCATACGGGGGCCTGTTTCTTTTTCTCCGTGCCTTATTAAGGGAAGCCATATAATTGACTGGCTTTTTTTCTTCACTCATGTAGCTCACTCCGAATTTTTGAATGCGCCGGCAGCCAGAAAAACAGCTGCCGGCGATGATGTATCATACGCGAATACAGGTTTACCATGGCCTTCTGCCACAGCATCTCTATGCATCCGGATTCTGTATGAAACATAAAAGCCGGAATGTGCAGGCAAAAGGACTACTCCGTGGCCATTTTACCATAAATACATAGAAAATGCAAAAATAAAAGTATGAAAAAAAGATAAAGCGGCGGACAGGGAGGCTGCTGCCAGGCTTTTTACCTCAGAACTTCTTTATAAAGTCTGAGAACATTGCCCCAGCAGATTTTTTCAATTTCCCCATCTGTGAAGCCTTCTCCGGAAATGGCATCCACAAGAAGAGGCATATCCGCTGCGCTCTCAATTTCAAAGGAAATCCTGCAGCCGTCCAGATCGGAGCCAAGGCCCACGCAGTCAATGCCGCCAATCTGAATCATGTGGCGGATATGACGTACCACATCGGTCACGGAAACTGCCTTGGGGCTTCCCCAGGAGGCTTCCTCTCTTAAAAAGGCAGGAGCAAAGTTCATTCCAATCACGCCGCCCTTCTGAGCAATTCCCCGGATCATCTCGTCAGTCAGGTTCCTTACATGACCGCAGATTGCCCTGGCGTTGGAATGGCTGGCCACAAAAGGCCTTTTCGCATGGGCAATCACGTCATAGATTCCCTTGTCTCCCAGATGGGACACATCCGGAATCATCCCCAGCCGCTCCATTTCCTCCAGGAATTCAAATCCCTTTTCTGTAAGCCCGCGCTCTGTCTCCGGTTCGCAGGCGCCGGCTTTCAGCCCGGTCAGGTGAATCCGGTTCGGCCAGGCCAGCTCATTGGGATAATTCCAGGTAAAGGTAAACATCCTGACTCCCAGTTCATAAAAAGTACGCAGATATTCCAGCTTTCCTTCGCATGCGGCTCCTTCCTCCATGGACAGCATGGCAGACATCCGTCCCTGCTTTCTGTTTTCCTCAATATCCGCGTAGGATTTTACAATCCCGATTGCATCCGGCGCCTTTCTTAACTCAGAAAAGAACACATCTGCCAGACGGAGGGCATACTCCGGAAGAGGCATCTTTCCTTCCACGTCCTCCTTCGGAACAAAAAGGGCAAAATTCTGAAGCAGATAATCTCCCTTTTTCATCTTTTCCAGATCAATGTGCAAAGAATTGCTTAAAAATCCGCATTCCTCGCCGCGGGCCCGCCGTTCATAAATCTCATAAATGGTGTCACAATGCATATCCGCAATTTTCATATTGAAAAACCTCCAGCTTGAATTTTCTTCCTCTATCTTACACAGAAACAGGAGAAAACTCAAGTGGAGGTTTCTGATGCACATCCGGAATTTTACGGGGCTCCAATCCACGCCCGAGATACCTGGTTTGCCGGAAACAGACCGGGCCTTTCGTCCTTTCTTCCGGTCACTTCTGCGTCCTGTATGCCTATTCGCTTCTTAACGCATCAATGGGATTTAACCTGGACGCCCGGCTGGCCGGCATATAGCCGAAAATCAGCCCGATCCCCACGGAAACAGAGAACGAAACCAGCACAGCCGACATAGTGGGCGGCGCTTCGATTCCAATTAAACTTCCGATTCCTGTGCTGCAGAGTGCTCCAAGTATAATTCCAATGATTCCTCCGATCGTACTGGTGACTGCCGCCTCGATAATAAACTGCTGAAGAATCACCCGCCGCTTGGCTCCCAGTGCTTTCCGGATTCCAATCTCCCTGGTCCGCTCCGTGACGGAAACCAGCATAATGTTCATAACGCCCACGCCGGCGACCAGAAGAGAAATTCCTGCAATACCGCCCAGCATCATGGACATCATGCCAATCTGCTCATTCAGGGAGTCCAGAAGAGAACTCATAGCCGTTACATCATATAAGTCCTCATCCATCAGATGCTCATAAAGGAAGTCCTCCAGAGTCTCCGTACAGGAATCCGTATCATCCGTATCCCAGGAAGTAAATGTATAGCTGGTAATATCAGCATTCCTGGAAAGTTTCACAGCTCTGGAATAGGGAATCCAGACAAAATCATCATCACAGCCGTCATCATAGTCCGCATCATCCTCCGTCTGCCTTTCCACAACTCCTATAATCGTGTAGGCATCTCCGTTAAGCTTAATAGTGGAGCCTACAGCGCTTTCCGCGCTGCCGTAAAGCTCTGTGGCCACGAAATCGCCAATCAGCGCCACCTTCTGCCTGGATGCCATATCGGAATAGAGGAGGTTCCTGCCACTCTCGATTTCATAACCCATAATATCCAGATACTCTTCGCTGTAGCCGCCTACAGAAGTTGCGTCCATGGTATCGGAACCGTTTTTTACCGTTGCGGATACCGATACTACAGGGGTCATCTGCTGGTACAGATCCGAATGTTCCTCATAAAAATCATAGAAATCATCCACGTCGATGCTTCTTGACGGAAGAGCTATATAGGATACCGTAATCCGGTTGACACCCATACTGGTAAAGCTCTCCACCATATAAGACATATATCCGTTGACGATGCTGACCAGGATGATGACGGAGCCGACGCCGATGATAATCCCCAGCATGGTGAGGAATGAACGCATCTTGTTTCCCCAGATGCTTTTTAATGCCATTTTAAATGATTGCAGCATATTCCTTTACATCTCCGTCAAAATTGATTTTTCCATCTATGATCCGCACCACCCGTTCCGCTTCCAAAGCGATGCTGTTGTCATGAGTGATCATGACGATGGTATTTCCTTCCTTGTTCAGCTTTTTTAAAAAATCCAGCACCTCCCGTCCGGTTCTGGAATCCAGGGCACCGGTAGGCTCGTCGGCCAGAATCAGGGACGGGTCCCCAGCCAGAGCCCTGGCGATGGAAACACGCTGCTGCTGGCCGCCGGAAAGCTGATTGGGAAAATTTTTCCATTTTTCCTTCAATCCCACCCGTTCCAGAGAATTAAGGGCCCGCTCCTTCCGTTCCGCCGCGTCTACGCCGGCATACAGAAGGGGCAGCTCCACATTCTCTAAAAGATTCAGCTTGGGAAGCAGGTTATACTGCTGGAAGATAAAGCCAATCATCCGGTTGCGGATTTCTGCCAGCTGATTGTCTGTCATATCGCTGACGTCCTCTCCACCCAGATAATATTCCCCGTCCGTGGGAACGTCCAGGGCCCCGATGATATTCATCAGGGTGGACTTCCCGCTTCCGGACTTTCCCACGATGGCAACAAACTCACCCTTATAGATGCTGAGACTGATCCCATCGTTTGCATGGACCTCTTCATCACCCATATAATAAATTTTATAAATATCCCGCAGCTCGATCAAAGGAGCTTTTCCGCTTTCATCCATAGCCTGCTACTCCTTTCCCCTATTGCGGGCCGCCGCCGGGACCGCCCATGCCGCCACCGCCGGGTCCTCCGCCCATGCCGCCGGGACCCATCATCATCATAAAGCTGCCGGTGGAACTTCCCGCATCGGGATCCACATAGACCATATCGCCTTCCTGCAGCCCGGACAGAATCTCCACATAACTGTCATTGACAATACCGGTTTCCACCTGGACGGCTACGAATCCTTCCGGTGCTCCTGAATTGTTCAGGCCGGCAGCGCCTCCGCCTGCCTGAGACTCTCCGCTCTGCTGTCCGGAAGCCGGTGCATTTCCGTCACCGGACGGAGCCGGACGCTCTCCTGCACTGCTTTCCGTTCCTTCTGCCGTTTCTGCTTCCGTGCTTTCTTCCGCCGGATCCGCACTTTCTGCTTCCGTACCTTCTTCCGCAGCGGAGCTGCTTTCTGCCGCCATGCCTTCCTCCGGCGCTGCCGTGCTTTCCGCTCCTGCACTTTCGTCCGATGCGGCGGTACTTTCCGTCTCCGCGCCTTCATCTGCCTGAGCGGTATTCTCCGCACTCTCCACAGCAGAGTCAGATTCCTGACTGTCGCTCTGACTTTCCGTCTCCGGAGCGATCTGGACCGAGCTTCCCGATGCCAGTGCCTGAGCAGTCGGCGAATCCTCCGATACATAAACCCGGTTGCCCCGCATCAGGGCTCCGGCCGGAACCACCAGCGCCTGCTCGGAGCTGCCGGTGATAATCCGGGCATCCACATTCATACCCGGAAGCAAATCTCCGTAATCCGTAATGGTTACGGTAACCGGATACGTACTGACACCGTTGGAATAGCTGCTTTCCAGACTGACGTTGGTCACTGTCCCCGTATACGTCGTGCCATCCACGGCATCCGCCGTGATTTCTACTGTCTGCCCTACCTGGACGCTGGCCACATCCAGCTCATCCACCGACATTTCAAATGTCATTTCCGATAAATCATAAATCGTGGCAAGAACCGTTGTACTGCCGGAATCCCTTGTGATGTTTTCACCCACATTGGCATTTCTCGAAATGACCGTACCGGAAATCGGAGCTGTGATCGTATAGTCATCAATGTTGTCCTGCACGTCTTCCAGGGAATTCTCCGCAGAAGTCAGGTTGTCGCTGGCTGTCTCCAGAGAATCTTCAAAAGTCTCCAGGTAGTCTGCTACGCTGGCTGCCGTCGCCTGGAAGATCGGCGTTCCCACCTCAACTCCGGCCCCTTCGTCAAGCAGCAGGGTTTCCACTTCCAGCGCCTGGCTTCCTGACAGATCGGCCACCATAGTCAGCTCTACCTTGGCCTCGAAGGCGGCTTCCTGACTGCAGATGAAATCTCCCACCGATGCCGTTGCCTGCGTCAGCGTTGTCAGACCGCCCGGATTGGTTACTTCGATGGTAACCCGTTTTACCAGCCGTCCGCCGGTCAATGCTTCTTCCATGCTGCTGACGGCCGTAACTGTTCCGGTTAATTCTTCCCCTGTATCCTCCAAAGTTACCGTTGCTTCGCTTCCAACCGCAATCTGGTCCGCTTCCGCACTCAGGAACGGAACCCTGAGCTTCATAACAGAATCATCGTAAATATCCGCAATCTGGGTACCATTGCTGATTTTATCCCCCTCCTTGATATGAAGGGTCTGAATATATCCGGCGCTGGTGGATTTATAGGTATTCCCCGAAAGCTCCGTAACCGCTTCGTTATAATCCTCCTGGGCCGACTGAAGGTTTTCCTGTGCCCTGGTCAGATTGGTCTGTGCCGTGCTCAGATTGCTGTCCGTGGAAGAGGAATCAATCACGTAAAGGACCTGATCCTTTTCCACCTGATCTCCTTCTTCAAAATAGCAGGCAATGATTTCTCCCTCCACCAGAGAGGTCACCTCATATGTGTCCTTTGGCTGCAGGGAGCTGGATTCCGACAGCTCGGAAGTAATATCCATTCTGGATACCGTGGCCGTCTGGACCTCCTCCGCTCCTGCCGAAGCCGCGCTGGCCTGTCTGGAGCGATACCATGCAAAAGCGCCAAGGCCCACAATCAGAACCAGGACAAGAATCAGCAGAATTTTTTTCCCGTTTTTCCTCTTCTTCTTTTTCTTTCCGGCCTTTACCTGCTGGCCCTCTTTTTCCTTTTTTGTTGTCTCGTTCCCGTTTTCCATCACTTCGCTGCTCCTTTAATAGTCTCCTACCACATCTACCACGGTATAGCTCATATTTTCATCGCTTCCGCTGGATTCCCAGACAATGGCGACCTCATCGCCAACCTCAAACTCTCCGTATACCGAAAACAGGTACTGCATCTCCGAATTGGAAATCTGGAATTCGTCCCCGACCTCTGCGTTATCCTGGTGATGAGTATTTAAAACCACGGTAACAGGCGTAAAGGGATCGCTGGAATCATAATAGATTGCCTTGATTCTTCCCTTGGTTGCGCCTTTGTTCTCTCCGCTGTCGGAATAAGCAAAAATCATCTTGGTCGCTTCGTGGTAGTAAATGACGGTTGCATCGTCATTGATTTCAATCTCATCGGAGGCCTCTCCATTTAAGAACATCACCGCATCATCCAGACTGAAGGGAACCAGGTCATCCAGATTCCGGCTTTCCTGATCCAGAATCTTCGGTCCCTTTAAGCTGTTGTCCAGAATCGAAGACGTATTGACTTCTCCATCCGAATTATAAGTCAGATCAAATACCTGACTGCCATACTGGGTTCCGCTTTTTGTTTCTGCCTTCATCAGATTATAAAACAGGTTGATGCAGTCCTCTCTTGTCAGGGTTTCGTCCAGCTCCCGGTAAATATTGGAATCCAAGGACAGCTTTTTAAACTGAGCCAGTCTGGCTTCCTGAACATTTTCCGTAAAATCCTCACTGGTATATCCCAAGAGCGTCAGCGTTGCCTTTACCGCATCCCTCATCGTTACCGGTTCGTCCGGCTTAAAATTTCCTCCAAGATACCCGGTCATCCATCCATTGGTGGACGCAGTCCGGATGGCCGTCGCATATTCACTGGTATTGGAGACATCTGCATATACAGACACATTGCTGGCAGTTCTTCCTAACTGCCTGTCATCCGACGCATTCATCAGCATTCTGGCAAACTCTGCTCTGGTTACGGTAGCCTGATAATTGCTTGTGTTGATAATTCCAAGAAGGCTGACCACATTTTCTCTCATATCAAAAGTGCTGGTCGCTGCATAAGCGCTGGCAGTCATTCCAACAGAGAGCGCGCACACAGCAAGTGCTCCTGCTGCTTTTCGTTCCAGATTCATCATACTTTTCTCCTCTCCGTCCTCTTTCTGTTGCTTTTATCGCCATAAGAAAAATCCTGCCATGCAGAATTCTCTGCCTGCGCCAGAACACGGGAAACGCCGTCCTGCACATCTTCGCAGCACAGGAAACGCAGCACGTGTTTCATGTCACAGGGAGCATACTTCCTATAACATAAAAAACTTTAGCAAACCTTTGTGTTGAAAATGTGAATTCTAAAATGCAAATTATGAGGATTTTGTGAGGATTTTTCCCGGCCGTCATTCAATTTTCACCCGGATTTTACCTTAAATTTTCTTAGATTTTACACATTGCTTTTCTGCGCTGTGTTAAAATAAAAATGCCAATCAAAAACAACTGACAGGAGGACTTTTCATGAGAAAAAAGCTGTTTATTTCCCTGTGCGCTGCGACAGCGCTGAGTTTCGCTTTGCCGGTTGCTTCTTACGCTGATGAATGGCGGCATGACGCGGTTGGCTGGTGGTATGAAATCGATGCGGACGACGACGATTTCAGTGAAGATGACGATGACTGGGATGACTACGCAAAAAGCTGCTGGAAATGGATTGACGGAAACTGGTACTATTTTAATCCTTCTGGCTACATGCAGACCGGATGGATCCATCTGGATGACGACTGGTATTATCTGAATTCCGATGGTTCCCTTCTCACAAATGCCTATACGCCGGATGGATATTGGGTCAATCATGACGGAGAATGGGACGATCGGTATGATGACGACCGATATGATGATGATTGGGATGATCGGGACGATGACGATTGGGATGATCGGGACGATGACGACTGGGATGATCGGGACGATGACGACTGGGACGACCGGGACGATGACGACTGGGATGACCGGGACGATGACGACCTGGATAACCGCTACGATGATTAGGACAATTGTTGCGATGACGAAACCGCGCAAAACGGCCGGAAGCAGAATGTTCTCTGCTCCGGCCGTTTTTCTTCGTTCCATTTTTCTTTTCAGCGCTCCGTCTGTTCTGTCCTTCTCCCAGCCCGGGCTTACATCAGCGGAGCTATCAGGCGCAGCGCTTTTCCGCAGAACCGGTGAAGCACCGGAAGGGCCTCCACACTGTCTGATGTCATACGCACACAATGTTTCAGTGTTTCATCAAAATCCCGGCGGATATGATGAATCACCGGGTTTTTATAAATATAAACTGCACACTCAAAATGAAGGAACAGGCTTCTGAAATCCAGGTTGATGGAACCAACCACCGCCTTCTCGTCATCACTGACAAATGTCTTGGAGTGAACGAAACCAGGAAGGTATTCATAAATTTTCACTCCGGCTTCAATCAAATCCATGTAATAGGAATGAGCCAGCATGAAAGCATATTTTTTATCCGGGATATGCGGCATTACAATAACCGTATCCACGCCCCTCTTGGCTGCGTAGCATAAAGCTGTCATCAGATCGTCATCCAGAATCAGGTATGGGGTCATAATATAGACATACTTTTTCGCCTGATAGAGAATATCCAGATAAAGCTGATGTCCAACCGCTTCCCCATCCATGGGGCTGTCCGAAAATGGCACCGAATACCCTTCCATGTTCAGCTCCGGAGCATGGAAATAATCTCCAATATCCAGAAACTTCTCAAAATTGAAGTCATATTCCGGATACCTGGCACAGGCGCTCCACATCTGCAGAAACATGACGGTGAAGCTTTTTACTGCCTCTCCTTTGATGCAGATGGCATTGTCCTTCCAATGGCCAAACCTTACCTTCCGGTTGATATATTCATCGGACAGATTGACGCCGCCGGTATAAGCCGTATGGCCGTCGATTACAAGAATTTTCCTGTGATCACGATTGTTCTGCCCGGTGGAAATTGCCGGACGGATCGGATTGAACACCCGGCATTTGATTCCTTTTTCCTCCAGCTGCTTCGGATAATCGTGGGGCAGATTGGCAAAGGAATTGGTACCGTCGTACATCAGGCGGACTTCCACGCCTTCCTTTACCTTCTGCTCCAGAATTTCCAGGATAGCATCCCACATGACGCCTCTCTGTATGATGAAATATTCCAGGAAAATAAACCTTCCGGCCCTTTGAAGCTCCGGCAGAAGCTCCGCGAAAAAATCATCTCCCAGAGGGAAATACCGGAAATTGGTCTTTTCATAAACCGGAAAACCGCCGCGGTCATAAAGGAACCGGCACAAATTCGCATTGGGTACGCTCTGCTTTTCCAGCCGTCCGAAGGCCGCAGAATCCTGCTCCAGGTACTGTCTTGTCCTGGAGTTAATGTCTGAAAGCCGTTTGGCCATCACCTTGGTTTCCAACTGAAGCTGAACAAACACATAAAACAGGGCGCCGAATACAGGGAAAATCAGCACCGGTACCAGCCAGGCCATTTTGAAGCTGGCATTCTGCTTCTCATTCAGAATCCGAACGGCCAAAACAGCACTGACCAGGCTGAACAGGCCATATCCGTATGTCTTATATTGATCATCCAGCCATAAATAGATCCAGACGAGGATCACAACCTGGAGGAAAGCGAACAGCAGGAAAAATGTGGTACGTCCGAAAATCACGCGGAACAGTCCACGCTTTCCTTTTTCCTTCACTTTCTCCATGGTATTTCCGCTGTTAAACTCCAATCTTACCCCTCCAGAGCCTGTCTTAAGTCCTCAATAATGTCTTCCACGTTTTCAATTCCCACAGAAAGCCGGATCATGGACGGATCCACTCCTGCCTCCACCAGCTGCTCATCAGACAGCTGCCTGTGAGTATGGCTGGCCGGATGAAGGACACAGGTTCTTGCATCTGCCACATGAGTCACAATCGCCGCCAGCTTTAACTTATCCATGAACACGCCCGCTGCCGTCCGGCCGCCTTTTAACCCAAAGGAAATGACGCCGCAGCTTCCATTGGGAAGATATTTCTTCGCCAGCTCATGATATTTGTTTCCTTCCAGTCCCGGATAGTTTACCCAGGCCACGTCCTCTCTGGACGCCAGCCATTCGGCCACCTTCTGGGCGTTCTCACAGTGTCTCGGCACACGCAGATGAAGGGTTTCCAGTCCGACATTCAGCAAAAATGCGTTCATTGGTGACTGGATCGAACCCAGATCCCGCATCAGCTGAGCCGTTGCCTTCGTAATATATGCCTTCTTCCCGAATTTCTGTGTGTAGATAATTCCATGATAGGAATCATCCGGCGTGGTCAGGCCCGGGAACTTATCGGCATGAGCCTCCCAGTCAAAATTTCCGCTGTCCACGATGCAGCCGCCAACGGTCATCGCATGGCCATCCATATATTTTGTGGTGGAATGGGTCACAATATCCGCTCCCCATTCAAACGGACGGCAGTTAATTGGCGTGGCAAAGGTGTTGTCCACAATGAGCGGAACCCCGTGCTTATGCGCCAGGCGGGCAAATTTTTCAATATCCAGAACCACCAGGGCCGGATTGGCGATGGTTTCTCCGAACACGGCCTTCGTATTGGGCCGGAATGCTTTTTCCAGCTCTTCTTCGGAAGCATCCGGATCCACCAGAGTAACGTCAATTCCCTGTTTTTTCATCGTCACCGTAAACAGATTGGACGTGCCTCCGTAAATCGTAGCGGCGCTGATGACATGATCCCCCGCTCCGCAGATATTGAAAACGGCATAATAATTGGCCGCCTGGCCGGAGGAAGTCAGCATGGCAGCCGCACCGCCCTCCAGTTCACAGATTTTTTCGGCCACCGCGTCATTGGTTGGATTGGCCAGACGGGTATAAAAATAACCGTTTTCCTCCAAATCAAACAGACGGCCCATCTGCTCACTGGTGTCATATTTGAATGTTGTGCTCTGATAAATCGGAAGGATCCGTGATTCGCCGTTTTTCGGCTTCCAGCCTCCCTGAATACAAATCGTTTCGGGTTTTTTCTTTTGAGCTTCCATGTCTGTCTCTCCTCTCGTATGCAATTGCTATTATTTTAACACAACGCAGGACAGGATACAAGACGTATTGTATGGCGAAACAGGGTTGTTTCATGAACTATTCATGAGCAGATCTAATTTATGCAATCTTGTTATTTTATCTCTCACATCATTCCTGGTAAACCGATCTCGTAAAAAAACGCAAACTTCCCCTCTATCCCTTTACAAGGCT
>DVGC01000022.1 GCA_018712915.1 Candidatus Copromonas faecavium (nom. illeg.) | reverse complement strand
CATTTCTATAACATCGACCTGGAGCCGCTTCAGAAGGAGCCGGTGGAGATTACCTGGGATGCTGCTTCTGCGGAGAAGGGCGGCTATGCCCACTTTATGATTAAGGAAATCCATGAGCAGCCCAAGGCGGTGCAGGATACGATTTCCGTTTATTTAAAGGACAAAGAAGAAGGGAAAGCCATCAGCTTTGCGGAAGCGGGGCTGACGGATGAACTTCTTGCGGGACTGGAACGGATCTATATCGTGGCCTGCGGTTCCGCCTATCATGTGGGAGTGGCGGGGAAATATGTCATCGAATCCCTGTCCGGAATCCCGGTGGAGACGGACCTGGCATCGGAGTTCCGGTACCGGAATCCCCGTCTGATGAAGAACTCGCTGGTAATCATCGTGTCCCAGTCGGGGGAGACGGCAGACAGCCTGGCGGCGCTGCGCCTGGCAAAGGAGCGGGGCGTGCCGGTGTTAAGCATCGTCAACGTGCTGGGCTCCAGCATTGCCCGGGAGAGCGATTACGTGCTGTATACGTACGCGGGGCCGGAGATTTCGGTGGCCACCACCAAGGCCTACAGCGCGCAGCTGGCGGTGGTGTATCTGCTGGCGGTGCAGTGCGCCATGGTGCAGGGAGCCATTGGAGAAGAGCGGTATGAGGAGCTGACGGGAGAGCTTCTGGCGCTTCCGGATAAGATTGAGAAGGCGCTGGAAAATAAGGAGAGGATCCAGTGGTTTGCCAGCAAATATGCCAACGCGAAAGACATTTTCTTCATTGGCCGGGGTCTGGATTATGCCATCGGAATGGAAGGAAGCCTGAAGATGAAGGAAATCAGCTATATCCATTCGGAGGCGTATGCGGCAGGAGAGCTGAAGCACGGAACCATCAGCCTGATTGAAGACGGAACGCTGGTAGTAGGGATTTTGACCCAGCCGGAGTTATATGAGAAGACCATCAGCAACATGGTGGAGACCAAGAGCCGGGGGGCTTACCTGATGGGGCTGACCAGCTATGGAAACTACGGGGTGGAGGATACGGTGAACTTTGCGGTGTATGTTCCAAAGACGGATCCGCTGTTTGCGGCCAGCGTGGCGGTCATTCCGCTGCAGCTGTTCGGATATTATGTAAGTGCGGCCAAGGGCCTGGATGTGGATAAGCCAAGAAATCTGGCCAAGTCCGTGACGGTGGAGTAGACCGTACGAAATCAGGAGGAAAACGGGAGATGGAAAAGAAACAGGGAGTGAAGGGACGCCGGCTTCTGTTTGCGCTGTTCCTTACCGGAGCAGTGCTTTTGGGACTTGCCGGATGTTCTGAAAATATCGGCGGTACCGTTTATCTGTCCGGAGTTTCCAGACTTCGGATGGAGCTTTCCGCAACGCAGGAAGTGACCGAAGTAGCCGGATTGAACCGGGACGGAAGTACGATGGCGGATGGCCTGTCCTGGAGAGATAAAACGGGAACGGAGATGATGGATGAACTGATTCCGCTGCTTTGTGAGGAAGAACCTTCGGTGGTTTATGTGGATGTTTTTTCGGATGATAAAGACTGGGAGGAACAGCTGGTAACCGAATATACGGAGCGCTATGGAACCGACGGGACAGAGAACGGGGAAGCGCATGCGGTTCCGGTGGAGGTTCGCAGGGTGACCGATTTGGATGAAGTCGGCGCGGCTGCGCTGCAGGCCGCCGAGACAGAGAACACCGAGGCGGAAACATCTGGCGCAGCGGAAGAAAGTGAAAGCACTTCAGAGGATGGAACCGAAGCAGAGGAAACAGCCGCTTCTGAGGAAACCTCCGACGAGGGAGAGGATACTTCCGACGCCGCAGAGTCTGAAGCGGAAGCAGAACCGGAGGAAGATGAGGTAGCGGAAAGCAGCGAGGCGGCTGCACGGTCTGCAGGAACGGCAGCTGCCCGGGAAACGGAAACGACGGCTGCCCGGGAGACAGAAACGGCAGCTCCAACAGAGGCAGCTGCGGCGACACCTTCTCCCGAAACATCCGCTGCTCCTTTGGAAACAGAGCCAGCGGCACCTGCTGAAACAGAAGCGCCCGTGGAAACAGAGGCTGAGGCTGCAGAGGTGACGGAATCTCAGGAGAGCCAGGAGAATCAGGAAGCCGCAGCGGAAGAAGTGCCGGAAGAGGAAGCTTCCGGAACCGGTACAGGAAACCAGTCCGGAGCATCAGGGCAGGGAGCCAGCGGAACGGCAAACCAGGGACAGGGAGCTCAGAGAAGTACGGAAGAGAATTCCCTGGTCGGCGGAGAGGTTCCCTATGGGCCCGGATGGTAGAAAATGTGGAGAAGAAGATGGGAAAATTAAGGACACTGCCGGCGGAGGACGGATTCCGGATGCCGGGAGAATTTGAGCGCCATGATGGCTGCATTATGATTTGGCCCAAGCGGCCGGGAAGCTGGAATTACGGGGCGGTAAAAGCAAGAGAAGCGTTCCGCTCCGTGGCCCTGGCCATTGCCGAGAGTGAAACAGTCTATATGCTGGCGGCTCCGGACGTGATGGAAAATGCCCACCGGATGTTTTTTTCTGCGGAACATGGCGCTTCCGGAGCCGCCCGGACTGGCCGTCCGGATATTCGTCTGATTCCCATGGAATCGGATGATGCCTGGGCCAGGGATGTGGGACCGACTTTTGTGGTGAATGAAAACGGAGAAGTGAGGGGAATCGACTGGGAATTTAATGCCTGGGGCGGCACGGTGGACGGTCTTTATGCTCACTGGGAGAAGGATGACCGGGTGGCGGAACAGGTCTGCCGGGAACTGGGATACCCCTGCTATGAGGCCCATCCCTTTGTTCTGGAGGGCGGAGCAATCCACTCAGATGGAGAAGGAACCGTCCTGGTGACAGAGGCCTGCCTGCTGAGTGAGGGACGGAATCCCATGCTTTCCAAAGAGGAGATTGAGCTTCGCTTAAAGCAGTATCTGGGGGCGGAAAAAATTATCTGGCTGAAGCATGGAATTTATCAGGATGAAACCAATGAACATGTGGATAATGTCTGCGCCTTTGCCCGTCCGGGGGAGGTCCTTCTCGCATGGACAGACCATAAAGAAGATCCCCAGTATGCTTATTCGGACGGCTGCCTTAAGACTCTGGAACAGGAAACGGATGCCAGAGGGCGGAAATTTGTGGTTCATAAGCTTCCGATTCCAAGCCGGCCGATTTGTGTGACAAAAGAGGATCTGGGCGGCTATGAATTTGAGGACGGAGAGGATGTGCGGGAGGCCGGCGAACGGCTGGCGGCCAGCTATGTGAATTTTTATCTGTCCAATGGAGGCGTGATCGTCCCCCAGTTCGGCGATGAGGCGGACCAGAAGGCGGTGGAGATTCTTGGCCGGGTATTTCCCGAACGGCGGATTTATCCCATTGCTGCCAGGGATATTCTTCTGGGAGGCGGAAACATCCATTGCATTACCCAGCAGATTCCTGCGGGGAGAAACAGACAGGAGGAATAGAGCATGCGTATGGTGACAACGGCTGCGGTGCAGATGCGCTGCAGCGATCGGATAGAAGAAAACATTGCTCATGCGGAGGAGCTGGTACGGGAGGCGGCATCCAGGGGAGCACAGATCATTTTGCTCCCGGAGCTGTTTGAGCGGCAGTATTTCTGCCAGGAGCGAAGATATGAGTATTACCGGTTTGCCAAGCCGGTGGAGGAGAACGATGCGGTGCTCCGGTTCCGTGAGGTAGCGAAGGAACTATCGGTGGTTCTTCCCATCAGCTTCTTTGAGAAAGACGGGAACCTTCTTTTTAATTCTGTGGCAGTTCTGGATGCAGATGGCTCCTGCCTTGGAATTTATCGGAAAACCCATATTCCCGATGATCATTATTATCAGGAAAAATTTTATTTTACGCCGGGCAATACCGGTTTCCGGACCTTTAAGACCCGGTATGCCACCATTGGCGTCGGAATTTGCTGGGATCAGTGGTTTCCGGAGACGGCAAGATTTCTGGCGGTCAATGGGGCGGAACTTTTATACTTCCCGACGGCCATCGGCAGCGAGCCCATTCTTTCCGTGGACAGCATGGCGCACTGGAGACGTGTCATGCAGGGCCATGCGGCAGCCAACCTGATGCCGGTGACGGCGGCCAACCGGATTGGTCTGGAGGAAGTTTTCCCCTGTGAGGAAAATGGGGGTCAGAAATCTGCTCTGGAGTTTTACGGCTCCTCCTTTATTACGAATGGAACCGGAGAGCTGAAGGCATCCATGGACCGGACAAGCGAAGGCGTGATTCTGGCGGAATTTGATCTGGATGAGCTGATGGAAAACCGGCTGTCCTGGGGACTGTTCCGTGACCGCCGGCCGGACATGTATCACGAGTAGGCAGGAACGGACGGAAAATCCGATATAAAACCAGGCATAAAGCTCGGCAGGACAAAAATGTACCGTCATCTGATGCCGGATCCGTCCGGACAGATGGCGGTACGTTTTTTGTTGAGGCGGAAGGCAATCAGCACTGAGTCTCTTCCGTATACCGGGCTTCCACACCCATTTTTTCAAGGGCTTCATTGAGATTTAACGTCATGGTTCCGTCGCTTAATTTGAAGCAGGGAACGCCGATGCGGCCCTCTTTTTTCACATCCTCGAAAAGTTCGCTGGTATCTCTCAGCTTTAAGAACTTTTTCATGTTTGCCGTACTTTCCGTAATATCAAAAAACATATAAGGGATATTTTCTGCATCAAGGAATGCCTTGGCCTGACGGCAGTGGATACAGGGCTCCATTCCGAAAATTAAAAGTTTCATGAAAATTCCTCCTGGTTCAATTGAGACGCTGCCGAAAGAGCGGTGCTTGATTCTGATCCGGCAGGCTGTGGAATAAAGCAGTTGCTGAAATCGCCTGCAAAAAGCGCACCGCATGCTTTTTGCTGCTGTTCATGCTTATGTACAGTTAAATTATAGTATGAATGGAACAGAAATTCAATAAGAACATCGGGAAAGTAAAATTTTGGTAAACAGACGTTCGATTTTTCTTGCATTATGGCGAATCCTGTGGTATGATGAAGCTGTACAGAAGATGATGTCTGAAAAAGACGGTAATTGCAAAAGATAAGGATAACGAAAGAGAATACCTGCGAGAGAAAATCTGTACAAAGGATAACGATGCGAAAGATAGTATCTGCAGGAGAGGACACGTACGAAAGAGAGCCCGCACAAAAGACAGTATTTACGAAAGAGGATGCCTGTAAAGGCTGATTTACCAAAGACAGAGCATACGAAAGACAGGGCCGGCAGAAGATGGTGCGAACGGAACGATTCTTTACATAGGATAAAATCTGCAGAAACGGGATTTACAAAAGAAAATGGCTGTCCGGAACCGGTTCTTTGAAAGAATGCTGCATAGGAAAAATTAAAGAAAGATACAAAAGATAAAACCTCATCTGAAATGCCTGGTGCGTTTTAGCTGAGGTTTTTCCTGTATGGTTCTTGGAACGGTTCCTGAATAACCGGTTTTCAGAGCGGGAGAGGCGGGCTGCCTTGCCGGTATGATTTTTGTGCCGATAGAATTTAAAGTTTCCTGCTGATGACTGTGAAATAACTTCAGGTTATGAGAAAAATAGAAAACTAGCATGGATCTGCAGGCTGACTTCAGATTGAAAATCCGGTATGGATGGGATATGATGATAGAAACGCATGCCGGCAGAGCGGGGGAAGGAAAACGATATACGCTGACCGGCGGAGCCTGAGAAACGGAGGAAAAGAAATGGAATATAGAATCGCATCCATTTCCGGAGACGGGATTGGCCCGGAAATCGTAGAGGAAGCAAAAAAAGTGCTGAATAAGGTTGGCGAACTTTATGGACACAGGTTTCATTATGAAGAGGTTCTGATGGGAGGAATCTCCATTGACACTTATGGTGTTCCGCTGACGGACGAGGCCCTTGAAACGGCCCGCTCCTGTGATGCCGTACTTTTGGGAGCTGTGGGAGGCAATGTGGGAAACTCACGCTGGTATGATGTGGCGCCCAATCTGCGTCCCGAGGCTGGTTTGCTGGCCATCCGCAAAGGACTGAACCTTTTTGCCAATATTCGCCCGGCGTATCTTTATGAGGGGCCTTCGGATGCGTGTCCTTTAAAAAAGGAAATTATTGGCGACGGATTTGATATGGTAATCGTCCGTGAGCTGACAGGAGGCTTATATTTTGGCGAGCGTCATACGGAAGAGGTTAACGGCATCCGCCAGGCGGTAGACACTCTGGTTTACAGTGAGACGGAGATTCGCCGTGTTGCTGTAAAGGCATTCCAGATTGCGCAGAAAAGAAGAAAAAAAGTAACCAGTGTGGATAAAGCAAATGTACTGGATTCTTCCAGGCTTTGGAGAAGTGTCGTCGAAGAGGTGGCGAAAGAGTATCCGGAGGTGACTCTGGAGCATATGCTGGTGGATAATTGTGCCATGCAGCTGGTTATGAATCCGGGACAGTTTGATGTGATTCTGACGGAAAACATGTTTGGCGATATTCTGTCGGATGAGGCCAGCATGATCACTGGCTCAATCGGGATGCTGTCCTCAGCCAGCCTGAATGAAGGAAAGTTTGGCCTTTATGAACCGAGTCATGGTTCAGCACCGGATATTGCCGGAAAGGGAATTGCAAATCCGGTGGCCACCATTCTGTCGGCAGCCATGATGCTCCGGTTTTCCTTTGATCTTGACCGGGAGGCAGACGCAGTGGAGGCTGCAGTCCGGCAGACACTGGCGGACGGATTCCGGACGGCAGATATTATGGCTGACGGGATGCAGCCTGTGGGAACGGAAGAGATGGGAGACCGAATCTGTGAGCGGCTGACTGATTCTTTGAAATAAGACAGCGGCGGAGAACAGAAGATGACCGGAGGAATTTCCGTTGATTTGCCGAATAAACTGTGTTAGGATATTGTACAGTCGGCAGGGCGTGATTCTTCCGGTTATTTCATTTTTGGCAGCTGAAAACTGCTGGGGAATCGATGGGAAAATGCGGCTGACATACAGGAAATGGCGAGGTGGAAGATGCAGGAAACAATACAGGCCTTGATGGGAGCTTATGGAAATCTGGCAGTTTTTATACTGATTATGGTGGAAAATCTGTTTCCGCCGATTCCTTCCGAAGTGATTCTTACTTTTGGCGGTTTTATGACCACCTGCTCTGATATGACAGTTCCCGGCGTTATTTTATCGGCTACAGCAGGTTCGGTATTTGGAGCGATTCTTTTGTATCTGGTGGGATTCCTGATTCCGGAAGAAACTTTGAAGAAGCTTTTGGAAGGAAAGATTGGAAAGCTGCTTCATTTTCATCCGGAGGACGTGGAGAAGGCCAGAGAGTGGTTTCTGAAAAAGGGACGGAGTACGGTGTTTTTCTGCCGACTGGTTCCTGTGATTCGCAGTCTGATTTCCATTCCGGCAGGACTGTCTCGGATGCCTTTTGTCCCGTTTCTGGTTCTGACGGCTGTGGGCAGCTTTTTATGGAATACGATCCTGGTGACGGCAGGAAGAATTGCCGGAAATTCCTGGGAGCGGGTTTCTGAGGTGCTGGGTGTTTATTCCGATTTTATTTTGATGTTTGGCGGCGGGGCCGTTGTATTGTATATGGTAATCCATCTTCTTAGAAATAAGAAATAGTTTGAAAAAAATTATACAATAAGAAAATTTGCCGATAACTAAAAAATAAAATAAAAATATTTGCAAAAAGGTGTTGACATATCGAAAGTAATCGTATATAATAAAGACAACAAAAAGAAAGAGAGACAAAACTCTTAAAAAAAGATAGAAATCTAAGAAAAGGAGGTACGGACCACCGAACAATTAAGTCTCGTTTAGATTTTACATTCGTAAAATTCTAAACATAGGAAAAACACAAAACCGGCAGAAAAAAAGAACTTGGTTATCTGATATTTCTTAAATGATATGACGAGAAAGTATTAATTAAGTAAATACAATAATCGATATGAAAAGGAAAGAGAAAGAACGGAAAAGAAAGAAAAAGCCGGTGGAGTGAAAAAGGAAAAACTTAATATAGATTAAGTAGTAACTCTAATGAAATGTGAGGAATAGACCATTGGATAACGAACAGTAAAACGGGTATCGGAGAATTAAAAAATTAATTTTTCGGTACCCGTTAAATTTTGTTTTTATGAAATCACTTCAATACTGCAGCAGGCTCCTTTTTCCATGCAAAATGACGGAGCATCCTGTGCCATTTCAGCAAACATAAATTTCATTCTGTTAAACGCCGCTTAGGTCAAAGGGCGGTGTATATTCTTCTTTAGCGCTGCTTTTTTTCTGCATATACCCGTCTGTTAACCCCAATTCGATCGCGGTATCCAGAACCTTTTCGTATTCATAGGTTGTAATCCTCCGGTTAATTTCCGGAAACTCTTTGCTGCGGTAAAAGGGAGTATACTGGCTCATTAAGCTTAAAAGGAAGGAGTGGGGCGGCAGATTGTCATGAATCCAGTGAAGAAGGCGGATTGAATCCTCTCTTGCACCGGGAAGCACCATGTGGCGCAGAATGACGCCCTTGGTCAGGAGAGCGGAATTTTCATCGCTCCACTGGAGATTTCCCGTTTGTCGGATCATTTCCTGGATGGAACGGCTGGCATATGTAAAATAATCCTTCGCACCGGAATATTTTTCAGAAAGAACCGGGTCATAATATTTCAGATCCGGGAGATAAATATCAATATAGCCTTCCAAAGCGCGGATCGTTTCCGGCTGCTCATAACCGCCGCAGTTGTAGACGATGGGAATGTTAAGCTGCGGCCTAGCCAAATCGAGGGCTTCAAGAACAGAGGGAAGATAATGGGTTGCTGTCACCAGATTAATATTGGCAGCACCCTGCTCCTGCAGCCGGAGGAAGATATCGGCAAGATGGGATACCGTGATCTCGCGGCCGAAATTTTCATGACTCAGCTGATAATTCTGACAAAAGACGCATTTCAGTGTGCATCCGGAAAAGAAAACCGTACCGCTTCCGGTTTCTCCGCTGATACAGGGCTCCTCCCAGAAATGGAGAGCAGCTCTGGCGGCTTTCGGCAGAGTACCGGACTGGCAGTATCCCCGGGTTTTTGTACGGTCAACGCCGCAGCGTCTGGGACAAAGGGTACAGGAATGATAGTCCATCATGAAACATACCTCCAATATAAAATGAAAGCAGGATGTGAGGGCTGGCCTGCACCAGAGGCTCCCGGAAGAATCTGCCGCCTGAAAGAAAGCAGGATTCCCGGGACAGCATCCGGCGCTGCGGCTGTGTTCTCATCAGGGGACAGGATCCGGCGCTGCTGCCGTGTTCTCATCAGGGAACACGCGTGACCTGGGGCTGTGTCCTCATAAGGAGACACGCATGACCTGCGGTCAGCGGTCTGTTTCGGAATTTTTCCCTGGCATAAAGTGATACATCTGGTTGTAATGTTCCACTTCTGCATCTGTCTGGGGTAGAGCGGGAATCAATCCGGTGCAGTCAGTGGCGGAACAGGACTGAATGTCCACGTCCATTGGATCGGATTTTGCCGAGGGACGGGGCATCTGACTGCTCCAGGGCTGCTGCTTTTTCTTCATCTGCAATCACCTCCATCTCCCTAGGGGTATGGATACGTTCCGTTTCCGGGATATCATGTCAGACCGGAAGCGGAGAATGTGTCCATCCGTTAGTATGGGGGAGGGAGGACGGTTTCATTCCTGGCGGGCAGTTCCAGTTTCGTCCAGCCAGGGCAGAATGCTGCTCCAGGCATCCGTAAGCTTCGGCAGCGTCCAGGCAGCGTTGGCCGGACTGGTGGAGGGCAGACGGATGGCTGGAATGTTTGTTGCAGGTTCCTGATATTTTTTATAATAATTATAGGAAGTGCCGCCATTGCAGAAAATCTGGGAGATATGGGCGTGACTTAAAATCACGGAGAGATCGTTGGGGGTTACGTCCCGGATCGAACTGTCACTGGAGCCTTCGATGGTGCAGGAGGCAATGACATCCCAGACAGCAATGTGGTTACCCAGCAGGAATGCCTGTTTCTCCCCGATGGTTTGAGGCTCCGGCTGATGCAGGACGGCGGCCAGCACTTTCCAGAACCGGTTCTGTGGATGATGATAGAAAAAACGGCCTTCCCTGGACTTGACGGAAGGGAAGGAACCAAGTATTAAAATTTTGGATGCCTCATTGTAAAGAGGTGGAATTGGATGTTCAATTTTCTCCATGGGATTTCCCCTGCCTTTCTTGTACAGTATCGCAAAAAAGGTTGATTTTGTCAAAGAAAAAACAAATTTTTATACTTTTTTTATTGCCATATGGGGAAACTCAAATTATAATAAATGGGTATCGCCAATTGGGGACGTAGTCTGCCTTGACGGTATATGCAAGAGAAGTGGAGAAAACTTATGGATAGTAATAATCAAAACAGAAATAATGGAAAGAAGCCCAATGGGCAAAGCATCGGGGTTCTGGTTCTGATTCTGGTTCTTACCCTGGGAATTGTAACCTGGATGAACAGCCTGGTCCGCAACAGCAGTACGGAAAAGGTTGGATACGATGAGTTCATCCAGATGCTGGAAAACGGAGAAGTGGAGTCTGTGGAGTATTCGGGAAATCGGATTCTGATTACTCCAAAATCAGATTCTCAGAATTATTCCCGGTTTACCCAGTATTATACGGTCCGTATTCCGGATGATAATCTGGCGGATCGCCTGCTGGAAAGCGGTGTTCACATTGACAGTGTGGAAAATACCGGCTCCAGTATTGTCAGCTTTATTGTAGGCTGGGTATTGCCGTCAGCTCTTATGATTGGCTTGCTGTACTTTATGTTCAACCGTATGGGCAGCGGCAGCGGTATCATGGGAGTCGGAAAAAGCAACGCCAAGGTTTATGTTCAGAAGGAAACCGGAGTCACCTTTGCGGACGTGGCCGGAGAGGATGAAGCGAAGGAATCTCTGGTGGAAATTGTGGATTTCCTTCATAATCCGCAGAAGTATACGAGAATCGGCGCCAAGCTGCCTAAGGGTGCCCTGCTTGTGGGCCCTCCCGGAACGGGAAAAACCCTTCTGGCAAGAGCTGTGGCGGGTGAGGCGCATGTGCCGTTTTATTCCCTGTCCGGTTCGGATTTCGTGGAAATGTTCGTAGGTGTGGGTGCATCCCGAGTAAGGGATCTGTTTAAGCAGGCCCAGCAGTCGGCGCCCTGCATTATTTTCATCGATGAGATTGATGCCATTGGCCGGAGCCGTGATTCCCGGTTCGGCGGAAATGATGAGAGAGAGCAGACGCTAAATCAGCTGCTTTCGGAAATGGACGGTTTTGATCCGTCCAAAGGACTGCTCGTAATGGCAGCCACCAACCGCCCGGAGATTCTGGATCCTGCGCTTTTGCGGCCGGGCCGTTTTGACCGCCGGGTAATTGTGGATAAACCGGACTTGAAGGGGCGTATCAATATTTTAAAGGTGCACTCCAAAGACGTACGGCTGGATGAAAGCGTTGATTTTGAGGAAATTGCTCTCGCCACTTCAGGGGCGGTCGGCGCTGATCTGGCAAATATGATGAATGAGGCGGCCATCAATGCGGTAAAGCATGGACGCCAGGCGGTTTCTCAGAAGGATCTGTTTGAAGCAGTGGAACTGGTTCTTGTGGGAAAAGAGAAAAAGGATCGGATTCTGAGCCAGGAAGAACGGCGGATTGTATCCTATCATGAGGTGGGCCATGCACTGGTGACGGCGCTTCAGAAGGATGCGGAGCCGGTTCAGAAAATCACCATTGTTCCCCGTACTATGGGTGCACTGGGATATGTGATGCAGGTGCCTGAGGAAGAGAAATATCTGAATACCAAGAAGGAACTGGAGGCCATGCTGGTGGTTTCCCTGGCCGGACGGGCAGCAGAGGAGCTGGTGTTCGATACGGTAACAACAGGAGCGGCCAATGATATTGAGCAGGCCACAAGGATTGCCAGGGCCATGGTAACCCAGTATGGTATGTCGGAAAAGTTTGGTCTGATGGGATTGGCGACCCAAGAGAACCAGTATCTGACAGGCCGTACCGTGTTAAATTGCGGCGATGCTACTGCTGCGGAAATTGATACGGAAGTAATGAAGATGCTGAAAGGGGCATATGCGGAAGCCAAGCGCCTTCTTTCTGAGAATCGGGATGCCATGGATCAGATTGCGGAGTTCCTGATTGAAAAAGAGACGATCACAGGTAAGGAGTTTATGAAGATTTTCCGGAAGGTGAAGGGAATCCCGGAACCGCCGGAGGAGTCTCGGGAAGAGAAGATGCGGGCCGGAGCAAAGCAGCAGGAGCCGCAGAACCAAAACAATGCAGGTCAGTTCTGGAACGGAGGCCAGGCGCCGAACGGAGGTCAGGTACCGGCGGGAGGCTACTATGGCCAGGGAATGAACTATCTGGGTCAGCCAAACGGAAGCCAGGCACCGAACGGAGGTCAGGTACCGATGGGAGGCTATTACGGCCAGGGAATGAATCAGCCGGGTCAGCCAAACGGAAGTCAGACACCAAATGGAGGCCAGGTACTGAATGGAGGCCAGGTACCGAATGGAGGCCAGGTACCGAATGGAGGTTACTACGGCCAGGGAATGAATCAGCCGGGTCAGCCAAGCGGAAGTCAGACACCAAATGGAGGCCAGGTACCGAATGGAGGCTACTACGGCCAGGGGATGAACCAGCCGGAACAGCCAGGTCAGAGGCAGCCGCAGAACAGCGAGCATTTTTCCGGACAGGAGAGTCGTTATGGCGAGCAGACTCAGGGCCGGAATGGAACGCAGGATGAACAGACAGGCGTGTAATATATAAGGAAAGCAGGGGTGTATTCAAAAAGAATACATCCCTTTTTCACGAAATAGACAAATTTGTATGCTACACTTCATAATCATATCTGGAAGAAGGTTCCTGTTTTGGAGTTATGCCGATGGGATGATTCGGCGGGAAATTCCCGTGACGGGAGCACCGGTACAGGAGAATACTTGCGCTGGAAATTCTGCACAGGAGCAGGCCGGAAGGGAATGCACTGACGTGGGAAAATTGCTGTGCCGGATGTACCAGCGCCGGGAATATCAGATGAGGAATCCGGCAGGATAAAGCACTGTTGAGAAAGGCACACGTGAGATTAAGAAGGAGTTCAATTGTGAGAAGAAAAATTTCGTTTGCTTTGGCATTGATTTTAGGAGTTCAGTCTTTTGCAGGGTTTCCGGCAGCTGCAGCCGTAAAAACGGCCGGGCAGCCGGAGACAGCTGTTCAGGCGGAGAACAAAACGGCCGGGCAGGATGCACAGCCGTATATTGTGGATGACATAGATGCGTATGAGAATCTGGAGATTTTGACGGAAACGAAGGATGGAGAAGTTTCCGTATACTCCTGCGGTTCCAGGGAAGAACTGGAGCAGAAACTGGGAGAACTGTCCTCGATGGCCGGAATTTCGGTGATTCAGCCCAACTACCAGTATGAGAATCAGGCATTGTCGGTCAATGACGCGTCGGCAGCAGAGCAGTGGGCTCTGGACAATGATGGCTCCTTCCGCATGGATGAGCAGGAGGTGTACCCGATTTATGCAGATCCCTTTGGCCGTCCCTCCAGGGGCTCGGAGCTTCTCGGCCTTTTGGTTCGCGTAAGGGAAATGACTGCCACTGCCGGTGTGGACATCAACGTGACGGATGCCTGGGCCCGGTATGGAACGGGAACCCACGACGCCATCGTCGCACTGATCGATACGGGAATCGATAGAAGCCATGAGGATTTGGCGGACGCCATCTGGGTAAATACGGATGAAATTGCGGATAACGGAATCGACGATGACGGCAACGGCTATGTGGACGATGTGTACGGATGGAATTTTTACAATAGTAACAATCAGATTTATGTGGGTGAGGAGGACAGCCACGGAACTCATGGCGCGGGAACCATTCGGGCCAATACCGGAAACGGCCTCGGCATTGCAGGAATTGTGCCTGGAAACCGGGTGCGCATTATGGCGTTAAAGGCCCTGGGAGGTGAAGAAGGAGGCGGCAGCACAGCGTCTCTGATCAGAGCAATCCGCTATGCGGAGCAGAACGGGGCGGTCATCTGCAACCTGAGCCTGACATCCACCACCGATGACCGGGCGCTTTACCAGGCCATCGCCAACTCCAATATGCTGTTTGTGGTGGCGGCCGGAAACGGGGATTCCAGAACTGGAATCGGTGTTAATACAGACGTGACGCCGTTCTATCCTGCGGCATATGACCTGGATAATATTATTTCCGTGGCCAATCTGACTTTTGACGGAACGCTTCACAGCAGCTCCAATTACGGAGCGGTTTCTGTGGATCTGGCGGCTCCCGGTTCCTATATATTAAGCACAACGCCGGGAAACACCTACAGCTATATGACCGGCACTTCCATGGCGGCTCCCATGGTGACGGGAGCGGCGGCCATGGTATATTCCTATTTTGACGGAATCGGTCCGGCAGATGTAAAGGAAATTCTGCTGTCCACCGTTACTCCCATGGACAGCCTGGCAGGAAAGACGGTTACGGGAGGTATGCTGAATGTGGGAGCGGCGCTGTCTTATGATTTGAATCAGCTGTCCCGTTCCGGTTTCAGCAATGCCGGCCTGGCGCCGGAAAATGGAACGGCTCCCTTTATTGAGACCAGATCGGTGAACCGGGCAGACGGAACTTACCTTCAGGTACGGGTGATTGACATTGACGGAGACCTGGCAAACCTTTTGTATGCGGAGGGCGAGCTGACAGCGGAGGACTTTGCGTCCGGCACTGTGGGCTCTGCATTCGAGGTAAATGAGAATGACCTGGCCACATTCCGGGTGGATCATGCGGGTTCATATAGTTTCTATGCGGTGGATCAGCGAGGAAATGCGACTGTGGAGAACGTCCGGTTTGCCGAGATGAGCATGGGGCCGGGAGCGGTCTACTGATGGAATGTGTGAGAAACGGCTCTGATGGTTTTTCCTGGTTAATTTTCTCCTGCCCGTCTGACGCGGAAGCAAAATTTTGACGGTTTACGAAGGCAGGAGGACGGGCCGTCCTGCCGGTGCATGTGTCCGCAACACACGGACAAAACAAAAGGCGGAAAGCAGAGATAAAGCTGTTTTCCGCTTTTCTTATGGCAAAATAACGAAAAAGAGCAGAAATACTTGGTTTTTTTAGTAAAATCTATTGTCATTATAAGAAAAATATGTTATGATGTCCTTGACACACGTACATGATACGGATGAATGTATTTGGTGGAGGGACATGTGTATGCGAATGATGGATGCAATTGTAAAACCGGCAGCGGCTCCCGGATTAGAGCTGCGTCAGGTGCCTGTTCCTGTTCCAGGACCGGGAGAGGTGCTGATTAAGATTCATAAAACGGCAATCTGCGGTACAGATGTGCATATTTATGACTGGAACGAATGGTCTGCGCAGCATGTGAAGCCGCCGATGGTGATTGGACATGAATATGTGGGCGAAATCGCGGAAATGGGCCCGGGTGTAACCGGTCTGGAGATTGGCCAGAGAGTTTCCGGTGAAGGTCACATTACCTGCGGACACTGCCGCAACTGCCACAATGGAAACATTCAGTGGTGTAAGGATACAATCAGTGTGGGTGTAGATCGGGACGGCGCATTCGCTGAGTATGTCTGCATCCCGGCTTCCAACGTAATCCGGATTGATCCCAGCCTGGATGAAGATGTGGTGGCCATGTTTGATGCTGTGGGCAATGCAACCCATACAGCTTTGATGTTTAACCTGGTGGGAGAGGATGTGCTGATTACCGGCGCCGGCCCCATCGGAGTTCTGGCAACGGCTATCTGCAAATATGCAGGTGCACGCCGGGTAATTGTAACGGATTTAAATGATTATCGTCTGGCACTGGCTCATAAGATGGGAGCAGATGCAGTCGTAAATACCGGACGGGACGATCTGGAGGAAGCAATGCGGGCACAGGGCCTTGTGGAAGGCTTTGACGTAGGTCTGGAAATGTCCGGAAGCGGAGCTGCTTTAAAGCAGATGCTTTCTGTTATGAGAAACGGCGGAAAGATCAGTCTTCTGGGCCTGGGCAATGGCCCGATCAATCTGGATATGAACCTGATTATCGGAAAGGGACTGACCCTGCAGGGAATTTATGGACGGAAGCTGGACAACTGGCACCAGATGTCTTATATGGTACAGGGAGGTCTGGATCTGACGCCGGCCATTACGCACCGGTTCCATTATACGGAATTTGAGAAGGGCTTTGAGGCTATGCACAGCGGCAGATCAGGAAAAGTAATCCTGGATTGGACGAAGAAATAAGCCTGCAAATAAAAAGTCAAGGCTAAATTGATGAACATTGAAAATTTTATACAGGTTGAAAAAATAGGTATCACAATAAGACCACCACGCCTGTGCTGGCCTGAAAAAGTATTGTGGAATTATT
>DVGC01000021.1 GCA_018712915.1 Candidatus Copromonas faecavium (nom. illeg.) | reverse complement strand
TCATGATTTCCATCTACCCAGAGCGTGGTGAACGGCTTTTTGTCCAGCCATTTCCGCCACCACAGCTGCTCCCTATCTTCCGACCAATAACCAAAATCGCCGCAGACGATTACGTAGTCGCTCTTTCCCATCGTATATTGCTCCGGGAATATCTCCGTGCTGAACCGGCGGTAGTCCCCGTGGCAGTCCCCTGTAATGTAAATAGACATGGTGTCTCCCTACTTCTGTCTTTATATCTCGTATTTCATTATATACCAAATAAAACCTTTTTGTATTGTACTTGCAGTTAAATTATAATCTGTTCGTTCTGTGAAACTCTTGATATGCAAAAATAAAAACGCCATAGACAATCAGAGTTTTTCTGACTACCCATGACGTTTTTGTTTTCCTAAACCTTGTTACCGAAATAAAAGGAAAAACCATTTTGCGACTTATTATCGCTTGTTACCTTTATTCCGGAAACCGCAACTTTCCTCTTTTCATTCCTTGTTACCTTTATAAAAGGAAAACTTTTTCGGCTTGTTACCTATATAAAAGGCATATTACCGAAATAAAAGGAAAGAAACACATTCCTGTTATCCACATATTAACTTTAAAGAATCACCTTTGCCGGGCACTTCTCGGCACATTTGCCGCAGCCCGTACATTTGGCATAATCGATGACTGCCACATTGTTATCCATATGAATGGCGTCAAATTCGCACTGCTTGGTGCATAAGGTACAGCCGATACAGCCGGCATCACATTTTTTCTTAACGTCGGCACCCTTATCATGAGAGCTGCACTGAACCAGATGCTTGGCCTTATAAGGCACCAGCTCAATCAGATGGCGGGGACAGGCAGCCACGCACTGGCCGCAGGCCACGCACTTCTCCTTATCCACCACCGCAACGCCGTCCACCACATGGATGGCATCAAACTGGCAGGCCTTTACGCAGCTTCCGGAACCGAGACAGCCATAGGAACAGGCCTTGTCTCCGGCGCCGGGAACCACCGTAATCTTGATGCAGTCTTCGATTCCATAATAATTGTACTGGCGTCCTGCCTTGTCGCAGGTTCCTTTACATTTCACAAAGGCAACCATTTTTTCCGCACTCGACACCTCGACTCCCATAATGGCGGCAATTTTCTCTCCCACAGGAGCACCGCCCACGGGACACTGGTTCACGGCTGCCTTTCCTTCCACAATCGCCTTAGCCAGAGCATCACAGCCTGCGTAACCGCAGCCGCCGCAGTTGTTTCCCGGAAGCTCGGCCCGCACCAGCTCTTCTCTTTCATCCACTTCCACCTTGAATTTTTCGCTGGCAATGCCAAGGAGCACTCCGATGACGATTCCGACAATGCCCACAACGGCAGCCGCGATGATAATTCCTGTAATATTCATCTCTCGTCCTCCTTAAATCAGCCCGGAAAATCCAAAGAACGCGATGGACATCAGACTTGCAGTAACCAGGACAATCGGGGAACCCTTAAACGCATGAGGTACATCGTTATGCTCAATCTTTTCCCGAATGCCGGAAAGCAGAATGATGGCAATCGCAAATCCAACGGAAATACCAATGCCGTTGACAACGCTCTCGACAAATCCGTAGCCTTCCTGCACGTTGGTCAGGGCAACACCCAGAACGGCGCAGTTGGTGGTAATCAGCGGAAGATATACGCCCAGAGCCTGATAAAGGCTTACCATGTTTTTCTTTAAAAACATCTCAACGAACTGCACCAAAGCCGCAATCACCAGGATGAACACGATGGTCTGAAGATATTCAATTCCCAGTCTCACCAGAACATGGTCATAAATCAGGCTTGTGCAGGCCGAAGCGATGGTAATGACGAAAATAACCGCCACACCCATTCCGGCAGCCGTCTCTGTCTTCTTGGATACGCCAAGGAACGGGCAGAGGCCGAGGAACTGGCTGAGGACAACATTATTTACCAGGGCAGAGCCGATGGCAATTAATAATAATTCCTGCAAAACTTACTCCCTCCTTACTCTTTCTTTTCAGATGAGGAAACTCCGTCCTTTGCGCTCTCCGCCGCCTTCTTTGCAGCCAGAGCCTTCTCTGCTGCTGCCTTCTTTGCGGCCGCCATGGCTGCTGCTTCCTCTGCCTTCTTCTCTGCAACCAGTGCATGGTTCATCATTCCCACGCAGCCGCCGCAGTGCAGGCAGTCACCGCCGCAGGCCAGAGCCGACTTGGGAGCGTCTCCGTTGGTGGCGCTGGGAAGCTTTAACTTATTCTGAATCGCAGACAGCATGGCAAGAGTCAGCAGAGCACCCGGCGCAAGAATCAGGATGGAGATATGGAACTCCTCCGGAATGATCTCAATTCCAAAGAAAGAACCGGCGCCAAGAAGCTCCCGGCACATGCCGATGACAGTCAGAGAACAGGTAAAGCCAAGCCCCATTCCAAGTCCGTCAAAGAAGGATACCAGCGGCGGATTCTTGCAGGCATAGGCCTCAGCACGGCCAAGAATAATACAGTTTACTACAATCAGAGGGATATAGATTCCAAGAGCCGAATAAAGAGCCGGCACATATCCCTGAATCAGAAGCTGAACGATGGTTACCAGGCTGGCTACAACAACGATGAAGGCCGGAATTCTGACCCGGTCAGGGATGATGTTGCGCAGCGCCGAAATCAGCATATTGGAAAACATCAGAACGGCTGTCGTGGAAAGACCCATACCAAGGCCATTGATGGCGGATGTGGTGGTCGCAAGGGTCGGACACATTCCCAGCATCAGGACGAAGGTCGGGTTTTCTTTGATAATACCGTTATAAATACGTTCCACACATTTATTCATAAACTCCCACCTCCTATTCCATACAGTTATGCAGATAATAAATTGCAGCGTTGACCGCATTTGTCGTCGCTTCGGATGTAATGGTGGCGCCGCTGATGGCGTTGATCTCATTCTCACCGGCAGCTCCCGACTTTGTTACGGTTAAAGCTTCCGCTCCCTTTCCCAGGAACTGATCCGTATATTCCGCATCCTGAGCCTTTAATCCAAGACCAGGTGTATCACTAATCTCACGGATTCCCACGCCGGTAATGGCGCCGTCTGCATCCACACCCACGGAAAGGCTGACCAGTCCGCCGTAGCTGTCGTTGGAGTAGGTATTAAATACGTATCCAACCACGTTTCCGCTGGCATCCGTTCCGGCCAGAACAGATTCCACACCAACATTTCCATACTGGGAAAGCTCACCGGAGGCGTTTAATTCCTCCACCTTTGCTTCAGAACCCTCCAGAGTGGAAAAGCTGTCCGCTGTGGAAAGAACCTCACGGTAAGTGGCATTGGCTGCCGCGATATTGGCCTGCTCAATAGGTCCTTTGGTTATTTCATATACAAATCCCAGGCAGACACCGGAAACCAGGGTAATCGCACACAGGATCAAAGCATCCTTCATAAATCCGGATTTACTTGCCGCCATGGTGTTTCCCTCCTTTCCCAAAGGCTGTGGGAAGCGTTGCCTTCTCAATCAGCGGAACGAGGATGTTGCAGAAGATAATCGCATAGGACACGCCCTCTGCGCTTCCGCCAAAGAGACGGAACAGCCCGGTCAGAATACCAAGACAGATTCCGAATACAATCTGTCCTTTCGGAGTAATGGGGCTGGTTACATAATCCGTAGCCATAAAGAAAGCACCGAAAATCAGTCCGCCGCCGCAGATCTCTGCCAGCACATAGCCCAGATCCTGTCTGCCGAAAATAAACGCAAACACGGCAAAGGTCAGGATGTATGTAGCCGGAATGCGGATGGAAATTACCTTTTTAAACAGCAGGTAGGCCGCTCCGATTAACAGAGCCAGGGTGGACACTTCACCGATGGTTCCTGGAATTTTTCCAAGAAACATGGACGTTAAATCATACGTGCCCCCATCCTTTAAAATTGCCAGAGGCGTGGCGCTGGCCACCGCATCGGTCACCGGATCGATGAACCGGTTCATGGAGCCGGCAAAGGAAATCAGAAGGAAGCACCGTCCTGCCAGGGCCGGGTTCATAAAGTTCTGTCCCAGGCCGCCGTAAAGCTGCTTTACAACAATAATGGAAAACATACCGCCAAGAACCGGCATCCACAGCGGAATCGACGGCGGCATATTCAGTCCCAGAATCATTCCCGTTACCAGGGCACTTCCGTCGCTGATGGTAATGGGCTTTTTCATCAGAGTCTCAAACACATATTCGCTGAGCACGCAGGAAAGGACCGTCACGGCCACAACCAGCAGCGAATAGAGTCCAAACTGCATCACTCCCCAAATGGTCGCCGGAAGCATTGCAATCGCCACATCATACATGATATTTTTTGTGGTAACACCGCAGCGCACATGAGGTGAGGAGGACACATTAAAAAGCTTATTCATGAATCGCACCTCCTACGCTTTCTTTTTTCTTTCTGCCGTTACTGCCTTACGCATTTCCTTGAACGCCTGGGTCAGCGGTCTGTGGGCAGGACAGATATAGGTACAGCAGCCGCATTCGCAGCATTCCATACCATTCAATTTCTCAAACAGCGCCAAATCATGACGCTCTGCGGCTGCCATCATCATCTGAGGCACCACATGGCCAGGACATACTTCCACGCACCGGCCGCACCGGATACAGGGCGTCTCTTCGCTGGCCGCCACCGGATCCTTTACAAAGCAGGTCAGGGCCGATGATGTTTTCATCACCGGAATCTTCAAAGAAAACAATGCCTGTCCCATCATGGGGCCGCCGGACAGAATCTTCTCCGGCTGCTCTTTAAATCCGCCGGCAGCTTCCAGAAGCTCCTCGTAGCAGGTGCCAAGCCTTACCTCAAAGTTTCTCGGTTCTTTCACCGCGTCTCCCGTCACCGTAATAATCCGGCGAATCAGAGGCGTGGACTCACAGACTGCATTGTAAACGGAAACCACCGTGTCCACGTTGTCCACGATGCAGCCCGCATCGGCCGGCAGCATAGACGAATTGATCTGACGTCCTCCGGTTACTGCGTAAATCAGGAACCGCTCACCGCCCTGAGGGTACTTGGTCTTTAAGGGGCATACCGAAATTCTCGGTTCATCTTTGACCAGCTCCGTCAGCTTCTTAATCGCCTCCGGCTTGTTCTCCTCGACGGCAATCACGCCCTTGGCCTTCTCAAATAACCGGAGAATGACCTTCAAACCGCCGATGACCTTTTCCGGCTGCTCCATCATCACACGGTAATCGGAAGTCAGATAGGGCTCGCATTCCGCGCCGTTTACGATAACATAATCAATGGCACCGTCATCCTTTGGCGTCAGCTTTACACTGGTGGGGAATCCCGCTCCGCCAAGTCCTACGATGCCTGCTTCTCGTACAATGTCCCGGATTTCCTGCTTGGACAATGTTTCATAATCTCTTTTTTCACCAAATCCAGGCACGGTCCTGTATTCTCCGTCATTTTCCACAACAATCGAAGGAACCATGCTTCCGCCCGCAGTCAGCCGCGGTTCAATCGCTTTTACCGTTCCTGAAACGGAGCATATAACAGGAGCCGAAACAAAGCCTCCGGCTTCCGCAATTTTCTGGCCGGCCAGAACAGCATCGCCTTTTTCCACAATCGGCTTTGCCGGAGCACCGATATGCTGAGAAACTGGAAATACCAGCTCGCCCCTGGGCTGTATTACCTGAATCGGCTTATCTGCAGACAGTTCTTTTCCCTCATAGGGATGAACGCCGCCTATAAATGTGCTCAGACCCATTTTTCAAACCTTCTTTCCATAAAAATTTGGATCAAACCATCGATGGATAGTATAGCACATTTAGGAAATTTGCACAATTAGGAAAACCTTAGCATTCCTGCAAAAACACAATCTTTTCATAAATGTACCTAAAAAAGAACAACATTCCGGCGGCTCCGCTTAAGATTCTTAAGTCATAGAAAAATGTGCGCTGCGCCCGGACAGCCGGACACAGCTTTCACATTTCTTCCCATATTTTTTAAAAATTAATTTCCCCAGCTGAACTGCTCGTAATAAGTCGTTCCCCCGGCATTCAGATTGAATCCCTGAATTTCAGACCGGTACGCACGGGTATTATTTTTCATGTACAGCGGGATCTGCGGACACCGCTCATTGATTGCCTTGGAAAATTCGGTGACTGCCGCTTCATTCTCTTCCGGATCCAAAGCCGTCTGGATGTTCTCAATCAGGGCATCAATTTCCGGATCGTTGGTACGTGTTTTATTGGATGCATTAATGGATCTGGAATGATACACTCCCAATGCATAAGTAAGCAGGGTGTTGGCATTGTATCCGCCGATGGAAGCCTCATAATCTCCTGCCGCTGTCACGTCCAGATACGTAGCCAGGTCCATAGATTCCAGCTGTACATCGATTCCCAGGTTCTCTTCCAAAGAGCTCTGAATGACCTGTCCGGCCCGGAGCTTTACATCATCGGAGCAGATCAGGGTGAAGCCGCATTCGGCCGGATCAAGCCCTGACGCCTCCAGATAAGCTTTCGCCTGCTCCGGATCATAGGTGGGAGCGCCTTCTGCCGTTGTCCCCGGGAAGCAGTCCGGAACCATGGCATCCACCGGCGTGCCGTCTCCGTTTAAAGCAACCTGAATGATGGCATTCTTGTCGATTGCGGAGGCCAGAGCCTTCCGGAAGTTGATGTTGTTAAACGGAGCAATTTCATTGTTGATCATCATGAAATTGTGGGAGGTGCCTGGTTCGCTGACCAGAGTGATTCCCTCCGCCTGCTCAAGACGGGGCATATCCGCCGTTTCCACCTCAATCAGCAGATCCGCTTCTCCGGCCTCCAGGGCCATGGTTCTGGAAGAACCTTCCGGGATAATCCTCCATGTAATATGCTTAATGGCTGGCGCACCGCCGAAGAAATCGTCGAAAGCCTCAAATTCCAGGCTTTCACCCCGGTTCCAGGCCACCAGCTTATATGGTCCCGTTCCAATGGGCTCCTCATTAAAATTATGTCCGCTCTCAATCAGGTCAACAGGAAGAATAAAGTTTCCATGATGAGCCAGATCAGCAAGGAGACCGGACTGCGGGCCATCCGTCGTAATCTTTACCGTATAGTCGTCAACCACCTCCACGGTTCCTATGGATGCGCAATGCTGGGATACCTCCGGCGAGTTTTTTCCGAGTTCCAGGGAAGCTTTCACGTCCTCTGCCTTCATCTCTTCCCCGTTATGGAACAAAACTCCCTGTTTCAGATGAAACAGCCATTCCGTATCGCTGGTGTTTTCATAGCTTTCCACCAGATCCGGAACCGGCTGCAGATTCTCGTCCATCTTAAACAGGCCATTGTGTGTCATCTGATTCAGGTAGGTGCCGGCCACCGCGCTGTGCTCGTTGGTGGTAACGCTGGGTGTTTCATTGGCTGTGGCAATAATCAGAGTATCTTTTGCCGGGCTGCTGTCCGTTCCGGAACCTTCTCCGGTACCCGCCTGTTCTGTTCCTCCCGCAGATTCCGTTTCTTCCACAGACGCCTCCACAGAAGATGATTCTCCGCTTTCTCCGGAACATCCTGCACATGCGGCAGCAGCAATCGCCAGCGCAGCCGCCGGCACAACCAGTTTCTTTTTCATACAATTTCACTTCTCTTGTGTATTTGCATGGTCATGAACCAAATGCATCTTTTTTCACAGAATATAGTAAAGATTCCTATACAATATCACATTTTAATATACTTTTCAATCCATTGTAAAAATTATAACAAAGGACAAAAAAAGGAGGATATGGAATGTATTCTTCCAATATCCTCCAAATTATCGCCTTTGTTTCACACAAAAGAGTCATTTATACTGCACAGGGAACGGATTGTCTGCCCGAAAAGCAAAAAGAGATGCCATCCAAATCCGACAGCGTATCCTTCCGCTCTGTTATCCGATTTGCCCGCAGAACAGGCATCCTCCGGCCTGCAAAAGCAGGCGGAACAAAAAACTTTCTTTCTACAGGACAGGGGCCTGCTGCGGCCGGTCTGTCGCAGGCAGCTTCCGCCTGATAAGATAGAAGCAGAGCATATGGGCCGCCGCCGTCAGAATCCAGGAAGCCGGATAGGAAAGGTACAGCGTAAACAAATCCCTGTCCCACTGGAAAATGGTGAAAATCCAGATAATCCGGAACAGGCAGGCGCCAGCCAGGGATACGCACATGGGAAGAACGGAATATCCAACGCCCCGAATACTGCCGACCATGGTATCCATAATGCCGCAGATAAAATATGTGGTTCCGATAATCTGAAGCCGGTTCATTCCATAAGCAATTACCTCCGGGTCAGCGGAATAGATGGAAAGCAGCTGCGTGCCAGCCGCATAGGCAGCCAGGCCAATGGAAAGGCCTACAACCGCCACCACGCTGATGCAGGTAATCATAATCTTATTGATTCTTGTATACTTTCCGGCCCCGTAATTCTGGCTGGTAAAGCTTAGATTGGCCTGGTAAACGGCCACCATGGCATTATAGATAAAGCCTTCGATATTCTGCGATGCCGTATTTCCCGCCATGGCAATGGAACCGAAGGAATTGACCGATGACTGGATTAACACGTTGGAAACAGAGAAAATTGCTCCCTGCATTCCGGCCGGAAGACCTATCTTTACCACCCGGATCAGTTTCTCTTTATGAATCTTTAATTCATGAAGCCGGATTTTCAAGCAGCTTTCATGCTGCATCAGGCACCGCAGGACACAGAGGGCGGAAATTGCCTGGGAAATGATAGTGGCCAGCGCCACACCCGCCACGTCCATATGAAATGAAATCACGAAAAACAGATTCAGGAAAATGTTGATCACTCCCGCGGCAGAAAGATAGTAAAGAGGCCTCTTGGTATCGCCCACCGCCCGTAAAATGGCGCTGCCGAAGTTATAGAGCATATTGGCCGGCATTCCAACAAAATAAATCTGCATGTAAAGGACTGCCTTATCGATGACGTCATCCGGCGTTCCCATCAGCTCCAGAAGCGGCCTGGTACAAACAAGCCCCACCACAACAAGAACCAGGCCGCAGAGCAGGCTCAGTGATACTGCCGTATGAACCGTCTCGCTGACATCCTGTTCCTTGCGTCCTCCATAATACTGGGCCACAAGAACATTAACGCCGACCGAAAAGCCCATGAACACATTAATCAGAAGGTTAATCAGGGCGCTGGTGGATCCAACGGCCGCCAGAGACTGGCTGCCTGCAAACCGTCCCACCACAATCACATCGGCAGCATTAAACAAAAGCTGCAGGATTCCGCTCAACATCAGGGGAACCGTAAAAATCAGGACCTTTCCGAGAATCGGTCCCTCACACATGTCGATCTCATAAGATTTTTTCATTACTCCAATCCTCTCCTATTTCTCCCTTTACGCACAAATGAGGCTTCCCGATATACGGGAAGCCTCATCTCCGGTTTCTCATAAGAGCTGCCTAGCAGATTTGAACTGCCGACCTCCGCCTTACCAAGGCGACGCTCTACCAGCTGAGCCAAGGCAGCATGTTTTTGAAACCTTGGATATATTACCATAGGATTTTCTGTTTGTCAACTAAATCTTAAAATATTTTTGAGATTTTTTTGAGGACTTCTTTACAGGGATTTTTCCTTTCCCGTAAGCGGCCTTTTCAGGAACCTTTCTCCCCTTCTCACATAAAATAGAATAAAAAAGCACAGAGGTTTTTTATGCCAGAAACAACCAATCAGAATCCTTCCTCTGCCGACGGAAGCTCTGCGGCTTCTCCGTCCCGCTGGCCGGACATTTCCGGAATCCCCACCACTCCAGTGGCACCTTCGGGAGGCAGGCCTGCCATAGCAACCGATGAAGACCTGGCGGGAATCCCCACCACCCCCATCGCAACCAGCAGCCCGCCGGTGGCTCCCCTGCCTACCTGGCCGGTATTTACGTTCCCTACGTTCCCAAGCTTTCCCAGTTTCCCGTCGTTTCCTGACACTCCCGGGCCTTCGACACCAAGCATACCGGCCTATTACGGCCAGGCCCGCTTCATGAATGCCAGCACAAACGGTGTGACCCTGGACGCTTACATTGACGGAAGAGAGCTGTTTTCCGGCTCCACTTTCGCCACCGTCTCCACCTATGCCAATGTGGCCGACGGTTTTCATACGGTAACCGTCCGGAAAACCAATGGACAGATTTATTACCAGCAGACTCTGGCCTTTGTGGCCGGTGAAAAAGTCACTCTGGTAATTCTGGACACAGCCAATGGCGTAACGGTCACAAAGGTTTCCGATATGGGCTGCACCAACATTCCGTCAGGATACGGCTGTCTCCGGGTAGCCAACATGTCCTACTCCGGCTCCAGCTATGATGTCCGCACCTTCCAGAATCAGATTGCCTTCGGCGGTGTCGGCTATAAGGAAGTCACCAGCTACAAGCAGGCTGCCGCCGGGAACCACACCTTTTTTATTACCGGTTCCCAGCTGTCCGTTTCTTCCTTTAACGAGCTTCCGATCATCATTCTGTCAGCCATCATCGGCGGCTCCTGTACAGGCTGCGGCGTTGCCAATCCAATCCTTACCTTCAGCGTCAATGTGGAAGCCGGGAAAGCCTATACCAGTTACATCATCGGAAATCCCTGGTCCAACCTGTACCAGGTATTTACTCTGGAAGATTAACCATTTGCTTCTGCCGGCAGTTATTTGCCGGCAGACAGTCTCTGGCGCACAATCTCATAAGCCAGCACTCCGGCGGCCACCGATGCATTTAAGGAATCAATATCTCCATGCATGGGAATGGCAGCCGTCATATCGCAGGCCTCCTTCACCAGACGGCTGACGCCGTCTCCTTCATTTCCAATCACCAGGCCGATGGGGCCCGTAAGGTTCAGGCGGTACATGCTCTCTCCGCCCATATCGGCGCAGACGAACCACATCCCCTTTTTCTTTAACTCTTCAATTTCCGCTGCAAGATTGGTCACCTTGGCAACCGGCGTATAATTCAAAGCGCCGGCGGAAGTTCTGGCCACGGTAGCCGTCAGGCCCACAGCCCTCCGTTTGGGAATGATGACCCCATGGGCACCGGCCAGATTGGCGGTCCGGATGATGGCCCCCAGATTGTGGGGGTCCTCAATGCCGTCTAACAGAAACAGGAAGGGAGACTCTCCCTTTTCCTCCGCCGCTTTCAGCATATCCTCCACCTGTGCATATTCATAGGCGGCAGCGTAGGCCATAACGCCCTGATGATGACCTGTTTCCGACATGGAATCCAGCCGCTCCCGGGAAACAAAGGAAATTACCGTATCCCGTTTTTTTGCCTCCCGGACAATCGTCTTTACCGGGCCATCCTGGCAGCCGTCCAGTACGAACAGCCGGTCGATGGGCTTTCCGGAACGGAAAGCCTCCAGAACCGCATTTCTGCCTTCAATGGTCAGTTCCTCATATCTCATTCTGTTTCTCCCTGTATGATTTCTTTCGTTTCTTTCTCCCGGCCGGCCGCTTCCTTTTTCCCGGCCCCGCCCTCCATCCTGGAGATTCCCAGCCGGATGAGAGACAACAGCCGCTCCGTCTGGCCTGACAGATAAAGATACCCCATCAGAGCCTCAAAACCGGTGGCTGCCCGGTAGTCTTTCATGGTCGCATGCTTGGCCATTGTATAGGATTTGGCATTTCTGCCCCGCCGGTACACGGAACGCTCCGCTTCTGTCAGCTCTTCTTCCAGATAATGAAGAAGCTCTGCCTGAGCCGAGGCCTTTACCAGGTCCGCCGACCGTTTATGAAGCTTGTTGACCGGCGCATTGCCGCCGCTCACCACAAGCGTCCGGATGACCAGTTCATACACCGCGTCTCCCAAATAAGCAAGGACCAGCGGCGAATACTGCGCGGCCGCTTCCGGCGGCATCCGTTTTTCATCCAGGAGGGCGTTTAAGCTCGTTTCCATTTTACGCCCTCTCTCGTATCTTCCAGAACAATTCCCATTTCCAGAAGTTTTCCGCGGATTTCATCAGCCAGGGCAAAATTCTTTGCCTTTCTGGCCGCCTGACGCTCCTCAATCATCCTTTCGATGTCGGCATCCAGAACCTCCGCCTTCTTCTCCGTCCGGATTCCAAGGACTCCAAGGAGACGTTCCAGCTCTCCCTTCAGCCAGGAAACGTATGCATGGGAGCTTTCCTCCGTTACCGTGGAGTTGGCCAGCTTGATGAGCTCAAAAACGGCAGAAATGGCATCTGCGGTGTTAAAATCATCTTCCATGGCCGCCTCATATTTCCGGGCCAGAGCCTCTGCCTTTCCTCTGTTCTCCTCTTCCTGCGGACTCATTGCTTCCCCGGCGGTCCGTGCCTCCATCTCCTTTAATTTTTCCATTCCTGTCAGGATCCGGTCCAGACCGTTTTTGGATGCTTCCATCAGCTGGGCGCTGAAATTCAGAGGACTTCTGTAATGAGCGCTCAGCATAAAGAACCGGAGCACCTGGGGATCGTATTTCTCGCATACCTCCCGGACGGTGAAAAAGTTTCCAAGGGATTTGGACATCTTCCGGTTATCGATATTTAAAAATGCATTGTGCATCCAGTATCTGGCAAAGGGCTTTCCATTGGCCGCCTCGCTCTGGGCGATCTCATTTTCATGGTGCGGGAAAATCAAATCCTCTCCGCCGGCATGAATATCAATCTCATCTCCCAGATAATGCTTCGCCATTACCGAGCACTCAATATGCCAGCCGGGACGGCCCTCACACCAGGGTGACTCCCAGTAGGGCTCCCCTTCTTTCTTCGGTTTCCATAACACAAAGTCGTTGGGATCTTCCTTTCCCTCTTCTCCGGTTACCTTAATCTCCCGGAAACCGGACTGCAGATCCTCCAGGTTTTTATGAGACAGCTTTCCATAGCCCTTAAACTGCTTCACCCGGAAATACACCGTTCCGTCTGCTGCCGCATAAGCATAGCCCTTGTCAATCAATGTCTGAATCATGTCCAGCATGCCGCAGATTTCCTCGGTGGCCAGCGGGTTTTTCGTGGCCGGTTCGATATTTAAGGCCTCCATATCCTTTTTGCACTCTGCAATATACCGTTTGGAGATGGTGTCTGCATCCACGCCTTCCTCGATGGCCTTCTTAATGATCTTATCATCCACATCCGTAAAATTGGAAACGTAATTAACTTCGTATCCCTTATATTCAAAGTACCGTCTGACCGTATCAAATACAATCATGGGTCTTGCATTTCCAATATGGATCAGGTTGTAAACCGTAGGGCCGCAGACATACATTTTTACCTTTCCCGGCTCCAGCGGCGCAAATTCTTCCTTTCGCTTTGTCAGCGTATTATAGATTTTCATACTGTTCTCCTTAAGCTTTTCTATTCCATTTCCATGCCGGCGGCCTGACTGCAGCCCTGGCAGCCTCCGCAGCCCGTCCGGTCATCCCTGTTAAAATCAGCCACCGTAGATAAGAGGGCCACCGCCTGGGCGGAAATTCCTTCCTTGGCTCCGGTAAAGCCAAGCCCTTCCTCCGTCGTGGCCTTTACATTCACCTGATCCGTTTCAATCCCCAGCGTTCTGGCAATGTTCTCTTCCATCTGCCGGCGGTAGGGCGCCAGCTTGGGCCACTGGGCAATGATGGTGGAATCAATATTTTCAATGAGAAATCCATTCTCCTGCAGGAGCTCTCCCACCTTACTTAAAAGCGCAAGGCTGGAAATTCCCCGGTAGGCCTCGTCCGTATCCGGAAAATGCTGGCCGATATCTCCCATGGCAGCAGCCCCCAAAAGAGCATCCATCACCGCATGGAGCAGAACATCCGCATCAGAATGTCCCAGAAGCCCCATCTCACACGGAATTTCCACCCCGCCCAGAATCAGCGGACGGCCCTCCGTCAGACGATGTACGTCATATCCCTGTCCGATTCTCATACTTCTCCTTTCCGGCCGGGCTAAGAGCCGATCATACGGATTCTTTTTGGGATGCAGCGCACCTCCAGATCCTGCTGGCAGTAACAGCTTTCCCCGTCCACATGGACCGCCAGAGGCCTGCTTAAATGGATCGAAGCCTCACTGCATTCAAAAATACGGACGCCCCGCTCCCTTCGGTGAATCCCAATCAGAACATCCATCAGAATCCACACCATTCTCCTCTTTCCGGCGCTGTTTCCCACATAAACGGTCATCCGCCCGTCGTCATTTTCCTCGTAGCCCTTCTTTTTCCGTTTTTTCTTATCCTCTCTCCGAATCATGAAGGAGATAAAATATATATGATTAAACTCTACTTTCTTCGTTCCGTCAAGCAGAATATATCCCTTGGCCGGTTTTGCAAGAATCAGCTGCTTAAGCCCCAGAGCAAAGTTCAGGATATGGGCCATCCGGAGCCGGCACATGGGCCTGCGCATCCGGCTGCAGAGCAGATTATGGCAGATGGCCGCATCCAGGCCGATGCCGCAGCGTCCGGCAAAACGCCTGGACACAATTTCTTCTTCTCCAAAAGTCAGAACGCCGTAATCCAGCAGGCGGTAATACTTGGGATGAAGGATCCTTTTTGCCTGACGGCTGACTGTGCCAAAGGACTGGAACCCCTTGGAGAGAGCATTCCGGAAACCGGCAGGCACATACCCCAGGGTTAAAAGCCCGCGGAAGGAAATTCCGTTCAGAACCTCGTTATAGGTTCCCTCTCCGCCTACTACCACAAGAACCTTGGGATCATTCTTCTCCGAGGTCAGATCTCTGGCCAGCCTGGCCGCGTCTCCCTGGTTTTCCGTGAAAAAGACCTGATATTCCTGACTGTCATTGTCAAGCTGACGCTCCAGCCGTTTCCATACATGGTATCCCCGTCCGTTTCCTGCGCTTGGATTTACGATAAACTGATACATAAAGCCCTCCGATTGTTCCTCTGTTGAACATTCTGCGCCATGATCTGGCGGATGCCGGGGAGTCTTTCTCCCCGGTTGCAGCCTGTCGATAAACAGTCACAACAGTCTAATTTAGTATAGCACATAATAGAAAAAAAAGATTAAAATTTTTATAAAAATAAGTGTTGACAATTCCCCAACTATCGGTTATACTATCCAAGCAGTCGCAAGTGAGACAGATAACTTGAGGACAGTTAGGGGTCTTAGCTCAGCTGGGAGAGCATCTGCCTTACAAGCAGAGGGTCATAGGTTCGAGCCCTATAGGCCCCACTGATAAGAATTTCTTATCTCACAATTTTATATGGCGGAATAGCTCAGTTGGCTAGAGCACACGGTTCATACCCGTGGTGTCGAGAGTTCAAATCTCCCTTCCGCTACGAAAAGCTCTTGAGAAATCAAGAGCTTTTTCTTTTTCCACAGCAAATTCTCAGAACAAATTTCTCTATGGCTGCGGCCGGGCAGACGCACAAACGCATCTGCCCGGCCGCTCATATTCTGTCAGAAAATCGATCACTGCTATTATCCCGCAGCTTCTTTATTTAACGGAAACGCTCAAGAAGAGAGCTTCCAATCATCCCCTCTTCCGGCTTCAGTCCGAAATTATCAAGAACCGTGGCTCCGATCACGCCGAAATTCTCCTGCTCAGGCATGGCGCCGCTTTCCTTAAAGGCCGGCGACCAGACCAGAAGCGGAACCTTCTCTCTGGTATGATCCGTTCCGGTATAGGTCGGATCATTTCCATGATCCGCCGTAATCATCAAAAGATCATCTTCCTTTAACAACGGCAGCAGCTCTCCCAGTTTTTCATCAAACCGTTCCAGCTCCTGTCCGTAGCCCACCGGGTTCCTCCGATGTCCCCAAAGAGCGTCAAAGTCCACCAGATTCACAAAGCACAGGCCGTGGAAGGGTTTGCCGGCCAGCTCAATGGTCTGCTCCATGCCATGGACAGAGCTTTTCGATTTATAGCCTTCCGTAATGCCCACGCCGTCAAAAATATCCCGGATCTTTCCCACAGAGATCACGTCCAGACCATTTTTCTTTAAAATATCAAGCGCCGTCACTCCCGAAGGCGGAAGGGCATAATCGTGGCGGTTGCTGGTACGGACAAACTCGCCCTTCTTCTTTCCCACATAAGGTCTGGCAATGACACGGCCGACGCGCCACTCCTCTTTCAGGGTCAGCTCCCTGGCAATTTCGCAGCACCGGTACAGCTCTTCAAGGCCGAAGGTTTCCTCATTTCCGCAAATCTGCAGCACCGAATCGGCAGAGGTATAAACAATCATATGGCCGGTGGCAATTTCCTCCTCTCCCAGCTCATCCAGAATCTCCGTGCCGCTGGCACTCTTATTTCCGATGATCTTGTGTCCGGTGCGCTTTTCCAGCTCCGAAATTAATTCCGGAGGAAATCCCGTATCCGTAAACGTCTTAAACGGCTTGGTGGTATAAATCCCCATCATCTCCCAGTGGCCGGTCATGGTGTCCTTGCCGTTGCTGGCTTCCCTCAGCCTTCCATAATATGCGGAAGGTGCTTTCGCCGGCTCCACCCCTTTTAATGGATGGAGGTTTGCAATCCCCATCTGCACCAGATTGGGAATGCGGAAATTCTCCATATGCTCCGCAATGTGGCCCAGGGTGTCTACGCCCACATCGCCGAATTTTTCCGAATCCGGCATGGCCCCCACGCCAAGAGAATCGATCACGATGACAAATACACGGTTAAATCTGCCCATCCAAATCTGCCTCCTTCTTTGCCTGCTCCACCAAGCGGCTGGTTCCCAGACGGTCTGCTCCCAGGGACAGGAATTTTTCCGCATCCGCAAATCCGGAAATTCCGCCTGCCGCCTTGATTTTCTTTCCTTCTCCCATATGTGCCTTCATAAGAGCCACATCCTCGAAGGTAGCCCCGCCTGTTCCGAAGCCGGTGGATGTTTTAATAAAATCTGCCCTGGATTCCGTCACAATCTGACACATCCTGACCTTCTCTTCCTCCGTCAGCAGGCAGGTCTCAATGATCACCTTCAGGATTCTCTCCCCGCAGACCGCCTTAATCCGGTTGATTTCCTCCAGAACCAGGCCGTATTCTCCGGCTTTGATCCATCCGATATTGGCCACCATATCAATTTCTGCCGCCCCTGCTCCCACGGCTCCGGCCGTCTCATACATCTTTACGTCCGTCTCATTGTAGCCATTGGGGAACCCGATGACCGTGCAGACCGGAAACTTCCCTTCCAGATAGTCTGCCGCCTGTTTCACATAGCAGGGCGGAATGCAGACGGAAGCCGTCTGAAACCGGACGGCATCATCACAAAGCTCCTGAATCTGAGACCAGGATGCCTCCGGACGCAGCAGCGTATGGTCAACTCTGCTTAAAATCTCCCGATATGTCATTCAGCATCCTTCTCCTTTCCGCCATCCTTGCGATTAACCTCCTCACCGGCAAATCCCAGCGGAAGGATTTCCTCCAGCGTATATTCCCGGAACTCCAGACTGCTCTTTCCAAGAAGAATCCGGAACTGTTTCGGATCGCAGAATTCCATCATCACCTGACGGCAAACGCCGCAGGGCGCGCAGAAATCTTCCGGTTCCTTATCAGAAGGCCCTCCGACAACGGCAATGGCCGCAAACGACCGTTTGCCCTCGCTGACCGCCTTAAAAAATGCCGTGCGCTCCGCACAGTTTGTGGGAGTAAAGGCTGCATTTTCAATGTTGCATCCCGTATAAACCGTGCCATCCTCGCATAAAAGAGCCGCTCCCACAGCAAAACCGGAATAGGGGCAGTACGAAAAATGTCTGGCCTGAAGGGCCATTTCTACTAATTTCTGTTTCTCCATTCTGTTCATCTCCTATCTAAATTCCTATCTGCTTTCACAGATTCCATCCTGTATGAAAGGAAAATCAAGCCGGACTGCCGAAGTCCCCACAGCTGTCAGACAGGGCTTTCGCAGAAAATACGACAAAATCATTACCGGAATGTTACAAATTATTAATTTTTCTTGAACGGCCTTGAATCCGCATATTCCCTGTGCTATAATTTGGCAAAGCATCTTGGGAATCCATATTTCCGGTTCCCGGAGCATAAAATAAACCGCACAAACAAATTCACACACATAGGAAAAAGGAGGCAGACAGCTATGAAGCAGCTTGTGAAAAAATACAGTCACGCGTGGCTTCTTTCCTATGCATTTATTTATCTTGCCTGGTTTGTTTATCTGGAGGAAAATACCAGACCGCCCTATAATATTATCCACATCTGGCTGGATGATTTCATTCCCTTCGAGGAAATTTTTATCATCCCTTACCTGCTGTGGTTCCCCTACGTGGCTGTAACGGTCGGATATTTCTTCTTTACCAGCAAAAATGACTACTACAGACTGTGTGCCTTCCTGTTTACAGGCATGACCATCAGCCTGCTGGTTTGCACCCTGTTTCCCAATGGAACCAATTTCCGTCCGAACATCGATCCGGACAAGAACATTTTTTGCCTGCTGGTTTCCAAACTGTGGCAGACAGATACATGCACCAATGTATTTCCCAGTATCCACGTGTATAACTCTCTGGGAGTCCATATTGCCATCAGCCGCAGTGAGCAGTTAAAGAAGCACCGCCCGCTGGTCATCGGTTCGGCAGTCCTGATGGTGTTAATCATTCTTTCTACCGTATTTTTAAAACAGCACTCGGTCATCGACGGTGTCGGCTCTCTGCTGATGGCGGCAGTTATTTATCCCATCGCCTATGCACCGGAAACCGTCCGAAAGAAAAAATACGCAGACGAAATCATTTGATCCGAAGCGTCATAATCTCTCTCCGGCTGAAGGAAAGCCGGGCAGCAGAATGGAGAAAAGGGCATCCCTTGATGGGAGGCCCTTTTTTCTCCCTTTTTCATGCCTGTCCAATGAATGCCCGGCCTGCACAAGTCTCCTTTTAATACCCGGCCTTCAGATTCACCACATTTTTAAGCGGCTTTTTGTTGGCCCAGGCATTTAAATTTTCCCCTGCAATGCGGACGATGCGTTCAAAGGTTTCCACCAGGAAAAAGTTTCCGGCCACATGAGGCGTGATAATCACATGGTCCAGATCCCATAAAGGACTGTCCTCCGGCAGCGGCTCCGGCTCGGTCACATCCAGTCCGCAGCCGCCCAGATGACCTTCCGTCAGCGCCTGGTACAAAGCATCCGGATCGATGGCACTTCCCCGGCCCACATTAATCAGGTAGGCTCCCTCTTTCATAAGGTCCAGCCGTCTCTCATCGATTACATGGTTCGTCGCATCCCCTCCGGGAAGCACCATGGCCACAATATCCGCCCGTCCCAGCACCTCATCCAGCTGTTCCATGGTGTACTGCTCATCCAGATATTCCAGCTTCTCCTTTTCTGTCCTGCGGATGCCGATCACATAGGCACCCAGAGCCTTCATCTTTCTTGCGTAATCTCCTCCAATATCTCCCAGTCCAAGAACCAGCACTACGGAGCCTTCCACGGAAATAATGTTTCCTGCCGGGCTCCACTGATGGGACGCCTGACGCTTTCCATACTCGGGAAGCCGGCGAATCAGGCTGAAGGTAAGAGCCAGCATATGCTCCGACACAGCCAGGCCGTAGGCGCCTTTCGCATTGGCAAGAACAGCTCCTTCCGGAAGAATTCCGGGCCCGGTATAGGAATCAGCGCCGGCGGAATTTAACTGGAAAAGCTCCAGACCGGACGCATAGTGCAGAAGCTCCGGCCTGACGTTTCCGATAATCACATTGGCCCGCTTCACATCTTCCGCTTCTACTTCTTTCCCCGCTTTATAACGGATGCTGCAGTGATACTCACCGGAGGAAGCCTGCTCCTCCAGATAGCGTTTGTGCGTCTCCGTAACCGGGATGGTTACTAAAATTTCCTTTGTCAGGCCTTCCATGTACAGTCCCCTCCAATCGCTTTGGTGGCTTCCTTCAGCCACTGATTTTCCTCCTCATTCAGATAAGGAGAAAGATGCTCGTACACCTGTCTGTGATACTCATTTAAAAGAGCCACATCCGAGGGCTCCATTACAGAAACGTCGATTGCTTCCGTATCGATGGGCGCCCAGGTCAGGGTTTCAAATTCCATAAACTGGCCGTAGGCTGTTTTCTCCGCCTTCCGACACAGCAGAAGGTTTTCAGTCCGGATTCCATGACTTCCTTCAATATAAAGGCCAGGTTCATCGGAAGTCACCATGCCCTCCTCCAGAATACAGGAATCCTGGCGTTCCGGAACAATCCTCCAGCGGATTCCGTTGGGCCGTTCATGTACCGTAGACAGGAAGCCGACCCCGTGTCCCGTTCCGTGGTTAAAGTCCAGGCCGCGCTTCCACAAAGGCCCTCTCGCCAGGTAATCCAGATTGATTCCCCGGCAGCCATACAGAAACTTTGCATCAGCCAGCCGCAGCGTTCCCATCAGAACCAGAGTATAATGAAGCTTTTCCTCCTCAGTCAGGGGCCCCATCACAATCGTACGGGTCACATCGGTGGTTCCCTCATAATACTGTCCGCCGGAATCCACCAGATAAAATCCGGATTTTCCAACAGAAGATTCTTCTTCCTTCGTGGCATGATAATGGCACATGGCCGCATTGGGACCATAAGCGGAAATGGTGGCAAAACTGGGGCCCAGATACCCCTCCTGTTCCTTTCGCAGATTCTCCAGCCGTTCTGCTGCCTGGGTTTCCGTAAATTCAGCCGTTTTCCCCTCGGTTTTCATCCAGCGGATGAACCTGGTCAGAGCCACGCCATCCTTCAAATGGGCCCGTCTCATGTTTTCCATCTCCACCGGGTTCTTTACTGCCTTCATCAAAGAAGTTGGGTTCATGGTCTCTAAGATCCGATTGGAGCTGTCCACGCTGCCGTATAAGGCAAAATTGATTTTTTCCGGCTCAAGAAGAATGGTTTCATCTCTTAATTCCGAAACGGCCCGGTAAACATCTCCATAAGGCTCCAGGGAAACCTCCCAGCCTGCAAAATATGCCTTCAGGTCTTCAGAAAAACCGGAGCTGTCAAGAAACAGTCTGGTACTGTTTTCCGTAATCACCGCATGAGCCAGCGGCAGCAGATTTCCATCCTCCGACTGCTTTCTGATGTTGAACAGCCAGGCGATGTCATCCAGGCTGGAAAGCAGATGAACCGAGGCCCCTTTTTCCTTCATGGCCTCCCGCAGCCGTTTCAGTTTGGATCCTGCCGTTTCTCCCGAATACCGTTCCTCAAGAACCCAGACCCTGGGAGGAAGAAGTTCCGGCCGATCCTCCCAGATTTCTCCGGCCAGATCCCTGGAAACGAACAGCGTTCCGTGTTTTTCCTCTGCCAGTTTCCGGAATTTCCGTCCATCCGCGGTATTGACCACGCGCCCGTCAAATCCCAGAGTACCGCCTTCCGGCAGATGCTCCTTTAAAAACTCATAAATCGTGGGAACGCCTTCGCTCCCCATTTCCATCAGCTTCGTATCCTGTCCCTGCAGCTGCTTTTTAGCCTGGACAAAATACCGTCCATCCGTCCAGAGTCCGGAAAAATCCTTCGTCACCACCATGGTGCCGGCTGAACCGGTAAATCCGGAAAGAAACTGCCGGCAGCCAAAATATGGCTCCACATATTCCGAATCATGAAAATCGGAGGACGGAACGTAATACGCGTCGATTCCCTCCTCCTCCATTAATTTCCGAAGTCTGGCAAGCCGTTCATTCGCCATTGTAACCCCTCCTGCATCCTGAGATTTTATTTTTTCATTTATTAAAGCAGCGGGATCCCCGCTTCTGCCGCTTTTTTCCGTACCTCATCCGGCCATAAGGAAGACTGAATTTCACCAATATGGGCTTTTCTTAAATAAAACATACAGATTCTGGACTGGCCGATTCCTCCGCCGATGGTACAGGGAAGTTCCCCGGCCAGAAGCGCCTTCTGAAAGGCCAGCTCTGCCCGTTCCTCGCAGCCGGCAAGCTTCAGCTGGCGCAAAAGGACCTCCTCATCCACGCGGATGCCCATGGAGCTTAATTCCAGTGCAATGTCAAGCACCGGATAATACACGATAATATCTCCGTTTAACTGCCAGTCGTCATAGTCCGGTGCCCGGCCGTCATGCGGCTTTCCGGACTTTAAGGCGCCTCCGATCTGTTCAATGAATACGGCGCCATGAAGCCTGGCCGCCTGATACTCCCGCTCCTTCGGCGTACAGCCCGGGTACTGATCCTCCAGCTCCTGAGAGGTGAGGAAGGTAATCTGTTCCGGCAGCACATGTCCGATATAGTCATATTCATAAGCCATGTAATCCTCGGTGATTTTCAATGCTTTATAGACTGCCTTCACCGTATCCTCCAGAGTCTTTCTGTTTCGCTCTTCCCTTGTAATTACCTTTTCCCAGTCCCACTGGTCCACGTAAATTGAATGAATGTTATCTGTCTCCTCATCCCTTCGGATCGCATTCATATCCGTATAGAGGCCCTCGCCGGGCAGAAACCCGTACTGCTTCAGGGCAAACCTCTTCCACTTTGCCAGAGACTGAACAATCTCCGCCTGCTTTCCGCCCTCTTTGACGTCGAAGGAAACAGGCCGCTCCACCCCGTTTAGGTTATCATTCATGCCCGATTCCGGCGTCACCACCAGAGGGGCTGACACTCTGGTCAGGTTCAGCTGCTTGGTCAGTTCCTTCTGGAAAAAATCCTTTACAATCTTAATGGCCACCTGGGTTTCCCGCAGGTCAATCTGAGGGACATAGCCCTCCGGTATGTAGAAATTCATGCTGTCATTCACCTTTCTGTCATTTCTCCCCCTGTCCATCATACCATTTTTTCTTCTGAAAGGAAACCGGAAAACGCTCAAAAAACTTTTAAAACACTTTCCGTCCCGCCGTCATATGATAAACCAACGAGCCTTTCCTGGAGGAATCCATGGCATATTTTTCTTCTCTTACCGGAACTATCACAGAGATAAACAGAATGGAGGCAAACGGCTGCAGCCTTCTTCTTACGGTGCAGGAGGAGCAGCAGGGTCTGATTCAGATCCTTCTTTCTGCTGACACCTACGTTTTAAACTGCAGTCCTCTTTCCATCGGAAGCCGGGCCACCTTCTTTTACCGGGCCAATGCTCCCATGCCTCTTGTCTATCCGCCCAGATACCAGGCGGCCGCGGCCGCACTGACGCCTCATGGAACCATGGCTGCCCTTGACTATTTCAATGAAGATCTGACAAACTCCGATAACACCCTGAAGCTGAATCTGACCGGACAGGTACCGGCAAGCCTTCCCAACGGCCAGATGTTTCTTGGATCTTTTTCCGGAAGAATTCTGCTCGTTCTCTACCGCTCGGCCACCAGAAGCATTCCGGCCCAGACCACGCCGGAACAGGTCGTTGTTTTCTGCCCGGGAAATTAGTCTGGAAAACAAGGGGCGCGCCGGGAATCATCCCTGCTTTTCCAGGCTCTCCTGCTGCCGCTTCACCAGTTCAATGGACTCTTTTCCCGTCATATGCTCCACCGTCATTTTCAGCATGCACAAAGGAGCCCAGTCCCGGTCAATGGCCGCCTTTCGTCCCTCCGGCGTATCCTTTGGCGCATATTTTTCTGCCAGAAGTTCGATGGCCTTGCGCTTTTCCTCTTCATCCTCTATTTCCCTTACGGTCCCGAAGGCAATCACGCTGCGAAAGTATGTCGTATATTCTTCCGGAACGATCTCATCCTGGGCTATGACGCAAAAAGAGGCTTTTGGATTACGCCGGATAGCATCCAACTTATGTCCGGCCTTTGCACAGTGAAAATAGAGCGCTTTTCCATCATACACATAGCTTAACGGAACGGCATAAGGATAGCCATCGTCTCCTTCCACCGCAAGGACTCCCGAAGTCTGGCCAAACAGAATCCGGCTGCTTGCTTCTTCGGACAATAACTGGCGTTTTCTTCTCATTTCACGAAACATCATCCTTCTCCTTTCTGCTCCTTCATAGGAATACCGCCCTGCTTTTCGCCGTCTTTCTGTACGGGATTCTGCCCTGTCCGGCAGCAAACACAGGGGGGGTAGGTAAGATGAGACTAATTATATCCGGCTCCGGACAGAAAGTCAATTGACGCCTTTCCTTTGGCATGCCAGTTTGGAATTGCTGCTGAATTGCTGCATTTGCTAAATTGAAATTTTAAATTCCAGTGCAGAGGTAAATTCCACCATACTTTATTTTTTGCTGATTTTGCAGGAAATTTTTAAGCAAAATCTCCTGTTTTCTGCTATAATTAGCTAAACTCATCGAAAAA
>DVGC01000020.1 GCA_018712915.1 Candidatus Copromonas faecavium (nom. illeg.) | reverse complement strand
CATTTCTATAACATCGACCTGGAGCCGCTTCAGAAGGAGCCGGTGGAGATTACCTGGGATGCTGCTTCTGCGGAGAAGGGCGGCTATGCCCACTTTATGATTAAGGAAATCCATGAGCAGCCCAAGGCGGTTCAGGATACGATTTCTGTTTATTTAAAGGACAAAGAAGAAGGAAAAGCCATCAGCTTTGCGGAAGCGGGGCTGACGGATGAATTTCTTGCGGGGCTGGAGCGGATTTATATCGTGGCCTGCGGTTCCGCCTACCATGTGGGAGTGGCGGGGAAATATGTCATTGAATCCCTGTCTGGAATCCCGGTGGAGACGGACCTGGCATCGGAGTTCCGGTACCGGAATCCCCGTCTGATGGAGAACTCGCTGGTGATCATCGTGTCCCAGTCAGGGGAGACGGCGGACAGCCTGGCGGCGCTGCGCCTGGCAAAGGAGCGGGGCGTGCCGGTGTTAAGCATCGTCAACGTGCTGGGCTCCAGCATTGCCCGTGAGAGCGATTACGTGCTGTATACGTACGCGGGACCGGAGATTTCGGTGGCCACCACCAAGGCCTACAGCGCTCAGCTGGCAGTGGTGTATCTGCTGGCGGTGCAGTGCGCCATGGTGCAGGGAGCCATTGGAGAAGAGCGGTATGAGGAGCTGGCGGGAGAGCTTCTGGCGCTTCCGGATAAGATTGAGAAGGCGCTGGAGAACAAGGAGAGGATCCAGTGGTTTGCCAGCAAATATGCCAACGCCAAAGATATTTTCTTCATCGGCCGGGGCTTGGATTATGCCATCGGAATGGAAGGAAGCCTGAAGATGAAGGAAATCAGCTATATCCATTCGGAGGCCTATGCAGCGGGGGAGCTGAAGCACGGAACCATCAGCCTGATAGAGGAAGGAACACTGGTGGTGGGGATTTTAACCCAGCCGGAGTTATATGAGAAGACCATCAGCAACATGGTGGAGACCAAGAGCCGGGGGGCTTACCTGATGGGGCTGACCAGCTATGGAAACTACGGGGTGGAGGATACGGTGAACTTTGCGGCGTACGTGGCAAAGACGGATCCGTTATTTGCGGCCAGCGTGGTGGTGGTTCCGCTGCAGCTGCTGGGATACTATTTAAGTGCATCGCGGGGCCTGGATGTGGATAAGCCAAGGAATCTGGCAAAGTCTGTGACAGTAGAGTAAGATACGGACATAACGGCAGACAACAATAGGAAGAAAGTACAGCAGACAGATTCCGTAAGGAAATTAAAGCAGGGGGAGAACACAATCATGTCAAAATACTTTGGAACCGATGGTTTCCGCGGCGAAGCCAATCGAACGCTGACAGCCGAGCATGCTTACCGCATCGGCAGATTTTTAGGTTACGAATTTGGAGAGGGCGCTCAGGTGGCCATTGGTAAGGACACCAGGCGTTCCTCCTATATGCTGGAATATGCCCTTGCGGCGGGACTCGCCGCTTCCGGGGCGGATGCGCTGCTTTTGCATGTGACCACCACGCCCAGCGTTTCCTATATGGTGCGCTCAGAGCATCTGGACGGCGGAGTTATGATCTCGGCCAGTCATAATCCCTATTATGACAATGGAATCAAGCTGCTGAATCGGAACGGAGAGAAGATGGAAGAGGAAACCCTGCTGCAGATTGAGGATTACCTGGACGGCACAATGGGAGAGCTTCCCTTTGCCAGGAGGGAGAACATTGGACGGACGGTGGATTTTTCTATGGGGCGGAACCGGTACATTGGCTATTTGATTTCTCTTGCGACCCGTTCCTATAAAGGAAAAAAGATAGGACTGGATTGTGCCAACGGCAGTGCCTGGATGATTGCCAAAAGCGTGTTTGACGCCCTGGGAGCGGAAACCCATGTCATCCATAATCAGCCGGACGGCTTCAACATCAACCGCGGCTGCGGTTCCACTCACATGGAAGATCTGCAGCGCCTGGTTGTGGAGCAGGGGCTGGATGTGGGATTTGCCTTTGACGGTGATGCGGACCGCTGCCTGTGCGTGGATGAAAAGGGCCAGGTGGTGGATGGGGATAAAATCCTTTATATTTACGGCCGGTATCTGAAAGAAAGAGGGAAACTTTACGGGAATAAGATTGTGACGACCGTGATGTCCAATCTGGGACTTTTTAAGGCGCTGGATCGGGCCGGAATTGAATATGAAAAGACGGCGGTAGGGGATAAGTATGTTTATGAGTGTATGAATGAACATGGTTACCGCCTGGGCGGCGAGCAGTCCGGTCATATCATTTTTAAAAAGTATGCCACGACAGGCGATGGAATTCTGACGGCCATCAAGCTGATGGAGGTGCTTTTGGAGAAAAAGGAATCCATGAGTCGGCTGGCCGGAGAAGTGGAGATTTATCCGCAGATGCTTAAGAACCTGCCTGTGACGGATAAGAAAGCTGTAATGGAAGACGGGCGTGTCCGGGAAGCCGTCAGCCAGGCGGAGCGGGAACTGGGCGAAGACGGAAGGATCCTGGTAAGAGAAAGCGGGACAGAGCCGGTCATTCGTGTGATGGCGGAGGCCCAGAGCGAAGAAGTCTGCCGGCTTTATGTGGAAAAGGTTTCGGCAGTGATCGAAAGCTGCGGATATGTGGGGTGAGTGTGTGAGAGACCGAGCTTCAGAACTGAGGCTTCAGAACTGAGTCCGTTCAGTGCTTGCAATTGCGTTTGGCGAATGGTAAGATAGGGATATCGGCGACATACGCGGCAGCCGGATGTTAAAGAAAATAAAATGATCACTGAGTGAAATGAAAATAGATGCTGGGCGAAATGAAAATAGCCATGGGACGAAAGCGGTGGAAAAAAATCGTGTCGCGAGAATGATGAAGAAAACTATGTCGCGAGAACGATGAAGAAACCATGGAGGAAAGCCGTGGCGCAAGAATGCTGGGGAAAACTATGGAGAAAAAGCCGTGGTACGAAAACCAAGGGATAAAATCATAGGATGAAAAGCATGAGATAAAAACCGCGCAATAAAAGGGGTATGGCGTACATGGGAACGGATGCGAAGCGCGATAAGAAAAACAAAGGGCCTTCCAATGCTGAGAAGGAATACGAAATGCTGCGGACGGAGATCCTTCAGTACATGGAGGAATATCAGACGGTCCGCAATATGATGTATGTGGCGACGGCTGCGATTCTTGGCTTCAACGGAGCCATGTGGCAGAGCAGGTATCTGTTTTTGCTTCCATTGATTGTGATTCTCCCTTCCTATCTTATCTTTTATGACTACTGGAAGAGTGTTGCCTGTGCGTCCACCTATCTGCAGGAATTTATTGAGAAGGACGGAATACAGGATACATATCGGTGGGAAACGCGCCATGACAGGTTTGGCATCCTGCTCAGCCATAAGCGCAGGGAGGAAAAACAGAAGATAACAGATATGGGGATGCATTTTCAGCAGATCCCCTATTTTGTTTGCGGTGCGCTTTGCCTGGTTCTATATTGGGCAAATACTGTCGGAGTGTATTTGGAACGATATCTCAAGCCGACCATTTCCGAAACGCGCGAGGCGGTTGAATCGGTCATGGTGCGGATGTTTAGCGGAGCTTTAAGGGATTCTGTCCGTTTCCTGCATCTGAAGGCTGATTTATGTTTGGGGGTGCTTGCCACCGGAATTTGTATCTTCTTATGGATGAAATTTTACCAGGTTCATGCGGAGGAATTCCGGGAGGTCTGGAAGCAGGTCAGAAATTCGGAGCAGGAGGTGCTGGAGACGATTCAGGACGCGAAAAAGTGATTCAGGAGGAGCGGAGCGTAGTTCGGGACGCGAAGAAATGATTCAGGAGGAGCGAAGCGTAGTTCAGGACGCGAAGAAATGATTCAGGAGGAGCGAAGCGTAGTTCGGGACGCGAAAAAATGATTCAGGAAGCCAAAGCGGCGCGGGAATGTGGGAAAACCGGGCGCGGCAGGAGGGAAACAGACGGAGGCAGGAGGAAAACAGACGGAGGCAGGGGGATAACAGACGAAAGCAGGGGGAAACCCGATGGAAACGGAGGAAGAAGAACATGAAAATTGCAGTGGCAGGCATGGGATATGTGGGACTGTCCATGGCGGTGCTTTTGTCTCAGCACAATCCGGTGACGGCGGTGGATGTGAATCCGGAGCGGGTGGACCTCGTGAACAGGAGAAAATCTCCGATTCGGGATGAGGATATCGAACGGTATCTGGTGGAACGGGAACTGGATCTGACTGCGACGCTGGATGGAGAGGCGGCGTATTCGGAGGCTGATTTTGTGGTGATTGCGGTGCCGACCAATTATGACAGCAAGAGAAATTTTTTTGATACCTCGGCGGTGGAATCGGTGATCCGCCAGGTCGTTTCCTGCAATCAGCGGGCCGTTCTTGTTATAAAATCAACGGTTCCGGTCGGCTATACGGCGTCCGTGCAGAAGCAGTATCCAGAGGCCCGTTTCCTGTTCAGTCCGGAGTTTCTGCGGGAGTCGAAGGCGCTTTACGACAATCTTTATCCGTCCAGGATCATTGTGGGGGCTGATTCGGAGGACAGGGAACTGACGGAGGCCGCCCATAAATTTGCGGATCTGCTAAAAGAGGGCGCTCTCAAGGAACAGATTGAGACGCTGTTTATGGGGACGACGGAGGCGGAGGCCGTCAAATTGTTTGCCAATACCTATCTGGCGCTGCGCATCAGCTTTTTTAATGAGCTGGACACGTATGCGGAAATGAGAGGGCTGGATACCAGGCAGATCATCGAGGGCGTGTGCCTGGATCCGCGGATTGGTTCCCATTACAACAATCCGTCCTTCGGGTATGGGGGCTACTGTCTTCCCAAGGACACGAAGCAGCTTCTGGCCAATTACGCGGATGTGCCGGAAAATCTCATCGGGGCCATTGTGGAGAGCAACCGGACGCGGAAGGACTTCATTGCCGACCGGGTGCTGAGAATGGCCGGGTATTATGATTATGACCAGAACGGGGAGTATCAGGCCGGGGAGGAAAAGGAATGTGTGATTGGGGTGTACCGGCTGACCATGAAAAGCCATTCTGATAATTTCCGCCAGAGCAGCATCCAGGGGGTGATGAAGCGGATCAAGGCCAAGGGCGCGACGGTGATCATCTATGAGCCCACGCTGGAGGATGGGGGAACCTTTTTCGGCAGCAGGATTGTCAATGATCTGGATGAGTTCAAGCGCCGGTCCCAGGTGATCCTGGCTAACCGGTATGACGAATGTTTGGATGACGTGGCAGAGAAGGTTTACACGCGGGATATTTTCCATCGGGATTAACGGGCCGAATGATGTGAGAATAAGGGAAGTGTCCGGACGGATATATCATGCCGGGTCACGGCAGGGCAGCCGGTCGGATCGCACGAGTTTCTTTGACAGGTTGTCTTTGGGCGGCGCTGCCGATTATTCCGGGCCACACCGGACTGGCGGCGCTGCCGTACCATAACATTCTCGCTGCCGGAGTTATTATCCTGTTCGGCGATGGACTGAAAATTACTGGATATGGAAATCTTTTATGTTATGAGGAGGCATTTTGGAGTACGTTTATCATGCTCTTCATGAAATTCTGCAGGATGGTGAGCGGCTGCTGAATCCATTTCGGAACATTCCGGAACGGCAGATTTTTCTGGTGGGGATTTTTTGCCTGTGTCTTGCTGTTTTCGTCAGGATTTTCCAGTGGAGATGGAGGGAACGCTGGCTTTCCACGGGAGCACTCGCTTTTTATTGTTATACGCTGCTGTGTGCCACGGTGCTTGGGCGTTCACCTGGAACACGGCGGATTCGTCTGGAGCCATTTTGGTGTATACGTGCGGCATTTGAAACGGGACACTGGATTTATTGGTATTATATTATAGGAAACATTTTGATCTTTCTGCCAGTTGGATTTTTTATTGAGCGGCTCACGTGGCTTCTAAGTCCGGGATGGAGAAGATGGAAGGAAAGACGGGAAGGGCGAAGACGGGGAGAGAGAACAGAGAAGGATGGGGGAAGGAGAAAAGGGGAGGAGGTAGCAAGGACAGGAGAGGGAGCGGCAGGAAAAATAAGAGAGAGGAAGCCGGGAAGGCCGAATGGGAGCCGGAAAAAGCAGCCGGGCCTTTTTTGGAGAATCTTCTGCGGAGTGCTTCGTTTTGCTTTTTCAGCAGGATTTTGCCTGATGCTATCCTGCCTGATTGAAGGTCTTCAGTTTTTGTATGGACGGGGGCTGTGCGAGTTTGACGACCTGTTTCATAACACGCTGGGAGGCTTGATTGGATATCTGATATCTCTGGTGCTGTCTTCCGCCGCACGGGAAATTCGAATGGCAGGAAAAGGGAATGAAAGATGAGGAAGAGCTGGGAGCAGGAGGCATCTATCCGGGCTTTGATGCGTTTCGTGTAAAATCCTGACAGGATGCGCATTTGCACGATAGTATTCCGGGGCCGCACTGTAATATTCAGCACGAAAGGGAAAATGAGCCGTTAAAGCAGCTGCGCCCGATGCGGAGAGGCAGCGGAACGGCTGGTCATGAAACGCCGTTTTTTTGGAAAAGGCGGCGATCATTTTTGAGGGTTTATCTTTTTGGTGTTTGAAAAATGGATGTATCTTTTTATTATGAATGGAATATTACAGCTATTTTCAAAATAAGCTGATAGAATAAATGGCAGAAGAAAGATAAGATTAGTTGATGAAATATTTGCAAAATAGCGATAAAATATCGGAAATCCTTATTGAAAATATAGTTTCTTTCGTCTATACTGTATTTATGGGCATTAAATAAAAATCAGATAGGAGAGTGACACGTATGCCGCGAACCAAAGGTTCCAAAAACAAAGCAACACTTACAGTCGATGAGAGAATTTCTGCTGTAACTGCGGAAATTGAATCCATGGAGGCAAAGTTAAAAGAAAAGAAAGCTGAGCTTAGACAACTGAAGGTGGAAAAAGAAGAGGAGAACCAGAAGAAGATTCTGGCGGCAGTTGCAGCCAGCGGAAAAACGGCAGAAGAAGTCATTGCGCTGCTTGAGAATTCCGGCAGAATGACGGAGGAATAAAAGCAGCCGGCGATATTTGCGACGAATGCTGATGGGAAGAAGAATGCCGGAAAATCAAAAGAATAAACCAAAAGGTATTAATTGGAAAACAAATCGGGACTTCTGATGAGGTCCTGATTTTTTTATAATAAAATTGGAACAGGTAATCGTTCAGATGAAATCGAGCAGAAGAAACGAAAAGGACGAGAAGCGGATATTTTTGTGCGGAAGAGAGAAGAAATTCGGAAGAATAGCGGATGTTCTGAAAAAAATTCTGAATGGTTGCTGTAAAAAAGAAAGAAGCAGGAGGAAATACGAAATGCGAAAAAAAGGATTCAGATGGAATGGATGGAAATTGGCAGCGGCAGCCGGCATGTTAACCATGCTTATGACTTCGACGGCGTTTGCGGCAGGCTGGACTCAGGGAGCCGGAGAAAACGCATCCAGATGGTGGTATGATCTGGGGAATGGCCGGTATTATGGTGATACCGGACTGGAGACAGAGTGGCAGTGGCTGGATGGCAATGGAGACGGGATGGCTGAGTGCTATGCGTTTGACGGACAGGGCTGGATGTATACGGACACGGAAACTCCGGATGGATATTCGGTCAATGGAGACGGAGCCTGGACTGTGGATGGGAATGTTCAGACCATGGCTGCTGCAGCAGGATATGCGGGAACGAGAGCCGCACTTCCTTCTGATGGGGCGGAAAACGGAAGTACGGATGCGGCGGAAACCGGTACTGATCAGGAGGATGGAACACCGAGGATTTTAATCGCCTATTTTTCCAAAACAGGAAATACAGAAGAAGCGGCCAGACAGATACAGGCTGTGACAGATGGGGACTTATTTGAAATTACAGTCGCAGAGCCTTGTCCGGACAGTTATCAGGCAACCGTGGAGCGGGCCAGACAGGAGTTGGACAGCAATGCCAGACCTGCGCTGTCCTCGACCGTTGAAAGCATGGAGGATTATGATGTGATTCTTGTGGGATATCCCATTTGGTGGCACACAGAACCCATGGCAATCAATACGTTTCTGGAATCCTATGATCTGACGGGAAAGACGATTCTGCCCTTCTGCACCAGCGGCGGCAGCGGAATTGAAGAAAGTATGCCGGATATGCGCCGGATTGGAGAGGCACAGGGTGCTGTTATTGGAACGGGACTTACTGCCAATTCTCTGGATGAAGGTATGATTGCCAGCTGGCTTCAGGAGAATGGAATTAACCTGTAAGAGAACGGGGGAAATGTTTCTGCGTGGAAGGTACTTCCGATGGCGGATTCCACGGAAAATGCCTCTGCATGGAAGGCATATCCAGTAACAGAGCGGGCGGACATGCTGCTGGATTTCGCTGACATTTCTCCAGGAAAGATGGAGAGAAGACGTCTGAAAAGGGACAGAAAAATCTGTGACAAATGCAGGAAAACACAGGAGAACTCCGTAAGAAAGATAGAAAAGACAGGAAGAGTTCCGGAAGGAACCCGGAAAAATCCAGGAAAACAGAAGACCCCGCTGAGGAAAGCTCGGTACAATCGCTTGAGAGACGGTGTTAAGTCGTCTCTCTTTGCTTTTTAAGACACCGAATAACTGTCAGCGGGGTATTTTTATGCTCATTTTTATCCGATATAATACGGGTATGACGGGAATGTCCATATCAGGGCACTCTTTTGCGTCGAAAAATAGCGAAAGATGTTTCAAAAAGAGGGAGGGAGTTACAGATGATAAGACAGGAAACCATGCGCATGAATAGCCATCAGGAGAACCGGGGGCTGAGAGTGGCGGCATATATCCGGATTTCTACAGATTCCTCTGACCAGGAAAATTCCTATGAGATTCAGGAACAGCATTTTCGGGGAATGCTGTCAGGGAATCCAGACTGGATGCCGGCTGGAATCTATTCAGACTACGGAATTTCCGGTACCGATCGGGAAAAACGCACAGGTTTTCGCAGGATGCTGCGTCATTGCGGGGAGGGAAAGATCGATCGGATTTTTTGCAAGTCCATCAGCCGGTTTGCCAGAAACACGGCTGATTTTATGATTGTGCTGAAAATTTTGAAGGAACATCATGTGACGGTGTATTTTGAGAAAGAATGTCTGGACACCTCCAGCGAGGCCAGTACGTTCATTCTGACAACTCTTGGAGCCATCGCTCAGGAAGAAAGCAGGAGCATTTCAGAAAATATCCGATGGGGAATGGCAAAACGGTTTCCGCGGGGAGATGTAAGAAATCAGAAGCTTTACGGGTATCGTTACAGCGGAAAAATGGTTGTGAACAAATCCGGGTATCAGTACAGGGAGATTGAAATTGTGGAGGAAGAAGCGAAAATTGTCCGGCGGATTTTTGAGCAGGTGGCTGCCGGAGAACGATATGTGAGCATTGCTAGAATGCTGAATCAGGAGAAGATACCGGCGCCGGAATGCAGCGGAAGGGAACGGGGTGCACATCCTGGAAAAGGACGGCTGAGGAATGGAATCCAGGAGGGATGGACCGCCCGCCATATTTCCCAGATGGTTCATCTTGAGCGGTACGTTGGAGACGTGCTGGCACAAAAAACCTATACCGCCGATTTCCTGACCCATCGCGTCCGACTCAATAAGGGGGAGCTGCAGCAATACCGGATCCGGAATCATCATCCAGCCATTGTGGACAGAAAGCTTTATGAGAAGGCCATGGAAGTGGTGAAGGAAAATGGAACAATTTACGGGGGGCGGTGGAAAAAACGGAGGCCCAGAGCGTTTTCCGGCCGTCTCATTTGCGGTCAGTGCGGCCGGTTTTACCATGTACGGAATACGCACCGGTATCCGATCTGGTTTTGTCCGTCATCCGCGCTGAATAACGGAATGGATGTCTGCCAATCGGAGCGGATTTATGAGGAGCAGCTTCTTCTGATGCTGCAGAAGGCCGTACTGGAGCGGTTTGGAACACCGGAGGGAGGAGAGATGACCAGACTCTGTTCCAGAATGGAGAGCGTTCAGTACCAGGATGGCATGGAAGAGGAGCGGGCCTTTTTGGGGAAGCAGATTTCAGCGGTGTCACTGGGGAATGAGCGTCGGCGCAAGCAGATTGCTTTGCTCAGACAGGATGAAAAGGATGAAATGGAAAGAGAGCAAAGCAGACTGCTGGAAGGGGAGGCGGAGGAAAAAGCTCTTCGCCTTCGCCTTGCTGCCATGGAAGAATACTGGGAGGAACTGGAGGCGGATTATTCATGCAGGGAGAGAACGATTGGATGGCTGCGGGGGCTTTCAGGAGGAAAGAATGGGATGGATGAATTATTAAACAGTCTGACGGATGACTGTGCCAGGGCGCTTTTCCTTTCTGTCAGGATTGATTCGCCCTTCCGATTTTCGGTACGTTGGTTTGATGGAGTGAGGACGGAGGTGGAGATGGAAACCAATGTGGAAGACCATCGCCGGCGTCGTTCTTCTTAAAAAGGAATGCAACGGAGTCCTGGGAAGAAGGACAGAGCGGCGGAAGAGAGAGGGATGGAGAAACGAACAGGGAAGAGGGGAAACAGGAGAGTCGGTGGGGAGAAGAGGGGAAAGGAAAAGAGAGGGAGAAAGAAAAGGGGCGGAATGCTGGGAGAAGGAATGAGCAGGGAAGAAGGTAACGGGACAGAAGAAGTGGAAGAGAGGGACTGCGAGAGAATAGGAGAAGGAAACTGGCTCAGCAGGGAAAATGATGGAAGAAAAAGGAGGAGCATGGGAATGAATGAAAAGAAAAAGAGAGAAGAAGAAATACAGGAAAAAAGAGATAGGGGAGAAAGAGTACCGGAGTGGAAGGATATGAGTGTAGACGTTATTCCTGCTACCAGACAGTCATCTTGGGGAATTGGAAAGCTGAAGGAGCGGAGCCATTTGAGAGTTGCCGCTTATTGCCGGGTTTCTACAGGGGATGAGTCTCAGCAGACTTCTTATACCAATCAGAAGGCTTTTTATACAGAGCTGATACAAAACCGTGAGGGCTGGGTACTGGCAGGGATTTATGCGGATGAGGCCATTTCGGGAACCAGCCGGGCCCGTCGGGCAGAGTTCAACCGCATGATGGAGGAGGCCAAGGCAGGAAAAATGGATTACATTGTAACAAAATCCATCAGCCGGTTTGCCAGAAACACGGTGGATACATTAAATTGTGTGCGTGAATTAAAGAATCAGATTCCGCCGGTTGGAATCTACTTTGAAAAGGAAAATCTTGATACGCTGGATGCGGCCGGAGAACTGATTTTGACCATTTTATCTGCCCTGGCTCAGGATGAGAGCCGTTCCATTTCTGACAATATACGGTGGACTTTTCAGAAAAAGTTTCAGGCGGGCATTCCCCAGGTGAATCTGAACCGAATGCTGGGATACGATAAGGGTGCAGATGGGGAGTGGGTGATTAATCTTAAGCAGGCCATGGTGGTCCGGTACATTTTTGAGCGGTTTGTCAGCGGGTATTCGGCCAACAGGATTGCGCAGGAACTGAATGCAGCAGGGCGGTTTACGGTAAACGGAAAAAACTGGAGTTCCAGTACGGTACTGTCAGTGCTGAGAAACGAAAAATACGTGGGAGATGTGGAAATGCAGAAGACGGTCACCAAGGATTTTCTGACTCACCGTTCCGTTAAAAACACCGGGGAAGCTCCCAGATATTATGTGAAAAATCATCATGCAGGCATTGTTGAACGTCCGGTCTGGGAAAAGGTTCAGGCAATTTTAAACAGAACATGGCCTGGGATGCGGGAGAAAGAGACTGGGAAGTTTAGAGAAATCTGCATGGCTCAGAATGCTATGGCAGGAGAGCCGGGAGAGGAGTTATGGGTGCAGGATGCGGGAATTGAGAAGATAAGAGCTCAGGAGATAGGGGATCGGGAGATGGAAGCACGAAAAAGAAAAAGAGCCGGCGGTTCGCCGTTTCGGAATCTCAGGTGTGGAGCTCATCTGGAATCCGGGCAGGAATGCGGAATGGCTTTTTTTCGGCTCACCTATTCTAATGTAACTTCTGTTGGAATGGACGATGCGGAGAATGAATGGAGTGAAAAAATAGAAGAGGGAAAGGAGGGAGGAAAGGAAAAGAAAGAGAGTGGGATGAAGGGAGCAAGTACGGAAATGGACAGAATGATGGAAACAGGCCCCAATGAATTGAGGGGAGAGGAAGAGCAGCGGAAAGAAAACAGGGGGAAAGGAGAGAAGGAGAAACAAAATCAAGGAAAAGAAACTGGATTTTATACATATCCTGTCTGGAGATGCAAGCGGAAATATCAGGGAAGGAGAGGAAAAAGGGATATCCGGAAAGCTGCGTATCGTATGGCTCAGGGGCAGATGCAATGTCCTTCCCTTGTGCTGAATGAATGTGCGCTGGAACAAAGTTTCATGGAAATGCTTTATTTATTGAAGCGGGATTATACGGAGAAGGGGGAAACTGGAGCTTTGGCAAAAAAATTTCAAGAGGCATATTATGCTGCGCGCAGAAGCGCCAGAATAGACAGTGTTTCGTTTCAGAAGCTGGAAATTATCATGGAACAGATTTATGAAACAGAGTTGAGGCTGGAAGAAATTTATGAAAAAAGGAACAAGGTAGTTTGGGAGATGGCCACGCAGAAAGCTGATTTTTCAGATGCATCTACTGGCTGGCGGCTGCCGGATGGAATGGAACGAGGAAATTTTTCTTATGGGTCCTGTGCTGAATGGGAGCGGGAGGCGGCTATTTATACGGAACTTGCTCAGGATTTGCAAAAGAGGCTGAGTACACTGAAAAGGGAGAAACTTATTTTTGAGAAGGAGGAGAACTGCGCCATGAAAATGAAGGATGCGTATACTTCCTTTATCAAATGTCTGGAAAGGCTTCCTGAAACCAATGAAGCGGGAATTCCATTAAACGTATATGGACGGGATGTAACGCGGGGAGCAGATTTAAAAAGTGAGACGGATGTGAGCAGGGCCCCTGATTTATTGAAGTTTGATTTGGGAATTTACTGTGGGTTTATTCAAGAAGGCACGGTTTATGGGGATTGTATCGAGTACCGGACAAAGTTTGGAATTTCTCTTTTATCCTTCGGCAATCGAAGAACGCCTGGAAGTTTCTGTGGATTCAGGAGGAGCACGGGAAACGGGAGCGTTGAACGAGTTAAGGCGGCTTATCAGGCAACCGGAAGCAGACTGCAGTACCGGAAAAATAAGAGAGAGAAACAGGAAGAGACGAAAAAATGAGAGGAGAAAAACGGATGAAAAAATGGGAATAAAAGGAAGGAGAACGGCGGAAAAAGATTTCACAAACAAAAATAAAAATTTGCGGGATAAAATCAAAACTTTATCGTATATAAGAGTAGCAGGAAAAGAAGGATATATGAAATGATGGCTGCCAATAAACGGTTGGGTGTTTCTGTTACTATTATACTTTGGCAAAGCTGCATTTAAATTATTTTCAGCATGAGTATGCGAGAACAATTTTGTGATTGTATTGGAGAGCTGGCCGGCGTAGCGAATGTCGATAAGGAAATATGAGAAGCGAACGAATTTAATGGTGATAAACAGGTGCTAATAGGCGTATCACAAGGATAGGTGATGCGCCTATTTTTATATATGGGTCGGACAGATTCAGCTGAGTATGTTGGAGTTTCTTAACAGAGGAATGGAAACCTGCGAAATATTAATCATCTATCATGATACGCAGATGTACAGTAATTGCTATTGAACAAATAAAGAAACGGCACATAAGAGCATTTTTGGGAAAATAAACAGAGGAACCATCGTATGCCATTCCTCATAAAAAGTTTCTTACGCACCGTTTTATTGGCGGCATTTTTGAAAACTAAGCTGTAGGATCATATTGTTTCATTGTTTTAGGGGAGAATAGTAGAGCGATATTATCTGGCCATTGAATTTGCAGGAATTGCTGTGGAGATATTTATTGGTCGGAAAGATAAATGTAAATATTGTTATTGGAGCGTATTGAATCATACTTTGGGATTTCCTGCTTTTTGTGATTATGATTTTGAAAGGAAGAGGAAAAGAAGAAAGGATTTAAAATTTGAAAAGAGAGATTATAGAGGTTATACAATAGATATTATATTGAACCATATGTGGGACTGAAGCGCTGCCGCAGAGAGCGAAATGTTACTCTGCGGCAGCGCTTTTTGCGTTCAGGAGGAGTGTTCAGGAGAAGTGAAAGGAGAGAGGAGTGCGGAGAAGAAATGTAAATGAAGAAGTAAATTTTGGCGAGTGCTAGGTATGGGATTGGAGGCGAGTAGATAGGAAAAGTGTGGGGTAGAGGAATGTTTGTTACATAACGGCAGGTCTGTCCAACCCGATTTTAGTTGCATGGAAAGCGTCATTTTTCGATTGCTATGTACAAAGGGTGTTTAGCCAAATGGGATTATTGAAGCCAATGAAAGTCAATAAAGTATTCAACATTTGCGGTGTCTGCCCTAAAGGAAATAGTTGATGCTTATGGAGTGTAAATGAACATTTCAGGTGCTGATTTAACAAGATTTATGTATCGCTTTGATTGGACAGACATGACCTGATAAATGGACAACACGAATTTATTTGGTAGAAAGGGCAC
>DVGC01000019.1 GCA_018712915.1 Candidatus Copromonas faecavium (nom. illeg.) | reverse complement strand
TCTGCTTCCGCTTCGGAATCCGGTCCAGATCGCAGGGCTCCAGGCTCCGTACATGCAGGGCGCGCCGTTCTTCTTCCTCCGGCACCAGACCGATATCGGAAATCACCAGACGGCCGCTAAGCTCCCTTCCCGGAAACAGAGCCTGCCCCAGTTTCTTTTCCCCAAAGGTAACGGTCACATCTGCCTTTACCGCTCCGCCAAGAACCTCTCCCGTATCAGAACTGACTCCTGAAGGAATATCAATGGAAAGCACAGGCGCCTGCTGTTCATTAATAAAACGAATCAGGTCCAGGAAGGTTCCCGTCACCGGACGGGAAAGTCCTACACCGAATAAAGCATCCAGGATCAGGCTGGAACGGCCGGGGATAAATTCCTCCGCCGTGTCCACCGGAATCCCCAGCTTCTGCGCAGTCAATAGCTGAGCCTCAAACTCAGGACTTTTTCTTCCCTCTCCTCCCGGAAGAAGGATAGACACCGGAATCCCCCAGAGATGGAGGATTCTGGCCGCCGCGATCCCGTCAGCCCCATTGTTCCCAAAACCGCAGACAGCCAGCACCGGAAGGCAGTCTTTCCTTCCTCCGCTGCATCCTGCTTCCTGCAAAAGCTCCCGGCCTTCTCCGCCGTCCGCCGTCTTCCGGGCCGGACTTTTGGCCGACCCGGAAGGCGGCTCTTCTCCGGTCACCATCCGGTATGCCTCCGCTGCCACCCCAAGGGCGGCCCGCTCCATCAGTACCATGGACGGGATTCCAAACTCTTCGATGGAACGCCGATCCAGGGCCTTCATCTCCCGCCCGCTCACCAGAATCCTCATTTCCGCTCTCCTTCCCCCACCGCAAATGCCATGGCATGATCCTTCGTATCGGAAATGGAAACCTCAATACGAAAAATTCCTCGGGAATCTGCCGTTTCCTTTGCCTTTCCATACAGTTTTACATACGGCTTTCCCAACGAATCCCTTAACACCTCCACCTCCGGAGGGCCAAACTCACGAAAGCCGGTTCCAAGAACCTTTACCACCGCTTCCTTGACGGCAAAAGTGCCGGCAAGAACAGAGGGACGTCCCCCTGCCTGCCGGCGCTCTTCATCCGTAAAAACCCGTGATAAAAAAGCCTCCTTTTCACAGGCTTTTTTCACACGCTCAATTTCAATTAAATCACATCCGACCCCTGCTATCATACCATTACGCTTCCTAGCCGGTCTTTCCCGGTTTTCCCTTTGTTTTCCGCTCCCGTTCATCCTGCATGCTGCAAACCCGGTAGGACAGCCGCATCAGGCTTTCGGAAAGATGGACATTTTCCACCACCACATCATCCGGCACGTTCAAATCTGTATGAGCAAAATTCCAGATTGCCTTGATTCCGGCCTTTACCAGCCGGTCCGCAATCTCCGGAGCCTTTGTTTTCGGAATCGTAAGCGCCGCAATCTGCACCTCGTTTTCCACAATGAACTGCTCCAGATCATCAATCCCCCGGATTTCCACTCCCCGGACCACAAGTCCAATCAGCCGCGGATTAATGTCAAACATTCCCTTGATCATGAACCCGCGCTTTTCAAAATTCGTGTAATTGGCAATTGCCTGCCCCAGATTGCCGGCGCCGATGATGATCAGGTTGTGCTGCCTGTCAATTCCCAGGATTCTCGCAATCTCCGTGTACAGGTATTTGACGTTATAGCCGTAGCCCTGCTGGCCGAAGCCGCCGAAATTGTTCAGATCCTGGCGAATCTGAGAGGCCGTTACCTTCATCCTCGCGCTCAGCTCGTTGGAAGAAATCCGCTCGATCCCTTCCTCCATCAGTTCCCCCAGATACCGGTAATATCTGGGGAGCCTTGCAATCACCGCCTTTGAAATCTGTCTCTGGTCTGCCATTTTGACTCACCCTCATGCTGCAAAAAATGAATCCCGCCGCATATGGCGACGGGATCTTTCTCTTAATCTCAAAACCCGTATTCCTATTATACCCGCATCGGGGGCATTTGTCAAATCCTTGTCAATGCATTCTTCCTTCCCTCTGCGCCCGCAAAACCAGCGCTTTAAAGGTCAGTCAGAAGATATGGACGGCGGTTTTGACACGGCAAAATGGAATACCGGCGGCAGTGCCGGGACCGGAACAGAATACGAATCCTCTCATTAATGATAACCGATGACCACACATACCATCATGATAATCACACAGGCTAAAATCCACAGTCCCCACAGCTTTCCAAAGAATTTCATCCACCGATCGTAAGGAATGTTGGCTGCTGCGATGAAGGGCATCAGGGAACCGCCGTGAGGCTGAGCATAGCCGCAGATTCCGTCGCCCAGACGGTAAGCCAGGACAAGAATCTGTCTGCTGATGCCGGACAAGTCTGCCACCGGAGCCAGGATCGGCATCACAACGGCCGCCTGACCGGTTCCAGAGGTAACGAATACGCTGGCAATCATGTTGATGATCAGCATGGCAGGAGCCTGTAAAATATGAGGCAGATAATTCATCACGGAAGACATTCCCATAACAACCGTATCCAGGATATTGGCCTCATCCATAATCAGGGTACAGGCTGCGCCCAGTCCTGTAATCAGAGCCGCAGAAATCATTCCCTTGGCGCCCTTTACAAATTCCTGAGCAATCTTGCTGGGCGTATAACCATAGGCAAAGCCGCTTAAGATTCCCATCCACATAAAGACGATGGCATTCTGCGTCAGTGTCCAGCCGTACCGCAGACATCCGTAAATTAAAACGGCGAAAGAACCAAGAAATACGACCAGTACCAGCCAATGGCGCTTCTCAATCGGCGTATCCATGGCACTGATATCGAAATTCTGAATATCCGGACATCCATAGACGGCACTTTTTGTCGGGTCCTTCCTGCAGCGTTCACCGTAGCGGACCACGAAAACTGCCGTAATCACGTAAAGAACAACGAAGGCCACGATTCGCATGGAAATTCCGGAGTAGGCCGGCAGTCCTACCAGCCCCTGAGCCACAGCCGTCGTGGAAGCAAAAATACCGGACGAAAATCCGATTCCGATTCCCAGCATGACAATGGAAACTCCGACGATGGCATCATACCCGAGAGTGGCCGCCAGCATGACGCCGATGGGTGTAAATCCGATAAACTTGTTGGTGGACTGAGTAATTCCGATGCATGCAAATAGCAGCATAAACAACGGAATAAAGAACTTTTCCTTCCCCTGGCAGGCCTTGGACAGGCGGCTGCAGAAGGCATGGAACACACCGGTCGACAGCAGGACCTCCAGTCCGGCGCCCACAATCAGAATACCGAAAATAATATCCGCATTTTCCTCCATGGATTCCATGATATAATTGGGAATCAGCCAGAAAGGCACCGGCGTGCTTTCGATATATTCAAAGGAATCCGGCACCACAACCTCCGTGCCCGTCTCGTTCTCAACCCTCTGGTACTGTCCGGCCGGGATTACATAGGTCATCACCGATACAAAAATCAGGATCATGAAAATGACCACGTACCCATGGGGCATTTTGAAGCCTTTTTTCTTTTTAACTGCTGCTGCTTCCATTGATTGATTTCCCCCTTTTCTTATATCTGCAGGAAAATCGAGTCTCCTGCAGGTTCCTGAAGTGTTTAATCATCTGGCCTCTGCGTTCTCCCGCTCCAGATTTTCATGAAATTCCTTCTGGATTTTTTCAAGAAGCTCCGGCTTTTCAATCAGTTCCAGAGCCGCTCCTGCGATGATCTTTGCTCCGTAAATCACGGCGTCGTGAGCCGCCTGGGTTTTTCCGGCCTCGATATATTCCTGGGAGTGAGCCGCCGCATTCTCATCCACAAAAGCGATTCTTGCACAGGTTCCCGGAACCCGGCGCATCACATTTCCAAAATCTGTGGACCCGGTCTTTTCTCTGGCCGGGCGGATTCTGGGAGCCTCCACCTCTTTTGCCTGTTCCATGACCAGATCATTCAGGGAAAGCACCGGGATCTTATTGTCCACAGCCTTCTCACGGATAATCTCCACTTCCGTCTCCGTCATCATGGCCGCTCCCTTTAACACCTTTTCAAACCGCTCACAAACTGTATCCAGATAAGCCCGGTTATAGGAGCGGACATAGGCGCTGGCCTCCGCATAGGCAGGAACCACATTGGCCGGCGTACCGCCGCAGTTGTTGATTGTATAATGAATCTTTACATCCGAGTTCACATGCTCCCTTAAAAATTCGATTCCCTGGAATGCCAGAATCAGGCCGTCCAGAGCGCTTCTTCCCTTTTCCGGTTTGATGGCCGCATGGGAGCTGACGCCATGGTAAATAATCTTATATTTATTGTTGGCCAGGGATTTTACGTCTACCTGGGTCGCCGGGCCGCCATGCATCATGAAGGCCACGTCCAGCTCTGTAAAATCACAGCCATTCTGAATCATCATGATTTTTCCGCTGACGCTTTCTTCGGCAGGCGTTCCATAAACCGTCACCGTATAAGGCGTCCGGATGTCCGCGTCCTTTAATGCCTTGGCCGCTGCCAGAATGCTGGGGCCCTGCATGTGGTGTCCGCAGGCATGTCCGATTCCCGGAAGAGCGTCATACTCGCAGAGAAGACCGATGTTGGGGCCGCCCTCCCCGTTTTTATAAATAGCCCGAAACGCCGTGGGAACGCCGGCCACCCCTCTCTCTACTGCAAACCCTTCTTTTTCCAGCCAGCCGGTCAGCACCTGAGCCGCGTGATGCTCCTCAAGCCCGATTTCCGGATGGTCAAAAATATCGTCAGCCATCGCGGTCATTTCTTCCCGCATGCCGTCAATGTTCTGGAACATGGTTTCCTTCAACATAAAAAGCACCTCCGTCATTTGATACACAAACTATATCAAACAACAGAGGCACTTGTACAATATGTAAAATTTATGATGTTCTTTCGGTTGTTTTTATACTTTTCGCCCAATACATTCCTTTTTTCCCCGGATAGATTCGTCAAACTGACAGAAAGGTTTTTCCATGCTCCTTTAAAATATCCACCATGCTCTGCATGTAGTCCGGAAGCGCCAGCCCTTTTTTATAGGCGACCACAACGGTGCGCTTATGATGTTCCGTGTCCATAATATAATAATTCACCGGTTTTTTATATTTTAAATTAACCGCATAGCCCTCCCGCATAAAGGTGATTCCCAGGTCCTCTGCCACCATCTGCAGAGCCGTTTCGTTGCTGCGGATAATCCGTATCCTGCCAGGCGTTACACGATGACGCTTTAAAAGCGCATCCTCCACATTCCGGCTGCTCTGCATCGGCGTATGGAGAATCAGCGTTTCCCCGTCAAGATACTCCAATTTCAGCTTTCTGTAACGCTCTCCCGGCACATATTCCGATTTTTCATTGACCGGGTGGCGCACCGGAACGGCAATCAGGAACTCTTCTTCAAACAAAATTTCCGATTCCATACCGCCGGACACATCGTCTCCGTTTAACACAATCATGTCCAGCTCGCTTTTCTTCAGCATATCATTCAGAACCGTCAGATTTCCCTCCCGGATTACCAATTCCACCTTCGGCCATTTCTTCTCATACTCCGCAATCACCGGCGGAATCAGCCAGGATCCCCGTCTCTGAGATACGCCGATTCTGAGCCGCCCCGCCGTCTGACAGACAATATCATAGATTTCCCTGTTAAAATCTTCCTCCAGCTCAAGCATTTTCAATGCCTTCTCCACATACCGTTCTCCTGCATAGGTCAGGGTAAATTTTTTCCCGCTCCGGTCAAACAAAGACACTCCCATGCTTTTTTCCAAATTCGTAATGTAGATGCTTAGCGCCGGCTGAGAGATATAAAGCTTTTCCGCCGCCCGCGTCAGATTCCCGCATTCCGCCAGAGTACATACGTATTTCTGTTCCCTTAAATCCATCCAGCTCATTCCCTTTCCAAAATAGTCTGTTCCGAACCTGTGGTTTTATGTTCCTCTCTGCCGCTTCTTTTGCTGTTTCTTTTCAGTATACCATTCTTTCTTATCTGATGCAAATCAGGAACCTCAATTTTCGTTTTTTTCTGAAATTTTATTCTTCTAATGATGAATATTTATTTTCCTTATACTCTGATATCTTCCTTTCTTCCGCTTCTCTTCCTGCTTTCTCTCCCTTTCACACTTCCTTCCGTTCTTCCTTTTCTCCTTTTTCTTTTCCGTTTCTTTTCTCCTCTTCCTTCCTCCGCTTCCATGCCAGTTTTTTCCCCCTCCCTCCCGTCCTTCTCCTATTCTTCTCCCTGTTGCTAAATTGAAATTTTAAATTCCAGTGCAGAGGTAAATTCCACCATACTTTATTTTTTGCTGATTTTGCAGGAAATTTTTAAGCAAAATCTCCTGTTTTCTGCTATAATTAGCTAAACTCATCGAAAAA
>DVGC01000018.1 GCA_018712915.1 Candidatus Copromonas faecavium (nom. illeg.) | reverse complement strand
AGCCTCCTTCTACTGCTGTCAGAAGGAGAGATAACCATACCATGGATGTATGAAAGAGTAAATATCAACTGTGCAGAAGTAAACGCTACTCCCCTTAGGAGAGGTGGAATTTAAAATTTCATTTTTGGTTTATATCAAAGTCATGGAAAAAACCATTGAAAAGAAATGTAAAATGAATTAAAATAAGAGGGATTCAGGCTATGACTTAAGAAAGAAAAGTGAATCAAGGAATATAGAAGAAACATGCCTGTGAAAAAAGCGAAAAACGGACAAGAGTCTGAGTCTTATGAAGCAGATCATGTGGCCGGCAGACGGCTGGAATACAAGATGCGAGCGGAGGAACAGATATATGGTAAAGAAAGAAGTAAAAACCATCGGTGTGCTGACAAGCGGCGGTGATGCTCCGGGAATGAACGCGGCGATTCGCGGCGTAGTAAGAACGGCAATTAACAAGGGGCTGAAGGTAAAAGGAATTATGAGAGGCTATGCCGGGCTGCTCCAGGAAGAAATTGTGGATATGGACAGCGTCAGTGTTGCCGATACAATTAACCGCGGCGGCACCATCCTTTATACGGCCCGCTGTGATGAGTTTAAAACAGAAGAAGGACAGAAGCTGGGAGCGGAAATCTGCAAAAAGCATGGAATCGACGGCATCGTGGTCATTGGCGGGGATGGTTCTTTCCGCGGAGCTGGGAAGCTTTCTGCTCTTGGAATCAATACCATTGGACTTCCTGGAACCATTGACCTGGATATTGCCTGTACGGATTACACCATCGGCTTTGATACGGCAGTCAATACGGCTATGGAGGCCATCGACAAGGTTCGTGATACGTCCACGTCCCATGAGCGCTGCAGCATTATCGAGGTTATGGGCCGCAACGCCGGTTATATTGCCCTCTGGTGCGGAATTGCCAATGGCGCAGAGGATATTCTGCTTCCTGAGCGTTACGATGGAAACGAGCAGTATCTGATCAACCGGATTATTGAAAACAGGAAGCGCGGCAAAAAGCATCATATTATTATTAACGCAGAGGGAATCGGACATTCCACTTCCATGGCAAGACGAATCGAGGCAGCTACTGGAATTGAAACCAGAGCAACAATTATCGGCCATATTCAGCGCGGCGGAACGCCTACCTGCAAAGACCGTGTGTATGCCTCCATTATGGGAGCCAAGGCGGCAGAGCTTCTGGCGGAAGGAAAGAGCAACCGGATTGTTGCTTACCGCGGAGGACAGTTCGTGGACTTTGACATTCAGGAAGCACTGAACATGAAAAAGGATATTCCGGAGGAGCAGTACGAAGTCAGCAAGCTCCTTGTAAGATAATCTGTCGTTTTTTTTGCGAGTGCAGAACCGGGAGAAGGCAGAAACCTGAAACTTCAGAGTTGTGCGGACAGATCTGGAGCGGCCATGCTTAACCCCTGACAGTTCAGAGCTGCCTGGACAAACCCGGAGTGGCTATGTTTACTTCCTGACAGAGACAGGAAAAATGAGAATGCGCCTGATTTAAAGAGTATCCTGAAAATTTTGGACAGCTTATGGATGTTTTCGGATCAGGATAAAGAGAGGCAAGAGATTGAGCAAAAAAGAAGATGTGAAAATTGCACCCCGATGTGACTTTATTTATGTCCACGAGGATGTGGTAAAACAGGTGATGGAGGTCATGCCTTCGGGAGAAGAACTCCAGAGCCTGGCAGATTTTTTCCGGATTTTCGGGGATTCCACGAGAATCCGGATTCTGTACGCTTTAAGCCAGTCGGAGCTTTGCGTTTGTGATATTGCCAGCCTTTTGGGAATGGGCCAGTCGGCGATTTCACATCAGCTTCGTATTTTAAAGCAGATGCGCCTGGTAAAATTCAGGCGGGAGGGAAAAAGCGTGCTGTATTCTCTGGCTGACAGTCATATTGAGACGATCCTGGCACAGGGAATGGAGCATATTGGAGAATAAAGTTATGAAATTTACGAAAATGCAGGGCATAGGAAATGATTATGTCTACGTAAACTGTTTTGAGGAAACGGTGGAGAATCCGGAAAAGGCGGCTGTCTTTGTCAGCAACCGAAACTTTGGAATCGGCTCAGACGGACTGATTTTGATCCAGCCGTCGGAAAAGGCTGACTGCAGAATGGACATGTACAATCTGGACGGTTCCAGAGGCGCCATGTGCGGCAATGGTATCCGGTGTGTGGGAAAGTACGTTTATGATCATGGGATTACGGATAAAACGGAAATTGATGTGGAGACGCTGTCTGGGATTCGCCATTTAAGCCTTCATGTAAAGGACGGACGGGTGGAGTCGGTGACCGTGGATATGGGAAGTCCGGAGCAGACTTCTCAGGTTTCTGAACAGATTCTGGTCGGAGATTCGGAGTTTCAGTTTACCGGCGTGTCCATGGGAAATCCTCATGCAGTTGTATTTCTGGATGAGGCAGAAAGTCTGGGGAACAGCCTGGAGCAGCTGGACATCGAAGCCATCGGCCCGCTGTTTGAGCATCATGAGCGGTTTCCGGATCGCACAAACACGGAGTTTGTTGAGGTTTTGGATGAAGGCCATGTGAGAATGCGTGTCTGGGAGAGAGGTTCCGGAGAAACACTGGCCTGCGGAACTGGCGCCTGTGCCGTGCTGGCCGCCTGTGTGCTGAACGGGAGAACCGGAAATGAGGCGCAGGTAGAACTGCCCGGCGGGACTCTTTCCATTCGCTGGGACAGAGAAAAGAACCGCATTTATATGACAGGGCCGGCCGTGGAGGTGTATCACGGGGAAATTGACATTCCAGATATGGAATAGGATTCGGGTGCGGCAGCAGAGCAATTTGCCATGTATGCGCTGCCCCGATAAAGGAGACGGAGTATGGATCATATCGACAGGGAAATCCTTCAGATTTTACAGCATAATGCCAGGACATCGTTGAAAACCATTGCAGAAAAAACATTTCTGTCTTCTCCGGCAGTTTCTGCCAGGATTGAAAAACTGGAGAAGGACCAGGTGATTACCGGTTACCAGGCCCAGGTGAATCCAATGAAACTTGGATATCATATCCTTGCTTTTATTAACCTGAATGTGCTTCCGGAGGATAAGCAGAGATTTTATCAGTATGCGGAATCAATTCCGAATATTTTGGAGTGCAGCAGTGTTACAGGAGAGTTTTCCGTTATGATGAAGGTGGCTTTTGAGAGCACTGCCCAGCTGGATACCTTCCTTGGACAGCTTCAGAAATTCGGAAAAACCAGTACCCAGGTCGTCTTTGCCACTCATGTGGGGCCCCGGGGAATCCAGGTGCAGGAACCGTAGAAAACGATATAAAAGATGAGGAGGAGCAGATGAAGAAAGAGTATGAGGCGGAATTATATTCCCTGCTTTGTGATGTTTGGGGATATTCCGAAACGTCATTTGAGGAAAAGAAGTCCTGCGCTCGTATGGTGGAATTCTTAAAGCAGCAGGGCTTTGAGGTTACCACACCGGTGGCAGATATGGATACGGCTTATGTCGGCGTTTACGGGAGCGGCCGGCCGGTGATTTGCTTTCTGGCGGAATACGATGCCCTCCATGGAATGAGCCAGGAGGCGGATGTAAGCTGTTATGCTCCGGGAAAGGAGAGGGAACAGGGCCATGGCTGCGGCCATCATTTGCTGGGAACCGGAGCTATCGGAGCTGCCCTTCTTTACCGGGATTATTTAAAGGAGACGGGAAAATCCGGCACGGTGAAAATCGTGGGCTGCCCGGCGGAAGAGAGCGGAAGCGGAAAGGCATATCTTGCCAGAGCTGGATTCTTCGATGATGCGGATGTGGCCCTGACCTGGCATCCGTCCAATTACCATATGGTAGAAACCGGTTCCAGCCAGGCCTGTATCCAGGTATTCTTTGATTTCCATGGCGTTTCCAGTCATGCGGCAGCTGCGCCTCATCTGGGCCGGAGTGCGCTGGATGCGGTGGAGATTATGGATGTGGGTGCCAATTACCTGAGAGAGCACATGGAACCGACGGAACGGCTGCATTATGCGATCATCAACACCGGAGGCGAGTCCCCCAACGTAGTTCAGGCGGAGGCCAGGGTCAAATATCTGATCCGTTCCACCAGCGCTGCCAAGGTAAAAAAACTGTATGAGCGGGTCTGTGATGTGGCCCGGGGTGCAGCTTTAATCACAGGAACGACGGTGGACATTGTTTTTGATGAAGGTCTTTACGATACCATGCCGAACTTCGTTCTGGAAGATGTGCTGAAGGAGTCCTATCTGAAAATCGGAATCCCGGAATACACGAAGGAAGAGCGGGAGTATGCGAAGAAGTTTAAGGATTCCTTTAATCAGGAAGAACTGTTCTCCAACCTTCCTACGGCAGTTGCCGATATTATGGCGTTAAAGGAAAACATTGAACAATCAGAGCTTTGCGATATGTTTGTGGACAGGATTCATTCGGAAGAGTGCTCTCCCGGCTCCACGGATGTGGGGGATGTGAGCTGGGTGGTGCCCACGGCACAGATTAACGCCAACTGTTACAGCTATGGCGCTGGCGCTCACAGCTGGCAGTGGACCGGACAGGGAAAATCCACCATTGCATTAAAAGGTGCTGTTCTGGCAGCGGAGGTACTGGCTGACGCGGCAAAGACCCTGACGGAGCATCCGGAGCTGGTTCAGAGGGCACGGGAGGAGTTTGACAAGCGGATGAGGGGACAGAAGTATGAGTGTCTGATTCCCATGGATGTGAAACCTCACTTATATTAGAAGAGAAACACTCTGAAAAAAGGAAGCTGCAGTAAAAACTTCTGTAAAAAATACCGGCGGGATTTTGCGTGGGATACGCAGAATCTGCCGGTATTTTTATCAAATAGAAACCTTCGCTCCCTATTCGGTAAAACGTCCCGCAGGATGCATAGGCTCCTTGATGCGCTTCTTTACCCAAGTTCACGGATAATGCGGGCCAGGAGAGTCCGTGGGAGAATAACCGGTTTTCCGGTGCGGGCATGGATGCGCTCTTTCATTTCCAACGTATATCCAATGCAGTCCAGAACAATCAGATCCGTGGCCTCCGGCTGGATGGCAGCAGCCTTTTCCAGGACGGATTCGGTGCCTTCATAAGGGGAGGCAGGAATGACGGTTACTGAAGGAACAAATGCTTCCCATTTCTTTACGGTCTGTTCAGTCTGGGCAGCGGATGGGGTGAGAACCGTCAGGCGTCCGTTGGGGATTAATGCAGGAACGACGGCAGTCAGAATCCGGTTGGGGAACAGCAACGGTACCCGGGCACTGAAGGTTTCCGGAAATTCTCCGGTACAGAGGAACAGAATCATGGAAACACCCTGTTTCTCCAGGGTATGGATAGCGGACTGAAGCCGGGGAATGATATGGGATTCTCCAAAGGTAACGGAGCTTCCGTCGTTTAATCTGGAAACCAGGATATGGTCGTGTTCCCGGGGCTGAAAGGCGGCAATTTCTTCTCTGGTAAGTTCGTCCAGACCGCCCATCTGGAGAATTTCAATGGAATTTCCGAGAATTGGTTCCATTTCCGGTATGACATCCACCCGCGGGGATTGGCCTACGGTGATGGCTCCTATTTTTGTCATAAGGCAGTACCTCCCGTTCTGAAACAGGCGACAGACCGGAACCGGCCTGTCTGAAACAAGTTGCTTATGAGGATATTATAACGCAGCGCAGACAGAAATTCAACTGTCCAACCGGAGCTGCCGCCTGCAGGAACACATATTTTTGTTTCTGCACATATGATGGCAGTACAGGATGAAAAAGGAGAATGGATTGTGGCTGCGATAAGAAAGGTGATAATTGATGCGGGACATGGCGGTCAGGAGCCGGGAGCCGTTTATAATGGAAGAATGGAAAAGAACGATACGCTGCAGCTGGCCTTTGATGTGGGGAATGCGCTGGAGCGTCGGGGAATTTCCGTTGAATATACAAGAGTAAACGATGTGTATGATTCCCCTTATGAGAAGGCTGCCATGGCCAATGCTTCGGATGGTGATCTGTTTTTGTCCTTGCATCGGAACTCCATGCCGGTTCCGGGAACAGCTTCCGGAGTGGAAAGTCTGGTATATGAAAAGACGGGGCCGGCCGGAATGTTTGGCAGAAACATAGGAGAGGCTCTGGAAGCAATCGGATGGGTGAATCTGGGGGTGAAGGAGCGTCCTGGACTGGTGGTGCTGAAAAATACGAAAATTCCGGCAGTGCTGGTGGAGGTTGGCTTTATTAATAATGAAAGAGACAATGAGTTTCTGGATGAAAACATGGCGGCAACTGCCGATGCCATCGCTGACGGAGTGCTGAGAACCTTTGAAGAGCTGGATGGAAAGAATACCCCGCAAACCGAATCGCCGGGTCTTTATGTGGTACAGACAGGAGTTTACCGTTTAAGAAGAAATGCGGAGGCGGAGGTGCAGCAGTTAAGAGAACTGGGAGCTCCGGCCTATATGGTGGCTCAGAATGGCCTTTTCTATGTACGTGCCGGAGCCTTCCGGGAACTGGATCATGCGGTCAGAATGGAGCAGAGCCTGCGGCGGCTTGGCTACAGCACTGTAATTTTACGAACCTGATTCCGTGATTTTTCCGGTTTTCGGCCCCTCCCCCTTCCAATCGATCGGAAGGATGTGGTATAATGACCACAGAGTGGTCATTATACCTGCGCGGATTGTGGGGAAACAACAGGGAGGGGGAGGTTTATGGAAGAAAAGAGAATGATTATTACCATTGGCAGACAGTATGGAAGCGGCGGCTCAGAAACTGCGGTCAAGCTGGGGAAGGCTCTGGGGCTTCATGTGTATGACAAAGAGATTCTCCGAATGACGTCCGATGAAAGCGGAATCAAGGAAAGCTATTTTCATTTGGCTGACGAGAAGGCGGGCAATAAACTTCTTTACCGGGTGATTCACTCTTTGATTCCGGAAAACAGCACGCCGTCCCTGGGGGCTGATCTGGTATCGGCAGATAACCTGTTCCGGTTCCAGTCATCTGTGATCCGGAAGCTGGCCCAGGAAGAATCCTGTATTTTTGTCGGCCGCTGTGCCGAGTATGTCCTGATGGGGGAACCTGGCCTGGTACGGGTGTTTATTTATGCGGACATGGGGGCCAGAGTCCGCCGGATTCGTTCCAAAGGCTATTTTGCGGACAATGAAATAGAACGGAACATCAGACGAATGGACAGGGAACGGAGGGACTATCACAGATACTATACGGGCCGGGACTGGGAATGCATGGAGAATTACGATTTGATGTTAAACTCCACGAGCCTGGGAACCGACGGATGCGTGGACTGTATTATTGAGTATCTGAAAATCCGTGGACTTCTTGCCAAACGGTAAAAAATAGGATAGAATGAAAGCGGCCGAACGATAGACGGGAGGCCGCTTTTTCACGGAAAAACAGAACCTGGAAACGGGGTATGGAATAGGACAGAGTACAGATGAGAGGGCCCGGCGGAGGCGACGGCAAAAAAATTTTGACGCTGAAACCGATGGCCCGGCACAGGAGAGAGTGGAACATGTCGGAGAAGAAGAAAATCCGTGCAGTCATTTTTGATATGGACGGCGTGATTGTGGACAGCGAGTTTGTATATATGCAGTATCTTTTTGCCTTTGCCAGAGAAAGAAATCCGAAGGTAACCATGGAACAGCTGAATCCCATGGTGGGCCTGAGCCGGAAAGACAGCTGGGAGATTATGGAGCGGGCAGTAGCAAACGGGCAGACCTGGCAGGAGCTGCGGGATGAGTTTTCGGCCATGGACATTTACAGTCAGGTGGATTATCGGAAGATTTTCCGTCCGGAGGCTTACACAACGGCAGAGGAATTAAAAAAGCGGGGGTATGCCGTAGCACTGGCTTCTTCGACAGGCCCGAAACTGATTGCGCGGATTGTGGAAGAGACGGGGATGCGCCCGCTATTCGATTTGATCGTCAGTGGAAAACAGTTCCGCCAAAGCAAACCCAATCCGGAAATCTATCATTATACGGCAAAGACGCTTGGTGCAGCGGAGGACGAGTGTTTCGTAATCGAAGACTCCACCGTTGGGATTCAGGCGGCCAGACGGGCGGGAATGACGATTGCTGCTCTTTTAGACGACCGGTTTGGATTTGACCAGGAAGCGGCAGACTTTCATATTGAAAAAATTTCGCAGGTTCTTTCCCTGCTTCCCGGATGTCCTGAGCTTCTGGAAAATGGGTTGTAAGAGGAAAATAAAGGGCAGATGGGCCGGAACGGAAATGAACCAAAAGGACCGGAGAGAGGACACAGATGAAAAGCTAGGAGGCATAGGTTATGGAAGGAAAGGAAAACAGGAAAACGGTAACGCTTTGCGGTGCCAGTTCCTATGAGCAGAAATATTATTTTAACCAGCAGTTCCAATCTCTGCCGGAAAATATAAAAAAAGAGCTTCAGGCCATGTGCGTCCTGTTTACTGAGGATGTGGGCGGTATCCTGACGCTGGAATTTGAACCGGATGGAACGCTGGAATTTAAGGTTCGGGCAGATGACCATGATTATCTGTTTGATGAAATTGGATGCGGGCTGAAAATCCGGCAGTATCAGAGGGAAAAGCGGGAGCTTCTTGAGGCACTGAAGCTTTTTTACCGCGTCGTGTTTTTGGGAGAAAGAATGGAGGATACAGAATGAAAAAGCAGATCATTACGATGGCCGGCGCTGCTGCCATGGCCATGCTTCTGACGGCAGAAGCTTTTGGCGCTAATTACGGTCCGGGCATGGGTTCCCAGACTGGAACCGCTTATGGCCCGGGGTATTCCCAGCCGGGAACCGGTTACCAGACTTCCATGGCCAATTATGGTCCGGGAATGAGTTCCCAGGATATCTATATCTATAACGGACCGGCCAACAATCCTGCTTATGATACGGGATGGACCTCCGGGTATGGGCCCGGTTCCGTCGGAACCAATCCGCAGGGCGACAGAAACCAGTATGAAGAAAACATTTATGCTGGCGGCCCCAATTCGGAGGCGGCCAAGCAGCTTCTGGAAGAAGAAGAAAATACCATGTATATTCATAACACATACAACGGAGGAACCTGGCAGCAGCAGAGTGACGGAACCTGGAAGCTGTTAAAAAATGACGGTCAGATCGTTTCTTCCTCCTGGGGAATCGTGGATGGAAAGACTTATCTTCTGGATATGTACGGCACTATGCTGACCGGCTGGCAGAGGGTCAACGGATACTGGTACTATTTCAACAGTGTGGGAGCCATGCAGACAGGCTGGCTTTTAAAGAACGGGAAATATTATTTCCTGAACACGGATGGAACCATGGCCTACGGCTGGGTCAATACTCAGGGCAACTGGTATTATTTTGATATGTCTACGGGAGAAATGCTGACCAATACGACGGTGCCGGACGGACGCTATGTCAATGCAGAAGGGATTCTGGTGGCATGAGGCTAAAAATCGGTACGGTGGAGCTTGAAAACAACGTGATGTTAGGGCCCATGGCCGGAGTGACGGATTTGCCCTTCCGGGTGCTCTGCAGGGAGCAGGGAGCCGGTCTGGTGTGCATGGAAATGGTCAGCGCCAAGGCGGTTCTTTATGGGAACAGAAATACGAAGGAGCTTCTGGCAGTGTCGCCCCTGGAACGCCCGGTTTCTCTCCAGCTGTTTGGCTCGGATCCGGAAATTCTGGCGGAAATCGCGGCCAGACTGGAAGACGGTCCCTATGATATCCTTGACCTGAATATGGGATGCCCGGTTCCGAAGGTGGTGAAAAACGGGGAAGGTTCGGCACTGATGAAAAATCCGGTGCTGGCGGAGCGGATTCTTTCGTCTATGGTGAAGGCGGTGAAGAAGCCGGTGACCGTAAAAATCCGGAAGGGATTTGATGATCATTCGGTGAATGCGGTGGAACTGGCAAAAATTGCGGAGGCCTGCGGTGTGGCGGCAGTGGCGGTCCATGGAAGGACCAGGGAACAGTATTATTCCGGAAAAGCGGACTGGGAGATCATCCGCCAGGTAAAAGAAGCTGTTTCCATTCCGGTTATCGGAAACGGAGATGTCCATTCTCCGGAGGCGGCAAAGAAGCTTCTGGAAGAAACGCGCTGCGACGGTGTGATGGTGGCCAGAGGAGCCAGGGGGAATCCCTGGATTTTCCGCCGGATAGTTTCCTATCTGGAAACAGGAGTCGTTCCTCCGGATCCGTCAAAAGAAGAAGTAAAGGATATGATTTTCCGGCATGCGGCCATGATGACGGAACAGAAAGGCGAGCTGGCAGCCATGCGTGAGATGCGCAAGCATGTGGCATGGTACACAGCCGGTTATCCTCATTCGGCGGCGCTGCGCAGGGAAATTAATGAGGTGGAGACTCTGGAAGGGCTGAAGGAACTGGTAAGGGAGAAGCTGTAATTGGAAGGAACCGTCCGTCCGGAGCCAAGCCGGGATTCCCATTAAAAATCCCCGATTCCAGTTAAAAATTTTCATTTACAACCGGCAGATTCTATGCTATACTGCAAAAGTGTGCAGGTATACTCTGCCTGCATCGAAACAAAAACGCCGGCGCTCAGTCTGCGGATCACTCCGACCGGGACTTGGTGATTGGTGAGAACAATGTTTTATAAGGAGGAAATCAAGATGATTTCGAAGGAAAAGAAAGCTGCTATTATTGCTGAGTACGGAAGAACACCGGGAGATACAGGTTCACCGGAGGTTCAGATTGCGATTCTGACTGCAAGAATTGCAGAGCTCACAGAGCATTTAAAGGAAAACCCGAAGGATCACCACTCCAGACGCGGCCTTCTGATGATGGTAGGCCACAGACGTGGACTTCTTGCTTATCTTAAGAAAACTGATCTGGAAGGATATCGTGCTCTTATTGAGAAATTAGGCATCAGAAAGTAATATCAGTCTTAAACGGGTGGAGCGCAGAAACTGTACTCCACCCTTGTTTGTGTCAACGGGCAGAAGATATTCCCGAGACCGCTAAAGCGTGCATGAGCATCCTCGTGCGTGGTTTAGTAGTTTCGGCTTCTTCTGCCGCAGAGAAAAAGAAAAGGAGATGAAGCCATGTTTAAAAGTTTTTCCATGGATCTGGCCGGCCGTACCCTTACGGTGGAAGTGGGCCGGGTAGCAAAGCAGGCCAACGGCGCTGCATTTATGCATTATGGCGATACGGTTGTTCTTTCCACGGCAACCGCTTCCGAAAAGCCCAGGGATGGAATTGATTTCTTCCCCTTAAGCGTGGAATACGAAGAAAAATTATACGCGGTTGGCAAGATCCCTGGCGGATTTACCAAGAGAGAAGGAAAGGCTTCTGAGAATGCCATCCTGACGGCCCGTGTTATCGACCGTCCCATGCGTCCTCTGTTCCCCAAGGATTACAGAAACGATGTGACTCTGGACAACATTGTCATGTCTGTGGATCCGGACTGCAGCCCGGAGCTTACGGCCATGCTTGGCTCTGCCATTGCCACCAGCATTTCCGACATTCCGTTTGACGGTCCCTGCGCCACCACTCAGGTGGGCCTGATTGACGGGGAGTTTGTGATCAATCCCACATCTGCTCAGAAGCAGGTATCTGATCTTGCCTTAACCGTTGCGTCCACAAGAGAAAAAGTGATCATGATCGAGGCCGGTGCCAACGAGGTTCCGGAGCAGACCATGATTGACGCGATTTTCAAAGCTCATGAGGTGAACCAGGAGATCATCCGTTTCATCGACCGGATTGTGGCAGAGTGCGGTAAGGAAAAGCATGATTATGAGCATTACACCATTCCGGAGGAGCTGTTTGCGGCTATCCGCGAGATCGTTCCGCCGGAGGAGATGGAGTCTGCCGTATTTACGGATGACAAGCAGACGAGAGAAGAAAATATCCGCTTAATCACCGAGCGTCTGGAACAGGCGTTTGCAGAAAACGAAGAGTGGCTGCCCTTAATCGGCGACGCGGTATACCAGTATCAGAAAAAGACGGTCCGCAAGATGATCTTAAAGGATCACAAGCGTCCGGACGGCAGGAGAATCGATGAGATTCGTCCGCTGGCTGCTGAGGTTGATATTCTTCCCCGGGTTCATGGTTCCGGTATGTTCACCCGCGGACAGACTCAGATTCTCAACGCCTGCACGCTGGCACCCTTATCCGAGGCACAGCGCCTGGACGGGCTGGATGAGAATGAAACCAGCAAACGGTATATGCACCATTATAACTTCCCGTCCTTCTCCGTCGGTGAGACAAAGCCGTCCAGAGGACCGGGACGCCGGGAAATCGGCCATGGCGCCCTTGCAGAGCGTGCTCTTGTTCCGGTACTTCCCAGCGAAGAGGAATTCCCCTACGCAATCCGTACCGTATCCGAGACCATGGAATCCAACGGTTCCACTTCCCAGGCCAGCATCTGTGCTTCCTCTCTGTCCCTGATGGCGGCAGGCGTGCCCATCAAGAGCATGGTGGCCGGAATTTCCTGCGGACTGGTGACCGGAGAGACAGACGATGATTACCTTGTTCTGACGGATATCCAGGGACTGGAAGACTTCTTCGGAGACATGGACTTTAAGGTTGGCGGAACCCATAAGGGAATCACGGCCATTCAGATGGATATTAAAATTCATGGTCTGACCCGTCCGATTATTGAAGAGGCCATTGCCCGCTGCCGTGAGGCGAGAGTTTATATCATGGACAACGTAATGGCTCCCGTTATTTCCGAGCCGAGAAAACAGCTGTCCAAGTTTGCGCCCAAGATTACGCAGATCACCATCGACCCGGCCAAGATCGGCGATGTAGTCGGCAAGCAGGGAAAAGTAATCAATGGAATCATTGCGGAAACCGGCGTGAAGATTGACATTACTGATGACGGCTCCGTTAATGTATGCGGCACCGATCAGGAGATGATTGATAAGGCGATTTCCATCATCAAGAACATCGTTACCGATGTGGAGCCGGGCATGATTTATACCGGCAAGGTGGTTCGGATTATGGAATTCGGTGCTTTCGTGGAGCTGGCACCCAACAAGGACGGAATGGTTCATATCTCCAAGCTTTCTGATAAGAGAGTGGGCAAGGTGGAAGATGTGGTGAACATCGGCGATACCGTAACTGTAAGAGTGGTGGAAGTAGACCGGATGGGCCGGATCAATCTGACCATGCGTCCCGAGGATATGACTGCTGATCTGGAGAAGCTGACCCGCCCGGAGAGACGGGAAAGAAGCGACCGGGGAGATCGGGCGCCGAAAGACCGCAGAGACCGTGACCGCGGCGAGCGCAGAGAGCGCAGAGAAGAGAGCAACGAATAATTTTTAGACAATAGAACAAGTTCGGCCGGCTGCCGGATATTCGGGGAAAGCTGCTGAAATATTCATATTGTTTAAACAGTTCTGTAAATATAAAAAATGAAAAAAATAAAAGCGGCGGGATTTGATATGTCCTGCCGGAAGAAGGGGCTGCTGTCCGGGAAAGACAAAACCGGGCGGCGGCCCTTTCTTATGTAAAAACGGGGAGATTTGTGAAAAGGCCGCCGCTGGGAGGCAGAGACAAAGGAGAGAAGGGGCTGTCCGGCGCGGCTGGAAGCGGATAAGGAAGCAGACAAGGAGCCGGGAGAAAGGGGAGAAAACCGGAGCAAACCAGAGCAAAGAAAAAGCAGCTGTTCAGTCTTCCGGCTGAACCAAATAAAAATGAGAAAGTCTGATGAAATGGTTGCCATTTGGATAAAATTTTTCTATAATGGGGTGGAGACCTGACGTTTGGACATGCATGGGATTCCCGGCTGGAGGCCGGAACAAGGAAAGGATGTGAACACTTAATGGAAGGTCGAAGTCGCAGGACGGAGGCAGATGCATACCGGGAACTTTGGGCAATAGATGTGACGGAGACTTGCCGTTATGTGTATTGCCGTTCTTAGTGCGTGCTTTTGTCTCCATACCTGAGAACAAAAAAGGAATGGAGGAGAAAGCCAATGTCTAACGAAACAAGAGAAAGAGTCGACGTTGAGAAACTCCTGCAGCTGATCGAAGACAAGCAGTACCGTCAGCTGAAGGAGATTCTTCTGGAGTTAAATGCGGTGGATATCGCCGCTTTTATGGAGGAGCTGGATTCGGAGCGGACGGTCATTGTATTCCGGATGCTGCCGAAGGATCTGGCCATGGATGTGTTTGCGGAACTGCCGGTGGAAAATCAGCAGCACATCATCAACAGCATTACCGATCAGGAGCTGACGGAGATCATGGAGGATCTTTATGTAGACGACGCGGTGGATATGCTGGAAGAGCTGCCGGCAACGGTGGTTCGACGTGTGTTGAAGAGCACGACGCCGGATACGAGAAAGCTGATCAATCAGTTCCTGAACTACCCGGAAAACAGCGCCGGAAGTATTATGACGGCCGAGTATGTGGGCCTGAAGCGGACCATGACCGTGGAAGAATGCTTTGCCTATATCCGTGCCCACGCGGTGGATTCGGAGACGATTTATACCTGTTACGTGATGGATGAACAGCGCCGGCTGGACGGTGTGGTGACGGTAAAGGATCTGCTGATGAATCCCTATGAGACAAAAGTGGGAGACATTATGGATACCCACGTCATCAAGGTGAACACCACCGATGACCAGGAGATGGCTGCAGATACCATGAACAAGTACGATCTGCTGTCCCTTCCGGTGGTGGACAGCGAAAACCGGCTGGTGGGAATCATTACGGTTGACGATATCATGGACGTTATGGAAGAGGAAGCGACCGAGGACTTTGAGAAGATGGCCGCCATGCTTCCCAGTGAAAAGCCTTACCTGAAAACCAGCGTATTTCAGCTGGCAAAAAACAGGATTCCCTGGCTTCTGATTCTGATGCTTTCCAGCACCATCACAGGAGGGATTCTGTTAAAATATGAAAATGCCTTTGCGGCGATTCCCCTTCTGGTCAGCTTCGTTCCGATGTTAATGGATACGGGAGGAAACTGCGGAAGTCAGAGCAGCACCATGATTATTCGTGGTATGGCCGTGGGAGAGATTGAAATTACGGATATTTTCAAGGTGGTATGGAAGGAAATCCGGGTTGGCGTTCTGGTCGGAGTGGTGCTGGCTCTGGTCAACTTTGTCCGGCTGATGATTCAGTATCCCGGAAATACCATGATCTGCGTGACCGTGGTATTAAGCATTTTCTTTACGGTGGTGGCGGCAAAGACCATCGGCTGTGTTCTTCCTATCGGAGCAAAAGCATTAAAGCTGGATCCGGCCATCATGGCGTCCCCGATGATTACGACCATCGTGGATGCGGTCAGCCTGATGGTATATTTTGATCTGGCCTGCCGCCTTCTGGATATGACGGCCTGATGTGCCGGAAGGAAACAGAGGGAAGGAAAGGTACCGGCCTCAGAAAGCGGAAAAGAGAATACGACAGGCCCGGGCAGCGGCCTTAAGAAGCTGCCTGCAGGCGCTGACATCAATAGAAACGAGGAGAAAAAGCGATGGAAAAAATCAGAACAAGATTTGCTCCGAGCCCCACAGGCCGGATGCATGTGGGAAATTTACGGACGGCTCTTTATGCCTATCTGATTGCAAAACATGAGAATGGTGATTTCCTTTTAAGAATTGAGGATACGGATCAGGAACGTCAGATGGAAGGAGCGGAGGGAATTATCTACCGCACGCTGGAGAAAACCGGGCTGATCCATGACGAAGGACCGGATAAGGACGGAGGCTATGGTCCCTATGTGCAGAGCGAGCGTCAGAAGGCCGGAATTTATCTGAAGTATGCAAAGGAACTGGTGGACCGGGGAGAAGCGTACTATTGCTTCTGTACCCAGGAACGCCTGGACTCCTTAAAGAAGAACGTAAACGGCGAGGAGATCATGGTCTATGACAAACACTGTCTGGGCCTTTCCAGGGAGGCAGTGGAGGCCAACTTAAAGGCCGGAAAACCCTACGTCATCCGTCAGAACAATCCCAGAGAGGGAAAAACCACCTTCCATGATGAGATTTACGGAGACATTTCCGTGGATAATTCGGAGCTGGACGATATGGTCCTGATTAAATCCGACGGATATCCTACCTATAATTTTGCCAATGTGGTTGACGATCATCTGATGAAGATCACCCATGTGGTGCGGGGCAATGAGTACCTTTCTTCTTCTCCCAAGTATAACCGTCTTTACGAGGCCTTTGGCTGGGAGGTTCCGGTTTACGTTCACTGTCCTACTATTACCAATGAGGAGCACAAAAAGCTCAGCAAGCGGAGCGGACATTCTTCTTTTGAAGATCTGATTGAACAGGGCTTTTTAACGGACGCCGTGGTGAACTTTGTTGCCCTTCTTGGCTGGTCCCCGTCGGACAACCGGGAGTTCTTTACGCTTCCGGAGCTGGTAGAGGCCTTCGATTATCACAACATCAGCAAGTCTCCGGCCGTTTTTGATATGACCAAGCTGCGCTGGATGAACGGCGAATATATGAAGAAGATGGACTTTGACAAGTTCTATGAGCTGGCAGAGCCTTATCTGAAGCAGGTCATCAAAAAGCCTCTGGATCTGAAGAAAATTGCTGCCATGGTAAAGACAAGGATTGAGGTTTTCCCGGACATTCTTCCGCAGATTGACTTCTTCGAGGAGCTGCCGGAATACGATCCGGAGCTGTATGTTCATAAGAAAATGAAAACCAACAGGGAAACCTGTTTAAAGACGCTGGAGGAAGTGCTTCCGATCCTGGAGCGCCAGGAGGATTATTCCAATGATGCCCTGTACGAGGTATTGTCCGCATATGTGACGGAGCAGGGAGTGAAAACAGGCTTTGTTATGTGGCCCATCCGGATTGCGGTGTCCGGAAAGCAGATGACGCCGGCCGGAGCCACAGAGATTATGGAGGTTCTTGGAAAGGAAGAATCCTTAAACCGGATTCGGAAGGGAATCGAACTCCTGAAAGGCTAAGGGGAATTTCCGGAAGACCAGGGGCTGTCCCTAGAAAAGCTGGAAAGCCTTTCCGGGGCGGATTACCAAAGAGATCTGTTTAGGAAACAAAGGAGGAAGCGGGGATGAAAAAGCTGGCAGTATTGGGCCTGGCGGCCGCTCTGTCTGTTTCATGGACAGTGCCGGTGTTGGCAGGTCAGTGGATTCAGGATGTGAACCGGGCGGAAAATTCCGGCGGGATTTCCAACTGGTGGTATCGGAACGATGATGGTTCCTATCCGGCCGGAGGCTGGTACTGGATCGACGGAAACGGTGACGGACAGGCGGAAAGCTACCGCTTTGACGGCGGCGGCTGGATGTATGCGTCCACCACGGTGGACGGTTATGCGGTGGATGAGTCCGGTGCATGGCTGGAAAACGGCGTGGCGGCAAGGCGGGATGTGACGCCGGGATTTGCCGGCACACAGATAGACGGCTCCGGTACTGGAAACGGGGCCTCTGCCGGAAACGGAGCTTCCTCTCAGGAGAACGCCGGAGTGAGGAACCAGTGGATCAATGACGGCTATGGAAGGCGGTACTATGATGCCGGCGGAAAGCTGTCCACCGGCTGGAAACGGATTTCCGGAAACCGGTATTATTTTGACGAATCCGGTTATGCGCTGACCGGTCTCCAGGAAATTGAGGGCAGTGAATACTATTTTTATGAGGACGGAGAGCTGGCGGAGACGACGGTTCATGCCTCTGAGGACGGCGTTTACTATGTGGTGGACAAGGAAGAACACTATATTGTGGACGTGATCGACGAGGAAGACTGGAGCGAATACCGGAGAGAGGCTGACAGGGATTCGGTGGAGGTCTCCGAGATTACCGATGAGAACAGAAATCAGGAGAGCGGCTACCAGGACGATGCCGATTCCGATGAGGAAGGCTGGGACGATGCATATGCCATGGAATGCTTTGACCTGATCAATGAGGAACGGGAAGAGCGGGGCCTGGATCCGCTGGAACTTAACGAGGATATCATGGAGGCCTGCCAAATCCGGGCGGAGGAACTTCCGGAGCTGTTTTCACATACCAGGCCGGACGGCAGCTCCTGCTTTACGGCGCTGGAAGAAGCAGGAATTGACGGTTACAGCTACGTGGGAGAGAATATTGCAGCCGGACAGAGAACGCCGGAGGCGGCTGTGGACAGCTGGATGAATTCTTCAGGGCATAAGGCCAATATCCTGAATGAAAACTTTACGGAAGCGGCCATCGGCTGCTATCGTGACCCGGATTCCACATACCGGATTTACTGGGTACAACTGTTTTATCGGCCATAATAGGTAAGTCATGAAGTTTAACGAAGCACAGACGGAGGCTCTTTCCCACAGGGACGGGCCCATGATGGTTCTTGCCGGGCCGGGCTCGGGAAAGACCACGGTGATTACACACAGGATTTTCAGATTGCTGGAGGCGGGCGTAAGCCCCTCCGGCATTCTTGTCATTACGTTTACAAAAGCGGCGGCCATGGAAATGAGAGAGCGGTTTTTTGCTCTGATGGACCAGGCCGGTATGGGGCGGGAGCAGAGCCAGAGAGTCAGTTTTGGCACCTTCCACTCCATTTTTTATCAGATTCTGCGGCTGGCTTACCGGTTTCCTCCCGGAAATGTCATCGGGGAGGAGGAGAAACGGGAGTATTTGAAGAGCCTGATTTCCGGTTCGGAGCTGGAAGTGGAGGATGAAGGGGAATTTCTTTCCTCTCTGGTGAATGAAATCAGTTATGTAAAAGGTGAACAGATCGATTTAAGCTGCTATTACTCCCAGAACTGTCCGGAGGAATGGTTTAAGAAGCTCTATACCGGTTATGACCGGATGTTAAGGGAAAAGGGGAAAATTGACTTTGATGACATGCTGCTCATGTGCTGGGAGCTGTTCCGGGAACGAAAGGATATCCTGGCGGCATGGCAGAGAAAATACCGGTATATTCTGGTGGATGAGTTTCAGGACATCAACCGGCTGCAGTATGAGGTGATACGGATGCTGGCTCTGCCGGAGAACAACCTGTTTATTGTAGGGGATGACGATCAGTCCATCTACCGGTTTCGCGGGGCAAAACCGGAGATTATGCTGGGATTTGAACGGGATTACCCGGGCTGCGGCCGGATCCTGCTGGGAACCAATTACCGTTCAACAAAAGAAATTGTGGATGCTTCTCTGAGACTGATTTCCCATAATCAGGTTCGGTTTAAAAAGGAACTGGTTCCGGCGCGGGGAATGGGACGCCCGGTGAAAGCGGTTCTGTTTGAGAATCCGCAGAGGGAGATGGATGCGGTGGCCCGCGCCCTGCGAAGCTACCGGGAGGCAGGGTTTGACTGGAAGGAGATGGCGGTGCTGTTTCGCACCGGAGCCAACTCCGGCCTCCTGGCGGAGAAGCTGATGGAATACAACATTCCCTTTCAGATGAGGGATGCCATTCCTAATCTTTACCGCCACTGGATTGCCAGGGACTTCTTTGCCTATCTTTCCATTGGGGCAGGAAGCAGAAAACGGGCGGATTTCCTGCGGATTATGAACCGGCCCAACCGGTATTTCAGCCGGGCGGCTCTGGAGCATGCGGAGGTATCCTTTGACAGTCTTCTGGATTTTTATGAGGAGAAGGACTGGATGAAGGAGCGGATTTACGATCTGGAGGCGGATCTGCGTACCATTGGGAGGCTGAAGCCTGGCCCTGCCCTCCATTACATCAGAAAATCGGTGGGGTATGATGAATATTTGAAAGAATATGCGGTATTCAGAAGGCTGGATCCGGAGGAGCTTTTTGAGGTGGCGGACAAGCTGACGGAAAGTGCCGGTTCTTTTGAAACATTTGCTTTGTGGATGGAGCATGTAAAGGCCTATGAGGAAGAACTGCGAAGGCAGAGCCAGTCTGACCAGAAGAAAAAGGACGGGGTCATGCTGTCCACCATGCACAGCGCCAAGGGACTGGAGTACCGGGTGGTTTTTGTGGTGGATGTGAATGAAGGGATCATTCCTCACCATAAGGCGGCTCAGCCTGCCGATCTGGAGGAGGAGCGGCGGCTGTTTTATGTGGCACTGACCCGCGCCAGGGACAGGCTTCACCTCTGTGCGGTCCGGGAGCGGTACCACAGGAAGCAGGAACCGTCCCGGTTCCTGAAGGAGTGCCTGGAAGCGGAGGAGAAGCGGGAAGAAAAGCAAAGGAGATGCGATGGAAAACAAGATGATAGAGAATAAGAAACCGGAGCAGGAAAGGCCAGAGGCGGAGAAGACAGGAATGGAGAAAACGGGGCAGAAGAATCCGGGAACGGAGAAACCGGAGCGGGAGAAATATGCACGGTCCCCGCAGCAGAACCCAAAGGGGCTGGTTCATATTTACTGTGGAGACGGAAAGGGAAAAACCAGTGCGGCCCTGGGACTGGCCTTACGGGCTGCCGGCCGGGGGAAAAAGGTTCTGATTGCCAGATTTCTGAAACATGAAGATTCGGGGGAGCTGCTCTCTCTCCGGCATGTGCCGGGAATCACGGTCCTTCCCATCGAACGCTCCTTTGGCTTTGTGTTTGCCATGGATGAGGAAACGAAAAAGGAGGCTGCCTCTTATTATGAGGGACTTTTTGACCGCGCGCAGGCACTTTCCGCAGACTGGGATGTGCTGATTCTGGATGAAATCATGGCGGCTGTGAATACGGGAATGGTTCCGGAAGAACAGGTGGTTTCTTTTCTGAAGGAGCGTCCCGAAGGGCTGGAGGTGGTGATGACCGGGAGAAACCCATCGAAAGCTCTTCTTTCCATGGCAGATTACGTTTCGGAAATCCGAAAGCTGCGCCATCCGTATGAGCGGGGAATCGGAGCGCGGGAAGGAATTGAATATTGATGATTTTTTTCTGACATGCGGGCGAAGAAGCTCAGGAGAAAATGGATTGACAGTTGATTGACAGAGGGTTTGACAGAATGCATTCGGATGCTTATAATGAAAGCAATCGGCGGAATTACCGGTGACGATCCGGCCGCCGGCAGAGGTCTGGCCGCAGACGGGAAGTTTTCCGATGCGGCGGCGCATAAGAAAAGAAAGGAATGAATTATGGGAAACAAAAAGAATCAGCCGGGTTCCATGGAGGAAGCGGAGGAAATGACCGTCACGTTAACACTGGATGACGGAACGGAACAGGAATGTGTAGTCCTCACGATTTTCGAGGCCGGAGGCCGGGATTATATCGCCCTTCTTCCGCTGGACGGACAGGAGGATGAGGACGGAGAGGTTTATCTGTACCGCTATCTGGAGGATGCAGAGGGCAATCCGGATCTGGCCAATATCGAGGATGACGAGGAATATGAGATCGTGGCCGATGCCTTCGACGAGCTTTTGGATACTGAAGAGTATGACGAGCTGGTTGGAGAGGACGAGCTGGAATAAAAATAATTAAGGGGCTGTGAAAAAGAGAATTTCTCATTTTTCGCAGCCCCTTGACTGTACGGTCAGGCAGTTTTATTCATGAAACGGAATCATTAGACGTTGAATCGAAAAAGAACCACGTCTCCGTCCTTCACCACATAGTCCTTTCCTTCGATCCGGACAAGACCTTTCTCTTTGGCTGCATTGTAGGAACCGCAGTCCAGAAGATCCTGGTAATTGACGACTTCGGCCTTGATAAAGCCTCTTTCAAAATCCGAGTGGATTTTTCCGGCAGCCTGAGGAGCCTTTGTTCCGACTTTGATGGTCCATGCCCGGGTCTCCTTTTCTCCTGCAGTCAGATAGCTGATCAGTCCCAGGAGCCGGTAGCTGGCGGCAATCAGTTTTTCAAGTCCGGATTCCTTCAGGCCAAGCTCTTCCAGAAACAGTTTTTTCTCATCATCGTCCAGCTCGGCGATTTCCTGCTCAATCTGAGCGCAGATAACGAAAACTTCGCTTCCGTTTTCTGCTGCAAACTCACGGACGGCCTGAACGTGGGAATTTGAGGCACCGTCATCGGCCAGATCCTCTTCTCCCACATTGGCGGCAAAAATGACCGGTTTCCAGGTTAAAAGATTCAGGGAGCTGACGAAGGCAGCCGCATCCTCATCGGCCGGCTCAAAGGTTTTGGCCAGCTTTCCGCCTTCCAGATGCTCTTTTAATGCCTTTAAAAGCTCCACTTCCTTGGCCAGAGCCTTGTTGGAGACGGCTCCTTTTCCCATCTTGGCAATCCGGCGTTCCAGAATTTCAATGTCGGAGAAAATCAGTTCCAGATTGATGGTTTCGATGTCGCGGAGCGGATCCACACTGCCATCCACATGAATGACGTTGGGATCATCGAAGCAGCGGACGACATGAACAATGGCATCCACCTCACGGATGTTGGAAAGGAACTGGTTTCCCAGACCTTCTCCCTTGGAAGCGCCTTTGACCAGGCCGGCAATGTCCACAAACTCGATGACAGCCGGAGTGGTTTTTTCGGAATGATAGAGGTCCGTCAGAAGCTTCAGACGGGGGTCGGGAACGGCCACGACTCCCACATTGGGGTCGATGGTGCAGAACGGATAGTTGGCGGATTCCGCACCGGCTTTTGTCAGTGAATTAAACAGCGTACTTTTTCCTACGTTGGGTAGGCCTACGATTCCTAATTTCATTTATTTTCACATCTCCTTTGTTTGGCAGTATTGTCGGATGCTTGATACGGTTTTTCTGTTTGACTTTTTTAATGGAAACTTTCTTTTAGAAATTCCTGTTTCGGAAAATCTTCAATGCAACTATAGAGTATAGCATAAAGCTTTCGGGTTTTCAATCGCAACCTTGCACGACGGGGAGAACCTGCAAACCTGGTACAGCGGGAAATCATCGGCTGAAATTTTCTGTACCGGAAATGGGCCGAAGGCAGAACCATCTCTGAAAGAAATTCTGCTCCGCGCCGGAGACAGGACTATTCCCCGAAATGAAAATCCTGCCTATGACTTAAAAAAATTCAGAGTCTTCCGCCGGCTGAAAACCCGCCGGGAATCTGGCACTTCAGGCTTCTTTGTCGAAATAAGGGGAGGCCTGTGCTAAATTGAAATTTTAAATTCCAGTGCAGAGGTAAATTCCACCATACTTTATTTTTTGCTGATTTTGCAGGAAATTTTTAAGCAAAATCTCCTGTTTTCTGCTATAATTAGCTAAACTCATCGAAAAA
>DVGC01000017.1 GCA_018712915.1 Candidatus Copromonas faecavium (nom. illeg.) | reverse complement strand
GGGAGAAGGTATGAGATTGAAGTGTAGCTTTTGCAGTTCTGAGAACCAGATATGAAGTGAATTACTCCAAGTATCTGAAGTATCTCACAAAAGTTGGGGATCTGCTATCCGGTCGATTATAAAGCGCTTACTATTAAAGAAAAAATTATTCTTCCAGACTTTCAATATAATCCATGCATACGCCTAAATATGATACATTTTTGCGTGAAACTCCTTTAAAGATGACGTCAGGTGTTGTGCCGAATTCAATATTGCTGCTTCCATCAACATTTAATCCATGCATGGCCCTAAACCGGATAAGCAAATTACTTTTTGGTAATTTTACAAGGTAAACATTGAGTCCTGCTCCATCACCGCCTGTATTTTCGCCAATTACTGTTGCAAACCCTGTTTCTTTGCAAAACATTGCAAAGGTATCTGCTGCGGAATATACTCCTCGATCGACCAGCAGGAAAAAGCGCGTATTGCTGTTTTTATATTCTCCGGAAGGGGATATTGTGTCTGATGCGGTACCGTAATACGTTACTTTTTGCAGATTCTTTTCATCAATTTCCGGAAGATACAATAAATCATCTAACTGAGTGCTTAAATCTTTTTCATAAACCCCATCTATGGCAAACTGCTCCCGTGTCTCTTCTCCATATTGTGTAATATAGTAGAAACCGTAGCGAAGCTCTTCATTGATATTGGGAGCTACGATAAGATCTTGCCAATATTGACTTGTTCCGCCTCCGTTTCCCGTAATATCAATAATCATATTTTTTCTGCCGGAATTATGTTTGAACCAGTTGTCCAATCGCTGTGCATCGTCTGCTAAATGCCGTGTATTGAAGCTTTTGATTTTTACGTAGCCGGTTTCCTCATTAATTTCTTTAAATTCCAAATTGCCTGCTCCCTTTGGAGTCACATTATTCGTTTGTTCTTTATGTTCCTGCAAATCTTCTAAGAAATCATATCGCGCTTTTACGAATGGATCATTGCATAAACGATATTGGTACTGATACTGATCAAGTCCAGCATGTCCATGGTTTTGTTCTGCAAGTTCTGTAGAATGGATGATGTTTGTAACCTGGGCTGGTGTTAAAACAGACAAATGTCCCAGCTGCTGAAAATGCTTGATACACGACTGTAATAGGGAGTAGTAAACTTCAAAGTTTATTTTGTCATTTAAAGCGTCAATTTGATTTCGGTAATTCTCTTTCAGGGCATCCATCGATAAGGAGTATTTTCTTTCGGCCATATCAAGCAGAGGATAATTGTTTTCTAACATATTCCACATATAATCATAATCTTCCAGAGCATCTTTTTTGGAAATATATGCAGCCTGAAACTGGCATTCTCTTTTTATTCCGGCCATCACCAATATCAGAATAATAAGAAATAACACGCCCCATTTTTTCAAGAGATAGAAGGATTGATTCAGGAAATGATTCAAAACTGCCAATATTCGCTTCATATGTTTCCCCCTTTGCCTTTCCGAGAAGGCCCAACACAAAAAAGAACACTGCGTATGCAGCAGGATATGTACGGTTAAACAGAGTGAAAAAACTCCCGGAAATCCATTTCGAAATCAGGAAAAAGGTTCCGGGAGCTGTGATATTTTATCTGCCTCAAATGGCCGCGTGAACCCTTTCACCGCCATGGATTGTCGCGCAGACTTTTCAAAAGCTAAGATGATGAGCAATGCCTAATTATGTCACCGGGAATTTATGGAATGTTAGAAATACGTCTCCATAAATGCACCCACAATCAGCATTCCCAGCTTCAGATCTTTCACAGTCAGAAATTCTTCTCTGGTGTGGGCGCCGGTTCCCATATGGCCGCCGAAGCAGATGGAGGGAACACCGACGGAAAGAGGAATGTTGGAATCAGTGGAGCCGGAATAGCACTGGGGCCGTTTGCCGGTGAAAGCTTCCATCAGATCCAGAGCCTTGTTTTCCAGAGCCGTCTGTTTTTCCGGATTCACATCTCCGGTGCAGGGACGTTCACCGAGAAGCTCACATTCAATCTGCACATGATCCATGTTCCGGTATGCTTCGATGACAGACTGGAAAAACCGATTCATGGAAGCCAAGCTCTCCCGGACATCGGAACGGTACTCAAACCGCATTTCCGCATACTGGGCAATGGTGTTGATGGAGGTGCCGCCGGTGATGGTTCCCACATTGTAGGTACTCTTTCCCGGCTTGGGAACCTTGTATGTATAGAGCGTATTGATCATGGAGGACAGAGTCTGGATCGCGTTCTGGTTGCCGAATTTTCCATAGGAATGGCCGCCTTCTGTGTGAACGCCGACCCGGTAACGAAGAGAACCTACCGCCTGGTTGACGATGGAGTCATAGGAACCGTCGATGGCTAACAGTTCGGAAATCTTTCCCTCATAATCCTTCATTAACTGACGGACGCCTTTCAGATTACCAAGGCCTTCTTCCCCGGAGCTGGCCACAAACAGGATTCCCTGTTTTGGAACCATATTATTTTTTGTGAAATAGCTGGCCAGAAGCATGAGCATGGACAGATTGGCGGTATTGTCGCTTACACCGGGGCAGCGCATGATGTCGCCATCATAAATGACATCAAATGGTTCCGTATCCGGAAACACCGTATCCGTATGGGCAGTAAAAGCTACGAGATTTTTCTGCTCTTCGCAGTGGAAGGGATAGATGACATTTAAGGCATCGTCAATGTAAGCGCCTTTGCATCCTTCCTTTTCAAACCAGTTTTTGATGAATTCAGCCCGGCGTTCCTCATGGTTTGAGGGGGACGGGATCCGGCAGAGGGTATCCAGAAGCTGAATCAGGGTTTCCTGGTTGTTTTCCACATAGGCCTTTAAGCCGGCGGAGATAGGTTCATTCATAGTAAAACGCCTCCTTAATTTTTAATTGTCAGCATTTATTTTTTTGTCCTCATGGACCGGTTCACAGGTCAGGTCGATTCCCAGCTTTTTAAAGATTTTCTTATCAACGTCTGAAAGAAGAACAGTGGTATGAACCTGGCAGCCTCTCAGCTTGGGAAGCTGCTCCAGGGCGATTCTTGCGTTTTCATCGTTGGCAGCGCAGGCGGAAAGGGCAATCAGCACCTCATCTGTATGAAGCCGGGGGTTGATGCTTCCCAGATAGCGGACCTTCAGCTGCTGAATGGGGGCAATAGCCTCCGGAGAAATCAGATCCAGCTCATGGTCAATGCCGCCCAGTTCCTTCATTGCATTAAGCAGTACGGCCGCGGAAGCCCCCAGAAGCTTTTTCGTTTTTCCAAGGACAATTTTTCCGTCCGGCAGCTCCAGGGCGGCTGCAGGAGCATGAATTTCCCTGGCAAGCTGGATGGCAGCGGGAACCACGGACCGGTTTGCCGGAGTGATCTTTGCTTGCTTCATGATCAGCTCAATCTTAAACGCTTCGTTTTCGGAGGCCTCATCTTTTACGAGCTTTTCCAGAGACTGATAGTACCGGCGGATGATTTCCTGGCGGGAGGCCTCCTGGCATGCCTCGTCGTCAAAAATACAGAAGCCGGCCATATTAACGCCCATGTCCGTGGGGGACTTATAGGGGCATTCTCCGAAAATTCCCTCAAAAATTGCGCTTAACACCGGGAAAATTTCCACATCCCGGTTATAGTTGACGGTGGTTTTTCCGTAAGCTTCCAGATGGAAGGGGTCAATCATGTTGACATCGTTTAAGTCGGCCGTTGCCGCCTCGTAGGCCAGATTAACCGGATGCTTAAGAGGAAGATTCCATACGGGGAAGGTTTCAAACTTTGCATATCCAGCCTTGATGCCCCGCTTGTTTTCATGGTAAAGCTGGGACAGGCAGGTGGCCATTTTTCCGCTGCCCGGGCCCGGCGCTGTCACGATTACCAGCGGGCGGGTGGTTTCGATATAATCATTTTTTCCATAGCCCTCATCGCTGACGATGAGAGGCACATTGCTGGGATAGCCTTCGATGGCATAATGACGGTATACTTTTACCCCCAGCTTTTCCAGCTTGTGCTTGAACTGGGTAATGGCCGGAATTTCCACGTAGTGGGTAATCACTACGCTGCCCACATGCAGACCCCGGTCGGTAAACACACGAATCAGACGGATCACATCCACGTCGTAGGTGATCCCCAAATCATAACGAACTTTATTCTTCGTAATATCGGCGGCATTGATGACAATGACGATTTCTGCCTGATCGGCCAGCTGCATCAGCATTCTGAGTTTGCTGTCCGGTTCAAAGCCGGGGAGAACCCGGGAAGCATGGTAATCGTCAAACAGCTTTCCTCCAAATTCCAGATACAGTTTGTCGCCGAACTGGCTGATTCGTTCTCTGATATGATCGGACTGCATGGCAAGGTATTTCTCGTTGTCAAAGCCCTGTTTTATCATGATGTTTTATCCTCCTGCCTGATTAAAGATCTCATTTGTACGGTTCTATTATCGTACAAAATCCTCCATTTGAACAGAGGTTTTTTGAAATTTCTTTCATGGACCAACGGAAAACATGGAAACGCTTCGTATTAGTATGCGGAACGATTATGCCGAGCACATTGAAAGCACTCATGCGCATAGGATGAGCGTGATTGGTATGGCAGCCGGCAGCAGGTGTGCACAGACGCTGGGGCAGGGATGTGATTGCCCCTTGTGTGCGGCCGTTTCTTATGGTATCATATTAGAAAAGTGGGTGCATGTACGCTTTCTTTGGGTGAAAACAGATGCCAGGTGGGATTTCGTGCCCGGACATTTGCCGGGGATCTTCTATGAGCCAACGGCTGCCTGGTTTGACTGGACTATATTAATTACACAAGAGGAACGATTAAACATGAAAAGATGGTTATTTGCGGTTTCACTCGCCGGCCTTCTGGCTCTGTTTGGATGCAGCCGGCCCGTGCAGGAGGAAACCACGGCGGCGGAAACCATGCCGCCGGCAGAAACTGAGACGGAAGAGGAAACCAGCGGAGTCAAGGTCATCGAAGGAGCAGGATTAAATCAGGATCGGACCGTATCTGTCCGGATTGTGGACGAAGACAACCCGGCACTGCCGGGGCGGGTTCCGGTGAAGGTAAGGGGAATCTATATTTCCGGCCCCATGTCCGGAAGTACCGAGGCCTTTAACAATATCCTGGACAGTGCTGCCGGAACGGAAATTAATACGGTGGTCATTGACTTTAAGGATGATGAGGGCCGCATTACCTGCCAGATTGATTCGCCTCTGGTGACAGAGATCGGCGCATGCCGCCCTTATGTGAAGGATATTAAAGGATTGATTTCCTCCTTGAAAGAGCGGGGACTTTATGTGATTGCCCGGGTGGTGGCCTTCCGGGATCCTTATCTGGCGGAGCAGAAACCGGAGTGGAGCCTGCATTTGGCGGATGGCAGTTTATACCGGGATCGTCAGGGAATGGCCTGGGTGGACCCGTACCGCAAGGAAGTCTGGGACTATCTGATAGAAGTGGGAACGGCTGCCAAAGAGGTGGGATTTGATGAGGTACAGTTTGACTACATCCGTTTTTCCACTGAAAGCAGCATGGATCAGGTTGTTTTTGACGAATCAGTGACTCAGGGAAGATCAAAAATGGATGTCATCACTGAGTTTGTGACGTATGCTTATGAAAACCTTGCTTCTCAGGGGCTGTTCGTGTCCGCCGATGTTTTTGGAACGATCATCGGAAGTGAGATTGATGCCAATGCGGTGGGACAAAGCTACACGGAGATGGCCAAGCATCTGGACTATATCTGCCCGATGATTTATCCGTCTCATTACAGTTCCGGGAACTTTGGAATCGAGCATCCGGATACCCAGCCGTATGAGACGGTTCTGGGAGCCTTGCAGAAATCAAGAACGGTGCTGGATGAGGCGGCAGAGGCCGATGACCATGTGAGCCGTCAGGCCATCGTCCGTCCCTGGCTGCAGGACTTTACCGCTTCCTATTTGGGAGAGGGAAATTATATTCCCTATGGAGATGCGGAAGTGGCTGCTCAGATTCAGGCGGTGAAAGATGCCGGTTATGATGAATGGATGCTCTGGAGCGCGGCGAACCGGTACCATTTTGGCCAGCTGGCGCCTGCAGGCTCAGAACATGTGCCTGAGGAGAGCCCTGCGGAACAAACATCCTTGGACGGAGCGGAGCAGGAGACGGAAAGTGTTTCTTTGGAGGAAACGGCTCCAGAGTCAGAAACTGCTTCTCCGGACGGGGCAGAGCAGGAGTCAGAAAGCGCTTCTTCCGATGAAACAGGACAGGAGGCGGAGAACGCTTCATAACCCGCATAATCAGGAAGTGCATGGCTCATGCCGGACAGGAAAAGAGCCGCGTAAAAAGAAGGGACTATGAATTTGAATCGAAAAAAACCAGTGCCGGGAGAATTTTACCGGCACTTTAAAAACAGATTGTATCAGGTAATTGCGGTTGCCAGACATTCAGAGACAGGGGAGGAAATGGTGGTTTACCAGGCCCTTTATGGGGATTTCGGGGTCTGGGTTCGTCCCCTGTCTATGTTTATGGAGCCGGTGGACCGGAGCAAATATCCGGATGCCAAACAGGAATACCGGTTTGAGCAGGTGCGGCCAGCCGGTGCGGGTCAGGAAAACCAGTGCGGGGAAAATGGGCATAAGAAAAATCAGCCGGAGGCAGCAGAGGATTCTTATGGACGGGAATCCGGGAAAGACGGACAGGAAGAACCGCCGATGAATCCCTACCTTCTGGATTTTTTTGATGCCATGGATGAAAAGAATTATGATTTGATGCTGGAATACCTGGCGAAGATGGCCCGGCGGATGACACAGAAAGAGCTGGATGACATTTACATGGTATTTGATGTACAGCCGTCTGCCGGGTTGGAGGATCTGGACAGTCAGGTGGGATTTTTAAGAAGGCATATTTTAATGCTGAAGAAATTCGACGGAGAGAGATTGCGTTGACGGAAAACCTATTTAATATAGAAGAAGAATTAAAAAAACTCCCAGCATCGCCGGGAGTTTATATCATGCATGACAAACATGATGAGATTATTTATGTGGGAAAGGCCATCAGCCTGAAAAACCGGGTGCGCCAGTATTTTCAGAGCAGCCGGAACAAAACGGCAAAAATTGAAAAAATGGTCTCCCGGATTGCCAGGTTCGAGTATATTATTACTGACTCGGAGCTGGAGGCACTGGTGCTGGAATGCAATCTGATTAAGGAATATCGTCCAAAATACAATACCATGTTGAAGGATGATAAGGCCTATCCTTATATTAAGGTAACCATGGAGGAGACCTATCCGCGGATTCTGTTCTCCCGTACCATGAAAAAAGATAAAAACCGGTATTTCGGCCCTTATACCAGTGCGGGGGCTGTCAAAGATACCATCGATTTGATTCATAAGCTGTGGAAAATCCGTACCTGCAGCAGAAATCTTCCCAAGGACATCGGCAAGGAGAGGCCCTGTCTTAATTACCATATCAAGCAGTGTTCAGCCCCCTGCCAGGGATATATTTCCAGAGAGGATTACGGAAAAGCTGTGGAGCAGGCAGTGGAATTTCTAAACGGTCATTACGGGCCGGTTCTTTCCATGCTGAAAAAAAAGATGACGGATGCTTCGGATGAGATGGATTTTGAGCGGGCCATCGAGTACCGGGAGCTTTTAAACAGTGTAAAACAGGTGGCTCAGAAGCAGAAGATTACCAGCCAGAGCATGGAGGACCGGGATGTGATTGCCATGGCTCGGGACGAGGAGGATGCGGTGGTTCAGGTGTTTTTTGTCCGGGACGGAAAACTCATCGGCAGGGAACATTTTCACGTTTCCGCGGCGACGGCGGAGGATGACGGACAGATACTCGGCAGTTTCATCAAGCAGTTTTATGCCGGTACGCCGTTTATTCCCAGGGAGATCTGGACTCAGCAGGAATTTGAGGAGATGGAGCTGGTGAGCCAGTGGCTTGGCAGACGCAGGGGACAGAACGTAAAATTTGTGATTCCCAAAAAAGGACAGAAGGAGCGGCTGGTGGAACTGGCGGCGAAAAATGCTCTTCTGGTATTATCCCAGGATAAGGAAAAGATAAAACGGGAGGAACTGCGCACCATCGGCGCCATGAATCAGATTGGACAGTGGCTGGGACTTTCCGGTGTGCGCCGGATTGAGGCGTTCGATATTTCCAATATCAGCGGCTTTGAGTCGGTGGGTTCCATGGTGGTTTACGAGGACGGGCGGCCCAAGCGCAATGATTACCGGAAGTTCCGGATAAAAACCGTCCAGGGTCCCAATGATTATGCGTCCATGGAGGAAGTGCTGACCAGGCGGTTTGAGCATGGAATGGAAGAAAAGAAGGAGCTTTCCGGCGGGGAAGATGAAAAAATGGGCAGCTTTACCAGGTTTCCCGACCTGATTATGATGGACGGAGGACGGGGGCAGGTCAATGTGGCTCTGCGGGTGCTGGAAAAGCTGGGACTCTCTTCCATTGCGGTCTGCGGAATGGTGAAGGACGACAGGCACCGCACCAGAGGTCTGTATTATCAGAATGTGGAGATTCCCATCGACCGCCATTCCGAAGGATTCAAGCTGATTACCAGAATCCAGGATGAGGCCCACCGGTTTGCCATTGAGTATCACAGGAGCCTGCGGAGCAAGACTCAGGTGCGCTCGGTGCTGGATGATATTGAAGGAATCGGCCCGGCCAGACGGAAGGCGCTGATGCGGCGGTTTAAGACTCTGGAGGCTGTGCGGGATGCTTCTGTTGAGGAACTTTCGGAAACAGAAGGCATGAACCGGCGGGCGGCAGAAAGTGTCTACGGATTCTTTCATGGAACGGGAAACGTGCCGGGAGCACATACAGAATAAAAGCAGATCCGAATCGCAGAGGCGGGAAAAAGAAAATCAGTGACAATGGGAAATGAATGTGGTAGGATGATACCATGCGGGAAGGAGAATCGATATGTACGGAGTTACCATAACCAAGCTGATTCAAAAAATGGATTTTAAGAATCTGACACCGGAACTGGACACGGATAAAATTGTGGTTTCTCATCCGGATGTGAACCGTCCGGCGCTGCAGCTGACCGGTTTTTATGACCATTTTGACAATGAACGAGTTCAGATGCTGGGAAATGTGGAAATCGCTTATCTTTCCGGCCTGGGGAAAGACCGCCGGATTGTGATGTATGACAAACTGCTGTCCAGCAAGATCCCCTGTCTGGTATTCTGCCGGAATCTGGTTCCTGAGGAAGAGGTAATCGCCCTCTGCAGCCATTACGGCGTTCCCTGTCTGCTGTGCGAAAAGCCGACATCAGAAACGATGGCGGAGGTGATCCGGTGGCTGAAAACGGAGCTGGCGCCCAGAATCAGCATCCATGGCGTACTGGTCGACGTGTTTGGTGAAGGCGTTCTGATTACGGGAGAAAGCGGAATTGGAAAAAGCGAGGCTGCTCTGGAGCTGATTAAGAGGGGACACCGTCTGGTCAGTGACGACGTGGTGGAGATCCGCAAGGTCAGCGATGTGACTCTGGTGGGAACGGCTCCCGAAATTACGAAATACCTGATTGAGCTGCGTGGAATTGGAATTATCGATGTGAAAACCCTGTTCGGTGTGGAGAGCGTAAAGAACACCCAGTCCATTGACATGGTCATTCGGCTGGAAGAATGGGATAAAGGAAAAGAGTATGACCGGCTGGGACTGGAAGACCAGTATACGGAATTTTTGGGGAATAAAGTGATTTGCCATAACATTCCCATTCGTCCGGGAAGAAATCTGGCGGTGATCGTAGAAACGGCAGCCATCAACTACCGGCAGAAAAAGATGGGATATAATGCGGCCCAGGAACTGTATAACCGGGTTCAGGCCAACATTGCCAGACGGGATCAATAAAAGAAGCACCTGATCCTGGTTCAGAAAAAGTCTGGAAGAAAAGAACCGGACGGAAAAGAAAAACCTGAAAAGAAAGGGTAAGAGGAAATTCATGGAAGTTCGATTGAAGGAGCCGATGAGCTGCCATACGTCCTTCCGCACCGGAGGCCCGGCGGACTGGTTTATCATACCGGATACGCCGGAGGAGCTGGCGGCGGTGATTTCTGTCTGCCGGCGGCTGGATGCGTCCTGGTGTGTGATTGGAAACGGAACCAATCTGCTGGCAGGCGATTTGGGATATCGGGGAGCTATTATTTCTATGGAACGGTTTCAGAAGCTGGAAATCTGCGGAAACCGGGTAAGCGCGGGAGCAGGGCTTCTTCTTTCCAGGCTGGCAAACGGCGCCTGTAAGGAAGGACTTGCCGGAATGGAATTTGCTGCCGGGATTCCCGGAACCGTTGGCGGCGCCGTGGTCATGAACGCAGGGGCCTACGGAGGGGAAATCAGCCGGATTCTGGAATCCGTTACGGTTCTTGATGAAGGCGGCAGACTCAGCAAGCGGCAGGCAGAAGAACTGGAACTGGGATACCGGACCAGCAGATTTCAGAGAACGGGAGAAATCGTTCTGGAAGCGGAGTTTTTGCTGGTTCCCGGAGCACAGGACGAAATCCGTGCCAGAATGGAAGAGCTGGCCAAACGGCGAAAGGAAAAGCAGCCGTTGGAATATCCCAGTGCGGGAAGTACCTTTAAGCGGCCGGAAGGATATTTTGCCGGTCAGCTGATTGAGAAGGCCGGTCTGAAGGGCTTCTGTCTTGGCGGAGCGGCCGTATCGGAAAAGCATGCGGGTTTCGTGATCAACAAAGAGAACGCCACATCGGCCGATATTCTGGCTCTCTGTGAAGAAGTCCGGCGCCGGGTAAAGGAAAACTCCGGACAGGATCTGGAGCTGGAGGTCCGGCTTCTGGGAGAGTTCCGGAAGCAGGAAAGCAGCCGATAAACGCAGAAACAAAAACGGTCAGATTCGGAAAAATCAGAAAAACCGGATGAAAAATGGAATGAGAGACGGAGGGAATGCAGGGTGAAGCTGGTAATCGTGACAGGAATGTCGGGAGCTGGCAAAACGACAGCGCTGAAAATCCTGGAGGATATGGGATTTTACTGTGTAGATAATCTTCCGGTACTATTGATGGAAAAGTTTGCGGAGCTGGTTTTAAGCGGCACAGAGGAGAGAAATGAGATTGCTCTGGGCATTGACGTCCGCAGCGGAGAGGAGCTGCCTCTTTTGAAAAACATTCTGAAGGCCTGGAGGCAGAGGGAACTTCCCTTTTCCATCCTGTTTCTTGATTCCTCGGATGAAGTGCTGATTAAACGGTATAAGGAAACCAGAAGGAGCCACCCCTTATCAAGGGTCGGCCGGATCGAACGGGGAATTGCTCTGGAGCGGGAAAAACTGGCCTTTTTAAAAGAAGAGGCAGATTGTGTGCTGGACACCAGCCATCTGCTGACCCGAGAACTGCGGCAGGAGCTGGAGCATCTGTTTATACCGGATAAAACCCACAGCAGCATGTTTATTACGGTTTTGAGCTTCGGATTCAAATACGGGATTCCGTCGGATGCGGATCTGGTATTCGATGTCCGGTTTCTGCCCAATCCTTATTATATAGAAGGACTCCGGCACTGCACCGGAGAGGATAAAAATGTGCAGGACTTTGTGATGCAGGGAGGAACCGGGGAGGAATTTTTAAAAAGGTTAATGAATCTTTTGGACTTTCTCGTTCCAAAATATGAGCAGGAGGGAAAGAACCAGCTGGTGATTGCCGTGGGCTGCACCGGAGGCCGGCACCGTTCTGTCACCATTGCGAAAGAGGTTTTTGAACGCCTTGCCAGGCCGGAACGGTATATGGTTCGGCTGGAGCACAGGGATGTGAGAAAGGATGGAGGGAGATAGGATGTCCTTTTCTTCCCGTGTGAAGGAGGAGCTGTCCCATCAGATGAGTCCGGCCAGGCACTGTCAGATTGCGGAAACTGCCGCGATTTTAAGTCTGTGCGGGCGGATTCAGATTTCCGGTGAGGATCGCTACAGCATTAAGATCCATACGGAAAATGTGACGGTCGCAAGAAAATACTTTACATTATTGAAAAAAACATTTAATATAAGTACGGATATATCGGTACGGCGGAACATCCATTTAAGCAAGAACCGGATTTATGCGGTCTGCATCCGGCAGCATGAGGATGCTCTGCGGGTACTGAAGGCTACGAAGCTTTTGTCGGAGGATGGGGAGATTGGGGAAAACCTTTCCGTTGTTGGGAATGTGGTGGTGCAGAATCCATGCTGCCGCCGGGCATTCCTGCGGGGCGCTTTTCTGGCAGCCGGTTCCATCAGCGATCCGGAAAAATTTTATCACCTGGAGATCGTCTGTGCGACGGAACCGAAGGCAAAGCAGCTGTGTTCCATTATGGCAACATTCGGTGTGGACGCCAGGATTGTTGTCCGGAAACGGCATTACGTGGTCTATATAAAAGAGGGGAACCAGATTGTGGATTTGCTCAATGTGATGGAGGCCCACCGCTCTCTGATGGAACTGGAGAACATCCGGATTCTGAAAGAAATGCGGGGAAATGTGAACCGGCAGGTGAACTGTGAGACGGCCAACATCAATAAAACCGTGTCCGCTGCGTTAAATCAGATTGAGGATATTACCTATATCCGGGATACGGTTGGGTTTGACAGCCTTCCTGACGGTCTTGCGCAAATTGCCAGGGCACGGCTGGAAAAACCGGAAGCAACCTTGAAAGAGCTGGGAGAAGACCTGGAACCGCCGGTGGGAAAATCCGGTGTTAATCATCGCCTGAGAAAGCTCAGCGATATGGCAAAAAAATTGCGGAGCCAGGGAACAGGGAATTTGAATGGGAACTAGTAAGCGCCATTCATCTGCATTTGAGGAGGAATATTATGACGAAACGTACGGTTACCATTGAGTTGGCGTCCGGACTGGAGGCACGCCCGATTGCCATGCTGGTACAGCTTGCAAGCAGCTACGAAAGCACGATTTATGTACAGAGCGATAACAAAAAGGTGAATGCGAAGAGCATTATGGGAATGATGACTCTGGATCTTCCGGTGGGCGAACAGGTGGTTGTTACAGCGGACGGAGTCGACGAGGAAAAAGCGGTTACGGATATCGAAAAATATCTGAGCAATAATTAAGCAAACATTCCTGGGACTGCTGCCGGAAGCTGGCGGCAGTCCTTTTTAGATATAACGGAGAACGTATGGAGGAATATGCGGCAGGACCGCAGTTTTGTCAGTTTGATGGGAAGGAGCAGGGAAACGGATGGCATTTACACATCTGCATGTTCATACGGAGTACAGTCTTTTGGATGGCTCCAGTAAGATAAAGGAGCTGGCGGCCAGGGCCAAGGAGCTGGGATTTGACAGCATGGCGATCACGGATCATGGGGCCATGTATGGTGTCATTGATTTTTACCGGGCAGCCAGATCGGAAGGAATTAAGCCTATCATCGGCTGCGAGGTTTACGTGGCGCCCGGTTCCCGGTTCGACAGAGAGACGGTCCATGGAGAGGACCGGTATTATCATTTGGTGCTGCTGGCAGAAAATAATCAGGGATATCAGAATCTGATGAAGATTGTCTCCAAGGGGTATGTGGACGGTTTTTATTATAAGCCGAGGGTAGATGAAGAGGTCCTTCGGGAGTATCATGAGGGAATCATTGCTCTCAGCGCCTGCCTGGCCGGAGAAATTCCCAGGCTTTTAGAAAAAGGCCTGTATGAGGAGGCAAAGGCGGCGGCCAAAAAGCATCTGGATATTTTTGGCGAGGGTAATTATTTTCTGGAGCTTCAGGACCATGGAATCCCTCTCCAGCGCCAGGTGAACCAGGGGCTTTTAAGAATGTCTCAGGAGCTTCAGATCCCTCTGGTGGCCACCAATGACTGCCATTATATTTATGCGGAGGACTGGGAGGCTCATGATATCCTGCTCTGCATTCAGACAGGCAAAAAGGTGTCGGATGAAAACCGGATGCGTTATGAGGGCGGACAGTATTACGTCAAATCCGAAGAAGAAATGCGAGCCCTGTTCCCCTACGCACCGGAGGCCATAGAAAATACTCATAAAATCGCTGAGCGATGCAATGTGGAGATCGAGTTCGGCGTTACCAAGCTGCCGCGGTTTGATGTGCCGGAAGGGTACGATGCCTGGAGCTATCTGAATGAGCTCTGCGGCAGAGGGTTCCGGGAGCGGTATCCGGAGGATGACGGAACCTTAAGGGAGCGGCTTGATTACGAGCTTGACGTGATTCGGAGCATGGGCTATGTGGATTATTTCCTGATTGTATGGGACTTTATCAATTTTGCCCGTTCCCATGGAATCGCCGTCGGGCCGGGCAGAGGCTCGGCCGCCGGAAGCATTGTGGCCTATTCTTTAAGAATTACGGATATTGATCCCATCCGGTATCAGCTGCTGTTTGAGCGGTTTTTGAATCCGGAGCGGGTTTCCATGCCGGATATTGACGTGGACTTCTGCTATGAAAGGCGGCAGGAGGTCATCGACTATGTGGTGGAAAAATACGGAAAGGATCAGGTGGCCCAGATTGTCACCTTCGGTACCCTGGCGGCCCGGGGCGTGATCCGGGATGTGGGCCGTGTTATGGATCTGCCGTACAGCCTCTGCGATCAGGTATCCAAGATGGTGCCTGCAGAGCTGAATATCACGCTGGATCTGGCGCTTAAGAAGAATCCGGAGCTTCGGGCTCTTTATGAAAGCGATGAACAGGTGAAAAAACTTATCGACATGTCGAAAAAGCTGGAAGGGCTCCCCAGACACACGTCCATGCATGCAGCCGGCGTAGTGATTGCACGGACGGCCATTGACGAATATGTCCCCTTATCCCGCGGCGCGGACGGAACCATTACCACCCAGTTTACCATGACGACCCTGGAAGAACTGGGACTTTTGAAGATGGATTTTCTGGGACTTCGGACTCTGACCGTGATCCAGGACGCGGTAAAAATGATTGAAAAGGACTGCGGCGTACATGTGGATCTGGATACCATCGATTATGATGATAAAAAGGTCATGGATTCTCTGGGAACGGGGAAAAACGAAGGGGTGTTCCAGTTGGAAAGCGGCGGCTTTAAAACCTTCATGAAGGAATTAAAGCCCACCCATCTGGAGGATATTATTGCCGGTATTTCCCTGTACCGGCCGGGCCCCATGGATTTCATTCCCAAATATCTGAAGGGAAAAAGCGATCCTTCTTCTGTCACCTACAGCTGCCCTCAGCTGGAACCGATTTTAAGTCCTACGTATGGCTGCATCGTCTATCAGGAGCAGGTGATGCAGATCGTGCGGGAACTGGCCGGCTATACCCTGGGCCGGAGTGATCTGGTGCGCCGGGCCATGTCGAAGAAAAAGGCAGATGTGATGGAGCGGGAGCGCCGCAATTTCGTATATGGGAACCCGGAAGAAGGGGTCAAGGGCTGTATTGCCAACGGAATTGATGAAAAAACGGCCAATCAGATTTATGACGACATGATCGATTTCGCCAAATACGCGTTCAATAAGTCCCATGCGGCGGCCTATGCGGTGGTGGCCTATCAGACGGCTTATCTGAAGTATTATTATCCGAAGGAGTTTATGGCGGCTCTGATGACCTCGGTGATGGATAATGTGACCAAGGTATCGGAATATATTCTGGCCAGCCGGAACATGGGAATTTCCATTCTGCCTCCGGATATCAACGAAGGATACAGCGGATTTTCCGTGTCGGGAAACGGCATTCGCTACGGCCTTTCCGCCATTAAGAGCGTCGGACGGTCGGTGGTGGAGGCAATCATTGCCGAGAGGGAGAAAAATGGTCCTTTTGATTCGCTGGATGATTTCATTTCCCGAATGACCAATAGGGAAGTGAATAAGAGAACTCTGGAAAATTTCATTAAATCCGGGGCTCTGGACAGTCTTCCCGGAACCAGGAAACAGAAGCTTTATATTTCCGGGGAGCTTCTGGAAAACAAGGCCAAGGAAAAGAAATCCGGGATGGAGGGCCAGCTGAGCTTTTTTGATCTGATGCCGGAGGAGGAAAAAGAGAGCTTTCATGTAAGCTTTCCGGATGTGGGAGAGTTTGATAAGGAAACCCTCCTTGCCTTTGAAAAAGAAACGCTGGGCATTTACATCAGCGGCCATCCCATGGAAGAATACCGGGAAATCTGGGAGAAGAATGTGACGGCCAAGACATCGGATTTTGTGGTGGATGAGGACGGTCATACCGTGGTGGAGGATAATTCCATCGTGGTGGTCGGAGGCATGATTACCGGAAAGAAGGTCAAGACAACGAAAACCAACCAGCTGATGGCATTTGTGACGGTGGAAGACATGGTTGGAACAGTGGAAGCGCTGGTGTTTCCGAAAATTTATGAAAAGAGCCGTCAGATTTTAACGGAGGATTCCAAGATATTTATCCGGGGGCGTGCGTCCATCGGGGATGATCCGGTGGGAAAACTGATCTGCGAGGAAGTGGTGCCTTTTGAACAGATTCCCAACGAACTCTGGCTTCAGTTTGCGGATCAGGAACGTTACAGCCAACAGATTGATCCGGTTATGGCACTGCTCAGAGATTCAGAGGGAAAGGACCGGGTTGTGATCTACCTGAAAAAGGACCGGATGTTAAAGCGTCTGTCGGAAAACTGGGCCGTGGATGCGGCCAGCCTGAAGGAACGGCTGTATGAGATTCTTGGCGAGACCAACGTGAAGGTGGTTCAAAAAGGACTGGAACTGGGGAAACGAACCGGCGGAAAAGTGGCAGGGTAAAAAAAGAGGGCGGAAGATGACGGCGCTTTCTTTTAAGACTGCAGAACTCAAAGCAATCTGCATCCTCTGCCGGATGAGCCGGACCTTCTGAAAAAATCCTGGATGCAGATAAATCAGTCGAATATTTTCTGAAATGAATCAAACACCGCTGCGTGGGATGTACCGGAATGGTGCAGCCTGGGCAGCGGTGTTTTACTCCTGCATCTTATGAAGCGTCCGGCAGCAGATCCCTGCTGCGTAAGATGGCAACAATGGTATCCTGCCCATCCTCCAGCTTTTTTAATGCTTTTCGGAAATTTTTTTCTGTATGTAAAAAATCGGTATGGTAGTCATTGACTTTCTCGCTCAGATAGTTGAGCTTTCTGTTTTGATAATGTAGCTCTTTTTGTATTGTTTCCAGCGATTTGGTCATAGCATCAAATCTGGCGTCGATTCGTGCTTCCATGCTGTCCATACGATGGTTCTCTTTTGTATCCTGGGCAGTCAGAGCTTGATTCATCCTGTCTTCGAGCGCAGCCAGTTTCTGGTCCATCCTGCCTTCGAGTCCAGATAGTTTCTGATCCATTCTGTCCTCGAGTTCAGTCAGCTTCTGGTCCATTCTGTCTTCCAGGTCAGATAGCTTCTGGTCCATTCTGGTTTCGAGCGCAGCCAGTTTCTGGTCCATCCTGTCTTCGAGTTCAGCCAGTTTCTGGTCCATTCTGGTTTCGAGCGCGGCCAGCTTCTGGTCCATCCTGTCTTCGAGTTCAGATAGTTTCTGGTCCATTCTGCCCTCGAGTCCAGATAGTTTCTGGTCCATCCTGCCTTCCAGTTCAGTAAATTTCTGCTCCATTCTGAGCTCCAGACTTTTGATGGCATTTAATAGTTCCTGTTCGTACATGTTTCCCCTCCTTTCAACTTTATTATCTTCTGTTTGGCGGCTGGTGTCAATGAACTCAAACTTCAAAACCGAAAAGAGAAAGGGCAAAAGACGACCAGGCCGGACATCCACTGAATACAGATACCGGCGAATTGGTGAAATTTATATCAAAGTGCTAAATTGAAATTTTAAATTCCAGTGCAGAGGTAAATTCCACCATACTTTATTTTTTGCTGATTTTGCAGGAAATTTTTAAGCAAAATCTCCTGTTTTCTGCTATAATTAGCTAAACTCATCGAAAAA
>DVGC01000016.1 GCA_018712915.1 Candidatus Copromonas faecavium (nom. illeg.) | reverse complement strand
CCTCCGCCGCCGTCTTTACTAACGCCCTCCATTCTTCTGCCTTCATGCCCTCACCTCTCTTACCTCAATATATGAAACGGGGACAGGTTTATGACTGTTCCCACAGCTATTTTCCTTGAGCGCGGAGTACGTATCCACAGCAAAGCGTTTTTCTTTCATAGGAGCTTCATCACTTTTTTACTTTAATATTGCGCAGCATTTTCCATAATAAAAAAAGTGCATCCTATCGCCCGCAGCCGATAACATGCACTCCGCTTCCTTCCAAATTCTTTTCTTTATTCTTCCATAACCAGTTTCTTGCAGAGCATTTTGACTTGCACCCGCTCTGCACCCCCGTAAGAGGGGTACCTGTCATTTCCGATCCGTCTTTTCCTTTATCCCATAACCTTCCGGATAATCGCTTCCGACAGCCTGTGATAAGGCTGATAGCGAAGAGGTACATCCGGCCATGCTTTCCTGTCCACAATGCTCTTATAATGCGTAAACGTATCAAATCCCGCTTTTCCATGATAAGAGCCCATCCCACTCTCACCAAAACCGCCGAATCCCATCTCGCTGGTGGCCAGATGAATCACCGTATCGTTGATGCATCCGCCTCCAAATCCCAGCCGCTCCATAGCCTCCTTCGCCAGCTTCCGGTTGGAAGTAAAAATATAGAATGCCAGCGGATGGGGCATGACCCGCAGATTCTCCAGTGCGCCCTCAAAGGTTTCATAAGTAAGGATTGGAAGAATGGGGCCAAAAATTTCTTCCTGCATGATCGGATCCTGGAAAGAGACTCCGTCCAGAATCACCGGTTCCATCCGCAGGGAACTTCTGTCCCGCTTTCCTCCGAAAACCACGTTTTTCTCATCTATCAGGCCGGTCAGCCGGTCAAAATGCTTTTCATTGATGATCCGGCCATAATGTTCATTTTCCAACGGTTTCACTCCGTACTGCAGACGGATCTGGTCCTTCAGTTCCTCCACCAGCCGATCTTTCATGCGTCTGTCACAATAAATAAAGTCCGGCGCCACACAGGTCTGCCCGCAGTTTAACAGCTTGCCAAATACAATCCTTCGGGCTGCCAGCTTCAGGTCAGCACTTTTTTCCACCAGACAGGGGCTTTTCCCTCCCAGCTCCAGGGTGACCGGCGTCAGGTATCTGGCCGCGCTCTCCATCACAACCCGCCCTACGGCCTGGCTTCCCGTAAAGAAAATATAGTCAAAGTGTTCCTGCAGCAAAAACTGGTTTTCCATCCTTCCTCCGGTAACCACCGCTGCCTGTCTTGGAGAAAAGCAGTCCTTTATCAGCCGCCTGATCAGTCTGGCTGTATGCGGAGCATAGGCGCTGGGCTTTAAAATCACCGTATTCCCTGCTGCCAGGGCATCCACCATGGGACCAAAGGTTAAAAGAAACGGATAATTCCATGGGCTCATGATCAGCACCACGCCCCTTGGAGAAGGTTTGATAAAGCTTCTTCCGGGAAACTGGGAAACCGGCGCAGACACCGTCTTTTCCGCCGCAAACTTTCGCGCATGCTTTAACATAAACCGGATTTCTTCCAGCACCAGTCCTGTCTCACACATGAAGCTCTCCGTCCTGCACTTTCCCAGATCCCGCCTCAAAGCCTCCCCGATTATCTCCTCATGGGACAGGATCCATGACTGAATCCGTTTCAGTGCCCAGATGCGATACTGAATGCCGGCTGTAACGCCTGTGGAAAAATAGGCCCTCTGCTGCCGGATTAATGTCTGAATCTGTTCTTTATTCACGGGCGGCCTCCTTCCCGGCGGCTTCTGACCCAGCGGCCGCTTTCTCAATAGCTTCCGTCTCGATGGCTTCTGCCCCGGCAGCCCCTTCCTCACTCCGCCCTGTCCAGGCAGCTTTCATTTCCCGCACCTCAATCACGTGGAAATCCGGGTCGTAAATCCGGATCACCCTGTTTCCTGTCGAATCAGCCGCGCATTCGTTCAAAACCGGAACCTGAAATTTACGAACCAGATCTAAAAACCGCTCCAGATCATATTCCTCAAAATAAAGCTCCGCGTCATGGCCCCCATAAACCGTTTCTTTTCCAGTAAGCGCTTCAAATCCGGTCCTTTCCTGCAGCACCAGCCCTTCTGTCAGAACCAGATTGCCTCCGAAATCTCCAATAACCTCCAGTCCGAATAAGGTATTGTAGAACTCTCTGGATGCCTGGATATCATTTACTGCAAGAAGAATATTTTTTAACTTCATCCGATTTCTCCTTTCCGGTTTCCAATGTTTCCGTTATTCCTCCGGCATTTCTTTTCTTCGTTTCTTTTCTTCGTTTCCTTTCTTCGTTTCCTTTGCCGCCCATTTCTCCATGAGCCGTTTCTTTCCCTCAGCTTTTCCTGTTCAAATTCCGGCTTTTATGCTATGCTTAGACTGAAACCATAAACAGGTATCCCCGTGCCAATTCCTGTTTCAATTCCCTCATCCCGCCGCTTCAAAAGGCATGCCGGATATCTCCCGGCTTGCCGCAGCAGCAGGCCTGACTCCCTGGCAGCGGGCAGCCTGAAAGAAAGGAAGAATCATCATGCAGCAAACCATTACCATTCGAACAGAGCAGCCAAACGATTATGAAACCGTAGAAACACTCACAAGGAAAGCCTTCTGGAACCTGTATGTTCCCGGCTGTCATGAACACTATCTGGCACATATCATCCGAAATCACGAAGATTTTCTCCCGGAGCTGGACCTGGTTCTTGAGCTGGATGGCCAGATCATTGGAAATATCATGTATACAAAATCCCGGCTGGTCGATCCAGATGGAGAAGAAAAGACCATTCTTACCTTCGGTCCGGTCAGCATTGATCCCCAGTATCAGCGAATGGGCTATGGCAAACAGCTGATGGAAGCCTCCTTCCAAAAAGCTGCCGAGCTCGGTTTTGAAGCGATTGTGATCTTCGGATCCCCGGACAATTATGTGAGCCGCGGATTTAAAAGCTGCCTGAAATACCATATCAGCCTGGAAGATCATACTTACCCGGCCGCCATGCTGGTAAAGGAATTAAAACCGGACGCCCTGGATAACAAAAACTGGGTATACTTCCAGAGTCCCGCTTTTGATTTTGATCCGGAGGATGCCGAACAATTTGATGCTAATCTGGAGCACTGGGAAAAGAAATGGCAGTCCAGCCAGGAATCCTTCTATATTATCAGCCGCTCCCTGCTGCAAAATCCTGAATAAAACAGGTCGGACAGCAAACATCCAAATCCTGTCGGGGCTGCATTCCCGCCTGTCCCGAATCGAGGATCCTGCGGAAAAGACAGGAACACCTGTCCGGCATCCCTGTCTGTATTCCCTCTTTCGTATACACAGCCATTTATTTATGGTAGGGCTCTCCCTGAATAATCCGAAAGCTTCTGTAAATCTGCTCCAGAAGGATGACCCGCATCAGCTGATGAGGAAAGGTCATATTGGAAAAGCTGAGCCGGTAATCCGCCCGGGCCAGAACCTTCGCAGAAAGGCCAAGGGAACCGCCGATGACAAACACCAGCCGGTCCCGTCCTCCCACCTGCCATTTTTCGATTTTTCTGGCCAGCTCCACCGAATCCGGTGCTTCCCCGTCAATGACCAGGGCAATGACAAAACTATCCTCCCGGATGGCCGAGAGAATCCGTTCCCCTTCTTTTTCCTTTATCTGTTCCTCCAAAGCCGCACTGGCCCCGTCCGGCGTCTTTTCATCAGCAACCTGAACGATCTCCAGGCGGCAGTAGCGGGACAGCCGTTTGGAATACTCGGCAATCGCATCCTGAAAAAAATGTTCCTTTATTTTCCCAACAGCAGCAATGGTGATCCTCATCTAAAACTCCAGAAGCATATCATACCAGACCGCTCCGCCATGCACCGAGGCGGAAACTCCCAGATTCCGGTAACCGAATTTTTCATAATAGTGAATCAGCCTGTCCTTGCAGGTAAGAATCAGTCCTTTTCTGCCCCGCTGTCTGGCATCCTCAATCATATGTTCCATCAAATCCGCTGCCACTCCATGACGCCGATATTCCGGCATAACGTCAAGGCCAAAAATGCTCTGATAAATTCCATCCGGCTTATGAAGGCTGCTGTCCTCAAACATCTCGTCCCGGATCGTCCGCTCATCAGTGGCACATCCGTTGATAAATCCAATGATTTTCCCATCCTGCTCCGCAACGAAAAAGCAGTCCGGAAAAGCTTCGATTCTGGAGCGGAAGGATTCTTCCCCCGCCGCCTCCGCAGCCGGAAAGCACTCTGCTTCCACGGCGGTAACCGCAGCCAAATCCGATGCCTTCACCGGCCTGATTTTGTATGTCTTTTCCATTTTCTTCTGTCTCCTTTATGTCGTTCTCCTGTCCGTTTTTCCCAATCATCTGTTCCCTGCACCGTTCGTTCTCGGGCAAAACCAGTTTCCACAGCTATAGCAACATTCCGGTTAACCGCAGCAGCTGCTCCGGAATTTCTCATTCATACTAAGCACGGAAATAATATCCCACACCCCATTTGGTATGCACATACTTGGGCTCGCTGGGACTGGGTTCGATTTTTTCTCTCAGACGGCGCACATGAACATCCACGGTCCGCACATCTCCCGAATCCATGGCTTTATTGCCCCAGACGTATCCCAACAGCGCTTCTCTGCTGTAAACTTTATTGGGGTGAGTAACCAAAAGCTCCAGGAGATCAAACTCCTTCGCCGTCAGATTGATTTCCCTGTCGTTTATGAAAACCCGGCGGCCTTCCCGGTCCAGCTTCAAATCCCCGGCCGTGACCATTCCGGTATTTTGTCTCGAGTTTTTCCGATCCTTTCTGGCATTCCGGCGCATGATCGCCTTGATTCTGGCCTTCACCTCCAAAATATTGAAGGGTTTTGTAATATAATCATCTGCTCCATACTCCAGGCCGAGAATCTTATCCATGTCCCCGCCTTTGGCCGTCAGCATAATAATGGGCATCTCGGAAAACTCCCGGATTGCCTGGCATACCTCAAGGCCATCATGACCCGGAAGCATCACATCCAGAAGCACCACATCATATTCTGTTTCCTTTGCCTTTGCAATCGCCTCGTCTCCGTCGTAGGCGCAGTCTACCTCCATTCCATCCTGCTCCAGACTGAAGCGGATTCCCTTTACAATGAGCTTTTCATCATCAACCACCAGAACTTTCGCCATGTCTGTCCTCCCGCCTAAACTGTTATTCTGTCCTTTATCTTCTGAAACCCGGCTTCCTTGATGCCGGGCACTTTCATAATGTCTTCAATCTTCTGAAAACCGCCGTTTTCCTCACGGTAACGGATGATATCCTCGGCTCTGGATTCGCCGATTCCGGAGAGGGTCATCAGCTCCTCTCTGGTCGCCGTATTCAGGTTTACCAGCCCGGAAGTCCCCTCAGAGCTTCTGCTTCCTGCGCCGTTTCCGGACCATGCCGCACCTCCTGCAGGCAGAGTCTGTGCTTCCTCTTTGCTGTAGATTCTGATCTGAGTCCCATCCTGCAAAAGAGCTGCCAGGTTCACCGCCTCCGGCGCCGCTTCTTCCGTAAACCCGCCGGCCGCCTCCACTGCCTCATAAATCCGGCTTCCCTCCGGGAATTCATACACGCCGGGAGATAGCACTTCTCCGCAGACATGAACCATAAGGGAAGGGGCTTCGCTCCCGGTTCCCGCCGGTTCTCCCGCTGCATTTTCGCTGCCTGACAGACCGCTGGTCCCGGATGAACCTCCTGTTCCGGTTTGCGTCTCTGATACGGCTTTCGAGCCCGCTTCTGTCACGCCTCCGGCATCCGGAACATCCTTCGCGGCCCTTTCATCTTCTGAAATTCCATCTGTCCCGGAAAGCCCTCCGTTTTTACCGCCGGCGGCCGCAGTTTCCTCCGCCGCACCGTCATCTCCCGAAAAGTCTTCCAGTCCGCTTTCCATTTCAGAAAATTCCCCATTTCCGCCTTCCGGAAGCTCTCCTTCCATCAGGATTCCTTCCTCCAGCCGTTCAATGGACACACCCGTTCCTCCGGTCAGCCAGAATACGACTCCGGCTGCGGTCAAAAACACCGCAGCCGCCGCGATTTTCCAATATTTTTTCATCCATTTCTCCTCTCATAAGATATGAGAAGGAATTGTTCTGCCTGCTTCTATTCTATCCAAACATGGTTTCAAAAACAAGACCCAATTTGAAAAGATTCGTCCGAAATCATTCCATGCGGAACACGACAATTCCTCCGATGGCCAAAGCCGCTCCCAGAAGCTTCTTCCATTCAAAACCGACCTGTTCCACGCCGAACAGGCCAAAAAGCTCCACCAGATAGGAAACCAGAATCTGAGTTACCACAATCAGAAGAGTCGCCTTCGCCGGTCCCAGTCCGTCCATGCTTTTTATCACGGTCCAAGTGATAAAGGCTCCCATAACACCTCCAAGAAGCATATATTTTCTCTCCACGGAAAACATTCCCATAATCTCGCCCCGACCCGTACCAAAGTATAAAAGGACACAGGTAAGAAACGCCGTCAGCTGCACCCATCCTGCTGCCGCCCAGATGCTGCTCTGCTTCGTTACCTCCGTATTAAAAATTCCCTGCAGGCTCATCAGAGCCCCGGAAAGCAGGGCCACCATAATTCCAAACATAAGAAAACCTCCTGAAAACGAGTTTTTCTTAGTATCCCGTTTCCAGAAGGTTTCTATTCACTCCAAAAGATTCCTGGCCGCTCCCTATCTTCTGGCTGCTGCCATGCAAAGATGCTTGGCCAGGACTGCCGTCGTCACTGAACCGACGCCGCCGGGAACGGGAGTTGCCGCACTGGCCACATCCTCAATGCCGTCCCACTTCACATCTCCGCAAAGCTTCCCGTTCTCATCCACGTTGATCCCTACATCAATCACCACAGTGCCCGGCAGCACATCCTCCGCCGTCACCATGCCGACCTTTCCTGCCGCGGCCACCAGGATGTCTGCCTCCCTGCACACTGCTCTCAGATCTTTTGTCCGCGTATGACAGATTGTCACCGTGGCATTGGCATTCAAAAGCAGCATGGATAAAGGCCGTCCCACCACCATACTCCGTCCGATGACAACAACGCGTTTTCCTGCGGGATCAATTTCATAAGCCTTCAGAATCTCCATCACAGCCTCTGCTGTACAGGGAGCAAATCCATCTTTCTCGCCTGCAAAAATCTTGGCCGAATTGATAGGGCTGATGCCATCCAGATCCTTTCTCGGATCAATCATCCGCTCCGGAAGCCGGCTGTCAATCTGAGACGGCAGGGGACGGAACAGGAGAATCCCGTCAATCTCCGGATTTTCATTGATGGCCCTGAACTCCCTCTCAAACTCCTCCTCCGAGATATGTTCCGGGAATACGAAGGACCTGGCCTCCATTCCGAAAGAGGCAATTTTCTTCATGGCATTTCTCTCGTAGGACAGGTCATCCGGCCTCTCTCCCACACGGACAATCGCCGCTGTGGGGATGTGTCCTTCCATGGCGGACACGACAGCCGTCACCTCTGCCTTCAGTTTTGAGGAAACTTCTGCACCCTTTAATAGAATCATCCCTTCACCGCCTTCAACACAATCTCATAAATCTGATCTGCCTGAACCGTCTTCTCCCGAACCAGCGCTTCGGCCCGCCGGTTCAGCTCTCCGGCCCGTTCCTTATTTTTCATCATCTTGGTATTAATATACACGTTCATAACCGCTCCCAGAAGAGCCGCCCGGATAAACTGGATTCCGACCCCTGCATCGCTGACAGCCAGCCTGCTTCCATTCCCTGCAAGAAATTCCACATCCTCCATCACAGAGCCGCAAAGCTCCATAATTTTTAACGGAACCTGCGCTGCCTGATCCAGACATTCCTCCATGTACGCGTCCTTTTTCTCTTTTTCTTCCTCCGTTTCCGCCTTGATTCCGTAAGCTTTTGACAAAGGCTCAAACACCCGGGCATCTTCCTCGGACAAAAAGAGAAATTCCTGTCTGGCAGCCTCAAGACGAAGCAGGCATTCCTTCACTTCCGGTTCCCACTGGGCATACTTCTTTTTCCCGATGGTCAGGTTTCCCACCATCTCTCCCAGAGCTACCCCCAAAGCCCCGCAGACGGCAGATGCGCCGCCGCCTCCCGGCACCGGCGCCTTGGATGCCAGCGCTTCCAGATACGGTTTCCACTGTTCCATGCTAATCCCATCCTTTCCTTTTATAAAAGTGATAAAAGCTGTCTGCATGCACCCTCCCATTCGGACAGATACTGCTTCCCAGCTGTTCACATGAACCTTTTACTGTCTCTTTCTCTTATAATCTGTCCATTCCCCTGCTGTCTTTTTCATTTCCTTCGTCTTTCATACTTTCTGTCGTCTTCTTCTTCTCGCCCTTCGCCCTCTCCGTCTTCCTCTTCGTCTTTCAGCCTCTTTGCTGTCTTCTTTTCCTCACCCTTCGCTTCTTTCTCTTCCCCGCTCTTTTCTTCGCTTTTTCTGCTCTTTTCCTCTTATAAAAGTTATAAAAGCAGTTCCACAAGATAAACCACCGCAATGGCCGCGCAGGCCACTGTTACCAGCCCCTTTCCCCGGTAACTTAACACAAGCGCTGCTGCCGTCCCGCAAAGAGCGGAAATCAGGCTGCCTGTGGATGTAAAAACATCCGGAAAGGTCATGGCCCCTAAAACCGCATAGGGCGTATAATCTAAAAAGGAACGAAGATATTTCGATTTAATGGGCTTCCGGAACGCCGTCAGCGGCACAACCCTGGGAATATACGTCACAAGGGCCATAAGCGCCACACAAATCAGGACCCGCTTCATCTCCATCATGCTGCCTCCCTTTTCACGTAATCCTCATCTTCTTTCGGAAACAGAAACGCTCCGATTCCGGCGCCCGCCACCGTTGCGGCAATGATCCGGAAACCAGAAGAAATAAAAGAAAATACCGGCACATACGTTAAAACGCAGTTAACAGCTACCGCAATCAAAACAATCACCAGCACATGGAAGGAATCCCTGGAAGCTGGTACAATCAGAGCGATAAACATGCCGTAAAGTGCGATTCCCATGGCATTCTGCAGCGCCAGGGGAAGAAAATCCGATATGGCAGCTCCAAGAAATGTTCCCAGATTCCATCCGCCAATGGGCAGAGCCATCAGACCAAACAGATAAGCTGCCCGCAGCGGCCCCTGATTTAAGGACGCCACTACAAAAATCTCATCTGTCACCGCGAAGCCCACCAGCATCCGCTTTAGCGTCCCCATGGATTTTTCAATTCTCTGTGTCAGCGACAGAGACATCAGCATATACCGCAGATTGATGACAAAGGTGGTAAGCGCCACCTCAAAATACCCTGCTCCGGCAAAAATCAGATTCATTCCGGCAAACTGGCCGGCACTGGTCAGATTGGAAAAGGAAATCAGACAGGCCACCCAAACGGGGAGGCCCCCTGAAACCGCTAAAAACCCAAATGTAAATGCAACAGGAATATATCCCAATCCGATGGGAAGGCCATCTCCAAGCCCACGGACAAATTCTCGCTTCCAATTCATGTCTCTTTTATTCTCCAGTCATCCTCTTTGGTCATTCCTGCTCCCGTGCTGCTTTTTTCGGATGCATCCCGTGATTTTCACCCTTTCATACACGTTCCGCAGCCTTCTCTGCCACGCACATATTTCACATTTTTATCCTTCCGCCCATATCCTGCAGCCTGCATTTTTATAGGAACAGTATCTTCATGATACCATCAATCCCTATGGATTGCAAGCAGGCAGGGCGATGCATATCATTCATTTTTCTTGGCTAATATTCACCTTTTATGAATATTATGCATTTTTCTCTTGACTTTTTCCTGCTATGGTTGTATATTTATGAAGCAATATTAATGAATCCTGATTTTTAAGCGGAGGATAGAGATTATGAAAGAAAAAGTTATTCTTGCCTATTCCGGCGGGCTGGACACGACGGTTTTAATCCCGTGGCTGAAAGAAAACTATGATTATGAAGTAATCTGCGTCTGCATCGACGTGGGACAGGGAAATGAGCTGGACGGTCTGGAGGAGCGTGCCAAATACTGCGGCGCTTCCAAATTATACATCGAGCATGCCACCGACGAATTCTGCGATGAGTACATTGCTCCCTGCCTGATGGCAAACGCTTCTTATGAAAACAAATATCTTCTGGGAACGGCCATGGCCCGTCCGTTAATGGCAAAAATCCTTGTGGATATCGCAAAGAAAGAAGGCGCTGTTGCCATCTGCCACGGTGCAACCGGAAAGGGCAACGACCAGGTTCGTTTTGAGCTGGGCATTAAGGCACTGGCTCCTGAAATGAAGATTATTGCTCCCTGGAGAACCTGGAGCATCCAGTCCCGTGAAGAAGAGCTGGAATACTGCGCAGCTCATCATATCGATCTTCCCTTTAAAGCAGACAACAGCTACAGCCGTGACCGCAACATCTGGCACATCAGCCATGAGGGCCTGGAGCTGGAAGATCCGGCGCAGGCGCCCAACTTCGACCATATGCTGGTTCTTGGCGTAACACCCGAGAAGGCTCCCGATGAGGACGTGGAAATCTCCATCACCTTCGAGGCCGGAAAGCCCGTTGCCTTAAACGGCGAAAAAATGAAATTCTCCGCTCTTTTGGAAAAGCTCAACGAGCTGGGCGGCAAACACGGCATCGGAATCACGGACATCGTGGAAAACCGGATGGTGGGCATGAAGTCCCGCGGCGTTTATGAGACTCCCGGCGGAACCATCCTGATGGAGGCTCACAAGCAGCTGGAAGAGCTGATCCTTGATAAGGAAACTCTGAAATACAAGAAAAACGTGGACAATGAATTTGCCGATGTGGTATATTCCGCCAAGTGGTTCAGCCCCTTAAGAGAAGCTCTTCAGGCATTCGTAGAGTCCACCCAGAAATACGTGACCGGTGAATGCAAAATGAAGCTCTACAAGGGAAATATCATCAAGCAGGGAACCACTTCCCCCTATTCTCTCTATAATGAGAGCATCGCCTCCTTCACCACCGGTGATCTTTATGACCATCATGATGCCACCGGATTCATCAATCTTTACGGCCTTTCCACAAAGGTTCGTGCCATGAAGATGGCAGAAGCCGAAAAAGAACAGTAAGCACAAAGCCGGCAGGAATATTCCTGCCGAAGGTATCACAGTCATAAAAACCTGAACGGAATTGAAAAGCCGGACAGCCTTCCGCGATGAAATCTCGCAGACAGCTGCCCGGCTTTTTCGCTCCTCTCTCTGTCGGGTTTCTATTTATTTTTTCCCGGACTGACCTTTCGCCCTCCCCTGTTCATGAGCAAATACCAGACCGGAATCAGGTAGAGGTAAAAAGCCAGAGCGATGCTGGAAAGTGGCGCTCCGACAGAATCCAGAGGCACCGCTCCTGCAATGGACCACGGAATCAGCGGAGCCACCACCACGGCCGAGTTTTCCAGGCTGATGGCCATCCGGTCTTTTTCCTTTTCCAGTCCGCTGCAGAGCTGGTGGGTCAGCATAATGGCAAGAGTCTGATTACAGCCAATGGCAGAGGAAACGACAGAGGTTACCAGGATGGCCCCAAACGCTGTAATCCGGCTCCCCAGAGCAGAAATCATCTCCTGCATCCGGTCCAGAAATCCAGTCCCCTGGAACATGCCGGAATAACAGGAGGAGATGCAGACAATGCAGAATACTCTGACCATGGAAATGATTCCGCCTCCGGACATCAATGCTGCCAGTTCCTCATTCTCCGGCTGAAAGCCCAGAATGCACAGGCGGAAAAGCTCTGCCGGAGAAACCTTCTGAATCAGCAGGCTGACCGCGATTCCAAGAAGAGAGCTGACCGCCAGGGTATACTTTACATTGACCCGCAGAAGAGACAAAAGCAGAACAGCCGCCACCGGCAAAACGGTCCAGAAAGACAGCCGGTAATACTCTGCAAAGATCTGCTGACTGGACATACCGGAAGCCGCATCGCCTGCTCCCAATCCCAGATACCAGTACAGCCCGCAGGAAATCAGAAAGGGAATCAGAGCCGTTTTCACCATGGCTGCCAGATTGGAATACAGACTGGTTCCCGTCAGCTCGCTGACCAGAAGAGCGCTGGTAGAAACTGGCGAGCACCGATCCCCGAAAAATACGCCGGCCAGGATAGCGCCTCCCGTATAAACCGGCGGCACCCCGGCGCTGTTGGCCATGGTCATGCAGATCACCCCGATGGTGGCCGCGCTGCCAAACGCTGTTCCCGTTAAAAACGAAATCAGGCAGCATAGAAGAAAGCTCACCAGAACCATCACCGACGGCCTGCAGAAGGATGCCGCATGATAAACAATAAAGGCAATGGAACCGCTGGATCTCCAGACAGCCGTCAAGATTCCAATCAGAAGAAAGGTAATCAGCACATTCCGGACGGTCCGGATTCCCTGAACCGAAAACCCAAGCATTTCTTTCCAGGTCTTTCCCTTCCAAAGTCCATATCCGAAAAACAAAACAAAGCCGGCTGTCATCGCCAGCACAATCGACGCTCCTGTAAACACGCAGGCCAGAAGACAGACCCCAAAGACCCCCAGCAAAAGATATTCCATCGTCTTTTCTCTCCTGTTGTTTTTATGCTTCCCGTTTCTCCCGTATATCCGCGAACACGGCTCCTACATAATCCGCCAGAGCCTGCGGGCTGAGAATGACCTGGATTCCCCGCATTCCAGCACTGACCGCAATCGCTTCATATTGCTTTGCACTCTCATCCAGATAGGTGGGGAATTTTTTCTTCATTCCTATGGGCGAACATCCTCCCCGGATATAGCCGGTCACCGGCAGCAGATCTTTCATATGAATCATTTCCACTTTTTTATCCCCGGCCGCTCTGGCTGCCTTTTTCAGATCCACCTCGTCATCCACCGGGATGCAGCAAACCAGATAACCGGTTTTCTCGCCCTTCAGCACCAGAGTTTTAAACATACTCCCATGGTCCACCCCCATCATATCCGCCGCATGGCTCCCCGATAAATCTTCCTCATCCACAGGATAGGATTTTGCCTCATATGGGATTTTTGCAGCGTCCAGAAGCCGCATCACATTGGTCTTTCCTGCGGCGTTTCCCTTGGCCGCCTTTGCTTTTGACATCTCTTTTTCCTCTCTTCTCTGCTTACTTAAATATGGAAAGCTGCTTAAGCAGCATGGATTCCTCCCAAAGTATAGCACAAACAGAAGCATTAAGATACAAAAATATCCTTCATTTAGCTGGAAGTCCGATATTTGCGCAATATTTATTTGATAATTTCCTTTTTTGCGCACCATACACAAAATATTGTCCGTATATGCTGTACACATGTCCGATGATACATTATAATAAAAGAAAACGGGGAGGGAAATTCTATGAGTCATTCAAAAAGCAAGCGTTTCCTTCTGCCTGCGCTGCTATGTCTCTTTCTCAGTGCCTGCGGCAGCAATGCGGCCAGTCAGGAAGAGGAAACACAGCCCATTGTCACAGACGCGGCAGAAGAAGAACATACGGAAACAGAATATGCGGCAGAAGAAACGGCTGGAGAATCTTCGGCAGAGACCGGCGAAACAAAAATCTCTGCAGGAGACGAATCGGGAGCAAGCATCCCGCAGGAAATAGAAGTACCGTCTGTCACTCCCGTGGAAAATCTGAGTGAGCTTTTGTTTGAACGGGACTCTGTCCAGGATGTCATGGTCGTGATCGACCGCCGCCTGTTTGACGATATCACGGTGACGACCAATGAAGAGGAGAAAGAGGCGCTGCTGGACGAGCTTTATGCGGCAGACCTCAGTACATTTGAAGACACCGGAGGAAAGACAGCAGGAGGAAACCTTCTGCAGTTTAAGCTGAAGAGCGGTGAAAGCGAAGTAACGCTCGCTATCTATGACGGAATTGACGGAATCACCGACGGAACGAAACAGTATCTTAGGATTACCGATTCCAACCGGCTCCCGCTGGCAGAAATCCAGGGGCCCAAAGGAACGTTTCAATTCAGCCGACTGGACCAGCTGAGAACGGAAATCGTCACAAACACGGAGGATCCATTGTATTCTGGTGCGGTTTCGATTCCAGGGACGGGATATGAAGCGGAATTAGACAAAGGTGCCTGCGGATATGCGCTGTATTTCTTTGATACTGCTCTGGAAAGCGCCGGAGAGAGTCCCCTCGGGGAAGCGGAAACTCCCGGGGGCACAGAATCTCTGGGCAGCACAGAATCCCTGGGCAGCACAGAATCCCCCGGGGAACCAACATTCGATGTCCGGATCCAAATCGGAGAGACTGTCTATCAGCTGGAAAGCGGTACCGGGTATTTTTCCAGAGAGAAGGATGGGCAGATCTTATATGGAACCTTAGACGAACACAGTCTGTTTATGATTCTGCATGAAACGCATATTTCCTCTCAGCTTCCTCAGTAAAGGACATCGTTCCGTTTGCGAAACGCCCGCGCCGGGCACAGTCAGCGTCTTATTTTTGTTTCGCGTGAGGTCGTATCCTGCAAAGCATTTTTATCAATGGGGAACGACGTTTCCTGTTCCAAAAAAGAAAAGGTATGACCCATGTGAGTCATACCTTCCCGCCGGGGCTGCCATAAGAAGGCAGCCCCTCTATTTTCGTTCTTTCTGATACCTGCTGTTCCTGATTTTTGCTGTCTCTGATTTATGTTCTTCTCTTGCCTTTCACAGGCAGCGCCTCTCTTAGTTGGCTGCTGCAGCTGCCTTTGCCTCTTTAATTTTCTGAGTCAGAAGCGGAACAATCTTGTTCAGATCTCCAACAACGCCGTAGTCAGCAACATCGAAGATCGGAGCAGATTCATCTTTGTTGATGGCAATGATGATATCAGATTCCTCCATACCGGCAACGTGCTGGATGGCTCCGGAGATACCGATGGCAAAGTATACGTGGGGACGAACGGTCTTTCCGGTCTGTCCTACCTGCAGATCCTTGGGCTTCCAGCCGGCATCCACAACGGCACGGGAGCAGCTTACGGTTCCGCCGATGGCCTCAGCCAGATCCTCAAGAATCTTGAAGTTCTCCGGGCTGCCAACTCCACGGCCGCCGGAAACAAGAATCTTTGCATCCATAATATCGGCAACATTGGATACGGCCTTAACCACATCCATGATCTCCACATACTTGTCATTGGGAACAAAGCCCGGGTTGAACTCGATCACCTCAGCTTTTCTTCCAGCCTCGCGGGGAAGCTTCTGCATAACACCGGGACGAACCGTTGCCATCTGCGGACGGAAATCCGGGCATGCAATCGTTGCGATGGTGTTTCCGCCGAATGCCGGACGGGTCATAAGAAGCTGATTGTGCTTCTGCTCCTTGCCAGGCATAGGAGTCAGCGGGAAATCTCCGATATCAAGCTGTGTACAGTCTGCAGTCAGACCAGTATGGATTCTCGCGCAGACACGGGGACCCAAATCACGGCCGATGGCTGTTGCACCGATTAAGAAGATATCCGGCTTGTAGGTCTCAATAACAGAAGCAAGCGCATGGGTATAGGGCTCTGTTCTGTAGTCCTTCAGCTCCGGATCGTCAATTACGATTACACGGTCAGCGCCGTACTCGCCAAGCTCGTCTGCCAGTCCCTTAACTCCGGAACCAACTAAAACTGCAGTTACTGTTGTATCCAAATCCTTTGCCAGGTCTTTTCCCTTTCCGATCAGCTCAAGCGCAATGCTGCTGATTTCATTGTCGACCTGCTGCGCAAAAACATAAACACCCTTATATTCTGCTAAATTCATTACGGTTCACCAACTTTCCCTTTATTAAATAACGTGCTTCTCTGTCAGTTTTCCAACGATGTAGTCCACGGACTCGGTCGGATCCAGAGAAACCTTTTCGCCAGCGCCTTTTCTTACCTTGTCGGATGCCTTCGCAATCTGAGTCGGGGATCCCTTAAGACCCAGGTTGGAATCAAGAACATCCTTTAAGTCATTTCTGCCCCAAACAGTAATCTCGCTCTTGTAAGCATCAAAGATTCCGCCGGGAGTCATGTAACGCGGCTCATTTAACTCGGAAAGCGCCGTAATCAGGCACGGCATTTTCGCCTTTAACACATGATATCTGTCATCGAACTGACGCTGTACAATCACATAATCGCCCTCGACCTTGATATCCTGAGCGTAGCTGATAACCGGGATTCCAAGATGCTCGGAAATCTGCGGTCCAACCTGCGCCGTATCACCATCGATAGCCTGACGGCCGGTAATAATTAAATCATACTCCAGGTTGCGGATTGCGCCTGCAATCGTCTGGGAGGTAGCCCAGGTATCTGCGCCGCCCAGCACTCTGTCGGTTACAAGGATTCCCTTGTCAGCTCCCATGGCCAGAGCCTCACGAAGAACCTCCTCAGCCTTGGGAAGTCCCATGGTCACTACGGTAACCTCTGCGCCATACTGATCCTTTAAGCGAAGTGCTGCTTCCAGACCAGCCTTGTCATCCGGGTTCATAATCGTCAGCATTGCGGCTCTGTCAAGTGTTCCGTCCGGTTTAAACTTTACGCCGCCCTTGGTATCCGGCACCTGTTTAATACAAACAACTATTTTCACTGTATTTTCACTCCTTATTTCCTATTTCTTTTTAAAATCTCCCTGGTTCGATTACTTAAGCAGAGCGCTGGAAATTACCATTCTCTGTACCTCGCTGGTACCCTCGTAAATTTCCGTAATCTTTGCGTCGCGCATCATGCGCTCCACATCGTACTCTCTGATGTAACCGTAACCGCCATGGAGCTGAACAGCCTTTGTTGTTACTTCCATAGCAACTTCTGCTGCATACAGTTTTGCCATAGCTGCCTCTACTGAATAAGACTTCTGGGTTGCCTTTGCAACTGCTGCCCGGTAAACCAGATACTGAGCCGCCTGTACCTTGGTAGCCATGTCAGCCAGCTGGAACTGGGTGTTCTGGAACTGTCCCAGAGCCTTTCCAAACTGCTTTCTTTCTTTTACATAAGCGATGGTTCTCTCAAGAGCTCCCTCTGCAAGACCAAGAGCCTGTGCAGCGATACCAATTCTTCCGCCATCCAGAGTATGCATGGCAATGTGGAAGCCCTCGCCCTTCTTTCCAAGCAGGTTCTCCTTCGGAATACGGCAGTCAGTGAAAATCAGCTCATAAGTAGCGGATCCGCGGATACCCATCTTCTTCTCCTTGGTTCCGAAGGTGAAGCCCGGAGTTCCTTTTTCTACGATAAATGCGGAAATTTCTTTCTGCATTCTGCCGCGCTTCTCAACTGTTCCTGTAACGGCGATGATAACATAAACATCAGCTTCCTTACCGTTGGTGATAAAGATCTTGGAGCCGTTTAATACCCACTCATCTCCATCAAGAACAGCCTTGGTCTGCTGACCCTGTGCGTCTGTACCTGCACCCGGCTCAGTTAATCCGAATGCACCCAGCTTCTCACCCTTTGCCAGGGGAACCAGGTATTTCTGCTTCTGCTCTTCTGTACCATATGTCTGAATCGGATCGCAGCAAAGAGATGTGTGAGCGGAAACGATAACACCGGTGGTACCGCATACCTTGGACAGCTCCTCCACGCACATTGCATAAGCAAGGGGATCGCAGCCCTGTCCGCCGTACTCCTTCGGAATCGGGATACCAAGGAAACCGACTTTAGCCATTTTCTCAACGGTTTCCCGCGGGAAATGCTCCGTCTCGTCTACCTCCTGAGCAAGAGGTTTTACTTCCTTCTCGGCGAAATCATGGAATAATGTTCTCGCCATCTCATGCTCTTTACTCAATGTAAAATCCATGTGTTCAGTTCCTCCTTAATGAATTGTTCATATATAACACAGGCAAATGTGGATGCTTCATCTGCCTGATGTTTGCTATTGTTAAAATATTAACACTCCAGGCCGTAAAAAAACATACGAAAAAATTGCCAAATTCCGCTCTTTACAAGAAATCCAACCGGTTTCTTCCAGCAAAAATCCAGCCCTGTCCATCTTATCTGTTTTATCCGGCCCTGTCAAACGGAAATCCCCAGCTCGTTCAGGCAGTCTGCCCATCCGAACCCGGAATGATTTTTTCCAGAATCATGTTTCCAAAATAGTTTTTTCCGGCAGCCCCCCGCAGACCGGCAATCAGAGCCTGACACCTGCGGGAATATCTGCCATCATGCGGCCTGCGCCGCCCTCTAGCGTGAATAATCGTAAAAGCCTTTGCCGGTCTTCTGTCCAAGAAGTCCGCCGCGAACCATTTTCTTAAGAAGCGGATGCGGACGATATTTGGAATCTCCTGTTTCTGCCTGAAGAACCTCCATAATCGCCAATACCACATCAAGTCCAATCAAATCACCCAGAGCCAGCGGTCCCATGGGATGGTTGGCTCCCAGCTTCATAGCTGTGTCGATGCCTTCTACAGAGGCAACGCCCTCTGCGTAAATGCCGATGGCCTCATTGATCATCGGAACCAGGATTCTGTTTACCACAAATCCTGCTGCTTCCTCCACCTGAACCGGAGTTTTTCCGATTTCCTCGGAAATCTTCTTAACTGCTTCTACAGCTTCCGGAGCGGTATTGAGTCCTGCAATGACTTCCACCAGCTTCATAACAGGAGCCGGGTTAAAGAAGTGCATTCCAACCACATGACGGTTGATTCCGGCACCGATTTCCGTAATGGAAAGAGAAGAAGTATTGGTAGCAAAAATGCACTCCGGCTTACAGATTGCATCTAACTCCTTAAAGGTCTGCTTCTTGATTTCCATATTTTCAATGGCTGCTTCCACAATCAGATCGCAGTCTCCGCAGATATCCTTAACGCCGGTCGTAATCTTGGCAAGGATCTTGTCTGCATCTTCCTGGGTCATCTTGCCCTTCGCAATTCTTTTTTCAAACCCCTTTGCGATTTTATTCTTACCGTTTGCGGCAAAAGTCTCGTTAATATCGCACAGCATAACCTCGTAGCCTTCCGTCTGTGCAAATGCCTGAGCAATACCGGAGCCCATGGTTCCGGCGCCAATAACGCCAACTTTCATGACAGTACCTCCTACTACAATATATTTATGGTTAATATCCCTTACAGCCAGTAAGGAATTACCCATCTTGTTGCTTAAGCTGTTAGAATGATAAGAGCAATCGGTATAGCGGATACCTCCTTGGACTTTGCGTCC
>DVGC01000015.1 GCA_018712915.1 Candidatus Copromonas faecavium (nom. illeg.) | reverse complement strand
CTGCAAAGAAGCAATCATTCACTGGAAGTCAAAGCTGACCGATTGGAGAGAGAAAATACTGATTTGCAGGAGGAAAGCCGGAATTTCCGATACTTGAAAGCAGAGTTTGGAGAACAGAGAGTTTCTGAAATCATAGAGAACCGAAAGGCGTCAGAAGTGCCTGTTATGGATTCCATACACCCAAAAAGGAAGGAGGTATCACTGTGACAGATATGGAGAAAAAGATTATGCTGCGGCTTTGCGCCAAAGTCATAGAATATGTGGATTTTGAAACAGACCCGGAAGCAGAACGGCTGGTAAACTGGGTAATACTGGACAATCAGAGAAAGCAGAACAACAATGAAATCCGCTCCCTGATGGCAGAGTATAAGAAAAGCGAGCCGGAACGGAGGGAAAGTATTCATGCGGCTATCAAACGAGGAAAGGAGATATGCGACCGGAGAGACGAGTTATATGAGAGCCAGCAGGAAATAAAGCATAAGCTGTGGAAATTGGAACGGGAAATTTGATTTTTCCTTGAGTGTAATAAGCACATGGCGCTAGCGCCATGATGGAGAGGGCGAACAACGGAGAAGGTGGCTGTTGATTCGCCCTTTTGCTATATGTTGTTATTCGCAGGTGTCTGTGAAGTCCTTCTGGTAGATCTCAATCATCATTCGTGCTCCCAGGCGGAAGCCGTCAATGAACATTTCTGACATTTCTAAAGGGAGTGTGTCCAGTTGCTCATCCATGATTTCAACGAAGTGTTTGTCTAAAGGTGGTTCTAAGACTTTTAGTTGTTTGACGAAGTCCTCATAGTGCTTGTAATGTTGCTGGCGCAGCTTTCGGTATTCTTCTATTTTGGGTGTGTACTGCTCGGCAGGGAAAACTTCTCCGTCATATAGCTGTAGTAGCAGACTTTTCATACATATTCTCCTTTGCTAAAATGTTTTTTTGACATGCACTAAATGTCAACTCGATTCTTAGTTTATCATATAATGAGAAAAATGACAATCACTGAATGTCAATTAAGGAGAATTCTATGTATAAAAACAAGGCAGAAAATGGCGGAAATAACATCTGCGGCCAGAGAATTAAGGAAATCCGGGAGAAACTTCCGGAGAAAACTTCTCAACGGAAGCTGGCAGATATGCTGCAAATGGCTGGATTGGATATTGATAAGAATGCGGTGCAGCGGATTGAGAGCGGGAAACGGTTTGTGACGGATATTGAGTTGAAGGTCATTGCAGAGGTGCTGGGAGTTAGTTATCAAGAGTTGCTGGATAGAGATAGATAATTATTAGTGTAGTCATTTATTATGAGGTGCGAATAATGAAGGAAATTATTATTGAGAATATTAGAAATATAGAATTAATGAAATTTAGAATTCCTGCTCCTGGTGTTCATATTATTACAGGAAAGAATGGCTCAGGTAAAACAACATTATTTACTTGTATTAATAGAATAGGGAATAAGAATGCATATAAATTGGGATTTCAATCATCTAATGATAGTTCTATGGATGTTTTTTCAGGTTCAATAACTTATGAGATAGATGGAAATAAGGTGAAGTATACTAAGAGAAGTAATGGTGAATGGAGACCTCATAAAAGAAATTCGAGTGTGTTTCAAGAATTTTCATATCCGCAAATCATAAATATAACAACTAAAGACCAGAGAATTTTTACGCAAGAAAAAATTTTATCCAGAAGACGTGGTACAGAGGATGTATGGATAAATGAAAAAATGAATTTGGTATTTGGGGTCGATAAATTTTCTTCAATGATTAAAATACCTGCAGGAGAAATGCGTGGACGTAAAGGAGTGAATCAACGACGTAATATAGCATATGCGATTCCTCTATCAGATGGGAAATTTTATACGGAACAAAATTTCAGCTTCGGTGAAATTATTATGATAAATCTTTTTCACGACATTAAAAATGCTGTAAATGGTTCACTTATTTTAATAGATGAACTAGAAATGGCCTTACACCCATCTGCCCAAATACGTCTTATTGTAGCTTTAAAAGAACTGGCAAAAGATAAAGGGCTAACAATTTTGATTTCTACACATTCTTCAAGTATAATACGAGCCGAGAAAAATGTAATATTTTTAGAACAAGATGATTTAGGAAATATTAATGTTATTTATCAATGTCCCCCGGCCAAAGCAATCGGCGCAATTGGAATGAGGGAAGATACTTCTCCAGATATAATTGTATTGGTGGAGGATAGCATGGCAAAAAGTTTTTTTAATGCTTTAAAACAAAAATATTTTTCTTTACAAGAGGAGAGCAATTATTTAGATATTCGAATTTTAGAGATTGGAGGATATGAAAATGTAATTCACTTTTTTATCGAAGCGAATAATTATATTTTCTATGATAATGTTTATGTATCATCTTTTATGGATAAGGATGTTGAAACAGATATCATACCCTATCCTCAGTATGGAAACTCGGCAATGATAAGAAAGTATGAAGAAAATATGGCTTATTTACATTTTTTACCTTACACCCCGGAAGTATTACTAATAAAGGTATTTTATTTACATAAAACGGATTTTCTTAGAACTTTAGTATCCATATATGATAATCAACAATTACAATATAGCTTGCAAGAGACATTTAATTTTGAAGAGTATGAGGCAGATTTACCTCAATTTTTAAATCAGACAGAATACAATTCTTATATTAGTAATCGGGGAGCCTTTAGAAAAAAGTGCAAGGACGAATCAGAAAGAATTGCAAAAGTATTATCTGAACAAATAAATCAATCTGTTGAAGAAATTTATCGGATAGCTTTTAAGTATGCAGTTGATCACATTATCCAAAATGAAATGGATGTAAGGGGGCTTTTGGCTTCAACGATGAAGAGAATCAGGAGATAGTAAATTCTTGAGAGTAACGAATGTTAAATGAATCCTATGAAGTATAGAGTAATGTATACTTTTAGCTTTGGAAATTTTTAACTAGGTGGGCTGTCCACAAAAGTATATTACATGAGGTTTGTAAGAATGGAATTTAAAGATTATCAAAAGGCAGATAAGTACAATTTGTTTGTTGCAGCAGAAGATGATGCTTGGATAAGTGATTTTTATGTTATGATGAAGAGCAGATGTTTAACCTCCTATACAGTTCCTGCTATAAAAAATCAATATGGTAAACTAGATAATATGACAATTGAAAATATAAAGAAATATCCGTGCCTTTTTGTGTACGAGGATACGGAAACAGTTAAAAAAGAGGCATTTGTAGGTCATATAACAGACATTGTAGTGAGAACAAATGGCGTGAAATTTAAGTACATAAAAAATGGATATATTACTTATGATGATTTACATAGATTAACTTTTGAATTAGGTATAGATATGTCTGGTGGAATTACAGAATTAATGCATACTCACTGGACAATAAAAACTGTGAATCTTTATAATGAATTAAAAAATATTGTAAAGCCAATAAAACAACAGGAAAAAGTTTTTATATCTTATTGTTGGACACCTAAGGAAAATAAAGATAAAGTAATTAAACTGGCAGAACGGTTAGAAAACGATGGTGTGAATGTGTTATATGACAAAAAAAGTTTAAAACCAGGACAGGATATGGTGGCGTTTATGGAGGCATTAAGCACGGACGAAACAATAAAAAAGGTTTTGGTAATTTGCAATGCGGACTATGCGAAGAAAGCCGACAATAGAGAAGGAGGAGTAGGTACAGAATCAGAAATTATAATTCCACAAGTTTATGGACATCCGATGCAAAATAAAATTATACCTCTTTTTTTTGAAAAAGCGACGGACGGTAGTTTTTATACACCTGTATATTTACGTAATAGATATGGGATAGACTTTACAGACGATTTTGAAAGTGGTTATAAAGAACTTTTAAAAGATATTAAAAGCACTGTTATTTTATAGGATAAATGCCTTCTATTGTATCGTGTAGTAATACGTAGCACACTCATAGCGCACAATCACTCTCAAAACCCCAGAAAATCCAGCCCTCGCGGTTTCCATTGAGGAGGCTGCTAAGGCTGGGAAGTTCTAATCGAAAGCAATTTAGTGAAGGCGAGCCGAAAGGTGAAGTCTGAGCTTAGTGCGAGGTCGTTCCCGACCCTTAGCGAGAACGGCCGGAAAGCCGGTCGAGGTTAGTGGAGGGAACATTCATCCGATTTCGTCAAGTTAAGTTAGACACATCATTTTGAGCAATTTGTTCATGATGTGTCTAACTTTTTTCGTTTATGGAGGCGGTTGGATGAAGAAAATCAAGATGAATGCGGACGGCGGAAAAACCTTTGAGCAGGGCTGTGAAGTAAAAGCGGCGGCAGAACAGCTCTTTAATGAACTGGGTCTGAATCTTACTACTGCTGTCAATATATTTCTACGTCAGGCTATCCGTACCGGAGGGATTCCTTTTGAGATAAAGGTTAATACTCCCAATGAAATTACTGCTTCTGCCATTGCAGAGGGCAGGCGGATTATGCGGGACAAGAACACAAAAGGCTGTCACAATATGGATGAGTTGAAGGCGGCGCTGAAAGAATGAAGTATGAGGTTCGGTTTACCGGCCAGTTCAAAAAGATTTAAAACGGGCCCCAAAATCTAAAGAAAGCAAGCTGTTCTATTAAGAGCGTAATATAAAAAAGGGGGTGGCCATACACCATCCCCCCATAAAAAGCTTTTTATTTCTCCACTCTGTTTTAACAGCTTTCCTCATTTAGAGAAGATTCTTTTCACCTGAATCCCCTCTAACCGGCTCATCCTTTCAATTCCTCCGGGCGCAGATTGCAGGCTGTAATGCGATAGCCATTTTCCCGGTCTCCTTCCAGAACGGTAATGCTGCCATTATAAAGCTTCGTTTTTCCCGTCCCCAGCTGATTATCAGAAAGCGCAGCCAAAAGAACATTGATTGCGGCGCCATGGGATACAGCGGCAATGGTGTCATATCCTGTTTCCGAAAGAATTTGCAGTCCTCGTTTCATTCTCTCCAAAACAGCGGAAAACAGTTCCATACCTCCAAAATCGGCTCCGGCAGCGATAGCAAAATAATCTGCCCGGTCTTTGATAAACTGCCCGGAATATTCTCCCATATCCCGCTCAATAAATTCCGGAAGAACCACTACGGCAGATTCAGGAAGCCCGGCGCAGGCGGCAATTATTTCTCCCGTCCTGTGAGCACGAGCCAACGGACTGGTATAAACTGCCTGAATCCCGCAGCCTGCCAGGGCCTGTCCGCAGGCTTTGGCCTGAGCAATGCCGTTTTCGTTCAGCGGAATATCCTCCCGTCCCTGGAACCGCATCAGATGGTTCCATTCGGTTTCTCCATGACGAATCAGATAAATTTTCATTGGAACGCTCCTTTCCTGCAGACGGGCATCCTGCCGCCGTGCTGTCTTTCTTCTTTAATTTGCAGCCAAAGGATCTTTTTGCATTTCTCTTTCTTTTTCCTTCAGCTCTTTTAACACGCCAAGAACAATAATCATGGCTGCAATAAACGTACAGATATCCGCCGCAGGCTGGCAGGCCTGAAGTCCGCGGATTCCAAGGGCCCCCGGAAGAACAAGGAGCATCGGGAACAGGAAGATTCCCTGGCGGCCCGCTGCCACAATGGATGCGCGGAACCCATAACCGATGGTCTGAGTCAGCATGTTGGACATGATGATCCAGGACTGGAACGGCAGCGTTAAACACTGGAACCGCATGGCCCAGGTGCCGATTTCAATCACGTCCAGGTCATCCTTCCGGAACTGGGCCATGATAAACTCCGCTCCGAAAAAGCTGCCGACCGCCAGCACCGTCAAAAGTACCACTGCCACCCTGACGCAGAACCAGAATGCCTCCAGCACCCGGTCATACCGCTTCGCACCGAAGTTAAAGCCGCAGACCGGCTGAAATCCCTGTCCGAAGCCGATAAGGGCGGAATTGATGAACATCATATACCTGGAAACGATGGACATGGCAGCGATGGCAGCGTCTCCGAACGGGTTGGCCGCCAGATTGAGGGCTGCCGTCGCAATGCTGGCCACCCCCTGACGGCAGAGGGAGGGAATGCCTCCATGAAGGATCTCTCCGTACATCCATCCCCTGAAGGTGATCTTTTTGGGATTCAAATGGACACAATCTTTTCTCAGATTGCTCTGAGCAAATAAAATAAGAAAACTTACCAGCTGGCTGAACGCTGTCGCGATGGCAGCTCCCGCGATCCCCATGTCGAATCCGAAGATCAGAATCGGATCCAGGATCATGTTCAGGACACCGCCCAGAGTAATGCCGACCATGGCATAGACGGCCAGGCCCTGAAACCGCAGCAGATTATTCATCGAGAGCGCTCCCGTCATAATCGGCGCCGCCATCAGAATATATTTTGCATAGTCCTTCGCATACGGTACAATGGTGTCCGTTGCTCCCAGGATCTTAACCAGCGGATCAAGAAACAAGAGGCCAACCACGGCCAGGACAGCACCGACAGCAATGGCAGAATAAAAAGCCGTCGATGCAATCCGCTCCGCTTTCTCCGTATCCCTGGTTCCCAGCACACGGGAAAGATAATTTCCTCCTCCCATGCCAAGCGTAAAGCCAAATGCCTGAATCATGGACATCAGCGAATAGCTGACGCCCACGGCAGCCGACGCGCTGGTATTGATCTGGCTGACGAAATAAGTATCCGCCATGTTGTAAATGGACGTAATCAGCATGCTGATGATCGTCGGCACCGCCAGACTGGGGATCAGCCTGGAAACCGGCGTTTCCACCATTTTTTTGAAACGCTCTTCCTGGGTCATAATTTTGCTCATTGCCTTTTTCTCACCTTTCTCTCTCGTTCCCTGTAAACTCTTCCCGTCCCGGCACGCAGTTTCTGCCGCTTCGCAGATTTGCTTCTGCCCTGCCGTTTTTTCTGCTGCATTCCTTTCAGCAGATTTCTTAACCTGCGTTCATTCCCGGCTGCCATGCTCTCCCACCGTTTTCTCGCCATTCGGCAGACCATTTTCTCACTTTTTCTATTTTCTCGCCGCCCGGCAGGCCATTCCCCCCATTTTTTCGCTTTCTCGCCGCCCGGCAGGCCGTTTACGCCTGCCTTTCAAGTCCCGGCCTGTCACCGCACATCTTATCCTGCCATTCTTCTCGCCCGCTCCCGCTCCATGGCTGGCATCAGGCGCATAAAGTAGAGCACATAGACGATTCCCTTGGCGACACTGGAAATGGACAGCGCCCACCAAACCCCGGAAAGTCCCAGAGGAGTCGCCGCCAGTGCATAGGCCATCGGAATCCTGGCCGACGTAAGGAGAACGCTGATAATCGACGCCTGCATGGTCTTGCCAAGGCCGGAAAGAGCGCCAACCGTCAAAAGCTCCTCGCACATAAACATCTGACTGATGCCGATAATCTGAAGATAAGCGATTCCGTCTCCCACTACTGCGTCCTCATGGATGAACAGACGGAAAATCGGCTCCGCGCCAAAGATCAGAAGAGCCGTACAGAACATGCCCCAGACAAACATAATCTTCACTGCCGACCAGTATCCTTTCTTCACCCGGTCGTACTGCCCCGCGCCAAAGTTCTGGCCAACAAAGGAATTAATGGCCGCAGCAAATCCGTCCGCTGTCATCCAGGACAGAGATTCGATCTGGCCGCCCACTCTCTGGACCGCAACAGCCGTATCACCAAACCTGGTCACAACTCTGGTAAGAATCATGGAGATTCCGCTGTAAATCATGGTTTGGACTGCAGATGGAAATCCGATGCGCACAATCTGTTCCAGCCGTCTTCCGGAAACCCGTTTCAGAAGATGCACCTTGTCAAAAATGATCCGGTCAGTGCGGATGGCAAACAAAAACACCAGCGTTACCACAGCCTGAGCGCCGACAGTAGCAATCGCCGCACCGGCCACTCCAAGCCTGGGGAATGGACCCCAGCCGAAAATCAGTACCGGATCAAAAATAATGTTCATAACAAGGCCAATGACATTGGACAAAAACGGTGTTTTACTGTCACCGGCCGCAGTCAGGATTCCGGTAAAAATAGCATTTAAAAAAGAGAAAATAATCAGCCCGCAGGTAATGGCAAGATAAATCTCCGCCTGCCGGATAATCTCCGGATCCTGCATGTTAAAAAAACCTACCAGCCCTTTCCGGCAGGTAACGGTGATGATTCCGAATAAAACTGCGAACAGGATTCCAATCTGGAGAGCTCCCTGAGCATATTCGGCAGCTTCCTGTTCATCTTTCCGCCCCAGAGCATGGGCCACCTTTACCTGTCCACCCATCTTCGCCAGATTACTGACGCCCTGGGAAAACCAGGTATACATGCTGGCAGAACCTACAGCCGCCACCGCATCGGCTCCTACCAGACCAATCCAGGCCATATCTGTCAGATTATATGCCATCTGCACCAGGGAAGTGGCCATAATCGGGAGGGCCAGTCTCGTCAGCGCCGGGAGAATCGGCTCATGCAGCAAATCAATATTCCGTTTCATACGCGTCCCCTCAATTCTTGTCGGTTCCCTGCGAAACAGCTGCCGCAGGAAAGATCCTGCGGCAGCCGCAATTGGTTTATCTTTTACGTTTTTCGCGTTTCTTGGTTCTGTTTCCCTTATTTCCCGCTCAGATACTCGTCGATTCCGCGGGCACCAGCTCTTCCGGCCTCCATAGCCAGAATTACCGTCGCAGCTCCCGTTACCGCATCTCCGCCGGCAAACACGCCTTCTCTGGATGTCTGTCCGTTTTCCTCACTGGCAACGATGCATTTATGCTTGTTGGTTTCCAGACCGTCGGTAGTAGAGGAAATCAACGGGTTGGGAGAAGTTCCCAGAGCCATAATAACCGTATCCACATCGATAGTAAAGTCGGAACCGGCAACTTCCACCGGACGTCTTCTTCCGGATGCATCCGGCTCGCCCAGCTCCATCTTTCTGACTACCATGCCTTTCACCCATCCCTTTTCGTCGGTCAGGATCTCCACAGGATTGGTCAGAAGGTTGAAGATGATTCCCTCTTCTTTTGCGTGATGAACTTCCTCTGCTCTTGCAGGCAGCTCCTTCTCACTTCTTCTGTATACCACATGAACCTCAGCTCCCAGACGGAGGGCGGTTCTTGCCGCGTCCATGGCCACGTTTCCGCCGCCGACAACGACAACCTTCTTTCCTGCAGCAATCGGAGTATCATAATCCTCGCGGAACGCCTTCATCAGGTTGCTTCTGGTCAGATACTCATTGGCGGAGAATACACCGTTGGCATTCTCACCCGGGATTCCCATGAATCTGGGAAGTCCTGCACCGGAACCGATAAAGACGGCAGAGTAGCCCTCGTCATCCATCAGTTCGTCGATGGTCACGGATTTTCCGATAATCACGTTGGTCTCAATCTTAACTCCGAGTTTTCTTACATTGTCAATTTCCGGCTGTACAACCGCCTGCTTGGGAAGACGGAATTCCGGAATACCATATGTAAGCACTCCGCCCGGCTCATGAAGGGCTTCAAAAATCGTCACATCATAGCCAAGCTTTGCCAGGTCGCCTGCACAGGTAAGACCTGCAGGGCCAGAACCGATAACGGCAACCTTCTTGCCCTTCTTCTCAGCAGATGCTTCCGGTACGAATCCATGCTCTCTGGACCAGTCAGCAACGAAACGCTCCAGCTTTCCGATGGAAACTGCCTCTCCCTTGATGCCGCGGACACACTGTCCTTCACACTGACTCTCCTGCGGGCAGACACGGCCGCAGACTGCCGGAAGAGCAGAGGACTTCGCAATCGTGTTGGCTGCGCCAATGTAATCTTTCTCTTTTACCTGGCTGATAAATGCCGGAATATCAATTTTTACGGGACATCCGTTTACACAGCGGGCGTTTTTGCAGTTTAAGCAGCGGCTCGCCTCCATTACCGCTTCTTCTTCATTATATCCGTAGCAGACCTCTTCAAAATTTGTGGCCCGCACCTTCGGATCCTGTTCTCTCACAGGAACTTTTTTCATCATGTCCATGCCTATTTCCTCCATATATCAGATGTTTCGATACCGGGGTCAGCAGCCAGCCCCTGGAATCTCCTGAACTGCGACAAATACCTTTTTCAATCAGTCGCTGCAGTTGCCGCATCCGCCGTGATGGGTCGCGCCTTCCTGAAGCTTTAAGAGCGCTCTGCCCTCCTCGGTCTTATACATCTGCTGACGCTTCATGGCCTCGTCAAAGTTTACGGCATGTCCGTCAAATTCCGGACCGTCTACACAGGCGAACTTCACCTGATCTCCCACTGTTACACGGCAGGCGCCGCACATTCCTGTGCCGTCTACCATAATCGGGTTCAGGCTGACGATGGTGGGGATGCCCAGTTCTTTCGTCAGAAGACATACGAATTTCATCATGATCATCGGGCCGATGGCAACACAGACATCATATTTCTTTCCCTGGTTCTCCACCAGATCCTTAATCACTTCCGTTACCATACCCTTACGGCAGTAGGAACCATCATCCGTTGTCACATACAGGTTTCCGGCCACTTCCCGCATCTCATCCTCAAGAATCAGAAGGTCCTTGGTCTTGGAACCCATAATCACGTCGGCTTCAATTCCATGCTCCTTCATCCACTTTACCTGGGGATATACGGGAGCCGTACCAACGCCGCCGGCCACAAACAGATATTTTTTCTTCTTCAGCTCTTCCGGATCTTCCTTTACAAATTCGGACGGATTTCCCAGCGGGCCAACCACGTCGCGGAAAGAATCTCCAGCCTTCAGTCCGGCCATGCGCTCCGTGGATGCGCCCACCGTCTGAAATACAATCGTAATGGTTTCCTTTTCCCGGTCATAATCACAGATCGTAAGAGGAATCCGTTCCCCCTCCTCATCAATCTTAACAATGACAAATTCACCAGGCTGGCAGTTTTTGGAAATTCTCGGAGCCTTCAGCACCATCAGATAAATCTTATCCGCCAGCATTTTTGCCTCTAAAATCGGATACATAACACCTTTAACCTCCTGTATAGTTTCGCAAGCTCTCTGCTACCTTTTAGTTTACCATTTTCAAACGTCAATGGCAACACCATTCCCGCCAAGATTTTTACTCTTTTTTCCAATCTGTGCGTTTTTTTTCATATCTGCGAAATTCATAGCACAAATCGAAATACGTTTGCTCATCACTTTCTGCCGTTATCTCCCACTCCGGGTCCTGATCCAGGTTGGGCAGCCAGCAGTCCGCTTCATAAACATAATCAATCCAGGTTACATGGGCCGTATCGCACCAGGGCAGAAACTGTTTATAAATTTCGGCTCCGCCAATCACATAAATGTCCGAATCTTCAAACTGCTTCAGATAGGACAGCGCTTCCTCCAGGCTGTGAAAAATCTCGCATCCTTTTTTCCTAAAATCCGGATTTCTCGTAAGGACCACATTGGTCCTGCCGCTCAGAGGCTGTCCGCCGGGAAGACTTTCCAGAGTCTTTCGTCCCATCACAATTACCTTCCCCACCGTTTCCTGACGAAACAGCTGCTGATCCCCGGGAATGGACACAAGAAGCTGTCCTTTCTTACCGATGGCCCAATTTCTGTCAACCGCTGCAATCAGGTTCATTGCCGTCTCTCCTTTCCTCTCCAGTCTGTCTTCCGCTCCAAACATTCCCGTTCCACCACCTGCAGCGTGGCCGCCGCGTTGATCCGGAAAGCCGCCTCCGGCTGCTCTGCCTCACTGACATTTTTATGGTATTTTTTCACCATGGCATCCAGACGTTCTTCTTCGGTCGGGCAGCGCTCAATGATTTCCACAATTTCTTCTTTTGTCCTGCGAATCTCATCCTCCAGATAGCTCCAGACAGCCTCTGCAGAAAATTCCCCATATTTTTTCAGTCCCGAAATACCTTCCGTATTTTCCCTGGTCAGGATACCCACATGGGTAAGGAAGATCCGTTTTGCCCCGCAGGCTCTCAGCTTCTTTAACGAATCCAGAGACATCTGATATCCCACCAGATAACAGGGCATATAGTCATCTCCCAGAGTAACACCGACCGTTTCGCTGGCAAAAATGACATCCTCATCCACGAGAAATGACAATGCGCAGCGGGTATGTCCCGGCGTCTCATACACCTGTACCCGGCGGGTCCCGAATGTCAGAATATCTCCCTCATGAGCCACAACATCCACCCGCAGATCCTCATCATCATATTCCGGCGCGTGAGAAAGACCGGCGCCTTTGGCAGCCGCCTCACTCAGCTCCCGCATAACCTTTCTTGCCGAGGGCTTTTCCATAATCTCCTTTGCCCTGACGCTGCCGTAAGCTTTTAAATCCGGCCATTCCTTTCTTAAAAAAGGAAGGCCGGAAATATGATCATAATGAGAGTGCGACAGAAGAACCGCATGAAGCGGTTCTCCTTTCAGCTCCCGTTTTATGTTTTCTATCATTTTCCCGGCGGAATAAGCCATGCCTGCGTCATAAAGGATATTTTCATCTCCCTTAATCAGAAAGGCCGCACGGCTTTCATCTCCGCCCACACATGTAATGTAATCCTGTTTCACTGATGTCCTCTTCTCTATGCTGTTCTCTTAATATGCTTTCGTCATGAGGCTGACGGACAAGTCCGGTATTTTGTGCCGGCCTGACAGCAGAACTACTGTTCAGCGCCTGCCGCCGCTTCCTTTTCCCCGTTCTGAGCCGGAGGCAGGATACTTACAATGGCAGCCGTCACCTGATGCTCCTGCACATCCATGACCCGAATCCGAAGTCCGGCCGTATCCACCTCAAACTGGCTTCCGTCCTTGGGGATTCTTCCCAGCGCCTCGATAATCAGGCCGTTTAACGTATCATAGTTCTCACTCTCAATTTCTATGCCAAGCGCCTTGGAAACCTCATCCAGGGGAGCACTTCCGTGAATCTTCCAGATGCCGCTGTTTAAACGTTCAATCTCCTGCTCCTCCTCGGGCTGTTCATCCACCAGCTCACCCACCAGCTGCTCCAGAAGATCGTTAATGGTCACAATTCCGCTGACACCGCCGTATTCATCAAGCACCACAGCCATAGTATTGCGGCTCCGGCGCATGTTGTTGAATAAAACGTCCGCTTTAATATTTTCCGGAATAAAGTAGGCCGGCTTCACGGCATTGGCCAGCACCGACTCCCGGCTTCTGTCCTCCAGCCGGAAATAATCCTTGGTATTTAAAATACCGATGATCGTATCGCTGGTTTCTCCGCAGACCGGATATCGAGTATAGCGGTTGCTGTGAATGGTTTCCTCCCAGACTTCCATGGAGTCCTCCAGCCACAAAAAGCAAATCTCTGTCCGGTGAACCGCAATGTCCTTGGCCGTCAGATCATCAAATTCAAACACATTCTGGATAAACTCTTTTTCATCCATATCAATGGCTCCCTGTTCGCTGCCGGCGTCCACCATCATCCGGATGGACTCCTCGCTGACTTCGTCATCATCCGCATCCGGGTCGATGCCAATCAGGCGGAGGATGGAGTTGGTCGAAACAGTTAAAAGCCATACAATCGGAGCAAACAGTTTTGCAATGGCACTGAGAAGTCCTGCCAAAGCCAGAGCCAGCGGTTCTGCCTTTCTCATGGCAATCCGTTTAGGCACCAGCTCACCAAAAATCAGGGTGAAGTAGGATAGAATCACCGTAATCAGGGCAACCGCCACCGTATTCATCACGGATTCCGGCCCGCGGATTCCAAGAGCCTTAAATCCTTCCACCAGGTATCCGGAAAAGTTGTCGGCCGCAAATGCACTGCCCAGGAATCCGGACAGAGTGATGGCTACCTGTATTGTGGAGAGAAACTTGGAGGACTGAGCCGTTAAATCCGCCAGTTTGGCCGCCCTCTTATTCCCTTCCTCCACCAGCTTGGCAAGCCGCATGTCGTTCATGGAAATCACGGCAATTTCCGCACTGGCGAAAATCGCGTTCAGCATAATCAGCACAATTTGAAACAAAATCATGAGTAAAACTGATTGGTCCATAAAATTCTTTTTTCTTACCTTCCTTTTTTCAATAATGATTCTCCGGCTTTTCCGATCGGAGTGCAGTGCAGGAATTTCTCCATGAAATTCTCAGGACAGAACGCAGTCCATGGAAGTTTACATGGACATCCGCACCGGGATGCAGTACACTGAATTTTTACACGAAAAACAGGCCCAGATTTATCCTTCTCTGAGGACAGACTGCGCCTGTAAAACATTGTGTTTATTCAAATAGTTCGGGTCAGTGTCGCTACTGCCGTCGCTGTCCATACTGACTGCACATTCCTTTCTTTGTTGCCTGTGATTTTTGAATCTGGTTTTTATTATCCAACAAATATGGGGAAATGTCAATACTTTTCTTATATTTTTCTTCCGTGTATAATGTTCCTAGCCGCCGTCCGGGACAGCGGGAATACGGGTATCCGATATCTCCCATACGACAAACCGAGCCGGAAAAGGCCCCGTCCGGCCATGCTGCACAGGATCATCCGATCACACAGAGAGGAGACTTCATTTATGATAAAACTGGAACGCACAAGCGTTATGAATCTGGAAAATGCCATCCGCGGCGCAAGAAACCCCATGAACAGCTGGAACCGGATGGACAGCTATTATGACGAAGATGGAAACTACAGACTGGGCCCCAATGATCTGGATCTGGCAGTCCGCCTCAGGAAAGCAGGAAGCGATCACCGCAAGTTTGTCCGGCAGATTTTCGTATCCGTCGATATTACCGCCCCCATTTACTGGTGGAAGGAATATGATACGTATAAAATTGCCACCGTGGCCAATTCCACCAGCACCATGCATAAGATCCATTCCAAGCCCTTCGAGATGGATGATTTCAGCCATGACCACATGACGCCGGAAACGCTTGAGTTTATGGAAACCGTCGTCCAGCGGCTGGAACAGATCCGCAAAAAGTACATGGAGCAGGGGAAACAGAAGGAAGACTGGTACGATCTGATTCAGCTGCTGCCCTCCAGCTACAACCAGATGCGTACCTGCACCTTAAACTACGAAACCCTGATTAACATCTATTTTGCCAGAAAGGCACACAAGCTTGAGGAATGGCACACCTTCTGCCGCTGGATTGAAACCCTTCCTTACGCGAAGGAACTCATTCTTGCGGCTGAATAGGCACCGGAATTTCCTTCTGCAAAGCCAGAGAATAGATGATTGCTTCCTTGACCCGCTTTCCGGTAATCTGGAGCAGTGCCCTGGCATAATAAATCATCTGGAGGCGGTACCGTTCCAAAAGGACCGCCTCCTGTCCTTTCTGAATCCTGTCCGTCTTGTAGTCCACAAGAACGACCCCATCCTCTTCTTCAAACCACGCGTCGATGATTCCCTGAATCAGAACCGGCTCCCCGGAATCGGCCTCATCCATCTCATATGCCGGAATCCCCATAACAAACTGACTTTCCTTATGAAGCTTTCCGCAGCAGTCGGCCTCGATCATCCGTTTTGCCGTTTCGGAGCGGAAAAACTGTTCCAGAGTTTTCTGAGAAATCACAGAAAATGCTTTCTCATCTATCATCTGCTCCCCACGTATCCGCTCCATTTCCTGTTCCAAATCCGTGTCCGTCTGGACATTCCGGAAAGAAAGAAGCTCCAGAATCCGGTGATAGGCCGTTCCGCGGAACACGCCTCCGGCCGCGCCGTCCTTTGGCGTCTGTTGCCCCTCTTTCATAAAATCAGGCAGAGTGGGCAGAAAATCACTTTCCCCGTCATCCGTAAACTGCCCCCGCTCCTTTAGCTCTGATACGGACATTTTTACGTGCAGGGATACATCCGCCTCATGAGGATAAGCCTTTGCAATCAGGTCGGAGACCTTCGCCCCCGTTTCGGAACGCAGCGTCTGAAGGAAAGCTCCCACCGACGACTTTTCCAGCTGGTTTCGTTCCTCCTCCCATAAAAGCCTGGCCACAGGAACCTCCCTGATGTCCAGCAATTTCTTATCGTCTCCTGCTGCCATAAGAAGCCAGTCCAGGTAAGAGGAGGCCGAACTTAACACCGTAAAGGGAAGTCCCTGTTCCTTTCCTCCTGACAAAGAAAGCCTGCCCCATTTTTCCAGCCGGTTTTCCAGGTAGCGATCCGCCGCCGTGATAATCAGCTTTTCTTTTGCCCTGGTCATGGCCACATACAGGATCCTCAGTTCCTCTCCCAGGCTTTCCAGGCCCAGTCTTCTTCCCAGAACATTCTTTTTTAACGTCACCGCCTTCACCCGTTTCTGGGGATCGAAGTAATCGGCAGCCACACCAAGGGTTTCATCAATCAGGATTTTTCCTCTGGTATCCTGCCGGTTGAAGGCCTTTCCTCCTCCGGCCAAGAACACCACGGGAAATTCCAGTCCTTTGCTTTTGTGAATGCTCATCAGACGAACCACATCATCCTCATCTCCCAGCCCTCTGGCCTCTCCGAAATCCGTGTTGTATTTCTTCAGCTTCTCAATATATCGGATAAAGTCAAAAAGGCCCTGATAGCTGGTCTTGGAAAAAGCTGCCGCCTTCTCCACCAGCATATCAAGATTAGCCTGCCGCACGCGGCCTGCCGGCATCACTGATACATAATCATAATATCCGGTTTTCTCAAAAATCCGGTACAAAAGCCAGTAAACCGGGAGATATTCCGCTTCCCTGCGCAGTTCCCGAAGGAGCTCCATAAAGGAAGAAAGCTTCCGGTAAATTTCATCGTTTCCCGTGTCATCGCCCCGCTCCAGATAGCTCTTGACGGCTCCGTAAAAACCGGTATCCTGGCCCTTTTCCGGATTCTTTTTATATGCCGCCATCATCACCGCCAGTTCCCGGTCTGTAAGGCCGCCGATGGGGGAACGGAGCACGCCGCACAGCGGAATGTCCTGACAGGGGTTATCGATGACAGCCAGGAGATTTAATACCGTTTCTACTTCCACCGCCGTAAAATAACCGGTTCTGGAGTCGGCACAGGCCTCGATTCCCATGGAGCCGAGGACACTTAAAAATTCCTCTGTCCATCCGCTTAAGCTGCGCAGTAAAATCACAACATCCTTTTTTCGCAGTGGCTCATACTCCCCCGTTTTTCCGTTCCAGATTTTCATCCCCGTTTCCGGATCGGTCAGCTCCCGGATCTTCATCCCGATAAGCCTGGCCTCTGCCTCTTTCGCCGTATAATCGGCCCGGTCCTCATCCATGGACTGGAACAGGCTGTCGCCTGTATTTAACAGCAAAAGCTCTGTTTTTCCCCACACTTCCTTCTGAAGCGGAGGGAAATCTGCGCCGGGATAAAGGGCCGCGTCCTCCGTGTAGCGGATGCTTCCCAGAGGCTTCGTCATAATCCGGTAGAAAACTCCGTTAATACTTTCCAGTACCTGCGGACGGCTGCGGAAATTTTTATGAAGCTCAATCTTTCTGTGACTTCCCTCTCCCACAGAATAAGATTCATATTTTTCCATAAACAGCTCTGGCTTGGCCAGACGGAATTTATAGATACTCTGCTTGACGTCTCCTACCATGAACACGTTGGGCGTGCCGAACCGTTCCCTGGAGATACATTGAATCAGCGCCTCCTGAACCTGGTTGCTGTCCTGATACTCGTCCACCAGGATTTCCTCATAAAAAGACGCCAGCTCATCTGCCGCCGGGCCCGGGGCATGATCTGCGCTGCCCCCCGTAAGAATTTTCAGTGCAAAATGCTCCAGATCATTAAAATCCACCAGATTTTTCTCTTCCTTGGCCTCCTGAAACCGCCTGGAGAACTCCTCCGCCAGATGAAGAAGCACCAGAACCGGGCCGGCCGCCTCTGCCATATCAGAAAAAATCGCCTCGGGGGAGGCAGGAAGATAAAGGGCCTTCATCTTTTTAACGCCGTCCTTGGCCTGGTTTCTCAGTGCCGCTGCCAGTTCTTTTTTCTCCGGATCAATCTCCTTCTTTCTGGCTGCTGCCAGACGACCGAACATGGGCGCTTCCAGACACCGGCAGATATCCCGGTAGGTTTCTGCCTCCATCAGCTGCTCCATGGCACGGATATCCTCCATCAGCATCGGAAGGTATCCCTGTGGACCATCCTCCTCCCCGGCAATTTCCGCCGCCTGGGAAAGCTGCTCCCTCCATTCCTCCGCCTGTACATGGACATCATGAATCAGAAACTTCATCCATTCCGTCTGTTCAAATCCCTCATCCGTCCCAAGGGTGCTTTCTGAAAGCTCCTTTCGGCAGGCCTCCATCCACTCCTTTGGCCAGGGATTGCTCTGGGCAAACCTCCAGACCTGTAGGATATAATCCTCCAGCCCTCCGTCCGTCCGGCCTGACGCATAGCAGTCCACAAAATGAAGGAACTCCGGATCCGCCTTTTCATAGGCCGCTTCCAGAAGCTCCTTCATCACGTCTGCCTGAAGGAGCAGAAGCTCGCCCTCGTCCGCCACCCGGAATCCGGGGTCGATGGAAAGCTCATGAAAGTGTTCCCGCAAAAGTCCCAGGCAGAAGCTGTCGATGGTGGTGATTTTTGCATGCGTAAGAAGCATGGACTGGCGTTCCAGGTTCTTATCCCCCGGATTCTCTTCCAGCCGTTTTTCCAGAGCATCACCGATTCGTTCCCGCATTTCCGCCGCCGCCGCATTGGTAAAGGTCATCACCAGAAGGCGGTCCATGTCCACAGGATGTGCCTCATCCGTAATCATCCGGATGATCCGTTCCACCAGAACCGCCGTCTTTCCGCTGCCGGCCGCCGCCGATACCAGAAGGCTGCAGCCTCTGGTCTCAATGACCTCCTGCTGTTCCTTCGTCCATGTCATGGCCGCCATCCGCTTCCCCTCCTTCCGTCATTCCCGGTTTCTTTTTGCCGCCTGTCCTTCCCTTTTCTTTCATTCCCGTCTTCTCTTCTGCTTTTTCTGTTTCTTTTTCTTTCGCTTTTTCTGTCTCTTCTTCCGTTCCTTTTTCTTTCGCTTTTTCGTTCTCTTTCTCTGCTTCTTTTTTGTTTTCTTTTTCTGCCGCTTCTTCCGGCTCATCCTCTTTCGCCTCGATCTCTTTCCAGATTTCCTCGGCTGTCATCGGGCGGAAACGCCGGAATCCGAATCCGTCTGTCTTTAACTCAAACCCGCACACGCTGTGATAAGGGCAGTAATCGCAGGCCGTCCGGCTTCCCTGCTTATAGGGAGAAACAGAAACCGTCCCATCCAGAATCTCCTCCCCCATCTGCTCCAGTCTGCGGCGCACGAACGCCGTCAGGTGGGAAAACCGTTCGCCTCCGGCCACGGAGGATTTGGCCTCCTGAATCAGGCCGTCCTTCATGGCGACCGGAATGACATCTGACTCCTTTTCAATTTCCCGGTCCATGTGCCGGATCACCTCCAGGCTGCTGTTGACAAGTCCATTCATCCGCAGTTTTTTCTGAATCCCTGCCTCGATCTCTTCATCGGTCATCTCTTCTTTCCGCTCCAGAACCGGATCATCAATATGATAATAAAAGATTCCGGCGGGAACTGCCTCCTTTCCCGGGTGACGCCGCTGCTCCATCGCCAGCGCCGCATCCATGTACACCACCAGCTGGAGCTGAAGGCCATGATAAAGAAGGGACAGGTCAAAGGACGTGCTTCCGGATTTATAATCCATGATTTTTACATAAATTTTGTCCTTTTCCTCCAGGACATCCATCCGGTCGATGCGCCCCCGTAAATTCAGAGCATGGCCACCCCGCAGAGGAATCCGGGAGCTGACGTCCACCTCGAAGGCCTCCGGTACAAAATCTCCCTTTTTCAGCTGATAAATCAGGGCACGGATGGTCCGGTCTGCAATCCGCTCCACCTTTTTTTCCAGATAAGCATTTCTCGCCGAGCTTTTCATAATCGTATTCCGGTATTCGCCTGCCACCTGTTCCACGCAGGCACGGACCAGCCGTTTCCGTTCCGTTTCCCCGATGGACGTAAAATCTCCGCCGGATGACCGCACTTCCTGAAAGAACAGGTCAATGGTCCGGTGGAACAGATTTCCCATATCGGACAGATCCAGCTCATACTCCTGCCGTTTTTTCAGTTCCAGGCCATGATTTAGAAAATGGGCATAGGCACAGGACGCATACCCCTCCATCCTGGTAACGCTGCCGTTTAATACCATACCATAAAGCTCCCTGGCCGCCTCCCGGCCGATTCCCCGGTCCTGATAGGAGTACGTACATGCCTTTGCCAGCTGCTCCATGGCCTCCCGCTGTCCTCCCTCATTGGAAAGCCATCGGTACAGAGCCCCGGGGGCTGTGCCTGTCCGGGAAGATGCATTCTCCTCCCCGTTTTTATCATGTTCCGAACCGACTTCCCGCATCAGCATTTCCGGCTCCTCCAGCCAGCGGATCACCGCCTTCTTCGCGGCACACCGGTTGATTTCCCGGTCCACGCACGCCTCCCCGTTTAAAACCGGAATATCCGGGAACCGCTTTTTCATGGTCATAATGAGGCTGGAAGGGCGCATGGTTTTTCCATCTGCCGATAAGGATGCCCACGACAGGCATAGTTTCTCCGACGGTTTCGTCATCATCAGATACAGATAAAACCGCTCCATGAACCCCTCTTCCCTGGCCGTCGGCGCCAGCTCCATCTCATGTTCCTTTAGCAGCTCCCTTTCCTGCTCGGTCAGAAGGCCATTTTTATGGGAATCGCCGGGAACCACCCCTTCATTGACTCCAAGGAAAAACAGAGCCCGGATATGATCGAGCCTGGTACGGCGCAAATCACCCGCTACCACCCGGTCCGCGCTGGCGGGAATCATTCCCACGGAAAGCTCCGAAAGTCCCGCCTTTAAAATTTCCAGGTACTCCCGTTTTGACACCGGTTCCTCTCCCAGAAGATGAAAAAGTCTGGAAAACAAATCCATGACCAGACCGTAAATTTCCCCGTATTCCCGTGCCTCCCAGTCCATTCCGGCCCTGGTAAACGCCAGGCTTCTCTCCTTTAGCTTCTTCTCCACTTCCAGAGTCTCCAAAAGCTCCGTGATCGCCATGGTGATGGTGCCGACCGTGGCCCCCCGCTCTCCGGCCTTCTCCTTAAGAACCCGGAGCGGAAGAAGGACGCTCTCCTTAAATTCATTCAATTCCTTCAGATTCAGCCGTCCGCCGCCTTCAAAAGTACGTTCCCACGGCTCACTCCATCTGGAAAATCCGCGGATTCCCAGCGCACGCACATATAAATCCAGGCGGTCAATCCATTCCCGTTCTTCTGTCACCAGTCCTGTTCGCAGATAGCGGAGCATGGTTTCATAATCAAATCCCTTCCAGAGCAATTCCGGAATACAGGTAACCAGGCGGATAAACGGATTCTCCGACACGTCCCGCTTCTGGTCCAGAAACAGGGGGATTCCGTTTTCCTCAAACTGACGGGCAATTTCTTTCCCGTATCCGGGCAAATCCCCGCAGACCAGGGCAATCTCCCGGTACCGGCAGCCTTCCTTTTTTACCAGCTGGAGGATGCAGTTGGCCACAATCCCCACCTCGGCAGCCGGCGTCTCTGCCTGAATCAGACTTAAGCTGTCAGTCCCTCCTGAAAACGGCCGGTAAGGATAACGGAAAAAAGTCTGTTCCAGCGCATCCAACGCCGGGCTTTTCCGAAACCGGACCAGCGGGCGTTCCGGAAATGCAATGTCTTCAGTGATCTCCACTCCCTGGCGGATGGCTAACTCTCTCAGTTTGGCCGTCATGGTACGGCTCATATCAAACAGATCAGTTTGGTCCCCGGACCCGTACACCATAGACGCCTCCGTCGCCGTCACCGTCACATACATCCTGCGGCAGAGCTTTAAAAGAATTTCAATCAGCCGATACTGAACCGGCGTAAAACCGGTGTAGCCGTCCAGGGCCAGCGTGCAGCCTTTCAGCAGCTTGGAACGGCCGGCCACCCGGCAAAGAACATCCAGAAGCTCCTCCATGGTAATATATCGTTCCTTCGTAAACTCCCGGAATGCGCGGAATACCACTTCCATGTCAGAAAGCTTGGCCGCCAAAACCCTGCTTACGCCTTCCTTTTTTGCCTGCTCCTTCAGCATGTCCGGCGTCGCCCCATACTGATAAAGCTCGGAAAGCATGGATTTCATTTCATCAATAAAGCCGGGACGGTTTAACTGCCCGGAAAACAAAACCAGCTCCGACCGCTTTTCACCCGCCAGTTTTCTCAGTATCATGGTCTTTCCCGTATCATCCAGGACCTCCGGCTGAGGCAGGGACAGCTCAGAAAAAATCCGGTAAGCCAGCCGGTCAAAGCTGACAATATCGATGTTCATGGTACCATGGCGGGGATGGAGGCGGACAATCTCCTTCTGAGCCTGCATGGTGGCCTGTTCCGGAACCAGGATAAAAAACCGCTGTTCCGGCTCGTTCATGGACTGTTTGATGATTTTTTTATAAAGGAACTCCGTCTTTCCAGCTCCCGAGCCCCCGATGATCAGTCTGAGAGACATTCCTTTCCTTCCTTTCTGCCGTTCTACTGATTCGCTGCCGTTTTCTTCCGCCTTAAAACTGCCAGAATCAGATTCCAGCTGGCAAGGACAGAGAGAACAAGTCCCACAATCAGATCTCTCACAAAGCCGCTCCAGGCGCCAAATTCCGTCATCAGCGTTCCGAAATTGGCCGCCACGAAAGCTATCGTGTCCGGACTGAAATCATAGCTTAAATAGACCCGGCAAAGGGCGAGCCAATAATCCAGCAAATCGGCTGCCGGAATCATGATGGCCGTCAGAAGGAGGCAAATCACCGCTCCTTTTTTATCCAGCTTTCCGGAACACTTTTCGTACCCCAGCAGAGTCAGGCGCAGCATAACAAAGCCGGCAAGCCCCGCAATGATTCCAAAAGCACTTACCAGAAGCCACAAAACGGCACCGCACAATGCTCCCAGGAAAGCTCCCAGGATGCCGCACAGGAAGCGGCCCGCTCCCATACCTTTCTCTTCTCTGTTTCGGTCCCCGGCCTCTGCCCGGATTTCCTGTTCTGTCCGCTGTTCTTCCGGTTCTGCCTGTCCTGCTCCTGGCTTCTCCAGCTCTTCGCTCCGTTCAGCCTGCACTTCTTCTGCTTTCATCTGTGCTCTGTTCCATTCCGCCTGCTCTTCCCCGAAGCTCTTCTGTCCTGTTTCCGGTTCCGGCTGTGCTTCTCCCAAGCTGAGCTCCCGGCTCTGACCTATCCGGCTCATCTGCCGGGTAAAAAGACTGATTCCGGCCGCAAATAAAATCACCGCCGTAAGAAGAAGCGCCAGAGAAAGCCGGAACACCTGCCCAGCCACCGGCAGCCTGGTAGTATCCAGGCACATATCTCCCACAATTGTGGAAAATTCTTCCTCCGTCATCGACGTCTGTCCCAGCAAATAGGAAAGCGCATCCCTCCCATACTGGCGGATATCCTTCCCCATAGGCTCTGCCATTCCGGAAAGAACCACCGGTTCCGGTGTGCTTCCAGGTCCTTCGCGGAACAGAAAATCCACCAGCTCCTGACATTGTACCGGCAGCTCTCCATTTATAATCACGACACGGATTTCTCCGGTTTCCGTAAATGCAAAATAGTACCGGTCCGTTCCCTTAAAGTCCTCGGCAAATTCATAGGTCAGACCCTGGGCTGTCAGAAATTTCAGAGGAACTTCTGCTTCATCTTCCTCATCCCCGGAAAACGGGTCGAACGCTTCCCCATTGGTCTGAAGAAACCTGGTTTCCTCCCTGGCTCTAAACAAGCCATAAACCGATGCCGTTAAAAAAAGCAATGAGCATAAAAGAAGAATAACACTGCAGGCAATCCCGCCTTTTCTCACCTTTTTCATTGCGTGATCGGTTCGCTTTCCCATTTCCCTCCCTGTGTCCTGTTCCGTTCCACTTTCCTCTAACCGTCCTTTTTCCCTGTTCTTTCCGGCAAACAGCATGCTTGTCCCTCCCGTCTTCGTATTTCCATTTTCCTCTGTTTCCCGCTGCCTGACCACGGAAACTTGAAGTCAAATCCAATCAGAATACATCATATCACGATTCCGGATGGTTGTCTATTTGTCAGAAACCAAACACGAAAAACCATTCGTTCCTACAGCGCTGCCCGCCGGAGAAAGCAAACGCTTTTTCCGGCGGGCAGATGACGTGAGAGCAGAGTATAGAAATATATGAATTTATCAGATAAAAAAGCTTTTTCTTTTTACGTCCTACAGACCGTTTAATTCCCTCGCTCTGTGGCAGGCGACAAAGTGTCCCGGAAGAACCTCCTCCGCTTCCGGCGTCTTTGCAAAACAGATGTCCTTGGCATAGGGGCACCGCTTTGCAAACCGGCACTCATCCGGAGGCTCGATGGGAGATGTGATCTCACCCTTAATCAGCTTCCGCTCCTTCTTTTCCTGCACCACAGGAATCGGAACAGCCGATAAAAGGGCCTGAGTATACGGATGAAGCCTGTGATGGAACATCTCCTCCGAATCGGCAAATTCCACCATCATACCCAGGTACATGACCATAATTGTATCCGACATATGCCGTACCACGGCCATATTATGGGTGATGAACATATAAGTCAGTCCAAATTCCTCCTGCAGATCCTGCATCAGGTTAATGACCTGGGCCTGGATGGAAACATCCAGGGAAGAAACAGGCTCATCGCAGACAATGAACTTGGGATTTAACGCAAGGGCCCGGGCCACGCCGATTCGCTGGCACCGTCCGCCGTCCAGCTCATGAGGATAGGAATTGGAAAGACGTCTGGCCAGTCCCACCGTATCCATCAGCTGGGCCACCTTCCGGTCCAGATCCCTTCCTTTTAACTTATGGTAAATCAGAAGAGGCTCCGCAATCAGCTGTCCCACAGACATTCTGGGATTCAGGGATGCAAAAGGATCCTGAAAGATCATCTGAATATCTTCCCGGAGATTTTTCACTTCCGTACGGTTTAACTTGGTAATATCTTTCCCGTCAAAGGAAATTTCACCGGAGGTTGGCTCGTAAAGATGAATGATTGTCCGTCCCAGAGTTGATTTTCCGCATCCCGATTCTCCCACAACCCCCAGGGTTTTTCCCCGTTCTATGGTAAAGGATACGTCATCAACGGCATGCAGCTGGCCGCCGGAAGCGTTGAAATACTTCTTTAAATGTTTTACTTCCAGAATATTATCCACGCTTATACCCCTCCTTTCGCCATGATACATTTCACCACATGTCCTGGCGCCACTTCCACTTTGGGAATGATGCCCTTCCGGCATGCATCCGTCGCATGAGGACACCTGGGCGCGAAGGCACAGCCGTCCGGCAGCTGAGATGGATCCGGCATCATGCCGGAAATCGGCTTTAACCGGTGGACCTTATGGCTGAAATCCGGAAGGGAACCGAAAAGTCCAATGGTATAGGGATGTCTGGTATCATTATAAATCTGCTCCAGGGAACCGCTTTCCACAATATCGCCCGCGTACACGACAGCCACCCGGTCGCAGATCTCCGCCACCACACCCAGGTCATGGGTTATCAGAAGCAATGAGGTTCCCAGCTTGTGCCGCAGATTTTCAATCAGATCCAGCACCTGCTCCTGAATGGTCACATCCAGGGCCGTTGTCGGCTCGTCTGCCAGAAGCAGATGCGGATTGCAGGCAAGGGCAATGGCAATCACGATTCTCTGACGCATTCCGCCGGAAAACTGGTGAGGGAACTCGGAATGACGGCGTCCCTCAATATTTACCATCTCCATCATTTCCGTCGCCTTAATCAGCGCTTCCGCCTTGGACATCTTCTTCTCGCTGTGAAGCTGGATGACCTCGGCAATCTGCTCTCCCACTGTGAGCACCGGATTTAACGCGGTCATGGGATTCTGGAAAATCATGGAGATTTCTCCTCCGCGGATCCTTCTCATTTCCGCCTCAGACTTTTTAAACAGGTTTTCTCCATTATAGTAAACCTCTCCGGATACAATTTTTCCGGGAGGTGAGGGAACAAGGCGCATGATTCCCAGGGCCGCCGTGGTCTTTCCCGCACCGGTTTCTCCAACCAGCCCCAGGGCCTCTCCCTTTTTAATGGAAAATGAAATATTATTTACTGCCTTCACCACCGATTTATCGACCGTATAGTGAATGGACAAATCCTTAACTTCTAACAGATTCTCGGACATAGGTAGCCTCCTTACTGCTTTAATCTTGGATCAAGTGCATCGCGAAGGCCGTCTCCAAACAGGTTGAACGCAAACACTGTCAGCATAATAGCGATGCCCGGAAATGTGATGACATGCCAGTAATCACGCATATAGCTTCTTCCGGTGGAAAGCATGGAACCCCATTCGGGAGTCGGAGCCGGAACACCAAGGCCGATGAAGCTTAAACCGGAAATATTCAGAATTGCCGTTGCAAGACCCATGGACACCTGAACGATAATCGGTGCAAGTGCATTGGGAAGCACATATTTAACCATTAACCGGATGTCTCCTGCTCCCGTCGCCCTGGCCGCCTCGATGTACTCCTGTCCCCGAACCGTAATGACGGCAGAACGGGCCACACGGGCAAAGGCGGATATGCTTCCAAGTCCGATGGCTATAATCAGGTTGGAAATGGAGCTTCCAAGGGCAGCCACAACAGAAATTCCCAGAAGCAGGTTGGGAACAGCCATCAGAATATCAATGAGTCTCATCAGTACATTGTCCACAACGCCGCTGTAGAAACCGGCCACACAGCCGATGGTGACGCCAACGATGCAGGCGCCTGCCACCGATGTCAGTCCGATGGTCAGAGACGTACGGCACCCCCAGATGATTCTGGTAAACATGTCACGCCCCAGTTCATCCGTTCCTAAAATATGTTCTGCGGAAGGAAGGGCAAATGCGTTGTCCAGATGAAGCGTCTGATAATCCGGATCGGAAATCTGTGCCGGGAACAGGGCGCAGACGGCCAGGACAACAATGATCACCAGTCCTACAACCGCTGTTTTGTTGCGCAGAAAGCGTTTGATGATGTCCTTTGTCATACCTCTGCTGGAAATGGAAAAATCACCCAGATCATCCGTGTTTTTCATTGCCGCCTTGTTTTTTACATCACTCATCCTATACACCTTCCTTCTTTACTGCTGCGTTGACTGCCTTTTTCGATTTTGCTTTTACATACTGAGACCGGATCCGCGGATCCACATAGGCATACAGCACATCGATCACCAGGTTGCAGAACGCCATAACCACAGCGATAAACAGGATACCTCCCTGTACCAGCGGAGCATTCTTTACATTGATGGCGCTGATAATCAAATTTCCCAGTCCGGGAATGGCGAATACGATTTCACTGATGGAGGAACCTCCTAACATACGGCTGAAGTTGATGCCAACCAGAGTCATAACCGGAATGATTGCGTTTCTTAAGGCATGAACGCAGATGATAACCATTTCCTTCTGTCCCTTGGCCCTTGCTGTACGGATATAATCCTGACGGATGGCCTCCAGCATGCTGGATCGGGTCATTCGCATAATACCGGCAGCTGAGGAACAGCCGATGGCCACGGACGGAAGGATCCAGGACTGCCAGGTGGCAATTCCTGATGCTGGAAGAACACCCAGGTTTACGGAGAAAAACAGGATCAGCAGAAGTCCCAGCCAGAAGTTCGGCATGGATACGCCAATCATGGCCACAACCCGGACAATGTTGTCCCAGACGGAATACTGTTTCACCGCGGAAATAATTCCAAGGGTAATTCCAATCACCACCGAGACAAAAGTGCTGAGCAGCGTCAGTTTAAAAGTTGTCGGGAACCGCTCGAGAATCTCCCCGAGAACCGGCTGCTTTGTGGTATAAGAGGTACCAAGATCTCCGTGCAGTGCGTCAAGAACATAATTGACATACCGGACAAGAAACGGATCGTTCAGCCCGTTTTCTTCATTAAATAACTCAACATCTTCTTCCGTCGCCATATCGCCCAGGATGTATCTCGCCGGTTCTCCCGGCGAAAAGTACAGCATGCTGAATACCAGAAGTACCACGCCCAGCATGATTGGTATCATCATCAGGAGACGGCGGATAATGAATTTAATCATGAATTCACCTCCAAGTTTAAAACTGACCGTGAAAATTTTCATCGGGAAGAAGCCCCGGAACCTTTTCATTACGAAAGGGGCGGGAATCAGGCACCGGCCCGGTTCCCACCCCGGATGTACACCTCAGTCAATTATTCATAAACAACCCAGTCAACAATGTTCTGTCTGTCGATGCGGCGATCATATACATAATTCTCGATCTTGTCGCTGACGCCATAGATGGTATCAACCTCGGCAAACGGAATGGAGAAGCGAATCTCATCCAGATAATCCTGAATTTCTTCCTCCAGAGCCAGTCTCTCATCTGTATCATAGATGGTCTTTAACTCTTTCAGCATGGAATCCAGATGGTCATCATTGGGAGCCAGACGGGAGCCGAACTCCTTCTCGTAGATAATCAGAATGTTGGAAATCTCATCTGCCGTTGCGATACGGATGGAAGTCTCCCACGGGCCCTGGGCTTCACGGGTAGCCAAAGCACTCTGCTCAATATTGACCTTGATTCCTACTGCTTCCCAGTATGCCTGTACAATCTGAGCCATTCTCTGATATTCTGTTCCCGGAAGGATATGAAGCTCCAGCTCCAGTCCGGTGGCTCCTGCCTCATTTAACAGTTCCGTTGCCTTCTGCGGATCATATTCCCACTCGCCGAAGTCTTTGAATCCTTCTACCATGGACGGATAGTAGCCATTCAGGACATGAGCACCGCCGTCGAAGGAACCGGCTACCAGGGCATTTTTATCAAGTGCATAGCACAATGCCTGACGGACACGAATATCGGAAAGCTTTTCGCAGTCCATGGCCATGGTGATCAGATAATACTTCTCAGACGGTCCCTGCTCAATCCGGTAGCCGTCGATGGCATTGACGCGGTCAATATCGCTTCCGCTTACGTACAGAGCCTGATCGGCTTCTCCTGTCTCCAGGGCGATAACACGGTTGTTTGGCTCGGCAATGACGTTAATCCGTACATTGGGTGTTGCAGGCTGCTCACCCCAGTAATTTTCATTGGCTGTCAGGCTTAAGCTGGAACCGGATACCCATTCCGTCAGCTTATAAGGACCGGTACCTACCGGCATTCTGGCATGGGCGTCTGCTCCCATTTCTGTAATGGTTTCCTCATCGCCAATCCAGGTACGGCCTCCGGCCAGTACATAAAGGGCTGCCGCATAAGGCTCATGCATTCCTACAATTACCGTATGATCATCTACAACGCTGGACTCATCCGGAGAATACCATACCATCGTTGAAAGAGCCGTCGGTTCATCAAGCGTCCTGTTTAAAGAAAAGATAACATCGGAAGCCGTAAACGGATTTCCGTTGGAGAAGACAACATCCTCGCGCAGCTTGAACTGAATGTGGGTGTCATCGATAAATTCCCACTCCGTTGCCAGTCTGGGAAGAATGTTTCCCTCCTGATCCCGGTCTACCAGGCTGTCATAAATCAGATTATCCACCAGATTTACGCTCAGTCCGTTTCCGCAGGCCGGATCCAGCGATGTGGGCTCCGCTTCATTGGCAATGACAATGGTGTCCTTTACATTCCCTGTGCTGCTGGCTGCCGCGCCTGTGGGGGCTGCTTCTCCTGTGGTTTCTCCCGTGGTTTCCCCTGCGGAGTCACCGGCTGCAGCCGTTGTGTCCGCTCCTGCTGCAGCGGTGGTTGCATCCCCTCCCCCACTGCTGCAGGCCGTCAGGAGCATTGCCGCACAAAGGGCCAATACCAGTTGTTTCCTCATAACATATCCTCCTCTTTCTTTTATTGCATCCAGCATGAAGCTGTATTTACCTGTTCTTCGCAATAAATCCCAGAACATCCGCTTCCAGAAGCCTGTCCACGCTCTTTAAGGACGGGATTCCTTCTGCAAACTTCTTTCTCATTTCCACTTCTCTGGCCGCCGCCGCTTCGGCCTGAACCAGCATCTCCTCATATCCTTCCGGCTGGATCACGACAACGCCGTCTGCATCCCCGAATACAATATCACCGGGATGAACCACCGCTCCGGCACAGTTAACCGGAATGTTGTATTCACCGGAAACGCCCCAGACATTGGTGGTGGCTACGGAAATTCCCAGGCTGAATACCGGAAAATCCATTTCTTCTATATGGAGAGAATCCGTCGCCATTCCGTTGATTACGATTCCCGCGATCCCCATGGCCTTGGCATTTCTTGCCACCATCTCTCCGACGCTGGCGAACACTTCATCTCCGCTGTGGTCAATGACAAGAACACATCCCTTGGGTGCTTCCTGAATCGCCTTATAAAGAGCACAGGAATCCTTCCCCAGAAGTTTTACCGTGTATGCCGGTCCCACCAGCTTGGAGTGCTTGTTAATGGGCTTCATTCTGGGATTCATAAAGCTGACCCCAAGAAAATGCCCGTATGTAGCCGGATCCGTCTTTAAAAAACGCTCGGCCAGTTCCTTTGTCCATTCCATACTAAAATCCTCCTCATCTGGACTTTCTTAAAAAGCCAAACTCAAACCTGTTATTTTTTGATTACGTCATAGATGTCGCTTCTGCGGTTCACCAGTCCCGGCATTCTCCGGCGCACATCATCCAGATAATCCAGATCGATGTCTGCCATAATCACGCAGGCCGTCTCTCTTGCTCTGCTGATGACCGTTCCCCAGGGATCCACCACCATGGAGGAACCGAAGGAATTGCTGACGCCCTTCTTCTTTCCAATCTGTGCCGCCGCAATTACGTAGCTGCTGTTTTCAATGGCGCGGCAGCGAAGGATTGCTTCCCAGTGATCCTTTCCTGTGGGCGTCGTGAAATTGGCCGGTGTCAGAAGAAGCTGAGCCCCGTGGAGAACCATATAGCGGTACAGTTCAGGGAACCGGATATCATAGCAGATGGAAAGTCCGAAGCATCCAAGTTCGGTGTTCACCGTCACAATCTCACTGCCAGGTTTGATCCGCTCCGATTCATTGGCCACCGTTCCATCCGGAAGGGTAATATCAAACGTATGAAGCTTCCTGTATTTTGCGATGCACTCTCCCTTGGGATTTAAGAATGCGGTGGTGTTGTATTTGCGGTCGCCGTCCGGATTGATTTCCGCAATGGAGCCGCAGTGAATATAAATGCCATGCTCCCTTGCCTTTTCAGCCATCAGGGAAATGGTTCTTCCTCCGGGCACTTCCTCCGGTTCCGGCGGGTTTTCGCTAATCACGTTCATGACCTCCGGGAAGGAAACCAGCTTGGCCCCCTTGGATGCCGCCTCATCGATAAACTCGCAGGCTGCTTTTAAATTTGCCTCCACATCGTCTCTGGTATCCATCTGTACTACGCCGATCTGATATTTTCTAATCATCTCTTTCCCGCCGCAAACGCGGCCGCTCCTTTCTGTATAATTTCTGCTGTTCTCGGGCAGTTTTCGCTGCTGCTTCCGGCTTCTACAGCTCCCACTTGGCGTTCATATATTCCACTATCCGGTCCACACAGCGGCTGACAATTTTTTCTCCTTTTTCCCTTGTTCCACAGGTAGCGTCTCCCACCGTCGCGTCCGGCGTTTTCGCTGCCATGGGTACAAAGTGAATAATATCCGGATAATCGGCCGTTTCCGGCGGCGGAGCGACACAGGTGGCTCTTTCCATATGAACCAGCTCCGGCTTCAGATAGAGCATCACCGAAGTACCGCACTCACTGGCATGTCCATGGGCCATTCTTCCCTTGCAGTCAAAAATATCATCCCCATGCTCTGCCGTAAACCGCCACCAGTCGATCTGCGCCCAGTTGACGCCCTTGGTTCTCTGCCGTTCAATCATCAGGGATGTGATAATTCCCACATTGGTGGCATGTCCGCTGATAAACAGCAGATTTTTAAACCCGTAGCCAATCAGATTGTCAATCAGCTCTGCCATCCACATGCGATAAAGAGGAGTGGAAACAGTGATGGTTCCCGGATAATCCAACAGGGCTCCGGAATCGGCAATTTCTGTCATCGGCGCGATCAGCGCTCCCGTCCGCTCCGCGACCCGTTCCGCCACAGCTTCTGCTGCAAAGCCATCGGATCCCATGGGAAGATGAGGGCCGTAGATCTCACAGGCTCCTGTGGGAATAATGACGGTTTTTGTTTCTTTACGCCGCTGGTCAAATTCGACCCAGCTCATTTCGCGTATCCGGTATGTCTTCATGATAAAAATCCTCCCCGCTAAATGATTTATGAAAAGATTGAAATGTAAATCTTTTTCGTTTATAATAAAAGCAATTGCAAATTGTTGTGTGAGTTTTGTATAAAATTTTTCTTTAACTCATGCATCTATTATATAATATTGACAAATTATTGTATAACGAAAACAAGTTATTGCATGATTACCAAAAAGACTTGATTTTTCGCTGTAATGGGAGGTAAATATGGATATTTCGACAATTCGGTGTTTTGTTTCTGTGGCGCGCTGCCTGAATTTTACAAAAGCGGCCAGAGAATGCCATATTACCCAGACCGCCATGAGCAAAAAAATCAACAGCCTGGAAAATGAGCTGGGAGCCGCGCTGTTCTACCGGGATAACCGCCAGGTGGAGCTGACCCCCGCCGGCATTGAATTTTTAAGCCGTTCGGGCGTCCTTCTGGAAGCATATGCAGACGCTGTCTACCATACCCAAAATGTGGCCAATGGTTTTGAAAGCTCTCTGAAACTTGGTATTGGCGTCTATGAGCATTTAATCCTTCATAACGTGCTGTCACAATATGCGTCCGTTTTCCCAAAAGCGGATATTATCTGTTCTCAGTTTTTATATAAGGCATTGGCTGAACATCTGAACGATCACCTGATCGATATCATTATCAGCACCGATCAGTATCTGCAGCAGATTCCCAATGCGGAATACATTGTTCTCGACGAACAGCCATGGAGATTTATCTGCAGCCAGAAACATCCTCTCGCATCCGGGGGCAGCATTCGTCTGAGCGAATTTTCAAAAGAATGCTTTATCACCATGAACGATGGAACCGACGAGCAGATCCGCCGCAATTACATTCCCCACGGGTTCACCTTCCGCCGGTTTTACCGGGTCAATTCCTACAACACAAAACTCCTGATGACCCGTGCAGGGCTGGGGATCTCCATTGTTCCCCAGTTTGTTGTCCCCTATCTTCCAAAGGACTTATGTACCCTGGATACCTCCCCTCCCTACCGGGTCAGGAAATTTGTGGCCGCCTGGCTCCGCGATAATAACAATCCAGCCGTTAAAAACTTCACGGACATTCTTGCATCTGCCATTGGACGTCCTGATTTTCTGCAATCCCCCCCCCCAGATACCCACTAAGGGTATGTTGGCGGGGGCTTTTATTTTCTTCCCTTTTTAAATGGCCGAAAGAATATCTGCTGACCTTCTCTCATAAGCTATACAAAACCCATCCAAAGGACCAAACCATGAGCTCCAAAACAAAAATCGTTGTCCTGCGCATGAAGGAGATTATCTACACGGCCATTTTTATCGGCTTTGCCCTGCTCCTGATCCTGCTTCTTTTTATTATGTTCCGGCCAAAGAAGGACTTGCCGGTATCGGAAAGTTCTTCCGTATCCTCAGCCTCTGTTTCTTCCCTGTACACTCCGGGACTCTATTCTGCCTCCATTGTCCTTGGCAGCCAGAACGTCAATGTGGAAGTAACCGTAAGCTCTGACCGCATTACTTCTGTTTCTCTGGTTCCCTTAAGCGATTCGGTCGCCACCATGTATCCGCTGATGCAGCCGGCCATGGACACCCTGGCAGAACAGATTCTTGCCAACCAGTCTCTGGAAGGCCTGGAATACCCGGCCGGTTCCCAGTATACTTCCATGGCTCTGGTAAATGCCGTAAAAGCTGCCCTGGAAAAAGCAGCCGCAGAGCCAGCAGCCTGACGGTTCTTCTTTCTCAGGCACCAGAACAAAAAAGTCGTTCCTGTGTCCGGACGGCTTAAGCAAATCTTACTTCTTACATATTCCAAAGCTTTCTGCAAAAAATACGGAGCTGCTGCAAAAGCAGATGAATCATCTGCCAAAACAGCCGCTCCGTATGGTCCTTGTTTAACCTTTTTATGCTCTTCCTTCTTCAGGCGTGTCTTCATTTGGCACGTTTTCTTCCGGCTTTTTTCTTCTTATGAACTTCCTTTCTGCTGCCAGGATGCGAAAAAAGCAAAATCCCCACTGTCAGAACAAGAACCGCCGCCATACCGGCCAGCGCCAGCAGCATGCTGGGGGCCTGTACAGCGCCGTTATACGCCTGCATATCAAACCCGGCGAGAATCAGCGCCGCAGAAAACGGATAGGCGGAAAGCAGAACGCCGCTCTTGAAAAACAGGATGCAGTATCCAAGAAAAAACGTCAGAAGCGAACCACCAAGATAGGCTCCCCGGATCTGGCCGAAAATCAAAATCATCGGCATGCAGACCAGGCAGGTAAAAAAGGCGGCAGCAATTACCTGTCCCCCCTGCCGTAACAAAAGGGCGGCAGAAAGCCCATCCAGACCGACAATCGTGCCCGTCAAAATCGTGACGGCTGCACTATAAAGTCCGAATAACAGAGACAGGAAAATCGCAGCCATCAGTTTTCCGCCCAGCAGCTTCTGATAAGGTACCGGAACCGTCAGCAGATTCTTCAAAGTGTCGTTCGTATTTTCCCGGTCAATCATCCATCCGCCAATCATGACCAGAGAAATCGGCAGGAAAATCTGCGTATTTCCCCAGATCACATTGTCAAACAGGCTTGCAAATGTATAGTTGGGGTCCCGAAGCTCCGGATTGACGATTAGCTGGGTGCCATATTGCACCACAGGGCAGAGAGCCAGCGCCACAATGCCAACAAATAAAATCTGGCATCGCCTCAGCTTCCGCCATTCCCCATTCAGAATGTTCCACATGACATACACCTCCTTAGCAGCTCTGGCGCTTATAGACCAACGCAATCAAAATCAGGAACGCCGCCGATTCTATGGTAATAACCAAAAAGGCCTGAGACGTTGTCACAAAATAAGGGCTGATCCGTTCCAGAAGCTCCGCCATCTCAGTACCGGCATCGGAAATATCCAGATACTGGAAGAACCAGCGAAAAGCCAGCGTTCCGGGAAGCAGCGTCCCCGGATTGATTCCCAACGGCTGCATGATAAAATAATCGCTCATGCCAAAAATATAGTTGACCGCCGTATAGAAAAAAGTGACAACCACAGAAACGATATAGCTGCGGTTTAAAAGCACAACCAGAAGAACACAGGGCAGAGCCCCGGCCCACATCAGGATCCCTTCCCCGATTCCCACAAAAAAGAGCCGCCAGAATCCCACCGGCTCCCATCCGGCGGCCATCACAATCGCCAGAACCGCCAGCCCTCCCACCGCCATAAAAGCAATGGAAAAGAAAAACAGCAGGGCCGTTTTTGCCATGGTCAGGGCGGACTTACTCACCGGCACAGTCAGTAAATTCTTTAAGGTGTCATTATCCTGCTCTGCAAAGAACAGATTGGCAGCCAGCACCACAAGAGTCGGCATCAGCAGCAGATAGGCGCTCATTTGGAACAGCGTGGACATCATGCCGTCCACCGCCTGCGCCCCATTGGTGAACTCCCGAAAGTCCGGTAAAAACAGGGCACATCCTAATGGAATCAGAGCAGACAAGGCGGGAGCCGCGAAAAACAAAGGCCTGCGCCGCAGCTTTAAGCATTCACAATATAAAAGTTTAAGCAATGCCCTCACCCCCAGTAACCTGTTTAAAATAATCCTCCAGCGTATTCTCATAAAGATGTGCATCCGATACAGACAGCCCCGCGTCCACAAACAGTCGGACTGCCGCTCCGGCATCCAGATGAAGATCACGAACGGTCAGCTCATGGGCGTTATCTGCTTTTACTCTCTGAATCCCCAGCCTGGACTGGAGCAGATTGGCCGCCAGCGGCGCATTGGAAACCGTGAATCGGAAATATTTCCCGTTCTTTGCTTCCAGTTTTTCAAGACTTTCTTCCTCCAGCAAAACGCCGTGGTCGATGATCCCAACATCATCCGCCAGCAGAGAAATCTCGGACAAAATGTGGCTGGAAATCAAAATGGTTTTCCCTGCATCATCGCACAGTCCCCGGATAAAGCCGCGCATCTCTGCGATTCCGATGGGATCCAGTCCATTGATAGGCTCATCCAGAATCAGCAGCTCCGGATTGTGCATGACGGCCAGCGCAATGGCCAGGCGCTGCTTCATGCCCAGCGAATACTGAGAAAACAGCTTTTTATCCCGGTACGGCAGATTGACAACCTCCAGAGCATCCCTGATGTATTTGGATCCTTTCAGTCCCCGCAGTCTGGCAAAAATCTCAAGGTTTTCCGTTCCCGTCAGATTCGGATAAAACCCGGGTGACTCGATCAGCGAACCGGTGCGGGGCAGGATATTCTTTTCATTGCCGTGAAGCGGCCTGCCGAGTATCTTCACCTCTCCGGAGGTTGGCATCGTAAGCCCCAAAAGCATCCGCATGGTGGTGGTCTTTCCGGCACCGTTGCGGCCCAGCAGGCCATAGATGCGCCCTTTCCTTACATGCATGGACAGATCAGATACGCTGATTTGTTCTCCATATTTTTTCGTAAGACCACAGGTTTCAATCACATAATCGCTCATGAGCAAATTCCTCCTTTCGTGATGGTTTTAACATACCATCCCAACCTTGAGATAACGCTGAGCAAAGCTTAAATGATCTCTGAATTATGTCTGCGGGATTCCCGCGCCAACCTTGAATTATCTCTGAGATTTCGGGCACAGAATAGGAATCCGGGACTCTTTGCGGTATAATAAAGACAATGCTTTACCGTATCATGAAGAACATGACAGACGGCGAGAAGTTTCATGACTGGCAATGAAAGGATTTTTATTATGCTGCATCATAAACTGTTATTGGTCGATGACGACCGGGATTTACTGGAAATGCTGCTCTCGATTTTCCGGCGGGCGGGATATACGAACCTTCTGACTGCCTCGTCCGGCTCTGAGGCGCTGCGGATATGGCGGGAAGCCCAGCCAAACCTCATTGTACTGGATGTGATGATGCCGTGTATGGATGGATTTTCGTTTTTGAAAGAAATCCGCCGGACAAGCCGGGTGCCCGTCCTGATGCTTACAGCACGCGGAGAGGCGGAAGACCGCATCGAGGGGCTGGAAATCGGCGCAGACGACTACCTTCCCAAACCATTCTTACCCAAAGAACTGCTGCTCCGGGTTAGTGCGATTCTTAACCGTGCCTATCCGAATCAAAACGAAATCGCAGAACTGGCCGGTTCCACCGTGGACATGGCCAATGCAGAAGTGCGAAAAGACAATGAAACGCTGACGCTGACCGCCAAAGAACTGCTGCTTTTTAAAAAGCTGTATCAAAACGCCGGGCGGATCGTTACCACAGGTATCCTGTGCGAGACAATCTGCGGAGAATTCTGGCAGGGATACGAAAGCACCCTCTCGACCCACATCCGGCATCTGCGGGAAAAAATCGAAAAAAACCCGTCAAAACCGGTCTCCCTGATTACCGTGAAAGGCCTTGGATACCGCCTCAATCTTAAGGAGGGATCATCATGAATCCGGTGCAGCGCTTCTTCCGGCGGTACATTCTTTCCACCGCCGCAATCTTGCTTTTGTTTCTGACGGTCAATCTCATACTGCTCTTTGCCATCATGGTTGCGGGAACCATGAGCAGTTCAGATTCTTCTTTTTCCGCTGGTGATTTTTCAGACCATCTTGTGCTGCAGGATGGGAATTGGAGCGCAGATGACACCGCTCTTTCCATGTTAGAGAAGCAATCTTCCTGGGCCATGCTGTTAGATGAAAATGGTGACGTGGTCTGGCAGCAGAATCTGCCGGAAACCCTGCCGCGTTCCTATACCAGTGCGGAAGTAGCTTCTTTCAGCCGCTGGTATCTCAACGACTATCCGGTAAAAATCTGGACGCGTACGGACGGCTGCCTCCTGGTCATCGGTTACCCGCCGGGAACGCTGGTGAAATATTACTTCTCCCTGGAATGGCCCTACATGGGAATCATGTTCAGCGGAATCGCGGCGGTCTTTTTTATCAATCTGCTGCTGATTGTTTTTCTGATTCTGCGGAACACGCGGAAAGTAGAAAAAGCGATGACACCAATTCTGCAGGGCATCCAGAAGTTAAGCAGCGGCATCCCGTCACATTTGGAAGAACAGGGCGAGCTGGCTGAAATAAACGCAGGGTTAAACCGGGCGGCAGATTACATGAAAAAAAAGGATAACACAAGAGCGGAGTGGATTCGCGGTATATCCCATGACATTCGCACACCGCTTTCAATGGTCCTGGGGTATGCCAGCGAATTGGAAGATGACTGCGCTCTTCCGCAGGAAGCCAGAAAACAGGCAGGCATCATCCGCCGGGAAAGCGAAAAGATGAAACGGCTGATCGATGATTTGAACCTGACCACAAAGTTAGAATATGCACTCCAGCCAGTCCGCTTCAAGGAAGTGGACTGGGCAGAGATCTGCCGTCAGACTGTCGGCGAAGTCCTGAACAGCGGGCTGGACAGCCGGTACGAAATTGTATTAACCGAGATGCAGCCAGGGCACTCCATTCGTCTTTTAGGAGATGACGGACTCCTGCGGCGTATGCTGAATAACCTACTTTTCAACAGTATCACCCACAATCCGCAGGGGTGTAAGATCACGCTTTCTGTTGGTGAGGAAAACGGGTACTGCCTCTGTATCATTTCCGATAATGGAGCGGGAATTTCTCAGGAATCACTGAAAGCTCTGAATCGGGGGGATGCCATTGCAAGCACGCAGGACAGCAGCGGAACATCAGAACATGGTTTGGGCCTGAAGCTGGTCGTGCAGATTGTCAGGGCTCATCATGGAACCATTTCTTTTTCCAGCAGCATCCCCCACGGATTGAAGATCAGACTTTCCCTGCCGGCCCAGCCGCATTTTTCATAAATCCCCATATAGCAGTGAGCCACATTGTACGGAATTTCAGGAAAGGACGATATCTCTGTAAGCTTTTTATCCAAATTGTCAAAAATCCCATGAACCAGAAAAAAATCTTGACAATTCTTTCCTTCTTCGTTATACTCTTTCTCATAGTAGCAATTTACCATAGTAAATTGATAATTTGAGAAATCAACAGGAGGAACACCTTTATGAAAAAAACAACTCTGGTTCTGGCTCTTAGTGCTTCCCTTTCCATATCCGCTTTTTCACTTTCCGGCTGCGCCCCTTCAATGGCCCAGGCAGCCGCTCCTGCGCTTTCTTCTGAAAGCCTGGACACCGGCGGGGAACTCCTATCTTCCAATATCAGCGATGAAGACGCATCTTCCGCAGGAAACCCGGACACCGATGACGCGCACGCATCCTCCAATCCGGAAGAAACGACATCTGCTTCCAACCGGCTGGAGAAAATTTTAAATCAGGGATATATCGAAGTGGCAACGGAACCGGCCTTTGCTCCGCAGGAATTTATCGATCCGACAAAAACCGGCGATGACCAGTATGTTGGCGCAGACATTGAACTGGCCAAATACATCGCCGATGAATTAGGCGTGGAGCTGCGGCTTCGTCCCATGGATTTTACCAGTGTTCTCGGCAGCGTCACCACAGGAAAATATGACCTGGCCATTTCCGCACTGGCCTATACGCCGGAACGGGCAGAGGCCATGAACCTTTCCGAGGGGTATTATTTCGGAAGCGAAGATCCGCAGACCGCCTATGGCCTTTTGATCCGGAAGGAAGACGCGGATCAGATAAAAACGGTGGATGATCTGGCAGACAAAGTTGTGGCCGCCCAGAACGGCTCGATTCAGGAACAGATGGTAGAAACCCAGATTCCTGCTTATGGCAGGTACCAAAGAGTTTCCTCCACCAATGATGGTTTCCTGTTGGTGGAAGCCGGACGGGCCGATGCGGCTGCCGCACACCTGAAAATGGCACAGCTTTACCTGGACACCAATCCTGACAGCAGTTTGATGATTCTGCCCGGCTTTTACTTTACCGTGGATCCGGAAACCCAGGGAACCAGAATCGGAATCCCCAAAGGAGAAGATGAGCTCACAGAGCGGATCAATGAAATTATTGACGACGTCCTGGAACAGGATCTTTACAACCAGTGGTATGAGGAATACCGGGATTATGCTGCTGCCCTGGGAATCGCAGCCAATTAAATCCCGTACGGTCTGAAAAAGGAGTCCCCGGTCCTGTTTCCGAATGACTCCTTTTTTCTCTTTCAGCTCATAAATTTTCTGCACTGCAGTACCAATGGCTTCTCATCTGTCCGCTTTCATTCTGCATCTGCACTCTTTTCATTCTGACCCTTTTCCATCCTGCCTTACAGATTTTTCACGAACAGCGCCCGAATCGCATTTAAAACGGCAATGATCATGACACCCACATCGGCGAAAATGGCCAGCCACATATTGGCGATTCCAACAGCTCCCAGAACAAGGCAGATGAGTTTAATGCCAATGGCAAAAATAATGTTCTGATATACGATTCTCAGACATTTTCTGGAAATCTTAATTCCCTTGGCAATCTTCATGGGGTCATCATCCATCAGGACCACATCCGCCGCCTCAATGGCCGCATCCGATCCCATGGCTCCCATGGCGATTCCGATATCTGCCCTGGACAATACAGGTGCATCGTTGATTCCGTCTCCCACAAAGGCCAGCTTTGCCTTTTCCTTTTTGGAGGCCAGAATCTTATCCACCTTCTCCACCTTATCTCCCGGCAGAAGGTCACTGTACACTTCATCGATGCCAAGCTCCTTGGCCACCTGGTTGGCCACACTTTCAATGTCGCCGGTCAGCATGATGATTTTCTCCACACCGGCGGACCGCAGGGCAGAAACCGCTTCCTTCGCATTTGGCTTCATCAGATCAGAAATTACAATATGGCCGGCATAGGCGCCGTCAATGGCCACATGAATGATGGTTCCCACCTGATGGCAGGGAATGGCAGATATATGAAGCCGCTCCATCAGTCTGGCATTTCCCACTGCGACTTCACGTCCGTCCACTCTGGCCATAACGCCGTTGCCGCTGATTTCCTGGATATCCGATACCCGGGAGCGGTCCAGCTCCTTCCCATAGGCCCGCTGCAGGCTTTTGCTGATGGGATGAGAGGAAGCGCTCTCTGCCAGAGCCGCATACTCCAGTAACTGCTCATTTTCCAGTTTGCTGTGATGAATGCCACTGACCTCGAACACGCCTCTTGTCAGGGTTCCCGTCTTATCAAAGACCACATATTTGGTCTGGGAAAGAGTTTCCAGATAATTGGAGCCCTTCACCAGAATGCCTTCCTTGCTGGCTCCGCCGATTCCGGCGAAAAAGCTTAAAGGAATACTGATGACAAGAGCACAGGGACAGCTGATAACAAGGAAGGTTAATGCCCTGTAAATCCACATTCCCCAGTCAGCAGGAAGTCCCAGGAATACCATCTGCACCAGAGGCGGCAAAACTGCCAGCGCCAGGGCACTGTAGCAGACTGCCGGCGTATAAATTCTGGCAAATTTTGAAATAAAGGCCTCCGAACGGGATTTTCTGGAGCTGGCATTTTCCACCAGATCCAGGATTTTGGAAACCGTCGATTCCCCAAATTCTTTGGAAGTACGAATTTTCAAAACACCGGTCATATTGATGCAGCCGCTGATGATTTCATCCCCGGCCTTTGCATCCCTGGGGATGCTCTCTCCCGTCAGAGCACTGGTATTCAGGCTGGAAACGCCTTCTACAATAATTCCGTCGATGGGAACCTTTTCACCTGGCTGGACGATAATAATGCTGCCGATTTCCACCTCGTCCGGATCCACTTTTTCCAGTTTTCCATCCCGTTCCACATTGGCATAATCCGGCCGGATATCCATCAGCTCGCTGATGTTGCGGCGGCTTTTTCCCACGGCATAGCTCTGGAACCATTCGCCCACCTGATAAAACAGCATAACGGCAATTGCTTCCGTATAGTCCCCGTCGCCGGTCACCCCCAGCACAATGGCGCCGACCGTAGCCACAGCCATCAGGAAATTCTCATCAAACACCTGGCGGTTCTTAATGCCCTTTCCTGCTTTGATCAGGATGTCATAACCGATGATCAGGTAAGGAATCATGTAAAGTACGAACCTCCCTAATCCATGAACCGGGACAAAGTTCAGGAGCACCAGCAAAGCCGCCGCCGCCAGAATCCGAATCAGCATTTTTTTCTGCTTTTTATTCATTCTTCTCCTCCCAAAGCCAGGAATCTTTTTCTCCCCGGCTTTCGATGCATTCTTGTTTCCGTAATTTTATCCCATACAGGATGTCTCGTTTTCCAATTCTTTCCTATATTTTTCACTGTTTTATAATTTAATATATTTTTAATTATTCATATTATATCGGATTAAGAAGCGCTGAAGAGCTCTGCCTTCCGGCAGTTCCCCAGCGCCCCGACCTGCTTTCCGGCCTTCGCCTGCGGCTCCGGCACAGCCGGAAAGCCGTTTTCGTTTCTCTTCCTTTTAAGTTTCCTTCTTTTAGAAGAAAATTTCGCAGTCGCTTTCTACCTTCTTGCAGTTTTTCAAAACCTCTGCCATGACAGCCTTCGGATCCTGACCCTCTTCAAATTCCACGTTCATCTTCAGAGTCATGAAGTTTACCACCGCATCCTTCACGCCGGCAGTATTCTTCGCAGCCGTCTCCATCTTATTGGCGCAGTTTGCGCAGTCCACCTCGATCTTATATGTCTTTTTCATCCTGACCTCTCCTTTCCATCCTTGCTTTCATGAACAATTAAGCATTTATTTAATTGATGTCTTTACTATACACCTAAACCACTCTGCTGTCAATAGATATTTCCGTTTTCCAAACCTTCTTCCCTTTCTTTTGCAGATATGATATGATGACCACAAGATGGTCATCAACCTTACGCATACCGGATTTCTGCGTTCGCCGCAGAAATCCGGGCGTATCCATATACCATGGCCGCAGGCCATGATATGATAACCACATTCAGAGGCTGCATCACGAGCCTCCCATCATCTGAGAATTTTCGGAAAGGAGCATATATCTCATGTCCTACGAGCATCTTCCCCATAATCACGGACAGGCCATGGAACAGCAGGGCTGTCTTATGCCGGAAACCGCTGATTTCCAGATCGTCTCCGACATTTTCAAACAGCTTGGCGACAGCAGCCGGGTGCGGATTTTCTGGATCCTCTGCCACTGCGAGGAATGCGTCATCAACCTGTCCGCCATGATGGAAATGAGCAGTCCAGCCGTTTCTCATCATTTAAAATTGCTGAAAGGCAGCGGTCTTATCATCAGCCGTCGGGAAGGAAAAGAAGTTTATTACCGCGCAGCCGATACGGAAGCAGCAAGACTTCTGCATCATATGATCGAAAAGCTGATTAAAATTTCCTGTCCCTCCGGCAGCTTTCTTTAAACGGTCCTATACCTCCCAGTCTGAGTCCAAAAAGCCTTCTCCGTAAACCTCCTTGGCCTCAGAGACAATCACAAAAGCATTTTTATCAATTCCATAAATGACCCGTTTTGCCCGGTAAAACTGCTTCCGGTCAACCACGCAGATGACCGATTCTCCATCCACCTTGGAATAAGCACCGCGACTTTTTATCAGCGTACAGCCCCGCTCCACTTCTTCCATCAGCGCATCGGCTATTTCCTGGGGATGGGATGTAATTACGGTCACCATGGTACTCTTATTCATTCCGTAAAGGATCACATCGATCACGTAAGTGGATACCACCATATTAATCAGTCCATACAGTCCGGATTCCAGATTCTGGAACACCAACATGGACAGCAGGATAATTACCATATCCGTCGCCATGACCGCCGTTCCCGTCTGCATATGAGGACGGTATTTCTGAAGAAGCTTTGCTGCAATGTCTCCGCCGCCGGTGGTGGAGCCGCGCATAAACACCACGGCCAGGCTTGCTCCCATCAAAACGCCTCCTAATAAGCAGGACACCATCCGGTCCCCATGGTAAACCGGCACATACGGAGTCACAATAAAGTCAAGAATCACCGTCAGAATAAATACGGTTTTCAGCGTCTTCACCGTTCTTGCCTTCCCCAGACAAATCCAGGAAGCAATTAACAGCGGAATATTAATCAAAAAGGTCAGCGTACCCAGCGGAAGGCCTGTCAGTCTGTTTAACAGAATGGCCATTCCGGTGGCTCCTCCCGGAGCAATGTTGATGCTGTCAATGAAGCAGTGGAGCGCAATGCCCTGCAAAAAACCTCCCACCACGTCAAACAGCAGGTCCAAAGCAAATTCCTTCGCCCGTCCCTTTCCCTTTTCCATAAGTTCTCCCTTCCCCGCAGCAGTTCTGGCAGCGTTTTTCCGCCTGGTTCTGTCTGGCTGTTCCATATCCGTTCCAGTCAAACAGTCCTGCCTGTTTCCGGCACATCAGCCTGCCTGTTCCTAAGAAGCCAGCCATGTCTGTTCCCGCAAAACAGCCCCGCCCATTGCCAGCGAATCGTTTCCCCGGATTCTGCCGCGGCGCCATATGTTCAGTATTTCCCTTCCGTTTGCGCATAAACAGCCTGCAGACCGGAATTTCTTCCGCTCCGCAGGCCGTTCCTTCCTCACATCAGTTCCATACATCTTCGCATTTCGTCTGCACCTTCGTTCTTTTTGTCTCTGTTTCTGCCTCTGCCCGTTCTGTTCAGTCCTTCTGCTCTTTCCGGGCATCCACGAATTTCTTAATGTTCGATGCATTCACGAATTTTTCAATTTTCCCATTTTTTACAAGTACAAGCGTCGGTGCCTGCATGATTCCGTAAGCATCGGAAAGCTCCGGATTTTCCTCTGCGTCCACAACCTTATAGTCCTCGTTCTTCAAAAACTCTTTTGCAACTTTACAGTTGGGACAGGTTTTTGTCGTAAAAAGGAACATGCCGTTTTCCTGTCCGGCTGCCGGGACATTTCCCAGCTCTTCTGCCGTCAGTTTCCCGTCCAGCGCCTCTGAAGCGGATTTTCCGGCCAGCCCTGCTGCTTCCGCCGCCTTTCTCTGCTCTCTGGCGGTTTCCATTGCCTCCGCCACTTTCTTGGATGCTTCCGGGTTCCGTTTCAGGATAGAATGCCGGACATCATACATTCTCCGCTCCTTATATTCCTGCGTCTTTCCATCGTTCCAGTTCTGAACCGGACGGTAATATCCCGTAATCCGGCTGTAAACCTCGGCCTTTTCTCCGCAGACCGGACAGGTGAAATGCTCACCGGTCAGATATCCATGCTCCTTACAGATGGAATAGGTCGGAGACAGGGTATAATACGGAAGCTTGTAATTTTCTGCAATGGTCCGAACCAGCTTGGCCGCAGCCCTCCAGTCAGGCATTTTCTCGCCCAGGAAAGCATGGAACACTGTACCGGAGGTATAAAGCGTCTGCAGTTCATCCTGAATATCCAGGGCATCAAACACATCTGCCGTATAGGAAACGGGAAGGTGGGAACTGTTGGTATAGTAAGGCGTTCCGTCCTTTTCACAGCCTGCCGTAATAATATCCGGGTATTTGGCCTTATCATGCTTGGCCAGACGATACGTGGTGGACTCCGCCGGCGTTGCCTCCAGATTATACAGATCTCCGTACTCCTCCTGGTAAATCACCAGCCGGTTCCGCATATGGTTTAACACTTCCTTGGTAAACTTCTGTCCCTCCGGACTTACCAGATCCTTGCGGATCCATCTGGCATTCAGGCAGGCCTCGTTCATGCCGATCAGGCCGATGGTGGAAAAATGATTGTTAAAGGTTCCAAGATAACGCTTGGTATACGGATAAAGGCCGCCGTCCAGAAGCTTTGTAATGACTTCTCTCTTTACCTTTAAGGAACGGGCCGCCACATCCATCATATGATCCAGCCGGTCATAAAAGTCTGCCTCGTCCTTAGCCAGGTAAGCAATTCTCGGAATGTTGATGGTCACCACGCCGACAGAACCGGTACTCTCTCCTGAGCCAAAGAAACCGCCGGTTTTCTTTCTCAGCTCTCTCAGATCCAGGCGCAGACGGCAGCACATGCTGCGGACATCGCTGGGCTGCATGTCGCTGTTAATGTAGTTGGAGAAATAAGGGGTACCGTATTTGGAGGTCATCTCAAACAGCAGCCGGTTGTTTTCCGTATCGGACCAGTCAAACTCCTTCGTAATCGAATAGGTGGGAATCGGATACTGGAAGCCGCGGCCGTTGGCGTCTCCCTCGATCATGGTCTCAATAAAGGCCTTATTGATCATATCCATTTCCTTTTTGCAGTCCCCGTAGGTGAAATCCATCTCTTTTCCGCCTACGATAGCCGGCATATTGGCCATATCATCGGGGACCGTCCAGTCCAGTGTAATATTGGAGAAGGGCGCCTGAGTTCCCCACCGGCTGGGCGTATTCACTCCGTAAATAAAGGATTCGATGCACTTTTTCACGGCCGGATAATCCAGATGATCCGCCCGGACAAAAGGAGCCAAATAGGTATCAAAAGAAGAAAATGCCTGCGCTCCGGCCCACTCATTCTGCATAATTCCCAAAAAGTTTACCATCTGGTTGCAGAGAACCGACAGATGCTTGGCAGGGGAAGAGGTGATCTTTCCCGGAATGCCGCCCAGGCCTTCCTGAATCAGCTGCTTCAGGGACCAGCCTGCACAGTAGCCGGTCAGCATGGACAGATCGTGAAGATGAATATCTCCGCTTCTGTGGGCCTCGGCAATTTCCGTATCATAAATTTCCGACAGCCAGTAATTGGCCGTAATGGCGCCGGAGTTGCTTAAAATCAGGCCGCCGACGGAGTAAGTCACCGTAGAATTTTCCTTGACTCTCCAGTCCTCCACCTTCACATAGCTGTTGACCACATCCTTGTAATCCAGGATGGTGTTTTTCATATTGCGGATTTTCTCCCGCTGCTTTCTATATAATATGTAGGCCTTGGCCACATCCGTATAACCAGTCTCCTCCAGCACATGCTCCACGCTGTCCTGAATCTGCTCCACGGAAATCCGTCCCTGGTCCATCTTGCTCTGAAAATCTGCCGTCACACGAAGAGACAGAAGCTCCAGAATCTCATGGGTAAAATCCTTCTTGGTTGCCTTGAAGGCCTTCTTAATGGCTTCCGTAATTTTATTCAAATTAAACTCCGCAATTTCACCATCTCGCTTGATTACTTCAATCATGTCTTTTCCCCTTTCCTCCGCAAGTCGGTAACTGAATCCCATTATAGCAGATGAAAATTAAAAACACAATATCTGGTTTTTTGATTTTTTTATCGCCCAGATATTGTGTATTTTTTGTTGTAATCGCTTCAATTTTCTGACGAATACCTTTATGATCCAACGCCATAAAAAGGCCTTTAAAACGTCCAAAGACGCCCTTGCCGCCTCTGTTTTCCCTTTTTTGATCTTTTAACGGTACAGCCATTCAAAAAGCTCTACCGGCACGTACGCGGTCACATGGATTCCGTCCTCCCGGTATTCTTCCGAAAGGAGCCGCCCGTTTTTCCGAATATTCTGAATTTTTCCTGCTTCCGAATACGAAAACAGCTTCTCAAAATAAATCTGCCTTCCGCGGATGATCTGCTCAAAAACTTTCACCAGAGAATCTACTCCTTCTCCGGTTTTTGCTGAAAGCTTCACCCGGTAATCCGACTGGACATCCCGGCAGGACGTATCGGCACCAGCCCGATCAATCTTATTGAACACTGTAATGATTTCCTTATCCCGCACATCCAGCTGGCGCAGAGTCTCATAAACCACGTGCATCTGCAGATCCATCTGCGGGTTGGAGCAGTCCACCACATAAAGAATCACATCGCAGTACCTCGCCTCTTCCAGGGTGCTGCGAAACGCGTCCACCAGATGATGAGGCAGCTTTCTGATAAATCCCACCGTGTCCGTTAAAAGGATGGTCTCCCCTCCCGGCAGCACAAAGGGTCTGGTCGTCGGATCCAGTGTGGCAAAAAGCTTATCCTCCGCCAAAATTCCCGCCTGAGTCAGACGATTTAACAGAGTGGATTTTCCCGCATTGGTATACCCCACAATGGCCGCCCGCAGAATGCCGCTTTTCTCCCTCTGTTTTCTCACCACTTCCCGGTGGCGTTTCACCGTTTCCAGCTCCGTCTTTAAATGTCCGATTCGCTCATGGATCAGACGCCGGTCCATCTCCAGCTTCTTTTCTCCCGGTCCTCTGGTTCCGATTCCTCCGCCAAGCCGGGATAAGGAAGCCCTGAGTCCCACCAGACGGACCGCCCGATATTTAAGCTGGGCCAGCTCCACCTGGATTTTTCCCTCGCTGGTTCTGGCTCTGGCTGCAAAAATGTCCAGAATCACCATGGTCCGGTCCATGACCTTGGTGTCCAGCGCATCTTCCAGGTTCCTCAGCTGAGCCGGAGAAAGCTCGTCATCACAGATCACGCCGGTGGCTTCCTTCTCCCAGATCAGTTCCTTCAGTTCCTCCAGTTTTCCTTTTCCCAGATAGGTTCCGGGATGAATGTTCTCCCGGGACTGGATTAAGGTTCCCACCGTAACTGCCCCGGCGGTCTCTGCCAGTTCTTCCAGCTCCTCCAGAGAATTTTCTGCATCCTCCACAGCTCCTGTGCTGACTGCAAACAGGATGACCCGCTCCTCTTCTTCCTTCAGTTCAATCAATTCTATTCTCCTGTTATGAAGTGACTTTTGTCAAGAGATAAATGCCGTATCCAGCAAACTTTTTCTTGACTGTCATATTTGTGTGATCTGTCAGCATCTGAAAGGAGCTCTGATTTAACAGTTCCCGGCATGTGGC
>DVGC01000014.1 GCA_018712915.1 Candidatus Copromonas faecavium (nom. illeg.) | reverse complement strand
TTTTTCGATGAGTTTAGCTAATTATAGCAGAAAACAGGAGATTTTGCTTAAAAATTTCCTGCAAAATCAGCAAAAAATAAAGTATGGTGGAATTTACCTCTGCACTGGAATTTAAAATTTCAATTTAGCTTAACCATTTATCGTCGCCTTGAGTGAAAATCGGATTTGAAATATACCGGCGGGGAATTGCTGGGAACTCTGAATGCAATGAACTTCGCCGAGATACAGGAGCGGGGATTCATCCCGTTATATCAATAGGAAGCAACCAACGATGATCTTCATGAAGCCTGCGGATTCTGGACAGACTATCAATGTATAACCAAAAGTAAAATGAGAACAATCCAGAAAAGAGTAAGGAGTAGGAATGAATTATTATAGTTTGCAACAACGGAAGAAATCGCTGCAGCCCAGTAAATACAGGGGATACAGCGATTTCTTCATCCGTCAACTGTAAAAGACGGGATAACGGGCCGCCAGATCACCGCCGAAGACCGATGCCAGATCCGGATTGTGATCTGCGTAATAAACCGAATCGAAGACCAGGGAGATATTTTCGGGAACGGCCGGCTTCATTACCGTCATCGCCATTGCCTGCCGGTCTTACTGCTCATCCCGGCTGCAGGCCTGCAGCCGGTGCTCGTACTTCTCCTTTGTCGCCAGTCCGCCGCGGATGTGGCGCTCTGCTTTATTAATGTCCAAGACAATACGCGCTTCGGCAGCCAGGCCGGGGTTGATGTGGATCAGGCGGTCGGTGACGTCCTTATGTACCGTAGATTTTGAAATTCCAAACTTCTTCGCCGTCTGCCTTACCGTTGCGTTTTCATCAATAATATAATTTGCAATTTGAATCGCCCGTTCTTCAATATATTCTTTCACGGAGCTCTCCCGGAATACTTGTTTTTACATCATATTATTTATAGAGGGAAATTATGCACTGCAGGAAAGAATGTGCTTTCCTCTCTGTGGCGCAATTCTCCCGGAATTTTACCATATCCATATACCAGGCTGGAAACCCTTCTTTTTAACGTGCTCTGCCGTTTACCAAACTTGGCATGTTTGGAGATGTTCACTGATTTTTCATATGTGTACGAAAATAAGCTCGCTGTGTTTCCCGGCTGTTTAGCAGATTATCTTTATCCGTAGAGACACGGCAATAAAATTCTCACAATTTTAACTTGTATGCTATTGTCATGGAAGTTTTAATTAAATAGAAAAAATTACAAATCGAAATTACATGCAAAACTACCTGATTTTTCTTGCCATACCATGATATCCAACCGCAATATGCATGATATATCTGAATTTGTTCAGTAGACGCATAAATATAACTATTCTGACAGACAGATTCAGGAGATTGACTATGTATGCTAATGGTATGCAAATTTTTTTTGCATATGGTAAAAATTGTATGCTTTTCACAAAATGTATTCTAATGTTACTATGTTTTTGTGAAAAATAATGAGCTTACATAGCCAGATGAAAAGAGGGGAAAAATGGAAGCATTAAAAGGGATCCGCGTCATTGACGCGGCAAATGTCATTGCAGGGCCGTATTGCGCAAGTATTTTATCGGAGTTTGGCGCTGATGTAATTAAAGTAGAACAGCCGGGCAAAGGGGATAATTTCCGGTCGATGGGGCCAAGAAGCAAGGATGGAAAAAGCATCCGCTGGCCCAGCATGGGGAGAAATAAACGATGTGTGACATTGGATTTCCATAAGCCGGAGGCAAAAGAAATCTTCCTTGACCTGGTTCGGGAATCAGATGTAGTCATCGAAAACTTTCGGACGGGCACGTTTGAAAAATGGGGACTGGGGTATGAAGAATTAAAAAAAGCGAATCCCCAAATCATCGTGACCCACGTAACCGGTTATGGCCAGACGGGGCCCAATAAAGAATTATCCGGGTTTGGAGGACCGTTGACGGGCTTCGCGGGTGTAACCTATACTCAAGGGTATCCGGATAAGCCGCCGGTAAGCCCAAGCTTTTCCCTTGCGGATTATGTGGCAGGCTTGAATGCGGCCATTGGAACACTTTTGGCTTTATACTACCGGGACGCGGAAAGCGGGGAAGGGCAGGAGATTGACGTCAGCTTATATGAAGGCTTGTTCCGGATGCAGGATAGTTTGATCGCGGATTATGATATCAATGGAAAGGTGAGGGAGAGGAAAGCTAGGATGGACGGCGCTTCTGTCCCCGGAGGAAAGTTCCTGACAAAAGACCAGAAGTGGGTCATGCTTGCATGCAGTACAAATAATGCTTTTAAATATCTGACACAGGCGATGGAACGGCCGGACCTGTATGAAAAATATCCGGATATGGCCGACCGGTTTGCCAATGAGGCATTCATCATGCAGGAAACAGCGCAATGGTTTTCCTCCCATGATTACCGGGAAGTTATGGAAAAATGCAACGCGAATAAGGTGGCACTGGGGCCGATTTACAGCATTGCGGACATATGGGAGGATCCTCAGTATCAGGCTAGGCACAATCTGGTGGAATTTGACAGCCCGGATTTTGGAAAAGTCCATATAGCGTCTGTGTGCCCGATACTGTCGAAGACCCCGGGAACCATTAAATGGATTGGACAGCCGGTGGGTTCCTTTAATCAGGAGGTCTATCAGGATTTGTTGGGATATGACGACGAAAAGCTTAAGGCACTTCAGGAAAATGGAGTGATTTAGGGAGGATAAAATGGCATTTGAGTTAATAAAAAAGGTTCGCTTGTGCGAAGTGGGCCTTCGGGATGGGCTCCAGAATGAGAAGAAAATCTTGACTGCGGATGAGAAAATGGAGCTGCTGGACGGAGTACAGGCCGCAGGCTTTCCTGTGATTGAGGTGGGAAGCTTTGTCGGTCCCCGTGCTGTCCCGCAAATGGCAGATACGGACCAGCTATTTATGAGAATGAAAAAACGGGATGGTGTGGAATACCGCGCGCTGGTGGCGAATGTGAAGGGGGTGGAACGTGCAGAAGCCTGCGGATGTAAAAAAATAAAATTAAATGTATCAGCCAGTGTTTCCCATAATCTCGCAAATTTAAATTGTACGCCGGCCCAGAGCGTCGCCAGGTTCGGAGAGTGCGTAGACAGGGCCGGAGCAGCGGGAATCGAAGTTTCTGGTTCCATTTCTATGGCTTTTGGGTCTCCTTGGGACGAGGAAATCCCCATTGGAAATGTACAGGAAATTGTAGAGGCCTATTTGAACGCCGGAATCACGGAAATCAGCCTTTCGGATGCTTCTGGAATGGCTTACCCGTCCCAAGTTTATGATATCTGCCTGAAGATGAAAGAAAATTATCCGCAGGTGAACTGGTGGCTCCATTTCCATAATACGAGAGGCTTGGGGATTGCGAATATTCTTACGGCCATGCAGCTTGGATTTGCCCAGTTTGATACCAGTTTCGCCGGAACCGGAGGGTGCCCGTTTGTACCGGGGGCTGCAGGAAACGTGGCGACGGAGGATGTCCTCCACATGTGTGAGGAAATGGGGATAGAAACAGGGATCGATTTGGACTGTGCGATGGAAGTTGGGCACAGGGCGGAATCGCTTTTGGGGCATCCTGCATCCAGCTGTGTATTGAAAGCAGGAAAGGCGAAGGATATACTTCTTATGAAGCCGGAAGGCCAGACAATAAAATAACTGGGGAGGAAGGATTATGAATGGGGAAAAGAAAAGTATTGGGGAGAGAATTTTAAATCAGATTCCTCATCCCTTGGCGATTTTGGTTATCTTTGTTTTACTGGGAGCGGCAGCCAGCTATATTTTGCCGGCGGGGAATTTTAACCGGGTGACGGATGAAACAACAGGGATTACAATGGTCGAAACTGGTTCTTATCATACGACAGAAAGAACGCCGGTTAATCTTGTGGAAGCGATTCAGTGCCTGCCCGAAGGCTGTGTGGGCTCCGCCAGCATTATTTTCTTTGTCCTCCTTATGGGCGGAGGGTTTGGAATTTTAGAGGAAACGGGAGCCATGCGTGCCGGGATTAACCAGGTGCTGAAAAAGTATCGGGAGAAGAGAATCTTAATTGTTATTGCCATGACTGTCCTCCTGTCTTTGTGTGCGTCTACTTTTGGGATGTCTGCGGAGATGCTTGCATTCACACCGATTCTTGTGACAATGGCAGTGGGACTGGGATATGATGCGCTGGTGGGGGTGGCGATCCCAATTTTAGCCATGGCTTCCGGCTATGCAGGCGCCGCCATTGGCCCTTATACCGTTCGAATCGGTCAGGAAATGGCCCAGCTTCCGCCTTTATCCGGGATTGCTTACAGGATTGTCTTTTGGTGCGTGGTCCTTGCTGCGGCACTGCTGTATTTAATTTCTTACTGCAACCGAATCTATCAGGACCCGTCAAAAAGCTTGGTTGGCGATACTTTTCAGATAGAAAAGAAAAGTGATGATGATTTTGGGGGGATCACGAAAATCCAAGCTGTAATTCTCTGTGTATTTGCCGCGTCTATTGTCCTTTTGGTGGCAGGCTGCATCCAATGGCAGATTTCTTTTAACACCATGGCCGCTTTATTTGTGGGAATGGGGATTCTTTCCGGTCTGCTGGCACGTATGTCGTTAAATGAGATTTGTGACAATTTCATAAAAGGCGCGAGAGGAATGATGTTTGCGGCTCTTGCCATAGGATTTGCCAATGGGATTATGATTGTGCTCACGAAGGGAAATATTTTGGATACAGTCATCAATGGGCTGGTGGCAGCGCTGCAGGGAACCAATCTTCCTGCGGCCGCAGTGGCGGTGATCCTTCTTCCGGTTTTATTTGTGATCAGCCTTTTTATTCCTTCTGGTTCCGGCCAGGCCGCTGCTGTTATGCCAATTTTGATCCCGATTGCGGATCTCCTTGGGATCAATCGGCAGATTATTATTTTTATTTTCCAAATTGGCCAGGGGCTTTCCTGTGCGATTGTCCCGACACTGGGACTTCTCATGGCAAATCTGGCGATTGGCAAAATACCATATGGAATCTGGTTTAAATTTGTTTACAAGCTGTTTTTGGCGCTGGCAGTGATTGGAATGGTCTTTATTGCCGTCGCAGTGAAAATAAATTATGGGCCATTTTAAAGAACAGGAGGAGAAAGATGAGCGAAAAATGGATCAAGACAAATGTGGTCGATGTGGAGAATGGTGTATTGAACCAGAATTGGTGGGTACAGATCCAAGATGAGAAGATCGGCTATGTGGGGCCGGACGCACCGGAAGAAACCGCAGAAACAGAAGACAGGACAGGATTTTATATGATGCCGGGAATCATTGACTGCCATGTACATATTCTTATGGATATGGATGGTTCTGACCCGATTGCCAGCATGGTAAATGTGGGAACGGAAGAATTGGTGTTCCGGGCAATGGAGAATTTAAAACGCCTGCTTTATCAGGGGATTACTTGTTTCCGCGACATGGGCGGCCATAATTTTACGGACATTAAAATCCGGGACGCGGTAAACAGCGGCAGGATTGAAGGACCGGAAATGAAGGCCAGCGGACACATGATTTCTATGACAGGAGGACATGCCTGGATTGCCGCGAGGGAGTGCGACGGTGTGGACGAAGTGGTGAAGGCAGTAAGGGAACAGGTAAAGAACGGCGCGGACATCATTAAAATTATGGCAACGGGAGGCTATCATACTCCAGGATGCGCGCCGGGAAGCGAGCAGTTCAGCAGGGAAGAAATTTTGGCTATGGTCACGGAAGCTCACCGGCTGAATAAAAAAGTTACGGCGCACGCACAGGGCGTACAGGCGATCCGGTATTGTGTAGATGCAGGCATTGACTGCATCGAACATGGGGACTTTCTCGTAGATGCCCCGGAAGTGATTGACCAGATTGTGGAAAAGGGAATCTTTGTCGTGCCAACCATATGTACGAGGATTAAGGTATTGGAAAACGCCATAAAAAGCGGGGCGCCCCAGTCTAAAATTGACCGGATGCGCTTGGGGGAGCGGCACATTGATTCCTTCCGCCTTATGATGGAGAAGGGTGTAAAGCTCGCAAACGGGACGGACACAGGAATCCAAAATGACTCCCTCTACGAGATGGAACTGATGGAGAGGTACGGCATGAAAACGGCAGAGGTGCTGAAAACGGCTACCATAAACAGCGCGAAATGCCTTGGCATTGACGAGCAGTACGGTTCCATTGAAACAGGAAAATATGCGGACCTGATCCTTATGAAGGAAAATCCTCTGGAGCATGCCACTGCAGCCAGAAAGGTGGAAGAGGTTTATAAGAAGGGACGCAGGGTGAAAGGTGGCCAGAAATAAAAGAGTATGAAGCTTCTGATTAAAAATGCCAGAATAATAGATCCTGCCGCAGGAAGAGATTCGGTGGGGGACATTGCGGTAGAAGGGATGCGCATTGCGCTCCCTTCCGCTGCTGAAAATTATGATTCCATCTTTGACGGGACGGGGTATTTGGTTACCCCGGGCCTCATTGACTTTCACCTGCATTTGTTTGACGGCGGGACAGATATTGGGCTTCCGGGGGATATCTGCCTGTTTCCCAATGGGGTAACTTCCGCGGTTGATGCAGGGAGCGCCGGCTGCTCCAATTACCCAGTATTTTCGAGAGACGTGATCGGCCGTTCCCGCCTGACGATACGCGCGTTTGCCAATATCTGCCCGGCGGGGATGGCTACGTCTGCTTACCATGAAACACTCCACAGGAAGTATATAAACAAAGAAAGGCTGAGGGAACTGTTTGAACGGTATCAGGGGGAGCTTCTCGGCCTGAAGATACGTTTTACAAAAGAATTGGTTGGCGATGATGGGAAAGATACGCTGGAAGCCGCCATCGGAATGGCGGAAGATTTGGGCTGCCCGCTGGTGGTCCATACGACCAATATGCCTTTGAAGGCGGATGAAATTCTCCCCATGCTGCGTCCGGGCGATGTTTACTGCCATGTTTTCCAAGGACGGGGGAATACCATTATAGATGAACACGGAGAGGTGGACCAGGCGGTGTTCTGCGCAAGGGAGAGGGGCATTTTATTTGATGCCGCCAGCGGCCGGAACCATTTTAGTCATAAAGTAGCGCAGACAGCTATTTCATCAGGCTTTTTCCCGGATATCATCAGCACGGACATGACAGCAGGCACTGCATACCAGTATCCTGTTTATTCGCTGTCCCATATGCTGTCACGTCATTGGAATATGGGAATGCCTCTTATGGAAGTGATCCGTGCGGCCACATCTGTGCCGGCGAAAGTTATGGGGATGGATGGCTGCAGAGGAAGCCTGACGCCGGGAATGGCCGCGGATCTGGCGGTTTTTCAAACTGTCCATAAAAAAATTAAGTTTTATGATTTCCAAAATGAGGTGCTGGAAGGAGATAAAATGCTGATTCCTCAAATGACAATTAAGGACGGAAACATTGTTTTTCGCCAAGCAGATTTCCTGGATGAGGTCCGATCATTTTAAATCATACTCAGCAAAATGCCTGCATTGCTGGCGGAGCATGGAGAGAAAAGCTTTCCCGGAGCGGGAAAAAACACGGTTGGACGCATAGGAGATAGCTACCGGGTTTGTTTGGGTTAGCCCCAAAATCGGGAAAATATTAAGTTTATTTCCTATTTCCCGATTTAACTTTAATACTTCCGGCAGGTACATGGTCAGGCAAAAGCTTGCGGCGTAATCTCTGGCAGACATTAAATGGTGGAGATCCGGGTGGCTGGATGTATGGATGCAGTTCAGGGTGAGCCCCAGCTCATGCAAGTGATGCTCCAAAAGCTTTGAGGAATTATAATCCGGAAGATTGAGGGCAAAAGGAACCTTTTGGAACAGCCGGAGATCTGCCCCGGCCTGCAGTTCCTCTTTGCATTGAGGATAAAGCTGGGGCAGATATTCTGCCAGCATCTGGTCGCTGATGACTAAATAAAGGCGTTCCTGCAGGACTTCTGTAAAAGTAAGGGAGTGGGGAATTTTTTCAGGGACACCTGCCACCATGAAATCCAACTGGTTATTCAAAACCATTTTCCTAAGGTCGGGGGAGGCGGCGCTGACAACGCGGAGGCGGACCTCGGGAAAGGCTGCTTTAAATTTGCTGAGAATGTCAGGAACTAAAATCCGGAAGCGCCCTTCTGTTGTGCCGAAGAGGATCTCACCGCTTTTATCATCCCTCATATCCTGATATTGGTCCCGGAGATTTTTCTCGGACAATTCAATCTGGCGGAGCGTATGGTACATCAACTTTCCTGCCGGCGTGAGGGAGAAAACGGGTTTTCGCTCAAAAAGGCGGACACCATACTCCTTTTCCAGATTGGAAAGGAACTTGCTCATGTTTTGGTGGGTGATAAAACATTTATCAGCCGCTTTTGAAATATTGCATTCCTCTGCCAATGCCAAAAAATATTGATAATTCGTAAACATATCGGCTCCTTAAAGACAATTTGTGCGCTCAAACAGTTCTATCAAATCGACAGTCGCTTATCATGGTAAATGCCTTTATCTGTTCACATATGTTCTCCAAGTTTATGTATATTTGTTCTGGCGTTGTAAGCTGCAAAGTTATATATCATAAGTTCAGCTATATATTTGCCATTTGCATAAAAACTGTCAATAAATTGCTTTAGCAACTGTATCTGCTACACATGCTCCCTTATTTTATTAGCTGACTGTTTTCTGTTCGGTTTGCCCTCTATATTACATTACCGCTGCCTTCTCCAGCAACAGCTTACAAAGCAAAGAAGTCATACTTTCAGCTAATGATTCAAACATATTACCATTCCTATCCGGCAAACATTATAAATTCATTATAATATGGCACTAAAAGTGGTTCAACAAAAACTCTCTCAAATATATGAATTCCAAAACATAAAAACAGAAGCAGAGATTTTCGCATAAGATTGTCTGCTTCTGTTTTACGTCTTTTATACACTCTGAAAAATTTATCTGTGCTGATGTAAATACTTTTCTCGCGTCACCATTCCACCCAGGATATGGCGTTTCGACTTGTTCATATCCAGGACCTTTCTGGCTTCCCTGGTAAGGGATGGATTGATCTGGACAAGGCATTCATTCTTGTATGGTTGTCCGAAGTTTTAACTTGCTTACTAAATTTAACCTCCGATTTCTGATTTCAGAAGTGAATATAGTTTCATATCGATGATTCTGCCATTTTTGACCGCATTGCTTCTTAAAGTTCCTTCATATTGGAATCCTGCTTTCTCAAGCACCCGGCAGGATGCGGTGTTGAATGCAAACGGCTCTGCATAAATACGGATGATATCGCTGTTATCGAAAACATATCTGCAGATCTGTCTGACCGCGTCAGTCATAATGCCTTTTCCCCAATATTCTTCTGCAATATAATATCCTAATTCGGCGGTTTGTCTGTGAATGTTGCTCTGACGGAGAACACTGATACTGCCAATCGCTTTATCCTGTACAGTAATTGCAAATGCAAAAGTTATATCTGTATCTGCAGACAGTACAGAAGAAATATAATCCTTCCCATCCTGTTCTGTATAGGGAAATGGCAGGCCGTCCCGGAGATTTTGCTGTATTTTTCCGCTGGAAAGGGTATCTGATAAGGCTTTCGCGTCTGACAGTTTCCATTTTCTTATTTTGCAGTGCATAGTTTCATTTTCTCCTCTGTTTAATGTTGCGTTATGCGCCCGGATTTGTGCGGTAAACGCACAAACCGGTATGCGCAGGTATAATGACCACATCCTGTGGTCATTATACCATATTTCCACAAAAGGAACGAGCATATTGTTATAATTACTTGTCCGATTTCATGGATAAGCCTGCTGAGACGTTTTTTCCTGCGGCTGACATTTAAAGGCTCCGCATCGCGGAAACAGAAATCGCAAAATTATTAAATTTTCTTCAGCTTCATTTAAGGCGGCTGAGGTATTATATATAAAAAGCGGGTATGATGCCTGATGCAGAGCGGAAACGGTGCAAGTGCATGTCAGACTGTATGCTTGCCGCACTGGAAAAAACGTGCGGACGGATGTCTGATCGAAGAATATGGGAGTAATTGCAGCAGGTTTTTGCGCCGCCATATGTTTCACGGACACTGCTGGCTTGGAGCTTTTAACAGCTGCTGGCTGCTGTGCTCTGCCGGAAAATATTTTCAAACAGAGGTGTTGTGTATGAAAATTTTGATTGTTGAAGACGAAAGGCGGCTGGCCGCCACCCTGGCGGACATTCTGGAGCATGCCGGATATCAGGTTGATCGCTCCTTTGACGGCACCGAAGAGGAGGAAATGGCTGAAGACGGTATGTATGATGCAATCATCCTGGACATTATGCTTCCCGGGCTAAACGGATTCGAAATTCTGCGCCGCCTTCGTCAGAAAAAATGCATGACGCCGGTACTGATCCTCACTGCCAGATCCGAGCTGGAAAACCGGGTACGCGGACTGGATGCCGGTGCGGATTACTATCTGACAAAGCCATTTGAGAATGAGGAATTTCTTGCCTGCCTGCGAACAATTCTCAGGCGTCCTGCTGAAATTGTGACAGATATCCTTTCTTATGGCGATTTGATTCTGAATCCTTCCGTATCCCGGCTCAGCTGCAGGACTTTATCCGTTGCTCTGAGCGCAAAAGAACGGAAGCTTCTTCGCATGCTGATACATAATCAGAATCAATACTTGTCCAAAGAGGCAATCCTTTTAAAAATCTGGGGATATGATACGAATGTCAATACCAACAGCGTGGAGGCTTATATATCTTTCCTTCGCAAAAAGCTGGCATTCCTTCATTCCAGCGTCCGGATTTCTGTTGTACGGGGAATCGGATATAAACTGGAGGTATCTGAATGAACCTGGAAAGCATCCGAAAAGCAATCATAGAAAGAGTATCCGGAGGGCAGGACGGTCCAAAAACGGGTGACGGGGGCTCTGCCATACGCAAACTGCGCCGTAAACTGGTTATTGTTATGATGTCTATTATTTCGCTCCTTTTGACAGTGGTTTTTGCCGCACTGTACTATACTTCGTGTACGAATTATGAAAGAACCGGCATGGAGGCACTGCGTTCTGCTCTGCAGGAAAGCGTCAGCGGAGCCGATTTTTCCAGCCGCGGGATTCAGCAGTCCCTTCCGCCGCAGCCCACAGCGCCTCCGGATCAGCAGCAGGGAATGGTTCCTGTTTCACCGCCTCCGTGTATGAGGGAAAGATTATCTGTGATCGTTGCGGATTATACCGGCGACGGAATGGTTCGCGTCCTGTATAACCGGATATATGGAATTGAGGAGGAAGCAGTGCCTGATCTGATTTTTCTGGCAGACTCCCTTGGAAATTCTTCCGGGGTACTGGCGGAACAAAGTCTCAGATATACAAGTATGGAAATTGGACCCGGTCTTATCCGGTACGCATTTATGGACATTTATTCAGAACAGACTGCCTTGTACTGGCAGCTTATTCATTCCATTCTTGTAGGAATAGGAGCGCTGGCTGTATTTTTCGTGTTTTCCATTGGATTTTCTGCCTGGGCAGTAAGACCTGTTTCTGAAGCCTGGGAACAGCAGAGGCAATTTATGGCGGATGCTTCTCATGAGCTGAAGACACCTCTTACGGTTATTCTTTCCAATGCGAACATGCTGATTCAGTCACAGGAGCTTCCGGCAGGATACAACCGGCAGAGAGCCGAATACATTCAAACGGAAGCTGTTCGTATGAAGCACCTGGTGGAAAATCTGCTGCTTTTGGCCCGCAGTGATTTTACAGAACCGGCCTTTTTCCTGCACAGATCCGTTGATCTGAGCTACCTGGTCAACAACTGCATTATGGCTTTTGAGCCGGCTGTCTATGAATCTGGACGCTTGCTGGCTGCCCAGGTCGTCAGCGGAATTTATGTATCCGGGGATGAACAAAAGCTGCGTCAGATGCTGGAAATTCTTCTGGACAATGCCTGCAAATACAGTGAAGAAGGCAGCTGTATACAGGTTGTTCTGTCTCTTAATGGCAAGGAGGCGTGTGTGTCAGTTTCCAGCCAGGGGACCCCTCTCACAAAAGAAGAACTTCGCCTTATTTTTCATCGTTTTTACCGGACAGATCCGGCGAGAAGCCGTATTCCGGGCTATGGACTCGGTCTGCCGATAGCCCGGACGATAGCGGCAGGGCATGGCGGGCGGATTGAGGCTTCCAGTGACGGGATTTCCGAAAACATATTTTCCATTTTTCTTCCGCTGCTGTTTTCCACATCATGAAAGGGGCTGCCTGGCAGCCCCTCTTTTTTTCTGAAAAGCCCGGCAGCAGCCCGATGCAGGCTTAAGCGGCAGGTCCCTTTCCGGGAGTGAGGTTTCCTGAATGCTTAAGCCCTGCAAGCACAGAAATGCGGCTGCTCCTGTCATATCTTTAACTGGCCGTTTATGAAATCCATGCGCCGTCTGCTCCTACATAATATCCATCCGGCGTCATGGAGTTTGTCAGCATTTTCCCGTTTTCTCCGCAGTAGTACCATTGCTCATTCCAGTATACCCATCCGGTAACCATGTATCCGCTTTCATCAAAATAGTACCAGGAACCGCCGATAAACTGCCAGTCATTTGTGGTGTAACTTTTATCGGCATTGCAGTACCACCAGCCAGTATCATCTTTTAACCATGCTCCCTGAGAAGAAGCCGCGTCGGAAGCCGGAGCAGTGTTGGCCGGCAGAGAAGGAGTGGGAGAGAAGAAACTTCCTATGGCTCCGCTGCTGCCTGACATTACATCCCATTCCTCGGATTCTTCCCAGTCTCCTTTGACGGAAGAACTGTATACGGCACGTACACGAAAAGTATAGGTACCAGCATGGGAAAGATAGGAGGAGAAATCGTACTGGCTGTCATAGGAGGTCAGGATAGATGTTGCCGCGCTGCCGTCTCTGTACAGCCGCACCTCATACCGTCTGGCATCCTCACATTCATCCCAGTAAGCAATCCCGCTGCTTTGATCCCACTCCAGCCCCAGCACATCCAGGTCGTAGTCTTCTTCGTCCTCATCCAGTGCATCCAGAGTAATATAAATTTCCAGTTCATCGCTGGAACGATCTACAGAAGTTACAGTTCCGTCGGATCCGTCCAGCTCTACGCTGCTTTTGGAAAAACCAGATGGGAAATAGTAATCATCCTCAGCCTGTACAATTACTTTCAGCCTGGGCTTGTCACCCTCTTCCCATTCCTCGTCATTCTCATCCGGCTCGTTTGTCACTTCCACATCGTCGACGTCATATGCGGAAGAATCCGCAGTAACTGTGACATCACTGTCGGTATCACCAACCTGAATCTGTGAATCAATTTCCAAATATACGGTACTGATTCTGGTTTCTGCCTGAGCCTTAAAAGAAAACAGGCATATCGCTGCCGGTATTGCCGCCAGGAATGTTTTTCCTGCTTTTGTCATATGTGTCCCTCCTCATTCAGTTTTGCCGGCTCTGCTGAACTTAAGTCTGCATTTGGGGGCAGCTTTAAGGCTGAAATCCGGCATGCTCTCAGTTGTCTGATGTTAAGTTTCCTTTCTTTTTATTTAAACACAGAAGCCTGAAAAGAAGCTGAAACATAATGAGAAAAACATGATTTATGGAAGAAGACAGCGGTTTTGTATATGGGGAGGGAAAGCAGAAAGACGGAGGAATTATTCAAATTTTCTGTCATAGAGCAGTGCGGCAATCAAAACCACAAAGCAGGACCCTGCATTGTGTACCAGTGCTCCGGTAGTTGGAGTCAGCACTTCCATGAGCGACAGCACGATTGCTGTAAGGTTAATACACATAGACAGGGTTATGCTGGCTTTGATTGTCTTAACCGTTGCATTGGAGAGCCGCTTCAAATACGGGATTTTTGAAATATCATCGCTCATCAAAGCGACTTCTGCGGCGTCAACGGCAATGTCGCTTCCCATGCTTCCCATTGCTACGCTTACATCAGCCGTTTTCAGCGCCGGGGCGTCGTTGACACCATCGCCAATCATACAAACCTTGTGATTTTCAGCCTGCAATTTCTCAATGCTCTGCACTTTTTCTTCGGGCAGGAGTTCTGCACGGACTTCGGAAATACCAACCTGCTGTGCAAAATAATCAGCCGTTTTTTGATGATCGCCGGTAAGTAAAACAGTACGGGTGTGCATATCTGAAAGACGGGAAACCATGTCTTTCGCCTCCGGGCGCAGCACATCAGAAAGTGCGATCACACCGATACATTTTTGACCTTCCGCTGCGAGAATAGAGGCTTTTCCCTGTGTACGCAGCCGTTCCAAAGCGGATTGCACCTTATTATCAATCGAAACTCCGTTTTCAGTGAGAAATTTCTCGTTGCCACAAAGCAGGCTGCGGTTGTCCACCTCTGCAAAAATCCCCTTGCCAGCAGTCATTCTGAACGCAGTCGATTCTACCAACGGCACATCTTTTGTCTTTGCATACGCCACAATCGCCTTTCCCAGCGGGTGTTCACTCTTGGCTTCAGCAGAAGCGGCCAGAGAAAGCAAGTCTGTTTCACTGATTGATTCATCAAAAGAGAGCATATCGCTGACATCTAAGCGGCCATAGGTTAAAGTGCCGGTTTTATCAAAAGCAATCGTATCCACTTTTCCCATTTTTTCAAGAGCCTCGCCGGACTTGATAATCACGCCATGCTTTGTCGCCTGCCCGATTGCCGCCATAATTGCGGTAGGCGTTGCCAATACAAGGGCGCAGGGGCAAAATACAACCAACACGGTGACTGCGGTAACAATATTCCCGGTAAATACATAGGCCAAAATTGCGATAAGCAGGGCAACGGGCACCAGCCAGCTTGCCGCTTTGTCGGCTATTCTTTGCATGGGAGCCTGTTTATTCTCTGCGTCCTGCACCATGCGGATCAGCTTTTGCAAGGAACTGTTTTCGCCTACTTTCGTTGCTGAAATATCAATCGAACCAAAGCGGTTGATCGTTCCGCAAAAAACTTCTTCCCCCACGCCCTTGTCAACCGGCAGAGATTCTCCCGTCATAATAGACTGGTCAACCGAAGTTTCACCATTGATGATTGTTCCGTCAACCGGGATTGTTTCACCGGGCAGAATACGCAGAATATCTCCCTGCCGGATTTCCTCTGCCGGTATCATTTCTTCTTTCCCGTCCTTTAGTCTGCGTCCTTTTGCCGGCGCAAGGCTAATCAGTTTTTTGAGGCCTTTTTTCGCCCGGTTTGTGGTAGCTTCCTCTAAAAGTGCGCCGATTGCCATGATAAACACGACTTCTCCTGCCGCAAACAAATCTCCGATTGCAATAGCGGCAAACATGGCAATGCAAATCAAAAGGGCAGATGATATTTTGCTGATACCGGGATTATGGATAATCCGCCATATTGCCAGATACAAAAGGGGAATACCGCTGATTACGATAGTGCCCCACGCCGGGTCAAAGGGCAAAAACGAAAGCTGTACCGGTGTACCGCCAAATTCCTCCATCAAGTGCGGGACTAAATCCAGCAGCAGGAATACACCGGCTGCAATCGTCATAGGAAGCCCGGCGAGAAAATCATTGAGTTTTTTCAGCATTATGGTTCCTCCAATCCGCACGGCATTTTAAACAGATTCATTGTTGACACTTGCTTGCCTTTGCCGTACAATAAATTCAATAACAAACAATTTGTTCTCTTTTATTCTAGGCGGAAAGCATCTATCATTCAATAGATAATCTGGTCTCTGTGTTTCCTATGGAACATTTTTAAGAAACTGTACGGGAGGAGTTATGATGGACAGACGGCAGCAGAAAACAAGGGCGGCTATTTTTACTGCATTCAGCACACTTCTGGCGGAAAAAAGCTACAGCAGAATTACGGTGCAGGAAATCATTGACAGGGCAAATGTGGGCCGGACAACATTTTACGCACATTTTGAAACAAAAGACGATTTGCTGAAAGCCTTGTGCGAAGAACTTTTCGGACATATCATCGACAGCGCTCTGGATTGCACCCATACTCATGGGCTGTATTCCGACGGAAATGCGCCGGAATCTGTGTTCTGTCATTTGCTGCAGCATTTGCAGGAGAATGAAAATCATATTCTTGAACTGCTTTCTTGCGAAAGCAGCGAGCTTTTTCTGCGTTACTTCAAAAACAGCCTGAATGAACTGGTACAAAAACAGTTCGTCAATCAGGACAGGCGGAATTATCTTATGGTTCCCCGGGATTTTCTGGTCAACCATATTTCCGGCAGCTTTGTGGAAATGGTTTTGTGGTGGATTAAGGGCCGGATGAAACAGGCGCCGGAGGAACTGGATCGTTATTTCAGGGCGGTCATTGAACCGATCCTGTAGGAGAGCAGCCAGTCTGTCCCGGAGAGTTTTTGCCTCTATCGGCTCCAGGGCTTTGGTGATGCCGGAAAGGGAGCCGGCCGGCGTTCCTGTATCCAGAGCAGCCTGCTCCGCCTTTTTGCGTCACAATAAAAATCCCTCTGCTTCCATATGAAGCAGAGGGAAGGGAGAAGGCATATTGTCGGACAGCTTTTATGCTGCCGTTTGTTTATGTATTTATCCCAACAATCTGGTAAGAGGCTCAGCAATGACTGAACAGAAGATAGGATTGAAGATATCCAGAACCAGAAGCCCAAACGGCGGATACACAACCCATCCGATGTGAGAGAAACCATGCTCGGCCATAACAGCTTTTTCGTTGGCCATGGTGTTCGGGCCATTGCCCAGACCCATTCCGATATGTCCGGCAGCAATAACGGCTGCGTCGTAGTTGCTTCCGCAGGTGCGGAAAGTAACGAAGTATGCCCACAGACAGGTAAAGATAACCTGAGCTGCGAAAATAACAACGAACGGTCCGATAACGCCAGCCAGCTGAGTTACGTCAATGGTCATCATGGTCATGCCAAGGAAAATTTCAAGGCAGATATCGCCGAACGCATCCAGCTCTTCGGCGCGAACCTCAATATGAACCGCATCCAGAATGTTGCGGACGATGATACCGCCGAACATACAGCCGATGAAGTACGGGAACTCAATCATCGGGATCTTTCCGGCAGCAATGGCGATATAAGAACCGAGGCCGGCGGAAACGATAATCAGGCAGACACTGCTTAACAGGCTTTTGCCATTTAAGGGTGTAACCTCCTCTTTGGTGGTTTCTACCACATCTTCGCCGTGGAGGTGATGGCGCTTGATCAGTGCCTTGGCCACAGGGCCGCCGCACAGGCTGGCAAATACCATGCCAAAGGTGGCGCACATAACGCTCATGACAACCGCATTGTCAGCACCTAAAAGCTCGTAAGAGGGAGCAATGGCGCTGGAGGTGCCTACGCCGCCCATCAGAGACAGGGAACCAAGTCCAATACCGATCAATGGATGCATTCCGAAAACCTCAGCCAGAATGACACCAAGAATGTCCTGCCCGAGAATCAGTCCGATGGTTGTGATCGCAATACCGATACACACCTTTCCGCCCTGCTTCATCAGCTTCCAGGAAGCTGTCAAGCCCACGCCGGTGAAGAAGATGTCCATGAACCACTCCTTCAAAACGGATACATCAAAATTAATCTGCAGAATATTGGCTCCTCTCAGGATGCCCAGTGCAAAACTGACCACAAGTCCGGCTACCACAACGCCGGGAATGCAGTAGGTCTGGAAAAACTTAACCCGTTTTACAACAGCCCGTCCTACCATGGCAACCAGAGCGGCGATGGCGGCACTTTGCATAACGTCAAAAGAAATTTCCAACATATACAAACCCTTCCTTTCTGCCGGAACAGGCAGATCTGCCTGATTGGCCCGACACGTTTTTTGTGATACACGTCTGCAGCGGACTTACGGATACACTCTTTTTATGAACTGTCTCCCAGCAGCTCATGGCTCCCCCAAAATCCCCCTTCATTCATTCGTATCACTTAAGCAAACTATATATTTTTTAGGGGAGAAAAGCAATTTTTGTAGTTATCGAAACCCTTCTGTAAGTATTGAAAATAGAAAAATTTAATAAAATATCAAGAAATTGATTCGGATTGCTAATAAAATGTTAGGAATTTTTCGAGAATAATTTTGAAATTTTTATAAATATTTTACCAATTAAAAGGAGCCATCCAAACCATGGATGACCCCTTTCGATGTGTTTCTATTCTCTTTTCACCAGGCAGTTTTTGACTATTCCTTTACGGCTCCGCCCATAACGCCGGCTACGAACTGCTTCTGGAATGCCATGAAAATAACCAGGATCGGCAGAGTAGCAATGGCGGTGGCTAAAAGGATAACCGCGAAGTTCTTGTTGGTGGGGTTGCCGTCGAGAACAGCCAGAGCCACCGGGAAGTTATACATATCATCTGTTTCCAGAACGATCAAAGGCCACATGAAGTTGTTCCACATGTTGGTAAACATGTAAATCACGAGAGCACTTAAGGCCGGTTTCACATTGGGGATAACAATCCGGCAGAAGATGCCGAATTCGCTGTAGCCGTCAATGCGGGCCGCTTCTACCAGTGCCGTCGGGAAATTGACCATGTTCTGCCGCATCAGGAATACGCCGAAGGCGTTGGCCAGAGAGGGCAGGATAACGGATGTGTAGGTATTGGTCATATTTGCGGATACGAACAGCTGGAACAGCGGAACGTACATAACCTGTGCGGGAATCATCATGGAAATCATGATAAATCCGAAGATCAGTCCCTTCCCTTTAAATTCAAACTTTGCCAGCACATAGCCTGCAGAGGAATAAAGAATTAAGGTCAGCACCGTAAACACAATGGAGATGAACAGGGTATTGAAGGCAACCCGGATAATGTCCATTTTCTCAAGCAGGATTGAGAAGTTTTCAAGGAGCATGGAACCGGGAAGCAGCCTTGGCGGTGCGGAAAGGATGGCCTGGTTGGTATTGGTTCCGCTTACAAACATAAAGTAGAAGGGGAACAGGGACAGGAAGGCTGCCACTATTAAAAAGAGATAAACTCCAATTTTTTTAATCATGTCACTCCTCCTTGTTAACCCGGAACTGAAGCCAGGACAGCAGTCCGATGATGATAACCATCACATAACCAAGGGCCGATGCGAAACCGAACTTCAGGTAGGTGAAGCCGTTGTCGTAGAGATATTCGCCGAGGGTAATGGTCGCATAGTTGGGACCGCCCTGGGTCAGAATATAGGGCTCGTCGAAGAGCTGAAGCGTACCGATGGTGGATGTAATGGTGGTAAACAGGATAATCGGTTTAATGGCAGGAATGGTGATGTAGAAAAGCTGCTGCCAGAAGTTTGCACCGTCCAGTGAAGCAGATTCATACATTTCCGTCGGAATGGCCTGAATGCCTGCCAGAAGAATAATCATATTGTAACCTACCCATCTCCAGGTGATGGAGATAATGATAGATGCCCGGGCAGGCCATGCGGAATAAATCCACTGGATCTTTTCTCCCCCGAAAAGCTCTACAACGTAATTGATTAAACCATAGTTGGTGTTGAATAAAACCTTGAATACCAGGGAATAAGCTACCAGGGAGGTAATGGTCGGAAGGAAGGTTGCCATCCGGAAAAATCCCTTTCCCCTGATAAATTTCTGCTCGATGAGTACGGCCAGAAGAAGCGCAAGGCTGATCATGACCGGTACCTGGATGATCAGATAAAAGAAGGTATTGAACAAGGCCTTATAAAAGACTGGGTCATGGAACAGCTCAATGTAGTTCTGAAGCCCCACAAAATTGTAAGTTCCGCCTGTAAATTCCGTAAAGCTCAGATAGAAAGAATAAAGGATCGGATAGATCATGAATACGGCGAAGATTACAATGGTGGGGAGCAGCATGGCATAAGGGAAAAACCTTGTTTTTTTATGTAGTTTCATGTCTGCCTCCCATATCATTAGGCGAACCGCCGCTTTACGTCTGCTTGGCTTTCCGTAAGGCGGCGGCACCGTCACATTTAAGGATTGCTGTTGTCAGATGCACCGGGATTATTTCCCGAATTTGGATACCAGATCGGTCTGCAGAGACTCAAGTGCCTCTGTCGGATCAGCACCTTCCAGGTATACCTGAGCACAGGTGGCACCGGCTGCGCTTAAAGCTTCGTTGAAGTTCTCGGTATAATTAACAGCAGGAACGGTCTTTCCGAGCTCGATGAAGATCTCGTAGATGTTCTGTCCGCCGAAATATTCATCCGGCTCACTGAAGGTGGGATCCTCATAAGCAGGAATATAGGACGGGAACAGACCATAGTTTACAAAGCCGTCTACCTGAAGCTGTACATCAGTCAGAGCAAACTGAACGAAGTCCTTTGCAGTATCGACATTAGCGGAAACTGCCGGGATGACAATGTTGGATCCGCCGTTGGTGGAACCTGCTGCTTCTTTGCCCGGGAATGCCGGAAGCGGCATAACGCCCCATTTTCCGGACTGCTCCGGTCCTTTGTCTTTGATGGTACCCATCATCCAAACGGCTTCCGGAATGGCGGCAACTGTTTCATTTACAACAACGCCCTCATACTCAGACCAGTCTGCATAATTATAGGCAATGCCGGAATCGTAGATTTTCTTTGCTATTTCCATTGCCTCCACGGATTCTGCGGAATTTACAATTGTGTTTCCCTCTGCATCAAAGAAGCTTCCCTTGTTTTCTGTCAGAAGGAGACGGTAAAAGCCTGAGCTGTTGGGAGAAATCGGAAGCATCTTAACCGGCTCTCCGCTGGGGGTGGTGCAGGTGGCTTCAATTTTCTTTCCGGCTTCAATAAAGTCATCCCATGTCTGGATGTCCTCGGCATTGACACCTGCCTGCTCAAAGTAATCGGTTCTGTAGAAAACAGCCACTGGGCCCGCATCCCACGGGAAACCGACAATCTTATCATTTACTGTGACTTCACCCATTTTTACCGGAAGGAAATCATCCGATGATACGATGTCGCTGAGCTCTGCGAAGCCTTCAGGATATTTGGAAGCGTAGCCGCTTACCTGTTCACCCTCAAGAAGGATGACATCGGCAAGTCCGTTGCCTGTGGAAAGAGTCGTGGCCAGCTTGGTATAAATCTGGTCGGTACCCATTTCCTCAAAAACGAATTCCACATCCGGGTTGGTTTCCTTGTACTTCTCTGCGGCTGCCTGCAGCTGCTTTAAGGCAACGTCCCATGCCCAGACTGTGATGGTTTTTGCGCCTTCTGCAGAAGAAGACTCCCCATTTGCAGCTGCACTTTCCGTTGTACCGCCTCCGCAGCCGGAAAGAGCAAGAGCAGCCATCATGGAAACTGCTGCTGCCGATACTACAAGCTTTGTTTTTCTCATAATAGTTACCTCCTGAAAAAATTTTACTATTTAATTTTACTAAAAAGTTTACACTGTCCTTACAACCAGGAACTGGTGCCGAGGGATAAAATTAGGTAAAATCACTAATATCATCACAATAATACCCCTTATATCAGGAAAAGTCAACATGTTTTTGTAAAAATAATAGTAAAAATAATAAGTAAAATATTTGACTTTTACTAAAAAACGGATTATAATAAATCTAAAAAGCAACAAAACGACGAGACTGCGCCTGCAGAGGCCGGCGGATTCCTGGTAAAAAACAGTGAAAAACAGTGAATTTTACCTGATGAGCCGGAAAAGCGGGCTGGAAACGGTCCTTATCTTAATTTATATGGACTCGGGCAGTCTGTGAATGTTTAGAGAAAACACAGGAGGTATGGCAATGCAGATGAGGGAAAAGAAGCGCTGGGAGGACCAGACGCTGACGGGAATCGGCCGCCTGCCGGCACGTACATCCCGCTTTAGGGATTCTGCTGAAATGGTTTCCTTAAATGGAGACTGGAAGTTCCTGTATCTGGCCGCGCCGGAATACAGTCCCCGGGGATTTGAACAAGCTGAATATGATACGAAAGACTGGGATACCATTGAGGTTCCCTCCTGCTGGCAGCGAAAAGGCTATGATCAGATGCACTATACAGACGTTTACTATTTATTTCCGCTGAATCCGCCTTACGTTCCGTCGGAGAATCCAACGGGAATTTATAAAAGAGAATTCCAGGTAAGCGCCGGCTGGTTAAAGGATCGGACAACAATTCGGTTTGAGGGCGTGGACAGCGCTTACGATGTCTGGGTCAACGGAGTGCATGCTGGATACAGCAAGGTTTCCCGCCTTCCGGCAGAATTCGACATTTCTTCCTATATAAAAGAAGGAACAAACAGTCTGACGGTCCGCGTTTATAAATGGTCTGACGGTTCTTATCTGGAGGATCAGGATATGTGGTGGTTCAGCGGCATCTTCAGAGACGTTTCCCTGATTCATACGCCTGCGCTGCATATTGAAGACTGCCGGATTCTGGGGGATTTGGATGAAACCTATCAGCATGGAATCTTTACGGCAGATATCCGGATGTCTGCGGCCGGAGGAACTCTTTCCTGGAAGCTGACGGATGCGGAAGGAAGAACCGCTCTGGAAGGAAAGGGAGAGCAGAACGAAAAAGAACTTACGATTCGGGCCATTCTTCCCAAGGTTCATACCTGGACGGCTGAAACTCCTTATCTTTATACGCTTACCCTGACTCTGAAAGGAGAGGAAAGCAGCCATCAGGTGGCATACCGCACCGGATTCCGCAAGGTGGAGGTGAAGGGGAATGTCTTTACGGTCAACGGAAAAGCCATTCTTTTAAACGGAGTCAATCACCATGATTATTCTCCCACAGGCGGACGGACCGTTGATCCGGAAGTGATGCGTCAGGACATCCTGCTGATGAAGCAGAATAACATCAATGCCATCCGGTTCTCCCATTATCCGTCCATCGAGCCGATTTATGACTTCTGTGATGAATATGGTCTTTATGTAATTGACGAGGCTGATCTGGAGTGCCATGGTTTTGAATGGGCCCATATCTATGACAGGATTACAGACGACCCGGAGTGGGAAAATGCGTATGTAGACCGGGGAACCCGGATGGTGTGCAGGGATTTCAACCATCCTTCCATTATCATGTGGTCTCTGGGAAATGAATCCACCTTCGGCGTCAACTTTAAAAGGGAGGCGGAGGCCATCCGGGCCATGGATTCTTCCCGTCTGATTCACTATGAAGGCGATTTTGAGGCGGAGATTACGGATGTTTATTCTACCATGTATACCAGACTGGCGCCGTTGAAGGAAATCGGAGAAACGAAGGTGAAGCATAACCGGCCCCATGTTCACTGCGAATATGGCCATGCCATGGGCAACGGTCCGGGATGCCTGGCCGATTATCAGAAGCTGTACCGCAGCTATGACCGGCTTCAGGGCGGCTTTATCTGGGAATGGTATGACCATGGAATCCAGGAGAAAGAGGAAGACGGCACCGTAACCTATCGGTACGGAGGCAACTACGGAGATTTCCCCACCAACGGAAACTTCTGCATTGACGGCCTTCTGATGCCTGACCGGACTCCGTCTCCCGGACTGATTGAGTATAAACAGGTCATCTGCCCGGTTTCCATTGAACGGGTTGGGAAAGAAACAGATCTGTACTCTGTGCACAACTGGTTTGATTTCCGTGACCTTTCGGGAATTTCTCTGGAATGTGCGGTGACCGATGGAAAAGAGGAAATTTCTTCCTGGAAAATTGACAGCCTGTTGACACTCCCTGGAGGAGAAGAGCTGCTTCGGATCCCCTGCAGGGTGGAAAAACCGGAGGCAAATACGGATTATTATCTGAATATCCGGGTTGTGGAAAAGGAAGCCACCTCCTATGCTGCGGCAGGCCATGAGCTGGGCGTGTTCCAGTTTGTTCTTCCGGACCGGAAGATGGAAATGGTCAGCAGGAAAGCGGGGTCGCTGCAGGTGGAAGAGACACCGGTTTCTCTGACTGTCCGTGCGGGAGAGACAGAATACGTCTTTGATAAGGTAACGGGAGTCCTTTCTTCCATGGTTCAGGGAGGAAAACATCTGATTTCCCGCGGACCAATTGTCACAGTTGACAGAGCGGACATTGACAATGACATGTATAAAGTGTACGATTGGAACAATAAGTATTTTATTTCCAAGGGAATGGAGCAGCTGGAGCATATGGAAATCCGGCAGGCTGAGCAGGATGCGGCAGTTTATATCCAGAAATACTTTGGATGCTACACCCAGGCCTGGGGCTTCAGACTGACCTACGTATACACGGTTCACGGAGACGGCGCCATAGACGTGAGCCTTACGGGCACCGCAATCCGCAATCCGGAATTTGAGCCGGCGTTCCTGCCGAGAATCGGCGTGGAGCTTAAGGCAGACAGGTCTCTGCGGAATGTGGCCTGGTATGGTCTTGGCCCGGGCGAGAACTACTGTGATTCCAGACAGGCGGCCATTATGGGAGTTTACGAAACGGATGTGGACGGAATGCATACCAATTACGTGAAGCCCCAGGAAAATGGCCACAGAGAGCAGGTAAAATGGCTCTCCCTGACAGACGGGGAAGCAGGAATCCTCATTAAGACAAACGAATGCTTCGGTATGAATGTCCATGACTACACCACCGAATCCCTGCGAAAAGCGCCCCATCCCAAGGATATTAAAAAAGAGGATTATATCATCCTCAACCTTGATTACAAACACTCCGGACTGGGAAGCAATTCTTGCGGACAGGAGCAGACGGAGAACTGCAAGACGCCGATTGAGGACTTCAGGCTTTCATTTACCGTAAGTCCGGTGAAGCGCGGCGCCATTCTGTCGGAGGCCAGAACGGAATACAGATAAGGAAGGGCGAATATGGCAACAATTAAGGACATTGCAGAACGGGCACAGGTATCCATCAGCACCGTATCCAGAGTATTGAACTATGACGAGACGTTAAGCGTCAACGCAGCGACCAAAACAAGAATTTTCGAAATCGCGGAGGATCTGGATTATCAGACAAAAAAGCAGAAAAAGGGAAAGAAAAAGCTGTCCCTGCTGCTGATTAACTATTACTCCCTGGAAGATGAGGTGGAGGATCCCTACTATCTGTCGGTCCGGATTGCCATTGAACGCCGGTCAGCCCAGCTGGGCTACAAACTCATGAGCATGTCCAGGGGAGATGAATTCCGTCAGGGAAACGTGGACGGGGTCATCTGCCTTGGAACCTTTAATGAAGAAGAAATCAGCCGTATCAGGGCACTGGAAAAACCAACGATTTTCGTGGACAGCTGTCCTGACAATGCAAAGTTTGATTCCATAACCTTTAACCTGAAACGGGAGACCAGAAGAATCCTGGATTACCTGTGGGACTGCGGACACCGGCGTATCGGTTTCATCGGCGGCAACGATACGGAGGGAACAGGGCTTCCGGGCGATCCGGATAAACGGACCATCGAATACCGGCAGTTTATGGAGGAAAAAGGGCTGTACCGGAAGGACTACGAGCGGATTGGCACCTTTACTTCCAAGATGGGCTATAAGCTGATGAATGAGCTGATGGAGCTTTCCGATCCGCCCACGGCCGTTTTTGTGGCCAACGATTCTCTGGCCATCGGATGCCTGAATGCCATCAATAAGGCGGGAAAAACCTGTCCCGGCGATTTCAGCATTGTGGGATTCAACGACATTCCCACCGCAAAATACATGCTCCCGCCTCTGACCACCATGCGGCTTTATATGGATTTTATGGGGGAAAAGGCGGTGGACATTATCGGAGAACGGATTCTTGCAAAGCGGGAAATTCCCATGCAGGTCATTCTTCCTGCCAGGCTGATGATACGGGAGAGCGTGCGGAATATTCAGGATGAAACAATCTCATAAGGAAGCGGCCAGACCGGGACGAAACGCAGCAGGAGATGCAGAAAAAAGGTCAGGGCGTTCAATTTATAAAGAAAAAGGAGAGAGAGTATATGTCAACGGTTAAGCTTGAGCATATCACCAAAAAGTACCCCAATGGCTTTGAAGCGGTAAAGGACTTCAATCTGGAAATCGGCGACAAGGAATTTATTATTTTCGTCGGACCCTCCGGCTGCGGAAAATCCACCACCTTGAGAATGGTGGCCGGACTGGAGGAAATTACCAGCGGTGATTTGTATATTGACGGAAAGCGGATGAATGATGTGGAGCCGAAGGATCGGGATATCGCCATGGTATTCCAGAACTACGCCCTGTATCCCCATATGACGGTATACGACAACATGGCGTTCGGATTAAAGATCAGAAAGCTTCCCAAGGAAGAAATCGATAAGAAGGTTCATGAGGCGGCCAAAATTCTGGATCTGGAGCATCTGCTGGACAGAAAGCCGAAGGCACTTTCCGGAGGACAGAGACAGCGTGTGGCCATGGGCCGTGCCATCGTAAGAAACCCCAAGGTATTCCTGATGGATGAACCTTTATCCAACCTGGATGCCAAGTTAAGAGGGCAGATGAGAATTGAGATTTCCAAGCTGCATCAGAACCTGGGAACCACCATCATCTACGTAACCCATGACCAGACGGAGGCCATGACGCTGGGAACCAGAATCGTTGTTATGAAGGACGGCGTGGTCCAGCAGGTGGATACTCCGGAGAATCTTTATGAGAAGCCGGGCAACAAATTTGTGGCAGGCTTTATCGGCGCTCCCCAGATGAACATGGTTACGGCCGATGTTGTGGAGAAAGACGGAATTTATCTGGAATTCTGCGGACAGAGCATCCGGCTTGATGAAAAGCGTGCGGCAGTTTTAAAGGATAAGGGATATGCAGGCAAGAAGATCACCCTTGGCATCCGTCCGGAGAACCTTTACGACGCAAACGATGCGGAGCGTGCCAATAAGGATGCGAAGATTCACGCCACTATCCGCGTATACGAGATGCTGGGAGCCGAGACGTATCTGTACTTTGATATGGATCAAGCGACCTGGACGGCAAGAGTGGATCCGTCGGTTAAGGTAAAACCGGGTGAAACGATTGATCTTTACATGAATACTGAAAAGCTCCATGCCTTTGATCTGGACACGGAGATGGCTATTTTTAACTAATCTATGGGCGAATTATTTAATACAGACAATTCATTCTGGCAGGCGGTGGGGAAGGCAGGAGATTTGATTCTCCTGACGCTTCTGGCGGTGTTTGCTTCCCTGCCCCTGGTTACCCTGGGCGCTTCTTTAAGCGCCCTCTATTATACGGCATTTAAAATTCTGGAGGATGATAATCAGAGCACCGTCAGAAACTTTTTCCACAGTTTCCGCCAGAACCTGGTTCAGGGCATGGTCATTTCCATCATCGTTCTGGTTTTGGGGGGCCTGCTTTTCTTTGACGTGCGGTTTATGCTGATTTTAACAGCCGGCTCTGCAGCCTCCGGTCTCTCCATGCCGCTTCTTTGCGCCGGCTGGGTGATCTGCGTGTTTCTGGGAATCCTTTTTCTGTTCTTGGTGCTGTATCTGTTTCCGCTGCAGGCCAGATTTTTCAATCCGCTTTCCGTGACATTGAAAAACGCCCTGGCGGCCGGCATCCGGTATCTTCCAAAGACCCTGCAGATGGCTGTCGGCGACGGGGCGTTCCTGATTTTCATCTGGCTTTGTTTTGAAAATCTGGTTCAGATTGTGATTATTCCCCTGCTTTTAGCGCCGTCCCTTCTGGCTCTTTATAATGCCTGGGTATTAAGGGATCTTCTGGGCCTGACGCCGGGGAAAAGGGATCTTCCTGTGGAGGATCCGGATTAATATGTTCTGAATTTCTATATACTGCTGTGCCTGATTCTTTCAAAGGAGGCTCAGCAGTTTTTTGCTGCGTGTTATTCCGCCGTATTCTGCCGGTAGAGGATCAGAAGACCTCTCAGAAGCAGATCCGGATCGTAGGTAATGGAGTGGCGGCATAAGGGCGTAATGAAGCGGGCCATACCGCCGGTGGACACCAGAGTGGCCGTTTCTCCCAGCTCCGCTTCCATCCGGTCAATGAGGCCGTCCAGCATGGCCGCATTTCCCAGCATGATACCGTTTCGCATACATTCGACTGTGTTTTTTCCGATGACCCGTCTGGGTACGTCCAGATTGATTCTGGGCAGCTGGGCCGTATTGCTGACCAGGGAATTTAAGGCCACTTTGACACCGGGAAGGATCACGCCTCCGATGTAATTTCCGGCCCGGTCCACCACGTCCATGGTGGTGGCGGTTCCCATATCAATGATGATAATGGGGCCCTCATATCTTGCGATGGCCGCCACGGCAGCCACAATCCGGTCACCGCCTACGGCCTTGGGGTTGTCCATCTTGATGTTCAGTCCGGTTTTCATGCCGGAGCCTACCAAAAGAGGGCGCCTGCCTGTGATTTTCTTTACGGCAGAGGAAAGAGGGGCATTTAAGGGCGGCACCACAGAGGACATGATGGAGCCTTCGATTTCTCCTCTCTTGACCCGGTGGATTTCCAGGATATTTTTCAGCATAATCGCATATTCCAGACTGGTTTTCCGGTCGTCTGTCGTGATCCGTTCTTCAAAATAGGTTCTTTTGTCGTCGATGCCGCCGACCACAATATTGCTGTTTCCCATGTCTATGGCTAAAATCATCAAGAAAACTCCTTCCCCATTCAGGTGTTACGTGATATAATGGGCCTGTAATTTTGTCCTGACGGGCCCTTTTTTGCCGGCCCGTGATGCAATCAGCGATTATCTTATCATAATTCCTTTAAAATTACAACGGAGGTTTCCAAATGTTGGAGGGAAAAACCGTACTTTTATGTGTCAGCGGCAGTATCGCCGCTTATAAAATTGCCTATCTTGCCAGCGCACTGAAAAAGCTGAAGGCCAATGTTCATGTGCTGATGACGAAAAATGCCGTCAATTTCATCAATCCCATCACCTTTGAAACCCTGACGGGAAACAAATGTCTGGTGGATACCTTTGACCGGAATTTTGAGTTCTCTGTGGAGCATGTGTCTCTGGCCAAGCAGGCGGATGTGGTTCTGGTGGCTCCGGCTTCCGCCAACGTGATTGCCAAGCTGGCCCATGGCCTGGCAGACGATATGCTGACGACGACAGTATTAGCCTGTACCTGCAAAAAAATCATCAGTCCGGCGATGAATACCAGAATGTTTGAAAACCCTATTACCCAGGATAATCTGGCAACCTGCCGGAAATACGGGATGGAGGTCATCGATCCGGCCGACGGATATCTGGCCTGCGGCGATACGGGAGCCGGAAAGATGCCGGAGCCGGAGGTGCTGCTCCAGTATATCTTAAAAGAAATTCAGTATGAGAAAGATCTGAAAGGAAAGAAGATTCTTGTGACGGCCGGCCCTACCAGGGAAGCGCTGGATCCGGTTCGCTATATTACCAACCATTCTACGGGAAAAATGGGCTATGCCATTGCGAAAACGGCGGCCTTCCGCGGTGCGGATGTGACGCTGGTAACCGGACCTGTGGAGCTTGCTCCGCCTATGTTTGTTCAGGTGGTTCCGGTGGTGAGCGCAAAGGAAATGTTCGATGCGGTTACCTCCCGAAGCGAGGGGATGGATGCGGTGATCAAGGCGGCAGCCGTTGCCGATTACCGGCCCAAATTTGTGAACAGCGAAAAGACGAAAAAGAAGGACGGAGATCTGTCCATTGAGCTGGAACGGACGGATGACATTTTAAAATGGCTTGGAGATCATAAAAAACCGGGCCAGTTCCTCTGCGGATTTTCCATGGAAACGGAACACATGCTGGAAAATTCCAGAGCCAAATTGAAAAAGAAGAATCTGGACATGATTGTGGCCAATAATCTGAAGGTGGAGGGAGCCGGTTTTGGCACGGACACCAATGTTGTGACACTGATTCGGGAAGGACAGGAGGAAGAGCTTCCCAAGCTTTCCAAGGAAGAGGTTGCCGTCCGGATTCTGGATACCATTTTCGGATAAAGGAAAACACATCATGGAGGTTTCAAGTGACTGTTTTAGCAGATGAAATAAAAAAGAGGCGTACTTTTGCGATCATTTCGCATCCGGACGCAGGAAAAACCACATTAACGGAAAAATTCTTATTATATGGCGGCGCCATTAACCTGGCGGGAACCGTAAAAGGAAGAAAAGCCACCAAACACGCGGTATCTGACTGGATGGAGATTGAAAAGGAGAGAGGAATTTCCGTTACATCTTCCGTACTCCAGTTCCATTATGACGGCTGCTGCATCAATATCCTGGATACGCCGGGACACCAGGATTTCTCAGAGGATACGTACCGGACGCTGATGGCCGCCGATTCGGCTGTCATGGTCATCGACGGTTCCAAGGGCGTGGAGGCGCAGACCATCAAACTGTTTAAAGTCTGTGTGATGCGCCATATTCCGATTTTTACCTTTATCAATAAGATGGACCGGGAGGCCAGGGACCCCTTTGAGCTGATGAGCGAAATCGAAGAGGTGCTGGGAATCCACACCTGCCCCATCAACTGGCCCATTGGCTGCGGAAAAAGCTTTAAAGGCGTTTATGATCGGGCAACAAAAACCATTACCACCTTTACGGCGGCCATGGGAGGCCAGAAAGAGGTGGCCAGCCAGACCTTCGATGTAAACGGGACGGATGTGGACGCGGTCATCGGTTCTGATTACCACGCCCAGTTAAAAGATGATATCGAGCTGCTGGACGGAGCCAGCGATCCTTTTGACCAGGAGCTGGTCAGCGCGGGGAAGCTGTCACCGGTATTTTTCGGTTCGGCTCTTACCAATTTCGGTGTGGAAACTTTCCTGGAACATTTCTTAAATATGACCACTCCGCCTCTGCCCCGGAAGACCACGGACGGAGAGGTGGATCCCTTTGATGAGAAATTCTCTGCCTTTGTGTTTAAGATTCAGGCCAATATGAACAAGGCTCACAGAGACCGGATTGCCTTCATGCGGATCTGTTCCGGCCGGTTTCAGGCGGGAATGGAAGTGAATCATGTGCAGGGCGGAAAGAAAATCCGTCTGACTCAGCCTCAGCAGCTGATGGCAGAAAGCCGGAAAATCATTGATGAGGCTTATGCGGGAGATATCATCGGCGTTTTCGATCCAGGTATTTTTTCCATCGGCGATACGCTGTGTGAGTCCAACGAAAAATTCCAGTTCGAGGGAATCCCCACTTTCGCTCCCGAACACTTTGCCCGGGTGCGTCAGGTGGATACCATGAAGCGGAAACAGTTCATCAAGGGTATCAACCAGATTGCCCAGGAGGGCGCCATCCAGATTTTCCAGGAGTTTAACACCGGCATGGAGGAGATCATTGTCGGCGTGGTCGGCGTTCTGCAGTTTGAGGTTCTGATTTACCGCCTGAAAAATGAATACAATGTAGAAGTGAAGCTGGATCAGCTGCCCTTTGAATATATCCGCTGGATTGAGAATCCGGATGAGGTGGATGTGGCGAAGATTCAGGGCACATCCGACATGAAGCGGATCTGTGATTTGAAGGGAAATCCGCTGCTGCTCTTTATCAACAGCTGGAGCGTGGGTATGGTGGAAGAACGGAATCCCAAGCTTCGTCTGGCAGAATTTGGAAGAAACTAGGACAGTTAAGACAGAAAAGAAAACTGGAGGGACAAACGATGTACAGAGAGAAAATTGACCGGTTTATTGATGCCCATCAGAATGAAATGCTGGAGGATATTGCGGCCCTTTGTGCCATCGACAGCACAAAGAAGTCTTACCGGGCCGGAAAGCCTTATGGACAGGGCTGCTTTGAGGTCCTGAGAGAGGCCCTGCATCTGGGGGAAAGCTATGGATTTTCCATCAACAACTATGATAACTACGTGGGAACCATCGATTTGAATGATAAGGAAAGACAGCTGGAAATACTGGCCCATCTGGATGTGGTTCCCGGCGGAGAGGGATGGACCGTGACCGAGCCATTCCAGCCGGTGGTGAAGGATGGAAGGATTTACGGCCGCGGAACGGCGGATGACAAGGGACCGGCGGTGGCGGCCCTTTATGCCATGCGGGCCGTAAGAGAACTGGGCATTCCGCTAAAGAAGAATGTGCGTCTGGTGCTGGGTACCGATGAAGAGTGCGGAAGTACGGACATTGAGCATTATTACAGCGTGGAGGAGGAGGCTCCCATGACCTTTTCTCCCGACGCTTCCTTCCCGGTTATCAATATTGAAAAGGGCCACTTCCATGGACAGTTTTCCGCTGCTTTTGAAAAGAGCGGTGCCCTTCCGCGTCTGGTTTCTTTTGAAAGCGGCGTAAAATCCAACGTGGTTCCGGGAAAGGCGTACGCGCTTTTTGAAGGCCTGGAGGGGGATGATGTGGAGGAGCTGGTGAACCGGGCCGGACAGGAACTGGGACTCCGGTTTGTTATGTCTGCCGAGGATGGGCTGCTGAAAATCGAGGCGGAGGGAGAAAGCGGACACGCATCCACTCCGTGGAAAGGAAAGAATGCTCTGACCGGGCTTCTGGCGCTGACTGAGAAGCTGCCGTTGGCAGACTGCGGACAGCTTAAGAAAGTTCGTGCCTTAAACCGCCTGATTCCTCATGGAGACTGGCTGGGAGCCGGACTTGGCATCAGTCAGAAAGATGAGCTTTCCGGAGAGCTGACGCTGGCCTTCAGCATTTTAAAGATCACAGAGACGGAGCTTTCCGGAGAATTTGACAGCCGCTGCCCGCTCTGTGCCAATGAGGAGAACACACTGAAGCCGGCAAAGGCGGCGATGGAGAAGGAGGGATTTGCTTTTTCCACCGAGTCCATGTCCCCGCCTCATCATGTATCAGGGGAATCGGAGTTTGTAAAAACTCTTCTGAAGGCTTATGAGCATTATACGGGCCGGAAGGGAGAATGCCTCGCCATCGGAGGCGGAACATATGTCCATGATTTGAAAAACGGTGTCGCTTTCGGGGCATCCATGCCGGAAACGGAAAATCACATGCATGGACCGGATGAGTTTGCAGTGGTGAAAGAGCTCTTAACCAGCGCCAAGATTTTTGCGCAGGTAATTGTGGAGCTTTGCGGTTGATTTCGGCGCTCCGGACAGGTTCCGGAGCGTATTTTTCTACATGAAAACGGAAGCCGGGCTCAATCCGGGCTGCATGTGAACGATTACGGAAAAACAGGGGTGAAGTATGAAAGAACGCAGTTTCAGCAGTCTACTGGAGCTTTTTATCCGGGAGAGCGGTTATACAAATTTCAGTTTTGCCAGAATTACAGGCATTAACCGGGTGAATATCCAGCGGTACGTATCCGGGGACCGGGTGCCCAGCCGGCAGGTGTTTGAGATCATCCGGGCAAATTTAAACCTGAACCGTCAGGAACAGAAGGAGCTGACGGAACGGTATCTTCTGGCTCTTTATGGGGCGGATTTTTATTTTCAGAGGAAAGCGATTCGGGAAATACTGGAACGCACGGCGGATATGAGTGCGGTGGAGCCGGAGATATCGGCGCTGATCCGTGACGGCAGTGAGAAGCTTCAGACGGTCCACGGAAGAGTGGCGGTAGAACGGTTTGTATGGTCCAGGCTCAGCCAGGCGCTGAAGGAGGACACGGTTCACGCCTGTGTTTACATTCCGGCAGAAATATTTGAGCTGAACCGGTTTGTGCCGGCCGTGGACGGAAACGGGCGGCTGGCTCCCGGAAGGCTGAAGATTATCCAGCTGGTTCAGCTGGTAAAACGGGCGGATGCGGTCAGCTTCCGGTACCATAATCTCCGGGTTCTCAATAACCTGATGCCTTATTATTTTCAGGCAGGTGAGGATTATGAGACCTACTTTTACTATCATAATTATCCGGTGATGGATGGAAACAACGGGCTTTTATATCCTTACTATGTGATTTTTGAGGGGCATGTGATTCTCCTGTCCGCAGATATGGAGGAAGCTGTCTGCATTCATGACCGTGAGGCGGAAATTCAGTACCGGAGAGGCTTCATGGAACGGATTCAGGGCGCGGAGCCCTTTGCACGGTATTACAGCACGGCGGAGGAAATGATGCTTCATCTCCTGGAGATTGACAATCAGGCAGGGGAACGGTTTTTTCTTGAGTACCAGCCCTGCTTTGCGGTATGGGCGGACCGGGAACTGGTGGAGGCAGTGGTGGCAAAGGACATTCCAAGGCGCAGGGAGCTGATTGAAGGGTTTCTCCAGAGAACGGCACAGCTGGCAGACGTGGGCCGGTTCTGCCATTTCTTTACAGAAGAAGGAATCCGGGAATTTGCCGAAACCGGAATCTGTGCAGATTACCCCAGGGAATATACCAGACCGCTGACGTTAAAGGAACGGCGGCTGATTCTCGACCGGATTGCTCAGAGCATAGAAAACGGAGAAGGAGAAATCGGTTTTATCAATGAGAAGAGCCTGAAGCTTACTAAACGGCTGAATGCATTTGCCAGCGGCGGCTGCGGCCTGAGTTTGATTCTTTATGATGAGCGGCTGGGATACCGGTTCCTTCTGATTCGTGAAAACTCCCTGTGCCGCTCTTTTATGGAATACATCGGCAGCATGGAGGAAAATGGAGATGTCCACTCCAGAGAGAAGAATATTGCAATGATACGGAAGTATGCCAACAGCCTGCCGGAACAGGAATAAAACCAATCTGTTTTTTTGTTTACAGAAATTTCTAAAAATATTAAGATAGAAGAAGCAAAAACAGTCAGAACAGAGGGAATAGCATGAAAAACCAGCTGATTATCGATATTCATACACACATTTATCCGGTGGCTCTTGCGAGGCGTGCCATGAAAGTCTCTGGGCGGGAAAATGACGACGTTTCCAAACTCCCCATAAAGGAAAACCTTCTGGCGCGGATGCAGGAAGAGAACGTGGCGTTATCGGTGAACCTTCCTGTCGTGACCAAGCCGGCGAATCAGACGGATGTGAACCGGTTTGCCAGGGAAGTGATGCGGCCCAATCTCCTCTCCTTTGGAGGACTTCATCCGGATTGTGAACATGTGCTGGAGGAGATCGAAAAGCTGAAGGACATGGGGCTGGCGGGAATCAAGCTTCATCCGCCTTTTCAGCAGGTGGATCTGACCGATAAAAAATATGCGGAAATGTGGAAGCATATCAACCATCTGGGGTTTCCGGTCCTAATTCACTGCGGCTCTGCCCGCCAGGAGCGGCCCTATGATTTATATCCGTCCGGTGTGGAAAAGCTGATCCGTTACCTTCCGGATGTCCCGGTGATTCTGGCCCATATGGGCGGCCGCTCCATGGAAGCCAGGGAGGGGGAGTCTCTGACAAATCTGCCGGAAAACGTATTTATCGATACGGCCATGAGTGCCGAGCGGCAGGAGCTGGCAGATTTTGAGCGTCTGGCGGCGGAATTTGGACCGGACCGGGTGCTGTATGGAAGCGATTTTCCCTATGGTACTCAGAAAGCAGCCATCGACTATATCCGGAGCAGTTCTTTTTCGGAATCAGAAAAGGAACTGATGCTGGGAGGAAATGCTTTAAAAATTCTTGGAAAGAAGATTGAGGATTTTTCCTTCAGAGGTTTTCGCTTTTAAGGGTTTCACACCCAAATATCCTGCAGACTGTGTAAAGAAAGAGGAGGACTGTCATATGTATACCTGTGCAAACTGTACTATTCATGCCTGTAAAGATCCGGAGCATAAGAATATGCCGAAAAACTGTCCCATGAGGCAGGAGGAACTGGTGGCTGAGGCAAAAAAGGAATATGAGAAGCCGGATGTGAACCGGTTTTTCGTTACCTCATCCGTTCTTGAGCATGACGGTTACTGCCAGTGGCCCAGACTGAAGGAAACCGTTGTTTTCTGTCAGAGAATGGGATACCGGAAGGTGGGACTGGCATTCTGTGTCGGCCTTTATAAGGAAGCCAAGGTTGTGGCGGATCTGCTGAGAAAGAACGGGCTGGAAGTGGTATCAGCTGTCTGTAAATCCGGCGGCGTTGATAAGGCAGAGACCGGGATTCCGGATGAGAAGAAGTTAAATCCCGGCCAGTTTGAGGCGATGTGCAATCCGATCCTTCAGGCCAAGCTGTTAAATGAGCAGAAAACGGAATTTAATATTGCCCTTGGACTTTGCGTCGGTCATGATTCCTTGTTTTACCGGTATTCTGATGCGATGGTAACGACACTGGTGGCCAAGGACCGGGTGCTGGCTCATAATCCGGTGGGTGCGATTTACTGTGCCGAAGGCTATTTTAAAAACAGACTGTAGTCCGGAACTTGTGCGGGCCCGGGTGCATATGCTAAAGCAAGGAAAACGGTTCCCCGGAGGGCTTTTCCATGCGTATGAGCGAGCTGAAACGCCGGGAGGTTATTAATATCTGCGACTGCAGGCGTCTGGGCTTTGTGGGGGATATGGAGTTTGATCCCTGCACGGGCCAGATAAAGGCCATCATTGTTCCCGGCCCGGGATGTATTTGCGGGTTTCTGGGGAGAGAAAAGGAATATGTGATCCCCTTTGGGGATATCTGCCGTTTTGGTGACGAGATTGTTCTTGTCAAGGTAGACGAGAAGCGCCAGAGGCCGCCTGGAAACCGCCGATAAGCGGACCCGAAGGAGAGGGAACCCGGACTTGCGGCGGATTGCTGCTTTGTGCTATAATAAGAATAGGATTCCGGGATGGAGACTGCCCTGTTTCGGAATCCGTGCAAAGAAATGCAATGGAGGAGAAGGATCCATGAAGTGCCCATACTGCAATGCGCAGGATACAAAAGTAATCGATTCCCGTCCGGCAGACGACAACAGTGCCATCCGCCGCCGCCGTCAGTGTGAACAGTGCGGAAAACGGTTCACCACCTATGAAAAGCTGGAAACGCTGCCGCTTATGATTATTAAAAAAGATGATTCCCGGGAAACCTATGACCGTTCCAAGATTGAAAAAGGGATTCTGCTGTCCTGCCATAAAAGGCCGGTTTCCTCGGATCAGATCCGCAGTATGATCGATGAGATCGAAACGGAAATCTTCAGTATGGAAGAAAAGGAAATTCCCGCATCCGTCGTAGGAGAACTGGTGATGCGCAAGCTGAAGGATGTGGATGAGGTGGCTTATGTCCGGTTCGCATCCGTATACCGGGAGTTTAAGGATGTGAATGCGTTTATGGACGAGCTGGCAAAATTTTTAAACAATAAGCAGGAGCCGGAACATGCTTGAGGCGTTTTATCCGGGACAGTATGTGGAAAGCGCATATAAGATTCCATATGAAAAACTGTATCGTCAGGGTATCTGCGGGATTATCTTTGATGTGGACAATACCCTGGTTCCCCATGGGGCGCCGGCAGACCAGGCGGCTGTCGATTTATTTGAGCACCTGAGAGCGATTGGATTCTCCACCTGTATCCTGTCCAACAATAAAAAGCCAAGGGTGGAGCCTTTTGCGAAACAGGTTGGAAGTCCTTATATTGAAAAGGGAGGAAAACCGTCCAGGAAGGGCTATGAGAAGGCCATGGTTCTTATGGGAACGGATAAGGAGCATACGGTTCTGATCGGTGACCAGCTGTTTACCGATGTATGGGGAGCAAACCGGGCCGGTATTTTTTCCATTCTGGTAAAGCCTATCAATCCCCGGGAGGAAATTCAGATTGTGCTGAAACGAAAGCTGGAAGCAGTTGTGCTCCGTTCCTACCTGAAAAGGAAGGCTTCAAGGGGGACTGCTTTTTGCAAAAAATAGTTGAAAAGCGGCAGATTATAGTATAGAATAGGATAGAATAATGTCTACGGGTGAAGATAAGAAGAAACGACGAGTTTTAAGGAGGAATATCATTTATGGTATCTGCAGGTGATTTTAGAAACGGCATTACCCTTGAGATTGACGGTCAGGTCGTTCAGATTCTGGAATTTCAGCACGTAAAACCCGGTAAGGGCGCTGCTTTTGTCAGAACAAAATTAAAAAACGTGATTAACGGAGGCGTGGTAGAGAGAACCTTCCGTCCCACTGAGAAATTCCCGGCTGCGAGAATTGATCGTGTGGATATGCAGTATCTGTATGAAGACGGTGACTTATATAACTTCATGGATATGAACACATATGAGCAGGTTGCATTAAACAAGGACATCGTAGGCGATGCTCTCAAATTCGTGAAGGAGAATGAGACAGTAAAAGTCTGCTCCTACAATGGAAACGTATTTTCCGTAGAGGCACCTCTGTTTGTAGAGCTTGAGATTACGGATACAGAGCCGGGCTTTAAGGGCGATACGGCTACTGGTGCAACCAAACCCGCCATTGTTGAGACCGGTGCACAGATCAGCGTTCCGCTGTTTGTAAACCAGGGCGACAAAGTAAAAATTGACACACGTACGGGCGAGTATCTGTCCAGAGCATAATGAAGGGATGATAAAGGGTTTCATGAAGAGATTCATGGGACCTTTTTCCATTTTGCACAATCCGGATGTATGAGAAATGTGAATTGCCGGGGTGCGAACGATACATTAAAGGAGGACAAAAATATGGGATTCAGTAACCAGAAAACAGGGACAGGGAGGCGGACTCTGCTGACAGGAGCCTTTTCCCTGGCGGCAGCCGCAATGATGACGATGCCGGCGTTTGCCATCGAACAGGATATCGTGATCCTTCATACCAACGATATCCATTGCGGAATCGAGGACAACATCGGCTATACCGGTCTTGCCTGGTATACCAGGCAGATGGAGGCCCAGACTCCCTATGTGACGCTTGTGGACGCAGGCGATGCAATTCAGGGAGCTCCGGTGGGAACTTTGTCTGAGGGCGAATATATCATTCAGATTATGAACCAGGCCGGCTATGATTTTGCCATTCCCGGAAATCATGAGTATGATTATGGAATGGAGCAGTTTTTAAGCCTTTATGGTCAGCTGGAATGCGGCTATTATTCCTGCAACTTTGTCAATGTTCCTTCCAATACGACCGTATTTAAGCCTTATAAAATCATCAATTATGATGATGTTCAGGTAGCCTACGTAGGAGTGACCACACCGGAAAGCTTTACCAAGTCCACACCTGCATACTTCCAGGATGCTCAGGGCCGGTATATTTACGGTTTCTCCGAGGATCCCACGGGAGAGACGCTTTACAGCCAGGTTCAGGCAAGTGTGGATGCAGCCCGGGCGGAAGGCGCTGATTATGTGGTTCTGGTAGCCCATCTTGGTATGGACGGAGTGACCGAGCGCTGGAGCTCCAGAAGCGTGGTGGCCAATACGACGGGAATCGATGTGGTTATCGACGGACATTCCCATCAGGTATATACGGAAACTCTGCCCAATGAGAACGGCCAGATGATTCCGGTTGCTCAGACAGGAACGAAGTTTGCCAACATCGGTAAAATTACCATTACTCCTTCCGGAGAAATTACCACAGAGCTTTTAAACAATCTGACCCTGGAAGACGGAACACCGGCGGCTGATGCTGATATGGATGCACTGATTTCTTCCATCGAGTCCCAGTATGCCGAGTCTCTGCAGACGGTTCTTGGACGCTCCGAGGTGACACTTACCGACACCAATCCGGAAACCGGCTTAAGAGCGGTCAGAAGCTCTGAGACCAACCTGGGTGATTTCTGTGCCGATGCGTACCGCTATATGATGGGAGCGGAAATCGGAATTATGAACGGCGGCGGAATCCGCAGCACCCTTGAGGCCGGCGACATTACTTATGAAGATGCCCTTACGGTATATCCGTTTGGAAACATGATCTGTATGGCCAGCGTATCCGGCGCGCAGATTCGGGACGCTCTGGAGATGGGAGCCCGGATGTATCCGGAGGAAACCGGCGGATTTATCCAGGTATCCGGAATGACCTACACCATCGACAGCTCCATTCCCTCCAGTGTTCAGCTGGATGAGCAGGGCAATTTTGCCGGCGTATCCGGTGCAAGACGGGTAACGGATGTTACGGTCAACGGAGAGCCGCTGGATGACAGCAGAATGTACACGGTGGCTTCCCATAACTACTGGTTAAAGTCCGGCGGCGACGGAATGAGCATGTTCCAGGGCTGCGAGATCTTAAAGGACGATACCATGGTGGATGTGGATACCATCACTTCCTATATTTCTGAATATCTGGGCGGTGTTGTTGGTCAGGAGTATGCAAACCCGGCCGGCCAGGGAAGAATTACCATTCGTTAATTTGGATGACGGCGAAACGGTATTTTGTGCGTACAGCAGAGCAGGATTTTCGCAGGAATGCCGGATCGGCGAAAGAAAAACGGGCGGAAGATAGGGGAAAGACACAAAAGACGGGCATGGAGCAATCTGGTTTCTGCCCGTTTTTTGCGTTCTGAAAAATGAACCTTTTTTGCAGCTGCAGCCTCTATATAGTAGATGCATCGAAAATGACCGGTTAAAAAACGAAAGGAGGAAATGCATGGAAGAGACAGAGCTGGCAAAACGCATGATAGCCGGCGACAGGGACGCGTTCGCCGAATTGATGGAACAGTATCAGGAAAAGGCTCTGCGTGCCGCATACCTCATTTCGGGGAATCATGCCGACAGTGAGGACATTGTTCAGGAAACATTTGTGGCCTGCTTTTTAAACAGGAAACAGTTAAAGAACCCGGAGGCATTCCGGAGCTGGTTCTACAAAACGCTGTCCCGGAACGCGTGGAAAACCTGCAAAAAGAGGAAGCAGGAGCAGCCGGCAGAGGAGCTTTATCCTGCGGATATGCCGGCACCGGGAAATCTTTTGTCTGAGCTGGTATTAAAGGAGGAGGAACGGGTTCTTTATCAGGCTGTTCTGAACCTTCCGGTTAAGCAGAGAACGGTGATGATTCTTTATTACTATAATGAAATGTCCATCAAGGAGATTGCCGCGGTATGCGGGTGCCTGGAAGGAACCGTCAAATCGCGTCTTCACAGCGGGAAGGCCAGGCTGAAACATGTTCTTGAGGAAAAGAAAGAAGGAGGGAGCCCATGGACGATTTTATCTTAGAGAAAAAAATAAAAGAGACGCTGGAAAAACAGTCAGAGCATGTCCCAATGGATTTCCTCACGGACGGACGGATGAAGAAACAGGTTTTCGAGGAAATAGAGGAGGCACAGACTATGAAGCATGGAAACTGGAAAAGAACAGTCATTGCGGCAGCCGCTATCTGCGTACTGGGCAGCATGACGGCGCTGGGACTTGGGCGTGCTACGGTAATGGTCGGTCACAGCAGCAATCAGAATGAGATTCACAGCTATGAGGAGGCCCGCACGGCTCAGGCCAACTACAATGGGAATTTTGCTTTCCCGGAGAAATTTTCCAACGGTTATCAGTTTAAGACGGCAGTCCCGGTGCATAATGAGATGCAGGATGATGAAGGCAATGTGCTGGGAACGGAAACCTCTTTAAATGTGACATATGGGAATGACGGGAAAGAAGATGTGACGCTGTCTGCCGAGGAACAGGTGCTGGAAGACTCCAAAGACAGAGAGCCTTCGCTGACGCTTGAGGACGGTACGGAGCTGTATTATTCTGAACTGAACAATAAATTTGTGCCGCCGGATTATGAGGCCACAGAGGAGGAACTGAAGCAGCAGGAGGAAGGTACTTTAAATCTGGCATATGGAAACGATACGGTTGAGGTTATTTCTTCCCATATGGTTTCCTGGAGCAGAAACGGGCTTCATTATGTGCTGTTCCAGTTTGGAAATGATTTAAGCCAGGAAGAATTTTTAACCATGGCGCAGGAAGCGGCAGAGTTTCAGTAAAGAGTAAGAACTAAGGACTAAGGACTAAGGACAGGGGGCCGGTATCTGACCGGTCCCCGCGCTGTTTGTTTCATTTGTATCAGGTTTTGCCTGCCGTCATGAAAAAGCTGCTCCGCTGAAAAAGCCTGTGCAGACAGGACAGTCCTGCAGCCCTGGAATCAGGCAAAAAATGCCTGCTTAATCTGCTGGGCCGGCATTTCCTTTCCGGTCCAGAGTCGGAACGCTTCGGCCCCCTGATACAGAAGCATATAGGAACCATTAAAGGCCGGAAGGCCTTTTTCTTTTGCCATGCGAAGGAGCAGAGTTTCCCTGGGATTATAGATGATATCGGAGACGATGAGTCCGGAGGGCAGGAAAGAGCTGTCGGGAATGGGGCAGGACTGATTATTGGGGGCCATGCCGACGGAGGTGGCATTGGTCAGGATGGCACTGTCGGACAGTTCCCGTTTTAACAGCTCCTGGTCGGAAAAGTCGCAGAGCCGAATCTGGGCACCGGTCCGCTTCCGTAAAATTTCGGCGGTTTCCTGCGCACGTTCATAAAAACGGCTGGTTTTTCTTAAAAAAACGGAGATTTGAGCCACGCCGTCCAAAGCTGCCTGCACCAGGATAGCCGTGGCGGCCCCGCCTGCACCCAACAGCGTCATTTTCTTTCCGATGATATGGAAACCGGCATCTTTTACGGACTGCATATAGCCGATGCCATCGGTGTTATGTCCTGTCAGGCTCCCGTTGTCGTTGACGACGGTGTTGACGGCGCCTATAATTTCGGCTGCCGGAGAAAGTTTGTCACAAAGGGAAACCATCCGGTTTTTATCCGGCATGGTCAGATTGAAGCCCCGGGCGTTCATGGCCTTCAGGCCGGCAACGGCATCGGGCAGGGCATCCTCCCCTACATCAAAGGCCAGATAACAGTAGTCCAGATTTAAAAGCTGAAAGGCCAGATTGTGCATCATGGGCGAAATGCTGTGGGCGCATGGACTGCCAAGGAGGCAGATAAGACCTGTATGGCCGGTAATTTGTTTCATGAATGTCACCTCCGGAAGGATTCTGAAATCGATTTATATGACCAAGTATACCAATTCCCCGAAAGAATTGCAATGAAAGAAGATTTTTGCTATACTCAAACGCAGATGCCGGAAAAAGCCTGATTCCGGCAGGAGAAAAAGCCGGCTGCCGGGCGGAGAGGGAACCTGCAGCAGGCGGCTGAGGAATACAGGTTAAGAAAGATAGCAGAGGAACGGAACGTGAAGAAACATATTTTTTTAATCGGATTTATGGGGTGCGGGAAGAGCACCAATGCAAAGTTTCTGGCAGAGATGACAGGAAAGATACGGACAGAGATGGATGACGAAATCGCCGCAGAGAAGGGGATGGAGGTTCAAACGATTTTCCGGAAATATGGAGAAACTTATTTCCGGGATCTGGAAACGGAGCTGATAAAAAAGCTGGCGTTCCGGGAACCGTCGGTGGTATCCTGCGGCGGCGGCGCCGTTTTGCGGGAAGAAAATGTAGCTATGATGAAGGAAGAAGGACTGGTTGTGCTTTTGACTGCCAGCCCGGAAACGGTCTATGAGCGGATTCATGGAATGGGAGACCGGCCTGTACTGAAGGGAAATATGAATGTCCCTTATATTCGGGAGCTGATGGAAAAAAGAAGGCCGTCTTATGAGGCGGCGGCGGATTTCCGGGTGGCTACCGACGGGAAGACTGCAGAGGAAATCTGCAGGGAAATTCTGGAGCTGGTTTCCGCGCAGACGTAACACTGCGGGCGTGGCTGCGGCTCGAGAGGCGCAGATTTGGAGGCGCAGGCGGCAAAATAAATTGTGAAAACTGACGGAAAAGTAGAGAAAGATTATGGAAAAACAGTGGAAACTGCCCGTCAGATATGGTAAGATGTGTCCAGAAGGCAATGTGAACGAGCAAAACGGCTGAAATGGCGTGAAAAACAGCCGAAAGCCGCTTTTTAGCGTTAATTGCGGACAGGAGGGGATTACCATGACAATTGAAGAAAAATTTGACATGCTGGGGATCGACAACGCCCCCGGACAGGAAGCTTTGCAGAAGCATCAGGCCCTGGATCTGCGGGGAGAGCCGCTGCCCGGGCCTGCGGTGGACTTTTCCCACGGAGACGTGAATGCCCACATTCCCACACCGGGAAGCTTTGAGGTGTTTGAGAGAGGCGTGAAAGAGGGCGCTGCTCAGGCATATACGCCTTACCGGGGACGGAAGCTGATTCTGGAGCATGTGGCCGAAAGCCTTTCTGCGTTTACGGGGGCAGCCATTGATCCGGAAAAGAACCTGATTCTGACGCCTGGAACCCAGGGCGCGCTGTTTCTTGCCATGGGAAGCAATATGATGCCGGGAGATAAGGTGGCTATTGTGGAGCCGGATTATTTTGCCAACCGGAAGATGGTGGAGTTTTTCGGCGGGGAACTGGTTCCTATTCCCATGCATTATGAGCAGGCGGAAGGAAAAGCGGGAATTGATCTGGATGCGCTGAAAGAGGCCTTTGAGAACGGCGTCCGGCTGTTTTTGTTTTCCAATCCCAATAACCCGGTGGGCTGTGTGTACTCATATGATGAGATTTGCTCCATCGCAGCCATGGCCAGGGAACATCAGGTTACACTGATTGTGGATGAGCTTTACTCCCGCCAGGTATATCCGGGTATCCCCTATACCCATCTTTGTGCACAGAAGGAAATTCCGGATAATCTGATTACGATTTTAGGCCCGTCTAAGACCGAATCCCTAAGCGGTTACCGTCTGGGCACTGCCTTTGGTACGGAGGCAGTAATTGAGCGGATGGAGAAGCTCCAGGCCATTATGGCGCTGCGGTGTTCCGGCTATAATCAGGCCGTATTTTTGACCTGGTTCCATGAGCCTGAGGGCTTTATGGAGAACCGGGTGAAGGCGCACATGGAGATTCGGGATGCGATTCTTGAGGTAATCCGTGAGGTTCCGGGAGTTTCTGCCCGCCCGACGGAGGGCGGAAGCTATCTGTTCGTGACGATTCCGGAGCTGGAGGTATCCCTTCACCAGTTTATCCGCATTATCCGGGAGATGGCCAATGTGATTGTGACGCCGGGTACGGAGTTTGGGCCTCAGTATCTGCATCAGTTCCGCATCAATTTCTCTCAGGATAAAGATAATGCGGTGGCGGCCATGAAGCGGCTGTTTGCGATTATGGATCGATACAGAAAGCAGGAGGAAAAGTAACATGGGAAAAGAAGCAAATCCGATTCCGCAGGGGAAATATGTTCCGGCCACACGGTTTGGCCAGTTGATTTATACGGCGGGAATGACGCCGAGAAAAAACGGCGTACTGATGATGGAAGGAAAGCTGGGACAGGCAGCCAATCTGGAGGACTACCGGGAAGCGGTGGTTCAGGCGGCGAAAAATGCCCTGACTGCGGCGAGAAACAAGCTGAATGAGGGCGAAGCGCTGGCACAGATTCTTTCGATTACCGTCTATGTCAATGCGGAGGCCGATTTCACCGGCCAGTCGAAACTGGCGGATATGGCATCAGAATATTTCTGTGAAGAGCTGGGGGAGGCCGGCGTTGGAAGCAGAGCCGCCGTTGGAGTGGCATCCCTTCCCGGAAACGCTCCGGTGGAAATTTCCATTGTGGCGGCAGCTCAATAGATTTGAACGAAAAAGTCCCGGCTTTGTCCGGGACTTTTCATGGCGGGAAATAAGGAATCAGGAGGCGCCTGCTAGTCAAAGGTCAGAACGATTTTTCGGATGGACGGGTCGTGGGTATCGGCAAAATCGAAGGCCCGCTGGGCGTCTGTCAGGGGGAAGGTGTGGGATACGGCACCGGTTAAATCCAGCTTTCCGTCCAGGATCATCTGAATGGCTGTGCCGAACATCCGGTTCTGCAGGCGGGAACCTCTGACATCCAGTTCCTTGGAAGTAATCAGAAACTGATTGATTTCTGCCGGTTCGGTGGAAAAGCCCATGGTCATGACGCGGCCGGCATTTCCTGTAGCTTTTAAAAGATTCATCAGGGAGCCTTTGCTGCATGCCGCATCAATGGATACGGTGGAGCCCCGGCCGCCGGTATATTCCAGCACCCGTTCCAGGAAATTTTCGGTCTCGGTGTTGATGGTGTGGGCCGCACCCTGCGCTCTGGCCGCTTCCAGTTTTTCATCAGACAGTTCCGCCACGATGATGTTGGGACAGATCTGCCTGGCGATCCGGAAAATGGAGCTTCCAAGAGAGCCGCAGCCGTAAAGAAGAAGGGTATCCTCCTTTGTCAGTTCCGCTCTTGTGCAGGACTGGATGGCGATGGTGGTGGGCTCGATCATGACGGCGTCCCGGTCGGACAGAAAATCGGGCAGCAGATAGCAGTCGGAGGCAGGAACCGCAAGATATTCCCGGTATCCTCCGTCAATATGAACACCGCGGACTTTAAGCTGATCGCAGACATTGCCCCGGCCGATGCTGCAGGGATAGCAGTGACCGCAGCTTACCACCTGGTTGACAATGACCCGGTCTCCCGGTTTTACGGAGGTGACATCCGGTCCGGTTTCCTCGACCACACCGACGATTTCATGGCCGATGATCCGGGGATAGGTGGCGGCGGCATTGGTGCCATGGTAGATGCCGAGATCGGAGCCGCAGATGCCGGCAGCGGTCATGCGAATCAGGACGTTATCCTGCTGGGTGATGGAGGGCTTTTCGATGTCGATAACACGCAGCTCTCCGGGGCGTACGATTTGTACTGCTTTCATGGAATGGGTCTCCTTTCGTTTTTGAACTTTAGCAGAACGATGGCTCAATGAGCCGTCCGGACAGGAAAATTTAAAACCACAGCGGATGATTCCGCAGGAATACCTTTAGTAGAATAGTAGGCGATAATCGGAGAAAAGTCAATGTCTGGAGGACATGTAATGAAGCTGACACGTGAGGGAATCAAAGACAGGACATTCTGGGAGAAGGCGGGAATCCGGCTTCCTTCCTATGATATAGAAGAAGCGGTAAAGCAGGGAAAGGCGCATCCTGAGTGGCTGCATTTTGGAACCGGGAATATTTTCCGGATGTTTCTTGCTCAAATCGGGGACCGGCTTTTGGAAGACGGCAGGATGAAGGGCGGTATGTTATGCGCGGCGCCCCACGATTTTGAATCCTTGGAAAAAATCTATGATCCCTGTGATAATCTGATTCTGGCGGTGACGCTTCTGGCGGATGGAACGGCGAAAAAGCAGGTGCTTGGCTCGGTGGCGGAGGCCGTCCGGGCAGATTCGCAGGATACGGCCTGCTGGAGCCGGATGAAGGAGATTTTTTCGGATCCGGGTCTCCGGATGATTTCTTTTACCATTACAGAAAAGGGGTACGCGCTGCAGGGAACGGATGGTGATTTCTTTCCAGAGGTACAGAAGGATCTGGAGCAGGGGCCTGCCCATCCTGCGTCTGCCATGGCCAAGGTCTGTGCCCTGCTGCTTTGCCGGTATCAGGCCGGAGTATTTCCTCTGGCTGCCGTTTCCATGGATAATTGTTCTAAAAATGGAGAGCGGCTGAAGCAGGCTCTTTTCCAGGTGGGAAGCGAGTGGAAAAAACGGGGATTTGTGGATGAAGGATTCCTCGGATATCTGTCAGATGAATCGAGAATTTCTTTTCCATGGACCATGATCGATAAGATTACGCCAAGGCCGTCAGAATCCGTATACCAGGAACTGAGAGGACTGGGGCTTGAGGGAATGGAACCCGTGGTGACCAAAAAGAATACCTATATTGCGCCTTTCGTGAACGGGGAGGGGCCGCAGTATCTGGTGATAGAGGACCGGTTCCCCAACGGAAGGCCGGCACTGGAAGCGGCCGGCGTCTATCTGACAGATCGGCAGACCGTAAGCCGGACAGAACGGATGAAGGTGACGGCCTGCCTCAACCCCCTTCATACGGCTCTGGCAGTTTTTGGCTGCCTGCTCGGATATACGCTGATTGCTGACGAGATGAAGGACGAGGAGCTTAAGAAGCTGGTCTGGGTCATTGGACAAAAGGAGGGTCTGCCGGTGGTGGAAGAGCCGGGGATTCTGTCTTCTCAGGAATTTGTCCGCGAAGTGCTGACAGAACGGCTTCCGAATCCGCATATGCCGGACACGCCCCAGAGGATTGCCACGGATACCTCACAAAAGGTGGGGATCCGCTTTGGAGAAACCATAAAGGCCTGGGTCAGACGCGATGGAAGCGCCGGGATGCTGACGGCCATTCCTCTTGCCATTGCCGGATGGCTCCGCTATCTGCTGGCGGTGGATGATGAAGGAAACAGGTTTGAGCCGTCGCCTGATCCTATGCTTTCTGAATTGCAGGCCCATGTTCAGGGGTTGACACCGGGGCAGCCGGAGGAGATTCATGAACGCCTCATCCCCATTCTTTCCAGCCAGGAGCTGTTCGGATCGGATCTGTATCAGGCAGGAATCGGGGGAAGAATTGAGGAAATGTTCCGGGAAATGACAGCCGGACCGGGTGCCGTAAGAAAGACGCTGAAAAAATACTTGCAGGGGATGGAGATATGATGGAAAAGCAGGAGAAAACAGAATCTGAAAGATCGGAACGGGAACGTCAGGACATGAGGGCGGAAAGAGGCTCGAATGGGAAGGAAGCGGAGCAGGCGGCTTTGGAACATGTAAGGCAGGAGACTTTGGAGAACACAGAGCAGGGAACAACGGCCCATCACCGGACGGCAGGAACGGCGGGCATTGCCGCAACGGTCATTGGCGGCTGTCTTTGGGGATTTTCCGGGGCCTGCGGTCAGTACCTGTTTGATGTGGAAGGGGTGACGGCCCGGTGGCTGGTGCCGTGCAGACTGCTGTGCGCCGGATTCCTGATGCTGGCTTATTTCATTTTTAAAGAGAAGAAGCAGGCATTCCGGATTTGGAAAAAGAGGCATGACGGAGCAGATGTGGTTATTTACGGTGTTCTTGGGCTGATGCTCTGCCAGTTTACGTATTTTTACACCATAGAACTTTCCAATGCGGGGACGGCTACTGTGATCCAGTATCTGGCGCCGGTGATTATTATGGTTCTGATGTGCATGCTGGAAAAACGGACTCCAAAGGCCATGGAACTGATTTCCCTGGTGCTGGCCGTTTTCGGCGTCTTTTTGATTGCCACTCACGGAAATATCCGTCAGATGGCACTTTCAAAAGAGGCTCTGGTGACCGGGCTCATATCGGCCTGTACGGTTGTTTTGTACAATGTGCAGCCAAGGCGGCTCCTGGCCTACTATCCTTCTCCGTATCTTCTGGCCTGGGGCATGGCGGTGGGAGGTCTTGTACTGGCGGCAGTATTCCGCCCGTGGGAATATCAGTACACCATGAGTCCGTCCCTGATTGGCGCGTTTCTGGCTATCGTGATTCTGGGAACCGTAGTGGCCTTCAGCCTTTATATGCACGGAGTCAAGCTCATCGGGCCGGCCAAAGCAAGCCTTTATGCCTGTGTGGAGCCCATTGCGGCCACGCTGCTGTCTGCTTTATGGCTTCATGAACCCTTTGCACCCATCGATTTCCTTGGATTTGCCATGATCATTGCCACCATCCTGATTCTTGGATATTCGGATTTAAAGAAAACGGAGAAGGCGGGGGAAGCAGAAGGAAGCCGGGGCTGAAATAAGGCCGGGGTGTCCAGGAAGGAGTTGAGGCAGGTAAATAGTGCTTGACATTCTCCGGTAAAATACGGTATGATAGAAACAGTGTGAAGAGACATTATCGTTTTCATGCAAATAAATGACCACTTCTGCCAAGGCGGGAGTTAAGCCCAGACGGACAGGCGGGTCAAATGCCGGCGTGGGAAACCACATTATTGATTGAGTTAGAAGCTCAAATTTTATAAGTTGGTTACGTTATTATATTGTGAATCATCATCTTGTGAAACGGTCAATAAGAGCAGGGGCATTATATTTGCGATTGCAGCATCGGAAACGATAACAGTCGGAGGAAAGCGGGAGACTGTCTCCTGCTGCCAATGGAATAGGAATCGCAGAAGCAGATGATGAGCAGTCGTCTGCTTTTTTGTGTTGCGGGGACTTCCTGCTTGGGTTTTGCGGAAAGGGAAAAGAATGGATAGAGAAAGACAGAAGAGAGCGCCGATTTACGAGGCGCTGGAGGCATTTAAGAAAAAAAGAGTGGTGCCCTTTGACGTACCGGGCCATAAAAGAGGAAGAGGCAATCCGGAGCTGGTGCAGCTTCTGGGAGAAAAATGCGTATCCCTGGATGTAAATTCCATGAAGCCTCTGGACAACCTGTGCCATCCTGTGTCTGTGATTAAGGAAGCAGAGGAGCTGGCAGCCGATGCTTTCGGGGCAGCGGCGGCCTACCTGATGGTAGGAGGAACCACTTCGGCGGTGCAGAGCATGATCCTTTCGGTCTGTGAGGCCGGAGATAAGATCATTCTGCCAAGAAATGTACATAAGAGTGTAATTAATGCCATGGTGCTCTGCGGAGCCGTTCCGGTCTATGTGAATCCGGAGATGAACCAGAAGCTGGGAATTTCTCTGGGCATGGAAGTGGAGAAGGTGAAACAGGCCATCGAGGACAACCCGGATGCGGTTGCTGTCTTTGTCAACAATCCTACCTATTACGGAATCTGTTCGGACATACGGACTATTGTGGAGCTGGCCCATGCAAGGGGAATGAAGGTGCTGGCGGACGAGGCCCATGGAACTCATCTGTATTTTGGGAAGAACCTGCCCATATCGGCTATGGAGGCCGGGGCTGACATGGCGGCGGTGTCCATGCACAAATCCGGCGGCAGCCTGACGCAGAGCTCGCTCCTCCTATTAAATAAGGGAGTCAACGCGGACTATGTGCGTCAGATTATCAACCTGACTCAGACCACCAGCGCGTCCTATCTTCTTCTTTCCAGTCTGGATATTTCCAGAAGAAATCTGGCTTTGCGGGGAGAAGAGTCCTTTGAGAAGGTAAGGGAAATGGCCGAGTATGCCAGACAGGAAATCAATTCCATCGGCGGATATTATGCCTATGGCAAGGAACTGGTCAATGGAAACAGCATTTTCGATTATGACGTGACCAAGCTTTCGGTTTATACGAGGGACATCGGCCTGGCGGGAATTGAAGTATACGATCTTCTCAGAGATGAGTACGATATTCAGATTGAATTTGGAGACATCAGCAATATTCTGGCTTATATTTCCATCGGCGACCGGATTCAGGATATCGAGCGGCTGGTGGGAGCCCTGGCAGATATTGAGCGTCTTTACCGCAAGGACAGCGCAGGCCTTCTTTCCGGAGAATATATTTCTCCCAAGGTGGTGATGTCGCCGCAGAAGGCCTTTTATTCCGACAAGGTTTCGGTTCCGGTGGAGAGTTCGTCGGGCCGGGTCTGCGCGGAATTTGTGATGTGCTATCCGCCGGGAATCCCGATTCTTGCGCCGGGAGAAATGATCACGGATGATGTGGTCCAGTACATTCTCTATGCGAAAGAGAAGGGCTGTTCCATGCAGGGAACAGAGGATCCGGCCGTGAATCAGCTGCAGGTGCTGGCCGGTGTTTAATGAACGGTCTGGAGGAGGAATGAATCCGGAAACGGCGGTATCTGCAAGGAGAACGGGCGGCGGTTTCGGATTTTCCGGTTCACGGAAGGAGAAATGGCCGGGAAGCTCCTGATGGTCCGGGAGAAAAGAAGCTCCTGGTTTCCGGCTTCCGGCACTGATTACATGCCGCCATCGGAGCGGCGGAATGGAGGGCGGTTATGGAATTTTGGTTTTCAGAACTGCATACAGACAATGTAAAATTAACGATTCGGATTGAAAAACAGCTGTTTTCCGGCGAAAGCGAATACCAGAAAATTGATGTGTTCGATTCGGAGGAGTTTGGCAAGTTTATTTCCCTGGACGGAGAAATTGTATTTTCCGAAAAGGATGAGTTTATTTATGATGAAATGGTAACCCATGTGCCCATGGCCGTTCATCCTCATGTGAAGGATGTGCTGATCATCGGCGGAGGCGACGGCGGTGTGGCCAAGGAGCTTTTACAGTATGATTCGGTGGAGCATATCGACGTGGTCGAGGTGGATAAGATGTTTGTGGATGTGTCCCGCCAGTTCTTCCCCGAGGTGGCCTGTGCCCTGGAGGATGAGCGGGTGACGATTCACTATGATGACGGCCTGCGGTTTCTGAGAGGAAAAAAGGGCCGGTACGATCTGATTATCAACGATTCCACGGATCCCTTCGGCCATACAGAGGGGCTGTTTACGAAGGAATTTTACGGAAGCTGCTACAATGCGCTCCGGGACGACGGAATCATGGTGTACCAGCACGGAAGCCCGTTCTATGATGAGGACGAGATGGCCTGCCGGAACATGCACAGGAAGGTATATCGTTCCTTCCCCATCAGCCGGGTTTATCAGGCGCATATTCCCACCTGTCCGTCGGGGTACTGGCTGTTTGGCTTTGCTTCCAAGAAGTATCATCCCATCAAGGATTTTAAGCCAAGAGAATGGAACGAAAGAAAGATTGAAACCTGGTATTATACGACACACCTTCATATCGGCGCCTTTATGCTGCCCAAGTATGTGGAGGACTTATTAGAAGAGGAGGAACGATAATCATGAGCAGACTGTTAATCATCGGATGCGGCGGCGTTGCATCAGTGGCCGTTCATAAGTGCTGTCAGAACAGCGAGGTTTTTACGGATATTATGATTGCCAGCCGGACTGTGTCCAAGTGTGAGGCGTTAAAAAAGGAGCTGGAGGGAAAGACAAAAACCAATATTTCCACGGCTCAGGTGAATGCGGACAGCGTGGACGAGCTGGCTTCTTTGATTGAGCAGTACCATCCGGATGCGGTGCTGAACCTGGCTCTTCCTTATCAGGATCTGACGGTGATGGATGCCTGCCTGAAGACGGGAGTTTCCTATATTGATACGGCCAATTATGAGCCGGAGGATACAGACGATCCGGCATGGCGGGAGATTTATGAGAAACGCTGCAAGGAAGAAGGATTCACAGCGTATTTTGATTATTCCTGGCAGTGGGCCTACAATGAGAAGTATAAGAATGCCGGCATTATGGCCCTTCTTGGAACCGGTTTCGACCCGGGCGTTACCAGTGTGTTTGCGGCTTATGCACTGAAGCACTATTTTGACGAGATTCATACCATCGATATTTTGGACTGCAATGGCGGAGATCATGGATATCCTTTTGCCACCAACTTCAATCCGGAGATCAATCTGCGTGAGGTATCGGCCAACGGCTCTTACTGGGAAAACGGTCACTGGGTAGAGACAAAGCCCATGGAGATTAAGAGAGAGTACAATTTCCCGCAGGTGGGCGAGAAGGATATGTACCTTCTTCATCATGAGGAGATCGAGTCCCTGGCAAAGAACATTCCCGGTGTGAAGAGAATTCGCTTCTTTATGACCTTTGGCCAGAGCTATCTGACTCATATGAAGTGTCTGGAGAATGTGGGAATGCTGTCCACCACCCCCATCAATTATAACGGACAGGAAATCGTGCCGATTCAGTTTTTAAAGGCGCTGCTTCCGGATCCGGCTTCCCTTGGCCCGAGAACAGTGGGAAAGACCAACATCGGCTGCATTTTCACCGGTGTGAAGGATGGAAAAGAGAAGACCATCTATATCTATAATGTATGTGATCATCAGGAGTGCTATAAAGAGGTTGGCTCCCAGGCAGTTTCCTATACGACGGGTGTTCCGGCCATGATTGGCGCCATGATGGTGGTTACCGGACAGTGGAAGGGAACCGGCGTATTTAACGTAGAAGAATTTGATCCCGATCCTTATATGGAAGCATTAAACAAGTGGGGACTGCCCTGGGTTGTTGAGGAGAATCCTCAGACGGTGGAATAAGGGCAGGAGAAGAATCATGCATAAGAGTCCCAGGAGAAGGGCGGGCCTGACTGGAGGCTGTCTGATTCCGGGACTTTTTTATTCATAGGAAATGTTGTGTTGAGTTAAAGTGAAAAAGCAACATGGTTCCTATGAAATAAAAATGTTCTGCTGTGGATGGCATGTGCGAATTTGCCGGAGATTGAGCTGCCGAAAGCCGGTTATGAAATCAGAGGACAATAAATAGGAAGAATGGGAGGAAAACGGATTGAAAATTTATGAACTTCCCACACCGTGTTATGTGATTGATGAGAAGAAGCTTCGGGAAAATCTGGAAATTTTAAAACAGGTGAAGGATGAGGCGGGATGCAAAATTTTGCTGGCTCAGAAGGCTTTTTCCTGTTTTTTTGAATATCCGTTAATTGGTAAGTATCTGGATGGTACCACGGCCAGCGGCCTGTTTGAAGCAAGACTGGGCCATGAGGAGATGGGGAAGGAGAATCATGTGTTTGCTCCTGCCTTTAAAGAGGCGGAGATGGAGGAACTGACGGATATCTGCGAACACATCGTATTCAATTCCTTTGCCCAGCTGGAAAAATACGAGGAGCTTTGCAGGAAAAAAGGCGTCAGCATTGGACTCAGGGTCAATCCGGAGTGTTCCACCCAGGGAGAACATGCGATTTATGATCCCTGCGCTCCCGGTTCCCGTTTGGGCGTGACCATTGACCATTTTAAAGAAGCGTGGGCGGACCGCCTGGATGGACTCCATTTTCATACGCTTTGTGAGCAAAATTCCGATGATCTGGAAAAGACGCTGGATGCATTTGAAGAAAAATTCGGTTCATATCTGAGCGGCATGAAATGGCTGAATATGGGCGGAGGACATCATATCACCCGGGCAGATTACGACATTCCGCGGCTAATCAGATGCATCCGCCGGATAAAAGAGCGATACGGCGTACAGGTCTACCTTGAGCCCGGAGAAGCGGTAGCTTTAAACGCCGGTTATCTGGTGACAGAGGTCATGGACGTGGTGGAAAACGGAATCCGGACCCTGATTCTGGATGCGTCGGCGGCCTGCCATATGCCGGATGTGCTGGAAATGCCTTACCGGCCGCCTTTAAAGGATTCCGGTCTGCCGGATGAAAAAGCTTATACTTACCGGCTGTCATCCTGCACCTGTCTGGCCGGTGATGTGATTGGGGACTATTCTTTTGACAGGGAGATTCACGTGGGAGACCGGCTGTATTTTGAGGATATGGCAATTTATTCCATGGTAAAAAATAACACATTCAACGGAATGTGCCTGCCGTCCATTGCGGTAATGAAGGAGGACGGAGACTGCCAGGTGGTCCGCCGGTTTGGATACGAGGAATTTAAAGGAAGACTGGGATAAAAGGTGCGGCGAAAGCGAATGCTGCACAGGAAAAGACGGCGCGGCATATCCGGAAAAGGGAAAAGTGAAATGGATGTAAAAAGGAAAGATCGGAAACCGCTCCGGTCTTTCTTTTTTTGCTGTTTTCTGTGTACACAGTACACAGTCAGTTTAAAATTGGGGCGCCATAAGAAGGTGATGAACATATCTGAAGAGGAAATAATGTGCGAACATAAAAGCATAATGGCGACAAACAGAGTATCGGTGAGATAATAGAATGCTTATTCTGATAATTCTGATTATGAAAAGACAAATGACTATAAAAACAAGAAAAAACAAATAAATTAAGCTGTTTGA
>DVGC01000001.1 GCA_018712915.1 Candidatus Copromonas faecavium (nom. illeg.) | reverse complement strand
TGAGCCTCCTTCTACTGCTGTCAGAAGGAGAGATAACCATACCATGGATGTATGAAAGAGTAAATATCAACTGTGCAGAAGTAAACGCTACTCCCCTTAGGAGAGGTGGAATTTAAAATTTCATTTTTGGGTTGGTGGAAATTAGAAAAATTGTGTTGACAAATTCTGGCTCTGTAAGTATAATGTTTAGGTGCGTATTAGGAGAACCAAAATATGCTTGTGAATTTATCTGAAGTTTTTACTCTGGAAGGAAAAGAGAAAACCTGGGAGGTTCCCTTTGAGAAATCTGCCTATGAAAGTGGGGAAGGGACGTATCCCGTATTGGCCAGTGCGCCGATTCGGATCACGGTAAAAAATCTTGGAAACAAGAAGCTTTCGCTGACGGGCGGTACCTCTGTAACATTGGAAATCCCCTGCGCCAGATGCCTGGAGCCGGTGGAGTATTCCTGTGATTTGGAATTTGACCAGGAACTGGACATGAATGTTTCTGACGAGGACAGAGTGAAGGACTTGGATGAACAATCTTATTTATGTGGTTATCATCTGGATGCAGACATGCTGGTTTGTGGTGAGCTGGCGCTTCAGCTGCCGATGCGGGTTTTATGCAGAGAAGACTGCAAGGGACTTTGCAGCCGGTGCGGTGCCAATCTGAACCACACGACCTGTGACTGTGATCAACAATCACTTGATCCGAGAATGGCAGCAATCCAGGATATTTTCAAACAGTTTAAGGAGGTGTAACCATGTCTATCTGTCCTAAGAATAAATCTTCAAAAGCAAGAAGAGACAGCCGCCGCGCAAACTGGAAGATGGGTGCTGTAAACCTGATTAAGTGCAGCAAGTGCGGTGCTCTGACCCTGCCTCACAGAGTGTGCAAGGCCTGCGGCAGCTACAACAAGAGAGAGATCGTTAAGGTTGAGGACTAATTTCCTTTTCCGGAACATCTGTTGTTGTAACGTACAGTAAATTCAAAATTATCGGAAATTTTTAAGAGCAGTGTTTTTCCTGAAATTTGCTCTTTATTAGGAAACCGGCACATTTATGTGCCGGTTTTTTCCGATCTCAGGCTGGAAGAATCACCACTCGCCGGCGGCATGACAGAGCGATGGAGATGGGGCTGCAGCTCCATAATCGTGAAACAGTCCGGCATGGGCCGCTGCCGGGCCGCCTCATCCAGATTTTCCGCAGCCTTCCAGGACAGACAGGGTACACCGATGCTGAATATCAGCCGGTTTTCCGGAAAGAAACTTTCGTGCAATGTGATAATATCACAGAAATGCGTTCATATTTAAGGTATAATACAGCTATCAAAGGAGGTATTTGGTATGAGGCTGAAAGATAAAGTTGCAGTTATTACCGGCGGGAGCCGGGGAATTGGATTTGCCTCTGCGGAAAAATTTCTGCAGGAAGGCGCGACCGTCATCTTGACAGCAAGCACACAGGCGTCTGCCGACAGAGCCGTTGCCAGGCTGAAGGAAAAGAATCCGCAGGCGCCGGTAGAAGGCATCAGCCCGGACCTGTCCAGCCTGGAATCAGTAAAGGAAGCTTTTAAAAAGATCATCGGAGAATATGGCCGTGTGGATATTCTGATTAATAATGCCGGTGTTTCAGAAAGTACACCTTTTATGGAATATACCGGGGAGATTTTTGATCAGGTCATGGATTTGAATGTAAAAGGAGTGTTCCATGCGACCCGCGCAGCCGTTGAATATATGGCGGAAAGAGGAAAAGGAGTGATTCTTTCTACGTCCTCCATGGTCAGCATAACCGGGCAGCCCAGCGGACTGGCCTATCCGGCTTCAAAGTTTGCAGTAAACGGTATGACGGTTTCCCTTGCAAGAGAACTTGGACCAAAAGGGATCCGCGTAAATGCGGTGGCGCCCGGTATTATCGAAACGGATATGATGAAGGCTGTTCCAAAGGAGGTTATCGATCCCATGATTGCGAGGATTCCTCTGGGCCGGCTGGGACAGCCGGAGGATATCGCCAATGCCTTTGCATTTCTGGCATCGGATGACGCTTCCTACATCACAGGGGTAATATTAAGCGTGGATGGAATGGCAAGAGTTTAGAAGGAGGAATGGAGAATGTCTGCTTTAAATATTGATAAGAATAATTTTCAACAGGAGATTATGGATTCTGACAGGCCGGTTTTGCTGGATTTCTGGGCGCCTTGGTGCGGCCCCTGCCGCATGGTGGTTCCCATTGTGGAAGAAATTGCCAGGGAACGCTCCGATGTGAAAGTCGGAAAGATCAATGTGGATGAACAGCCTGAGCTGGCAGGCCAGTTTGGCGTTATGAGCATTCCGACCCTGGTGGTTATGAAAAATGGAAAGGTGGTAACTCAGACTTCCGGCGCAAGACCAAAGAATGCGATTCTTCAAATGCTGCAGGGAATTTCATAAGAAAACCTACGATTCTGTACGGCGGAAAACGGACGGGAGAGCAACATAACAGGAATATGACGGTTAAAAAAGGGCCTGAGAAAAAACAAGCAGATGTTTTTCTCAGGCCCTTTTATGCATCTGCAATGCTTCCAGTTTCTTTTTGTCGACAAGGACAACGGTTCCTCTGGACAGTCTGACCATTCCTTCGTTTTGAAAATAGCGGAGCATTCTGGTAATTACTTCGCGGTGAGTACCAAGATGGTTTGCGATTGTCTCATGAGTGATCTTAAGCTCACTGTTTTTTTCGATGGACGATTCTTCCAGAAGAAAAGCGGCAACCCGTTTATCAAGGCTCTTCCACATGATCTGCTCCATGAGCCACATGACATCCGTGAAACGGCTGGCCATCAGCTCATTGGTATAGTTTGCCGCAGCCGCAGATTCTTCCATGAGGCTTTTGTAGGTTTCTGTGGGGATGAGCCATAACCTGGTATCCTTTTCTGCTTCGATAATGATTTCAAACTGAATGGAATGAATCATGCAGGAGGCAGAAAGGAGACACATATCCCGATCAAACAGGCGGTAAACGGTAATTTCGCGTCCTTCGTCAGAAAGAATGTAAGCCCGGAGCTGCCCGGACTGGATAAGAAACAGGCCGGAGCAGTCGCTGCTGCCGTTGTGAAGAATCGTACCTTTGTTCACCTGGCAGGTGATCAGGCTGCCAAGAAGACGATTTTTTTGAACAGGATTTAATTTATTCCATATTGGAAAACAATGTTCAAAATCCATAATACATTTCCCCCATATCATAAAAATATTATATCTTTGAGCGGTACGGATGTCAATTGATACCATGAGGACAGACATTTGCATACATACAGGGATACAGCTGCCTGCGTATCGGATTGTTACATGTCTGATAACGGGCGGATGTATGGGGGTATACCGGAATGAGGCATGGCGTATGGGCAGCCCGTATGTCCGCTGCGGCGTGAAATAAAGATATATGTCATGAAATGGAGACGTTCCTTGACGGGACAGGGAAGTATGGATATAATAGGAAAACGGAAATATCAATGTGAGCAATACAGCTGCGAGGAGGAATGGATATGCTGGAAACAGGAACGAAAGCTCCGGATTTTACTCTGCCGGATCAGGATGGAAAGGAACGCTCGCTTTCTGACTACAGGGGGAAAAGGGTAATTCTTTATTTTTATCCGAAAGATATGACGCCGGGCTGCACGAAACAGGCCTGCGGTTTCGGGGCGCTTTACCCTCAGATACAGGAAAAGGGGGCAGTTGTACTGGGAATCAGCAGGGATTCCACAGCCTCCCATAAAAAGTTTCAGGAGAAATACAGTCTGCCTTTTCCCCTGCTTTCGGATCCCGAGCGGAAGGTAATCGAAGCGTATGACGTCTGGAAGGAAAAGAAAACTTACGGTAAAGTTTCCATGGGTGTGGTGCGGAGCACCTATCTGATTGATGAGAACGGCGTGATAGAAAAAGCATTTGGAAATGTGAAAGCCGCAGAAAATCCTGCAAACATGCTGGAAGAGCTTTCATAAAGATTCGCTTCTGCTGCTGAATTTGCTGCGGAACAGAAAATTGATACAAGGAAAAAGGCCTGAAATAGAATGTTCAGGCCAGGGAGTGGCATTCAAGTATGACAACACAGTTAGATTCTGATGACATTAAGGGCCTGGTTCTCGGGCTTGCCCTGCCCAGCATGGTGGCACAGTTTGTCAGCGTGCTTTACAGCATTGTAGATCGGATGTATATTGGCAATATTGCAGTAATAGGAGAAACGGCGCTGGCCGGAGTGGGGGTCTGCGGGCCGATTCTTACGATGATCTCTGCGTTTGCCTCGCTGATTGGAATAGGAGGAGGCCCCCTTGTGAGCATTCGTCTCGGCCAGCACAGGGAAAAAGATGCCGAGAAAGTTCTTTCTGACTGCTTTATGACGCTAAGCGCGATCTCCGTGCTGGTGATGGCAGTTTCTTTCCTGTTAAAGGACAGACTGCTCTGGTGGTTTGGAGCGTCAGAGGCCGTTTTTCCCTATGCGGATGAATATATGAGCTGGTATCTTTCCGGTACCGTGTTTGCGCTGCTCAGCACCGGAATGAATCAGTTTATCATCTGTCAGGGCTATTCCAAAACAGCCATGCGTTCGGTGCTTCTGGGCGCAGCTTTAAATATTATTCTGGATCCGGTCTTCATCTTTGTTCTGGGAATGAACGTAAAGGGGGCGGCACTGGCCACTGTTATCTCGCAGTTTGCAAGCTGCATTTATGTGCTCCGTTTCCTGTTTTCCGGCAAGTCGGCACTCAGGATCCATATCAAAAGACCGGAGAAGAAAAATATTCTGGGGGTCTGCAAACTTGGACTGACGCCTTTTCTTATTATTGCATTTGATAATGTCATGCTGATTTCTTTAAATGCGATGATAACGAAGTACGGCGGCGGGCAGGAGGGGGATCTTCTGCTTTCCTGCAATACGATTCTTCAGTCTTTTATGCTCATGATTACCATGCCTCTTGGCGGTATTACAGGCGGAACCCAGACCATACTGGGATATAATTACGGGGCCAGGAGGCCGGATAAGATCCGGCTGGCTCAGAAGTATATCATGATTCTGGGATTTGTGTTCTGCGCGGTTATGTTTGCGGCGGCCCAGCTGGTACCGGAAATTTTTATCCGTATCTTTACCAGGGATCCGGCATATGTGGACCAGACAGCCCGCATCATCCGAACCTATACTCTGGGTGTGCTCCTTCTTCCTTTTCAGTATGCCATTACAGACGGGTTTACCGGCATGGGGGTATTTAAATATGCTTTTGCACTGTCGGCCTGGAGAAAGGTGGTATATTTTGCCTGTGTTTTCCTGATCCCTCCGGTAGTTGGAGTCACAAATATTTTCTACTGCGAACCTTTTTCGGATACTATTGGCCCTATTGTTTCCATTACCGTATATCTGACGCTGGGAAGAAGGCTTTTAAAGAAACTTTGAGCCGGTGTTTCCGGGTGATTTTCTTTGAAAACCCGGATAGCGGCAGGATATAGGATTGTATGATAAAATAAAAGGAGAATTCTGTTATGAAAAAACGATATCAAAGATTTGTACAGGCCGGAGCAAGGATAGGGAAGCCGGCAGCATTTCTCATGCTTTTGGCTCTATCCTTTGGCCTTACGGCATGTGCTGCAGAAAACCTGCCGGAAACGGAGCGTGCTGCGGAGACATCTGAGCTCCCAGGCACCCAGAGCGGCGGTGCGGAAGCTCCCGGAACTGAAGGCGCTCAAAGCGGCTCAGAGCAGGCAGAGATGAAGGACAACTATTATAAGGCGGTAAACGGTGAGCTGCTTGCCGGCTGGGAGATCGAACCCGACGAAAATTCAAAAAGCTGGTTCAGCATATTAGATGATCAGGTAAAAGAGCGAATGACCGGTCTGATTCAGGAAATTTCTGAAGGTACGGAATTTGAAAAGGGAAGTGATGAGAGCAATATCCGCGCGCTTTATCTGACTGGAATGGACGAAGAAAGCCGGAATCAGAATGGATTTGGAGAAACGGTGTCCGCTTTTTTTGAGAAAGTGGATGCTGCGGAAACTGTGGATGAATTGCTTCGGACCAGCATGCAGTTTGGGAGAGACTATGGAATGTTCTCTGTTTTTGGCCTTTCAATCGGAAGCGATTATGAAAATTCCTCTGTCAAAATGCCGGTGGTGGATGGAGGCGACTGCGGGCTGCAGCGGGAGATCTGGTTTTCTGATGATGAATCCAATCAGAAGCATGTATCTGCCTATGAGAAATATTTAAGGGAACTTTGTATGATCGAAGGATATTCCGAAACGGAAGCAGACGCAGTTGTACAGGATACGGTTTCTCTGATGAAGGTGCTTGCAGAGAAATCGCTTTCCCAGGCGGATCTTTATGATCCTTCAAAGACCTATCACCTTTTTACAATATCGGAGGTAGAAGAATTATTTTCCGGAAAGGTTACTTCCGAAATGATAGAAGAGATTTTCGGCATTGGAGCGGATGAACAGGCAATTGTGTCCCAACCGGAAAAAGTCAGAACCATGGGGGAAATGCTGACGGAAGAGAATCTCCCTATGCTGAAGCAGTATGTGAAGCTGTGTGCTCATAAGGATCTCAGTATGTACCTGGATATGGAAAGCTACGCCGCATATACAGAGTATCAGATGACAGCCATGGGTAATGAGGAGGAGACGCCCTTTGAAGAAGCTATGATAAGCAGCGTTCAGAATGTGCTGGGATTTGAATGCGGAAGACTGTACTGCGGCAGATACTACTCTGAGGAGACAACAGAGAATGTGGCATCCATTGTTGACCAGGTCATCCGAGTGTTTGGCCAGCGCATTGATGCTCTGGACTGGATGGGAGAGGAGACGAAAGAGGAGGCAAAGAAAAAACTTGAGAGTCTTGATGTCCGAATCGGCCATCCGGAGACATGGCCGCAGGACAGATATGAGGTCTTGCTGGATGCGCCGGAGGAAAACGGAACATATATTGATAATTATCTGAAAATACACAAGGCAGCCGTGGACTATGAATTTGCGACAAGGAATGAGCTGGTGGACAAGACGCTCTGGCCGGATACACCGCAGACCATCAATGCTTATTACGATCCTTCAAACAACAGCATCAACATTCTTGCGGGCATCCTCCAGGCTCCGTTTTATGATCCGGAGGCTTCCATTGAGGAAAATCTGGGCGGAATTGGAGCCGTGATTGGACATGAAATTACCCATGCGTTTGACAATAATGGGGCAATGTATGACGAGCAGGGAAATCTGAGAGACTGGTGGACACAGGAGGATAGAGAAAGCTTCCAGTCTCTTGCAGAGCAGGTGATTGCTTATTATGACGGAATGGAGGTGAATGGAAAACAGGTGAACGGCGAGCAGACGGTATCAGAAAATATCGCTGATTTGGGAGGCGTTTCCTGCATTACAGAGATTGCAGAAGCAGAAGGCTATGACTTGGAGCAGGTTTATGAATCTTATGCCACAATATGGGCGTCAAAAGCGCGTGAGGAATATCTCTCCATGCTGATTGCAATTGATGTACATTCTCCTGATGAAATCCGTGTCAATGCCGTCCTTTCTGCGCAGCCGGAATTTCGGGAGCTTTACGGCATTGAAGAAGGAGACGGAATGTACGAAGAGAGCATGCCCGAAATCTGGTAAGAACATCGGATTTCCTGCAAAGCCTCACCGGTCATGCTCCGGCCATTCCGGCTCCATTTCCCTGGCCATGGCCAAAAGGACGTCTTCATTGGTCAGCCGGTATCCTCTGCCTTCTTTTCTTAAGCAGCCCTTTTTACAGAAATCGGCCAGGACATAGAGAAGATGGCGGTAGGATACGCCTAGGTACTCGGCGGCAGCCGTATGCTTTTCTCTGTAAAATCCATGGTTCTGGGCCAGCAGAAGGAAGGCGGCCAGGCGGTTGGCCAGAGGAAAGGATTGGTTGCGGGAAGCGGAAATAATGTTTCGCTGATTTTTCGGTCCCAGGAGAAGGCAGATATTCCGGAGAAAGACCGTGTCGTTTAGTAATTGACTGCGGAATGATGCGGCAGGCAGGGAAAAGAGCCAGCACTGGCTGATGGCCTGGACGGCTCTGGCTTCATGGGTATCGTCCAGCAGCTCCATTTCGCCGATGAAACAAGGAGCCTGGAGAAAATCAATGAAAGAGATTTTGCCGTTGGGGTGGGTCAGGTAAAGCTTGGCTCTTCCCCGGCAGAGATAGTAGAGGGAGTCCGGTCGGATTCCCTCTTTTATGATACTGTCACCGGAATCGGCAGACAGAAGCCTGCTTTCCGGCAGGACGTCCATGGAAAACTGGCTGGCATAGCCGGAGGAACGGGCCAGTTCCTGAAACATTTGACGATCGTTGATTTCCTTCATTTGGGTGTTCTCCTCTGTTTTTCATTTCTTCATACAAACTGTGAGATTTCTCATATTCAGTATAACAGAATTCCGTTATAATGCAATTATGAAGATACCGGAGGGAAAAGGACAAGCAGCGGATGCGGTTTCGCCTGCAGGCGGATGTCCGGCTCAGGTTCCGTATGGCTGCCGGTATTGTGAGGAGGAAAAGAAAGAATGGAGAAAAGAAAAATTATTTTGGACTGTGATCCGGGACATGATGACGCCATTGCCATGATGATGGCGGCAAAGCACCCGGCCATCGAACTTCTGGGAATCACCATTGTTGCAGGAAATCAGACGTTGGACAAGACCCTGGTCAACGGACTGAATGTCTGCCAGAAGCTGGGAATTGACGTGCCTGTCTATGCCGGAATGCCGAGACCCATCATGCGGGAACAGATTGTGGCAGCCGATATTCACGGAGAGAGCGGTCTGGACGGCCCGGTATTTGAGCCTCTGACAAAAAAGCAGGAACCGGTTCACGCGGTTTCCTATATTATTGATACGCTGATGGCTTCAGATGGAGATATTACGCTGGTGCCGGTGGGACCGCTGACCAACATTGCCGTTGCCATGCGGATGGAACCGGCCATTGTATCGAAAATCAGGGAGATTGTCCTGATGGGAGGCGCTTATGGAACAGGAAATGTGACCCCGTCGGCAGAATTTAATGTGTATGCGGATCCGGAGGCAGCAAGGGTTGTCTTTACCTCCGGCGTGCCGATTGTGATGATGGGGCTGGATCTGACCAACCAGACAGTCTGCACTGCGGACGTCATTGCCCGCATGGAGCAGGTAGGCAATACGGCCGGCCGGCTGTTTGCGGATATTATGAACTTTACCTTGAAAACCCAGCATACTGCCTACGGCCTGGCCGGAGGGCCGGTTCATGATGCCACCTGCATCGGTTATCTCATTGATCCGGAATGCATGAAGTTAAAGGAAATGTATGTGGAAGTGGACGTTCATGAGGGCCCCTGTTACGGCAGAACGGTCTGCGATGAGCTGGGAGTAACGGGAAAGAAACCCAATGCGAAAGTGGGAGTCGGAATTGATACGGCCAGATTCTGGGATCTGGTAGAAGAATGTGTGCGGATGTACAGCTGATAAAATAGAAAACCATCCTTCTGTGTCGAAAGAGTTCTTGGAAAAGGCGATGCAGAAGGATGGTTTTCATTTCATGGAAAACACTTCGTTGAGCTAAAGCGTGAAAGCAATGGAGCTATGAAAGAAAAACGGGAAATTTCAGATGACGGAGAGTGTGACGGCCGTTTCACAATTCTTTCAAGAAAATTACAGGTTCATTAAAGGTTTCTTGTGTATGATGAAAAGGAGAAAAAAGCAAAGAAATTCCGCTCAGCCTGCCGGCAGGATGCGGCAGCCGGCCAGGTCAGGAAAAGGGCGGAAGAAGGAGGAAATTATGAAACGAGCAGTAGGACTGGCAAGTCCTGTAAAAAAACGGATGGCCTTTGCGGCGTTTGCCGCGGCAGCTGCCATGGGTCTCTTTATGACCTTCCCGGCCCGTGCGGACGGCGGCCTGGAGCTGCATACCCAGTATCCCGGAATCTCTGTAGATCCGGGCGACAGCCTGAGCATTCCTGTAACCATTGACAATCTGACGGGAGGTTCCGCCAATGTGGACGTTTCCTTGTCTTCTCTGCCGGAAGGCTGGGACGGCTACCTTCAGGGAGATACGTATGAGGTGAGCCAGGTCTATGCGGATTCCGGGGAGGACGCGGCGCAGCTGACGTTAAGACTGACGGTTCCGGATGAACTGAGCGAGGGAACTTATTATGTTCAGGTTGCCGCTTCTTCCGGAGCTGCCTCAGATCGGCTGGATATTGCATTGACGGCCAGCGAAGCCCAGGCCGGACGGGGCAGTTTTACTTCGGAGTATCCCAGCCAGGAGGGCTCATCAGGAACCGATTTCAGCTTTTCCACCACGCTGATTAATAATGATTTAAAGACCCAGAATTACAGCCTGTCAGCCAATGCGCCTTCCGGATGGAATGTCAGCTTTACGCCTTCCGGAGAATCCACAACTGTGGCAGGAATCGATGTGGAATCCGGCGCCAGCCAGGGAATCACGGTGGATGTGACGACACCGGATCAGGTGGAAGCAGGAGAATACACCATTTCTGTCAGTGCCGTATCGGCGGAGGAGACGCTGAGCCAGGATTTGACGGTCAATATTACGGGAACCTATGGAATTTCCGTGAGTACTCCGGATGGACGGCTGAGCTTTGACGCGCATGCGGGACAGGAATCAGACGTGACATTAAGCGTTACCAATACGGGAAATGTGGATCTGGAAAACGTATCTGTCAATTGCAGCGCGCCTTCCGGATGGACCGTGACTTATGATCTGGAGAACAATACCATTGAATCCATTGCCGCAGGCAGCACAACAGAAGTGATTGCCCATGTGGAACCCTCTTCTGACGCTATCACCGGAGACTATGCCGCCACCTTTACAGCCAGAACAGATGAAACATCCGACAGCGCGGAATTCCGGGTTTCCGTCAAGACTCAGACCGTCTGGGGCTTTATAGCCATTGGGATTATCCTCTGTGTGGCCGGAGGGCTTGGCTATGTGTTTAAAAAATATGGACGGCGGTAGGCGTCTGATGACCGGAAAGGAGGAATCTCCATGGAGAGGATGGAACGGATCATCATACATACGGAGGGGCTTACGAAATGCTATGGTGAGAAAACTGCCGTGTCCGAACTGAATCTGGATATTGTTCAGGGAGAAATTTTCGGACTCCTGGGACCCAATGGCGCCGGGAAAACCACAACAATCCTGATGCTTCTTGGACTTACGGAGCCGACAGCCGGAACCGCCGGCATCAACGGGATGGACTGTACCAGAGAGCCCATCGGAATTAAGAGCATGGTGGGCTATCTTCCGGATCAGATGGGCTTTTACCCGGATATGACAGGCCGGGAAAACTTAAGATTCACAGGCCGCCTCAACGGGCTGTCCGGACCGCTTCTGGAGGAGAGGATTAACAGCCTTCTGGAACGGGTCGGCATGAGCGAAGCTGCCGACAAAAAGACCGGAACCTATTCACGGGGTATGAAACAGAGGCTGGGTATTGCAGATGTACTGGTGAAAGATCCCAAGGTGGTTATCATGGATGAACCGACGCTTGGCATTGACCCGGAAGGTATGCGGGAGCTGATGGATCTGATCCGCAGGCTGTCGACGGAAGACGGGCGCACCATCCTGATTTCTTCCCATCAGCTGTACCAGGTGCAGCAAATCTGCGATCGTGTGGGACTGTTTGTAGACGGAAAGCTGATTGCCTGCGGAAAGATTGATGAGCTGGCCCGTCAGGTTCAGCAGGAAGACAACTATGTGCTGGAGACGGCGGCCATTCCGGATGACGGCGGTTTTGAAGCTGTATTAAAGAGCCTGGGAAATGTCCGGCAGGTGGAGCATCAGGGCGAGTTTTATGTGGTCCGGTCTTCCTGCGATGTGCGCAGGGAGCTGTTAAGAAAATCTTTGGATCAGGGATATACGCTGAGCCATTTAAGACAGAGAGGAGGTGACTTGGATGAAATTTACCGCAGATATTTTGAAAAAGCCGATGGTGAGGCCGGAGAAAACAGAGGAAAAGGAAAGATTACAGCGTTCCGAAACCGAAAGAACGATTAGTCTGAACGGCCTTTTGGCCATTTACCGTAAGGAGATGGCGGATCATATTCACAGCAGGCGGTTTCTCATCGTCCTTTGTCTGATCCTCATTACCAGCTTTGCCAGCATTTACGGTTCAGTGTCTACGCTGATTGAGGATTCCGTTTCCGGAGTGCAGGCGGATTACCTGTTCCTTCAGCTGTTTACCTTAAGCAGCGGAAGCATTCCTTCTTTTATGTCTTTTATCGCCCTTTTAGGGCCTTTTGTGGGAATCACCATGGGGTTTGATGCCATCAACAGCGAGATGACAGAAGGAACCATGAATCATCTGGTGTCCCAGCCGGTATACCGGGATTCGGTGATCAACGGAAAATTTCTGGCGGCTGCCACCATGATTTTCCTTATGGTTTTTTCCATGGGCCTCTTGATTGGAGCCGTAGGCCTTCTGGTCATCGGTATTCCTCCCTCGCCGGAAGAGGTGGGGCGGATTTTCTTCTTCCTGTTCTTTACGGGAGTTTATATCTGCTTCTGGCTGGCGCTTTCCATTCTGTTTTCAGTGCTTTGCCGTCATACGGCCACATCAGCCATGCTGAGCATTGCCTGCTGGATCTTCTTTGCCCTGTTTATGAGCATGGTGGTGAGCGTTCTGGTCAGTGTCATCAGCCCGGCAGAAGAAATTTTCACCTGGGGGCAGCTCCTGGATGCGTATAATCTGGAGCTGGGGTTAAACCGGCTTTCCCCATACTACCTTTACAGCGAAGCCGTATCCACGATTATGAGTCCGACTGTCCGCACCACCAATGCAATTCTGCCTCAGCAGCTTTCCGGAGCGATTACGGGATATCTGTCTCTGGGACAGAGCCTGCTTCTTGTCTGGCCCCATCTGGTCGCTCTTCTGGCGGTAACCGCGGCGATTTTCGCCATTTCCTATATCGTGTTCATGAGAAGGGAAATCCGCAGCCGGTAAAGAAAGAACGGAAGGCGCGGACATTTGAGAGAAAAAGGCATGCCTGGCCCGCGTCGGCAGACGCGGCCGGGCATTGGTGTCTGGAGTCAGGGAGTGTTTGTGTCTTTTCTATGAAATTCCATGTCGGCCTCTTGATTTTGCCGGAGAAAAGAGGGAAAATAGCATCTATGAGAGTGCTGATTATTGAGGATAATGAGAGGCTTGCACAGTCTCTCCAGGATATTTTAAAACAAATCTGGTATGACGCGGATATCTGCACCGACGGAATTTCGGGAGCCTGCCAGATGGAAACAGGCGCTTACGATGCGGTAATTCTGGATCTGATGCTGCCGGGGAAGGACGGATTCTCTGTTCTGGCGGAGGCCAGGAGCAAAGGGATTCAGACACCGGTTCTCCTTTTGACCGCCAGGAGTGAAGTGGAGGATAAGGTTCGCGGACTGGATGCCGGGGCCGATTATTATCTGACCAAACCATTTGAAGCGGAGGAGCTTCTGGCTGTGATGAAAACTCTGGTAAGGCGTCAGGGAGAACTGATTCCGGATGCCGTAACCGTCGGGGACCTGACTCTGGATCGGAAAAATTATACTCTTTCCGGCCCGGAAAAACAGATTCAGCTGGGGCGGAAGGAGTATGATATTATGCGGATCCTGATGGCTAACCGGGGCCTGGTTATTTCCAAGGAGACGCTCCTTTTAAAGGTCTGGGGAGAGGGATCGGATGCGGTAGAGAACAATGTGGAGACGTATATTTCCTTTTTAAGAAAGAAACTGCTTTTCTTAAAGGTTCATGTCTGGATTGTGACTATCCGCGGCTTGGGATACCGGCTGACGGAGAAGGAGGACGGGGCATGAAAGAGATTGTGTGGCTGAAATTGAAATTTATGTTTTATAACATGCTCATTGTGACGGCGGTTATCGGCGTCACCTTTTTTGCGTCTGCGGCAGTGGTAAAAAACAGAGGCTTCCGGGAGACGGATCAGGTTTTAAACCGGCTGGCAGACGGCGGGGAAAGCCTGCTGATTTTTGACGGGGCATCCAGGGTCCGCGTCCCGCATTTCTCTGTGGTGATTACCTCTGAAGGAGCCGTTATTCTGCAGGAAGGGAATTATAACTCCTTTCCGGATCAGGATTTTTTGAATGAGGTTGCGCTTTTGGGCATGGGCGGGGTTGAGGAAACAGGATTTTTGCCTCAGTATAATCTGAAATACCTGCGGGCCGACCGGCCGGAGGGAATGTTCCTTGCATTTGCAGATACATCCTATGGGGAATCTGTGCTTGAGAGCATTCTGCAGTACGGGGCCCTGGTCTGCGGCGGCATCTGGCTTTTATTTCTGGGCCTGTCCTGGTGCTTTGCAGGCTGGGCTGTCCGGCCGCTGGAAAAGGCCATGGTTTCCCAGAAGGAGTTTGTGGCCAATGCCTCCCATGAGCTGAAAACGCCGCTGACCATCATTGCGGCCAATGCGGAGCTGCTTTCCGGCCGTCTTCTGGGGCAGACAGAGGAGATGGACAAATGGCTGACCAATATGAAACAGGAATGCCAGGAGATGAGAAAACTGGTGGAAAGCCTGCTGACTCTGGCAAGAAGCGATGCCAGAACCGGAAAGAAAAAAGACTGGACGGTTTTTGAATTTGATGAGCTTTTGATGGAGGTGCTTTTAACCTTTGAGCCGGTGTTTTACCAGGCTGGGCGGGTTTTGTCCTACGAGGATCTGCCGTCTGGGGCCCGTGTCAGGGGAAACCGGGAAGAATTAAAAAAGCTGATGCAGATTCTTCTGGACAATGCGGTAAAGTATTCTGCGCCCAGGTCGGACACCCGGGTATCGTTAAAGACACTGGGGCGCCATGGGCTTTGCCTGTGGGTGGAGAGCGGAGGCCCCCTGATCCCGAAAGAGCAGAGGAATGCGATTTTTGAACGGTTTTACCGGGGAGATACGTCCCATTCCTCCGGTTTTGGATGCGGTCTGGGCCTTTCCATCGCAAAGGAGATCGCGAAAGAACACAGGGCCGGTTTTGGCCTGTCCTGTGAAAACGGGAAAAACTGTTTTTATCTGAAGCTAAAAACCATTTAGCAAACCATTATTTCGCCGTCCCATATCTTGTCACCCGCCTGCTTTCATGATATGATAAACGGTGAGGTGAAATTATGGATAACAAAGATAAAATCCAGCTGTTTGAACGGACGCCGGTTCCCAATGCGGTTGCGAAACTGGCAATTCCCACGGTGCTGAGCTCTCTGGTTATGGTGATCTATAACCTGGCGGATACGTTTTTCGTGGGAATGCTGAATGATCCGGTTCAGAATGCCGGCGTTTCGCTGGCGGCCCCGGTTCTTCTGGCTTTTAATGCGGTCAATAACCTGTTTGGCGTGGGAACTTCCAGCATGATGAGCCGTTCTCTGGGGCTAAAGGACTATGAGACGGTTTCACGGAGCTCGGCGTTTGGCTTTTACTGTTCCCTTTTGGGCGGACTTGTAATTTCAATTTTCTGTACGGTGTTTTCCGGTCCGCTTATGAGTCTTCTGGGAGCCGATGATACCACCAGGGACGCTACCTATGGTTATATGTTCTGGACGGTTTCCTGCGGAGCCATGCCGGCAATCTTAAACGTAGTCATGGCCTATATGTTCCGTTCGGAAGGCTCCGCGCTTCATGCCAGCATAGGCACCATGAGCGGCTGTATTCTGAATATGATTCTGGATCCGATTTTTATCCTGCCCTGGGGATTCCATATGGGCGCAGCGGGAGCAGGACTGGCCACATTTATTTCCAACTGTGTGGCCTGCTGTTATTTCTTTGTACTCCTTTATATAAAACGGAAGAATACATATGTCTGTATTGATCCTAAGAAATTTAAGATTAATAAAAAAATTGTTGTCGGTGTCTGTGGAGTCGGCGTCCCTGCTTCCATTCAGAACCTTTTAAATGTGACGGGCATGACGCTTCTCAACAATTTTACATCTGCCTACGGGGCGGATGCGGTGGCAGCCATGGGAATTGCCTATAAAATTTATATGGTTCCCATGCAGGTGGCCATGGGCTTTTCCCAGGGGATCATGCCGTTAGTCAGCTATACCTATACCAGTCAGATGCATAAGAGAATGAAGAAAACCATTCTCTTTGCCCTTAAAATACTGCTGCCGCTTCTGATTTTGGTGGCGGCGGGTTACTATGGAGGAGCGGAGCTGCTGATTCGCGCGTTTATGGAAAATGAATCCATTATCAGCTATGGCACCAGATTCCTGCGGGGCTTCTGTCTGGGAATCCCTCTTCTTTGTCTGGATTTCATCACCGTCGGCGTTTTCCAGGCGCTTGGACTGGGAAGGAATGCACTGATTTTTGCGATTATGAGAAAAATTGTTCTGGAAATCCCTGCCCTGATTATTTACAACCGCCTGTTCCCCCTGTATGGTCTGGTCTTTGCCCAGCCTACGGCAGAACTGATTCTTGGCATTGCAGCCGTTTTCATGCTCCGGAAGATTTTCAGGCGGTGCCAGGGACAACGGGAGGCTTCCTGATCTGTTTTCCTGTAAAAAAAGATAAAGGCCGTGCCAGGAGAAGATCCGGGCACGGCTGAATTTTTCTGCCTTATACCGAGAACAGCAGTCTGCTGTAGGTTGGATAGGGCAGACAGTCATCAGGAATCAGTTCCTCTGCCTCGTTTAGCAGAAGCCTGAGCGCTTCGATTTCCGGCAGAATGGTTTCCTGATAATATCTGGCTGCCTCCAGATAGCCTTCCAGCCGCTCCGCAGCGGCTGTATCCTCCTTTAGCTGTTCCAGTCCGCCGGAGATTCTGTCGTTAAGAAGAGAAAGCTTTGCGGCCAGCATCTCCTCCGTTCTGGTGGAAATAGAATCGGAAAGCTGCCGTTTCTTTGCTCCTGTAAAGGCCAGTTCGCCTGCGTAGGAGATGGAGGAGGGCAGGAAATCCTTCTGCACCATTTCAATCAGCGTCTTTGATTCGATGTGAAGCGTCTTTACGTAATTTTCAAGAGCAATTTCATAACGGGCAAAAATCTCCTCTTTTGTCAGTACGCTGTGTTTTGTCATCAGACAGATATTCTTATCGGAGATCATATGAGGCAGGGCATCGGGGGTGGATTTTAAATTGGGAAGCTCCCGCTGTTTTGCTTCCTCAAGCCACTCTTCCGTATATCCGTTTCCGTTGAAAATGATTCGCTCGTGGGTTCGGAAGGAGTCCCGCAAAAGGGTGTGGACGGCGTCCGGAAGGCCTTCAGAAGGCACTTTTTCCAGAATATCGGAAAACTGACTGAGAGCCTCTGCCACCGCCGTGTTAAGAACCGTGTTGGGACCGGATAAGGACAGGGAGGAGCCGGGCATACGGAACTCGAATTTGTTGCCGGTGAAGGCAAAGGGCGAGGTCCGGTTGCGGTCCGTGTTGTCCTTGATAAAATGAGGCAGAACTTTGGGTCCCATGGTCATTTCCACAGTGCCGGAGCCGGAAAAATAGGTGTCGGATTTGATGGCCTCTACGATGGCTCCCAGCTCATCCCCGAGGAACATGGAAACGACGGCAGGAGGGGCTTCGTTGGCGCCCAGCCGGTGATCGTTGCCTGCGGTGGCCACAGAAACTCTCAGAAGATCCGCATATTCATCAACGGCTTTGATGACGGCAGCCAGAAACAGGAGAAACTGAGTGTTTTCAGCCGGCGTTTTTCCCGGGTCCAGAAGGTTGATTCCCGTATCGGTGGAAAGAGACCAGTTGTCGTGTTTGCCGCTTCCGTTGATGCCCTCAAACGGTTTTTCATGGAGCAGGCAGGCAAGGTCATGCTGATCGGCGATGCGCTTCATCATTTCCATCACCAGTTGATTGTGGTCGACGGCCACGTTGACAGTTTCAAAGGTGGGAGCCAGCTCATGCTGGGACGGGGCCACCTCATTGTGTTCGGTTTTTGCGGGGATGCCAAGCTCCCAGAGGGCCTTGTTTAAGTCTTCCATGAAGGCCTCTACTCTGGGACGGATGGTGCCGAAATAGTGGTCATCCATCTCCTGGCCTTTGGGGGCCGCGGCTCCGAACAGAGTTCGGCTGCAGAAAATCAGATCCTTTCTCTGCTGATACAGACTTTTATCGATGAGAAAATATTCCTGCTCAGCGCCTACGGTGGACAGAACCCGGCGGACCTCCGTGTTGCCGAGAATATGGAGCAGCCGGACGGCTTCTTTGCTTATGGCTTCCATGGAACGCAGCAGGGGGGTCTTTTTGTCGAGTGCTTCCCCGCTGTAAGAACAGAAGGCAGTGGGAATGCAGAGCGTGTGTCCTTTGATGAATGCGAAAGAGGTGGGGTCCCAGGCCGTATAGCCGCGGGCCTCGAAAGTGGCGCGAAGACCGCCGGAGGGGAAGCTGGAGGCGTCAGGTTCACCTTTGATCAGTTCTTTTCCGGAGAATTCCATGATGGCTTCGCCGCCTCCGGTGGGAGAAAGAAAGCTGTCGTGCTTTTCAGCAGTGATGCCGGTCAGGGGCTGGAACCAGTGAGTAAAGTGGGTGGCTCCATGTTCCAGGGCCCACTCCTTCATGGCTACCGCTACCGCGTTGGCAACATCCAGTTCGAGATGGGTGCCGTTATGAATGGTTTTGGCCAGGGCCCTGTAAATGTCTTTTGGCAGGCGGCTCTTCATTTCGGAATCGCTGAATACCAGGCTTCCGTACAGTTCCGGGATGTTTTTGCTCATAGATCATTCTCCTTCCTCATATTGCTTCAGGGGCCGGGAATCAGAAAAAACGGCCGTTCCTGAAATGAAAAAGGGCGCTTGCGTCCTGAAACGCAGCGCCCTTGCTCTAATGAGGCTTAGTATACATATTTCCCGGCATTTGTCAAGCACTTTTTTCAGAGGCTGGAGTACTTCTCTTCAAAAAAAGAAAAAAGAAAAATATTTTTCTTTCAAAAAAAGGTTTACAAATGAGAAAAAAAGGAATATAGTAGTTCCATATTTTTGGATTTTGGGGAGCAGACTGCTTTCTGAAAGACAAATAACCGGGAGACGGTATGATTCCGGTTTCTCTGGAGAAAATAGAAAATGGAATGAGGATATGAGACAAGGGTGTCGGAGTCTTTGGGATTCTGTCACCCCTTTTTCTTTTCCAAACCGCAGAATGCAGGAGGTAAGGTATGGCAGTAAAGTACGTGTTTGTGACAGGAGGCGTCGTATCCGGACTGGGAAAAGGAATTACGGCGGCTTCTCTTGGCCGGCTGCTGAAGGCGAGAGGCTATCAGGTCACAATGCAGAAATTTGATCCCTATATCAATATCGATCCGGGAACCATGAACCCGATTCAGCACGGCGAGGTGTTTGTCACCGATGACGGGACAGAAACCGATCTGGATCTGGGACATTATGAGCGGTTCATCGACGAAAACCTGGATCGAAATTCCAATGTGACCACGGGAAAGATTTACTGGACGGTGCTTCAGAAGGAGCGCCACGGGGATTTTGGCGGCGGTACGGTTCAGGTGATTCCCCATATTACCAATGAAATTAAATCCAGATTTTACCGGGCAAAGACGCCGGATGAAAACCGGATTGCGATTATCGAGGTGGGAGGAACTGTGGGAGACATCGAGAGCCAGCCGTTTTTAGAGGCCATCCGTCAGTTCCGCCAGGAACAGGGACCGGGTAATTCGGTGCTGATCCATGTGACCTTGGTTCCCTACCTGAAGGCTTCCGGAGAGGTCAAGACAAAGCCCACCCAGCAGAGCGTCAAATCCCTTCAGGGAATGGGAATTTCTCCCGATATCATCGTGTGCCGGACCGAGGTCCCGCTGGAGGATGAAATCCGGGCCAAGATTGGCCTGTTCTGCAACGTGCCGGAGGGAAACGTGCTTCAGAACCTGGATGTGGAATACCTTTATGAAGCGCCGCTGATGATGGAGCGGGAGAGGCTGGCCCAGGTGGTCTGCGGCTGTCTGAATCTTCCATGTCCCGAGCCCAGGCTTACGGACTGGCGGCATATGGTGGACGCCTTAAAGAATCCTCAGAGCGAGATTACCATTGCTTTGGTGGGCAAGTATATTCAGCTTCATGATGCGTATTTAAGCGTGATGGAGGCTTTAAAGCACGGAGGCATCGCGAACCGCACCAAGGTGAATATCCAGTGGGTGGATTCCGAACAGCTGACGGAGGCCAATGTGGACGAGGTTTTATCGGCAGCAGACGGGATCCTGATTCCGGGAGGCTTTGGCTGCCGCGGCACCGAGGGAATGGCGCTGGCGGCCGGCTATGCCAGGGTAAACAAGGTTCCTTTTTTGGGGATCTGCCTGGGAATGCAGATGGCCATGGTGGAGTTTGCCCGCAGTGTGCTGGGCTATGAGGATGCCAACAGTTCGGAGCTGAATCCGGAAACTGCCCATCCGGTGGTGGATCTGATGCCGGAGCAGAACGGTATTGAGGACATCGGAGGAACACTGCGGCTGGGAAGCTATCCCTGTGTGCTGGATAAAAAATCCAGAGCCTTTAAGCTTTACGGCATGGAGGAGATTCATGAGCGTCACAGACACCGTTTTGAGGTTAACAATGCCTACCGGGAGGACTTTACCTCCCACGGGATGGTCCTTTCCGGACTTTCGCCTGACGGAAGGATTGTGGAGATGATTGAGCTCTCCGATCACCCCTTCTTTATCGGAACCCAGGCTCATCCGGAGTTCAAATCCAGGCCCAACCACGCCCATCCGCTGTTTGCCGGCTTTGTGGAAAGCGCCGAGGAGCAGGGCGTGATCCGCAGGGCGAAGAAGCTCCTGATGAAACGGAATCACCTGACAGAGCCGGAGGCACACTGGTATCTTCAGAAAACCAGCATGGATACGGGACGGACCATGACTGAGAGCGCTCACATGGTCACCATGCTGATTCCGGAAAATTAGGGTTACAACAGGGACAATTTGGAAGAAAAGAGGAATGGATATGTTTAAGGTCAATGAGAATTTTGCAAAACTTCCGGGAAGCTATCTGTTTGCCGGAATCGCAAAGAAGGTGGCGGCTTTCCAGGAGGCCCATCCGGAGACAGAAATCATCCGTCTTGGCATCGGGGATGTGACCCAGCCTCTGGCGCCGGCGATTATTGAGGCCATGCATCAGGCCGTGGACGAGATGGGAAAAGCGGAAACCTTCCGGGGCTATGCGCCGGAACAGGGATATGAGTTTCTGCGGGATGTCATTGCCAGAGAGGATTTTCAGTCCAGGGGCTGCGATATCTCTGCCGATGAGATTTTTATTTCGGACGGTGCCAAGTGCGATGCCGGAAATATTCAGGAGCTGTTTTCTCCGGACAGCGTGGTGGCCGTCTGCGATCCGGTGTATCCGGTTTATCTGGATTCCAACGTAATGGCGGGCCGCACCGGCCTTTACCATGAAGAAACAGGGAAATTTGACGGAGTGGTTTATATGCCCTGTACGGAAGCCAATGGATTCCTGCCGGAATTTCCAAAGGAGAGAGCAGATCTGATTTATCTGTGCTTCCCCAACAATCCGACGGGGGAGGCCATCAAAAAGGCCGATCTGCAGGCCTGGGTGGACTATGCCAACCGGAACGGATCCGTGATTATTTATGATGCCGCTTATGAGGCTTACATTACGGAAGAGGGAGTCCCCCACTCCATTTACGAGTGCCGGGGAGCAAAAACCTGCGCCATCGAACTGAGGAGCTTTTCCAAAAAGGCCGGCTTTACGGGAACCCGTCTGGGATTCTCTGTGATTCCAAAAGAACTGGTATGCGGTTCTGCCAGCCTGAATGCCATGTGGTCCCGCAGACAGGGATCCAAGTATAACGGAACGCCTTATATCATTCAGCGGGCCGGCGAGGCGGTGTATTCTCCCGAAGGAGCAAAGCAGGTAAAAGAGCAGATAGACCGGTATATGTTTAATGCGAAGACCATCCGGGACGGCCTGATTGACGCTGGTTTTACGGCCTACGGCGGAGTCAATTCCCCCTATATCTGGATGAAGACGCCCAACGGCATGAAATCCTGGGAGTTTTTTGATTACCTGCTGGAAAAGGCCGGCATCGTTGGAACGCCGGGAGCAGGATTCGGTCCTTCGGGAGAGGGGTATTTCCGACTGACCGCTTTCGGAACTTATGAAAATTCATTAAAAGCGCTTGACAGAATCAAAAAACTCTGATATTGTATGTGAATTATAAGAAAACAATAAAAAGAAAAGCAGAAAGGCTGTGAAAGAGACTCGCTTTTTGGAAGCTGACAGAGAACCGTGCCGCCGGCTGAGAACACGGGCTGACGAAGAAAATGCGGGAACACTCCGGAGCTGGCCTTCTGAAATCTTGAATTTGCCGGATATTATCCGGGGAAGCGCAAAGACGTGCGGGACCCGGTGCCGGGGATAAAGCCGATGGTCACAGGAATCTGGCCGGATTTGAGACGTAGGAAGACACGAGGGCCTCACGTTAAGAGGCAGGGCAGCAGGATGCAGGTCCAAAAAGGAGAAGCGGTGCAAGCTTCGGCGGCTGTCCATGAGTGGCATAATATGGTTTGTGATAAAATGATATTATGCAATGCGGGTGGTACCGCGGGAATCAGATTCAGATCCCGTCCCGGAGAATTTCGATGACAAATTCTCCGGGGCGTTTTTTATTTGGTCAGGAAACTTCCTTTCCGGATTAGATAAAAATTTTGCAGAAGCTTGTTTCGATGAAATTAAAAATCGAATCAAATGCCGGTTCCGGAGAATCCAAAAGAAGGATTGGAGGAATCAAAATGGAATTTGCAGCAGGCGTATGGGAAACAAAAGATGTGGAATTTGCCAGGCTCTGGAAGGAAGAAGCTGCGGGGCAGGAGGCTGAAACCGCGGGTATGATTCACAGCATCCGAGACATGGGAGAGATTTCCTTTGTTATTCTGAGAAGCCGTCAGGGACTTCTGCAGGCCGTCCGGGAAGGAGCAGGACAACAGGGGGATCTGAGCCGCCTTAAGGAAGGTCAGGCCGTTCGCGTTCGGGGAGTCTTAAAAAAGGAACCCAAGGCACCCCACGGCATGGAGCTGCGGCTCTCCGATGCCAGGATCCTGTCAGAGCCGGCGGCGCCTCTTCCGCTTCCCGTCGGAAAATGGAAAATGGGAATTTCCCTGGAGGCCAGCCTGGATCACCGGCCCATTGCATTGAGGAATCTTCGGGAACGGGCGGTCTTTAAAATCCAGGAGGGCCTTTGCCGGGGCTTTCGGGAGTTCCTCACCGGGCAGGGCTTTACGGAGATCCATACACCGAAAATCGGGGCCCGGTCGGCGGAAGGAGGGGCCAACCTGTTTAAGCTTTCCTACTTTCATCATCCGGCTGTTCTGGCTCAGAGTCCCCAGTTTTACAAACAGATGATGGTGGGGGTGTTCGACCGGGTATTTGAGGTGGGTCCCGTGTTCCGGGCAGAAAAGCATAGCACCAGGCGCCATCTGAACGAATATACCAGCATGGATTTTGAGATGGGATTTCTGGACAGCTTTTATGATCTCTGCCAGATGGAAACGGCCATGCTCCAGTCTATGTTTGCGCTGCTGGAGCGGGAGTATGGGACGGAGCTGTCTCTTTTGGACGTCAGGCTTCCAAAGATAACCTCCATTCCCTGCCTCCGGTTTGACGAGGCCAAGCGGCTGGTATCGGAAGCCTGCCATCGCCCCATCCGTTCCCCCTACGATCTGGAGCCGGAGGAGGAAGGACTCATCGGCACCTACGCAAAAGAGACCTGGGATTCAGATTTTGTATTTGTCACCCATTATCCGTCGAAGAAGCGCCCCTTTTATGCCATGGAGGATCCGGAAAATACTCAGGCAACCTTAAGCTTCGATCTTCTGTTTCGCGGCATGGAGGTGACCACCGGAGGACAGCGGATTCACGATTATGGAATGCTGATGGAAAAGCTGGAGAAACGGGGCATGGACACAGAAGGAATGGAGGAATATCTGGACTGCTTCCGGTACGGGATGCCGCCTCACGGGGGCCTGGGCATTGGTCTGGAGCGGCTGACCATGCAGCTTTTATCGGCGGAGAACATCCGGCAGGCCAGTCTGTTCCCCAGGGACATGACCAGACTGAAACCCTAGAAAAACTGTCTGGAGAAAGGATGACGAAGAATGGCAGAAAAGATTACGGATCAGACCATGGAGGAGCTGGAAATCCTTGCAAAGCTCCGGTTAAGTGAAGCCGAGCGGGAGAAAGCAAAAAAGGAGATCCAGAGGATGTTGGATTATGTGGAGTTATTGAACCGGCTGGACACGGACGGAGTGGAACCTTTGATTCAGCTGTTTCCGGTTGAGAATGGATTCCGGGAGGACGAACCGGAGGAAAGCACGGCCCGGGAGGAATTACTTAAGGGAGCCCCGCAGGAGATGGACGGTCAGTTCGTTGTTCCGCGGACCATCGGATAAGGAGGCGGCAGAATGGATATTTTGGAATTTTCAGCCACGGAGCTGGCAGAGAAAATCAGGAAGCGGGAGATTGGAGCGGTGGAAGCGGCAAAGGCCTCTCTGGATCAGATGGAAAAAGAGGAGAAACGGATTCATGCCTATCTTTACTGGGATCGGAAGGCCGTTTTGGAGCAGGCGGAGAACGAAGACCGGGACATCCGGAAGGGAAAAATCAAAAGTCTGCTGGCCGGCGTTCCTGTTGCCATAAAGGATAATATTTGTACGAAAGAGATTCCCACCACCTGTGCCTCGAAAATCCTGGAAAATTTTGTTCCATTTTATGACGCGGCGGCTGTCAGGAAATTGAAGGAGGCCGGGATGGTGCTCCTTGGGAAAACCAACATGGATGAATTTGCCATGGGAAGCACCACGGAGACCTCGGCCTTTGCCGTCACAAGGAATCCCTGGAATCTGTCCCATGTGCCGGGCGGTTCCTCAGGCGGCTCCTGTGCGGCAGTTGCGGCGGGAGAAGGGTTTCTTGCCCTGGGGTCAGATACGGGCGGTTCCATCCGCCAGCCAGCCTCCTACTGCGGTGTCACCGGCATCAAGCCCACCTATGGGACGGTTTCCCGATATGGCCTGGTGGCCTACGCGTCCTCTCTGGATCAGATTGGTCCCATCGGGCGGACGGCTGCAGACTGCGCCCTGCTTCTTTCCATCCTTTCCGGGAAGGACAGAAGAGACGCGACTTCACTGGAACGGAAGGATCTGGATTTTTCCGGAACCGTGGACGCCGGCGTCAGGGGACTAAAAATTGGCATCCCGGAGGAATATTTAAACGGGGCAGACGAAGACGTGAAGGAGGCAGTCCATCAGGCAGCTGTCTGGCTGGAGAGGCAGGGAGCAGCCGTGGAGACCTTTCATCTTAAGCTTACGGAATATACCATTCCTGCCTATTATATCATCGCTTCTGCGGAGGCCAGCTCCAATCTGGAACGGTTTGACGGCGTCAAGTATGGATACCGGGCCAGGGAGTATGAAGGACTCCATGACATGTATAAAAAAAGCCGGTCGGAGGGATTCGGTCCGGAGGTACGCCGCCGGATCCTGCTCGGCTCTTTTGTACTGAGTTCTGGATATTATGATGCTTACTATTTAAAGGCCATGAAAGCGCGGGCACTGATCAGACAGGAGTTTTCCCGGGCCTTCGGGCGATACGACGTGCTTCTTGGACCTGCGTCTCCCACAGCTGCGCCGAAAACGGGCACATCCTTAACCGATCCGCTGAACATGTACTTAAGCGATATTGATACGGTGGCGGTCAATCTGGCTGGCCTTCCCGGAATGACAGTTCCCTGTACGGTTGGCCGGAATGGGCTTCCCATCGGTGTTCAGCTCATCGGCGATTGCTTCTGTGAAGGAAAGCTGTTTGCGGCGGCCGCAGCCATGGAACGGGAGCGCGGAGAATGGAAGCTGCCCTTTTTAGCCGGCAGCAGGAAGAAAGAGAAGGAGGCGGCAGAATGAAACAGTACGAAACAGTCATTGGCCTGGAGGTCCATGTGGAACTGGCCACCAGAACAAAAATTTTCTGCGGCTGCAGGACGGAGTTCGGGGCGGCTCCCAACACCCATGTCTGCCCGGTCTGCGCCGGATTTCCCGGTTCTCTTCCTATATTAAATAAGAAGGTTGTGGATTTTGCCCTGCGAGCAGGTCTGGCTCTCAACTGCCGGATTGAGAAGCGGTGCCGGTTTGACAGAAAGAATTATTTTTACCCGGATAATCCCCAGAACTACCAGATTTCTCAGCTGTATCTTCCGATTTGCCGTGATGGATTTGTGGAGATCGAGACGGAGGGGAGAACAAAGCGCATCGGGATCCATGAAATCCATATGGAGGAGGATGCGGGGAAACTGATCCACGATGAATGGAGCGGAAATTCCCTGGTGGATTACAACCGCAGCGGCGTTCCTCTGATTGAGATTGTATCGGAGCCGGATATGAGAAGCGCCGGTGAGGTTCTTGCCTATCTGGAAAAGCTTCAGTCGGTCATGCGGTATCTGGGTGTTTCTGACTGCAGGCTGCAGGAGGGCTCCATGCGGGCCGACGTCAACCTTTCTGTCCGTGAGGCCGGTTCAGAACGGCTGGGAGTCCGGACGGAAATGAAAAACTTAAACTCCTTTAAGGCCATTGCCCATGCCATCGAAGGCGAGAGGGAGCGGCAGATTGATTTGCTGTCTCAGGGACGCCCGGTGATTCAGGAAACCAGGAGATGGGATGATAACAAGGAATCCTCTTATGCCATGCGCTCCAAGGAGGACGCCAGGGATTACCGGTATTTTCCGGATCCCGATCTGCCGTCCGTTTATATTTCCGATGAATGGATTGAGAGGGCAAAAAGGGAACAGCCGGAACTGCGGGAGGAGAAGGCAAAGCGGTATGAAAGCGAGTACGGTCTGAGCGCTTATGATGCCGGGCTTTTGACGGCGGATCCGGCTCTGGCCCGTATGTTTGAAGAGACAGTTTCCTGCAGCACGGCTGCAAAAAAGGCGGCCAACTGGCTGACCGGGGAAACCATGCGGCTTTTAAAGGAAAAGGAACAGGAACCATCCTCCCTGGTCTTTTCAGCAGCACATCTGGCGGAACTGATTGCTCTGGTGGACGCCTCTGAGATCAGCCAGAAGACGGCCAAGGAAGTGTTTGCGGTGATGTTTGAGACCGATGTGGACCCGAAGCAGTATGTGAAGGAACATGGGCTTTCCATGGAAACGGACAAGGAGCTTCTGGATACGGTCATCCGGCAGGTTCTTTCAGACAATCCCAAGGCGGTGGAGGAACTGAAATCCGGAAAGGAAAAAGTCCTTGGTTTCCTGACCGGACAGGTGATGCGGGCCATGAAGGGAAAGGCGGACGCCGCCGGGATCAAAGAGCGGATCCGGAATCTCTGCAGTTAGGAAAGTCCGGAACTATGCGGCCAGGAGGTTTTGGAACTCTGTGGTTGGGAGGAGCCGGGAATCTCTGGAGTCAGGAGGCTCTGTCCCTGCACAGGGCTTTCAGGCCGCTGCTTTCACCGCCGCTTTCCCAGGCGAAAAAACCTATTGATTTTATGGAACCTATCTAGTATAGTATTGATAGATTTACACAGGAAAATGATGCCGGAAACGGATGGTTCCCGGCCGGTTCCGGGAGAGTGGTTCTGGAATCCTGATGGAATCGGGCAAGTGAAAAGCAGGAGATGGGGACATGATAAAAATTGCGGTTGACGCCATGGGAGGCGATAACGCGCCGGGAGAGATCGTTAAAGGCGCGGTGGAAGCGGTCAACGAACGGAGCGATATTGCGGTTATTCTTACGGGACGGACGGCAGATATCGAGCGGGAACTTGGAAAATATACGTATAATCAGTCTCAGATTGAAATTCTGGAGGCTCCGGAAGTGATCGAAACGGGAGAACCTCCGGTTAATGCAATCCGGAAGAAGAAAAATTCTTCCATTGTGGCAGGAATGAACCTGGTAAAGAACGGAGAAGCAGGCGGATTCGTTTCCGCCGGCAGTTCCGGAGCGATTCTGGTGGGCGGCCAGGTAATCGTGGGCCGGATTAAGGGTGTGGAGCGTCCGCCGCTGGCGCCGTTGATTCCGACGGAGCAGGGAGTGTCCCTGTTAATCGACTGCGGGGCCAATGTGGACGCCAGACCGTCCCATCTGGTTCAGTTTGCCCGCATGGGTTCCCTCTATATGAAATATGTGGTGGGAATTGAAAACCCGAGGGTGGCCATCGTAAACATCGGGGTGGAGGAGGAGAAGGGAAATGCCCTGGTAAAGGAAACCTTTCCTCTTTTAAGGGAATGCACCGACATCAACTTTATCGGCAGCATTGAGGCACGGGAAATTCCCCATGGCGGGGCGGATGTGATTGTCTGCGAAGCCTTTGTTGGAAATGTGATTCTGAAGCTTTATGAAGGCGTGGGCGCCACCCTGCTGTCCATGGTGAAAAAGGGCCTGATGTCTGATCTCAGAAGCAAAATCGGAGCGCTGTTAATCAAACCGGCTTTAAAAGGCACACTGAAAAGCTTTGACGCCTCCCGTTACGGCGGAGCACCTCTCCTTGGCTTAAAGGGGCTTGTGGTGAAGACCCATGGAAACTCCAAAGCCAACGAGGTGAAAAATTCAATCATCCAGTGTATTTCCTTTAAGGAGCAGGAAATTTCCGATAAGATCCGGGAATGCTTCGCCGAGAAGGACAATATAAATGAACAAAGCTGATATCCCGGAATATTCCAGAATGTTGCGGGTCCAGGTTCGGAGAACGGACTGAAAAAGAAAATCAAGGTAAGAGAGGATGGAACGTATGGAATTTGAAAAGTTACAGAAGATTATCGCGGAGGTGCTCAATATTGAGCCGGATGAGGTGACCATAAATACCACCTTTGTGGACGATCTGGGAGCGGATTCCCTGGATGTATTCCAGATTATTATGGGAATCGAAGAGGAATTTGACATTGAAATCCCGACGGAAGAGGCAGAAAAGATTGTCAGCGTCGGAGATGCGGTGGAAGCCATCAAAAATGCTTTAAATTAGAAAAAATCCGCGAGGGTCAAATACCCCACAGCTTGCTGCGGGGTATTTGACTTTCCATTTTAAAGGAGGGTGAATACATTGGAGAAACGATTGGAGCGGCTGCAGGAAATCATCGGATACCGGTTTCAGAAGCCGGGACTGCTGGCCCATGCGCTGACTCACAGCTCCTATGCAAATGAGAAGCGTTGGGATAAGACAAGATGCAATGAACGTCTGGAATTTCTGGGAGATGCGGTGCTGGAGCTGGTTTCCAGCAATTTTCTTTATCATCAGTATCCGGACATGCCGGAGGGAGAAATGACCAAGCTGCGGGCCAGTCTGGTGTGTGAGCCGACCCTGGCCTACTGTGCGGAATCCATTTCTCTGGGGGAATATCTGTATCTGGGAAAGGGAGAAGAGCTGACCGGGGGAAGAAAACGTCCGTCAGTGGTTTCTGATGCCATGGAGGCGGTCATCGGCGCAATTTTTCTGGATGGTGGTCTTGCTAATGCAAAAGAGTTTATCTGCCGCTTTGTGCTGGATGATATTGAACACAAAAAGCTCTTTTACGATAGCAAAACTATCCTGCAGGAAATGGTTCAGGCAGAGGGCAGAGGCGATCTGTCCTATGTGCTCATACGGGAGTCAGGACCGGACCACTGCAAGGTATTTGAGGCTTGTGTCAGGCTGGGGGATGAGGAGCTGGGCAGAGGCTTCGGGCGAACCAAAAAGGCAGCGGAGCAGGTGGCTGCCTACCACGGAATCTGCAGGCTGAAAAAGTAGGGAAAAGGAAAAGCATGTATTTAAAAAGCATCGAGATACAGGGATTCAAATCCTTTGCCAATAAAATCGTATTTGAATTTCATAACGGAATTACAGGAATCGTTGGTCCCAACGGAAGCGGAAAGAGCAATGTTGCCGATGCGGTCCGCTGGGTGTTCGGCGAACAGAAGGTGAAGCAGCTACGAAGCTCTTCCATGCAGGACGTGATCTTTTCCGGAACGGAGACCAGAAAACCCCAGGGATTTGCCTCTGTGGCCATCACCCTGGATAATTCGGATCATCAGCTGGCCATCGACTACGATGAAGTGACGGTCATGCGGCGGCTTTACCGTTCCGGAGAAAGTGAATATAAGATCAATGGAAGCCCCTGCAGGTTAAAGGACATCAACGAGCTGTTTTATGATACGGGAATCGGAAAAGAGGGCTACTCCATCATCGGACAGGGGCAGATTGACAAAATCCTCAGCGGCCGTCCGGAAGAGCGAAGAGAGCTGTTTGATGAGGCAGCAGGAATTGTAAAGTTTAAAAGAAGAAAGGCAGATGCCCTGAAAAAACTGGAGGACGAGCAGCAGAGCCTGATCCGGGTTCAGGACATTTTAAGCGAGCTGGAAAAGCAGGTGGGACCGTTGGAGAAACAGGCTGCCGCGGCCAGGGAGTATTTCAGGCTCAGGGAGGAACTGAAACGGTTTGATGCCAATCTGTTCCTGATGGAGATGGAGGCGTCTGCTGGGCAGAGAGAGGAACTGCTCAGACGGAAGGAGACCGTTTCCGGGGACATGGAGGCCTCCAGGGCAGAGGCGGAGGCTCTGAAGGCAGAGTACGAGCAGCTGGACGAGGCTGCCGGACGGCTGGATGTGGAAATCGGTAAAAAGCAGCAGGCCATGAACCAGCTCCTTTTGGAGGCAGGCAATGATGAAGGACAGATTAACGTCTTAAAAGAGCAGATCCGCGCCGAGCTTCGGAATGAAGAACTGACCAGAAACCGGGACGAGTCCATCGGACGGGAGCTGGCGGAAAAAGAGGAAAGCCGTCTTGCTTATGAGCAGGAAAAAAAGGAGCTGGAAAAGAAGCAGAGCCAGATGGAGGAGCGCCTGAAGGCTTCCCAGGAGGAGCTCTCCGAGGCAGCCATCCGGGCCGACAGCCTGGAACAGGCCATTGCCGACGGAAAGACGGAGCTGATTGATGCCCTCAATGAAAAGTCCGGTCTGTCAGTGAAAAAACAGCGGTATGATACCATGCTGGAGCAGGTACAGGTGCGCCGCTCCGAGGTGGCAGGAAAACTTCTTCAGATGAAGACGGAGGAAGAGGGCCTGATGGATCGGCTGACGGCCCAGGCGGAAAAGGAATCCGCCATCCGAAAGGAAATTGAAGTGCTGGCCGGCCGTTCTTCTGAGCTGGAACGAAAGAATGCGGAGAGTGCCGAAGAAATCCGGAGACTGAACAGGGAACTGAACAATACCCAGCAGGAGTATCATACGGCTCATACGAGATACGAGTCCTTAAGAAATCTGGCAGAGCGGTATGAGGGCTACGGAAACAGCATCCGCCGGGTGATGGAGCTTCGGGACCGGGTGCCGGGCATTCATGGCGTGGTGGCCGATCTCCTGGATGTGCCGAAGGAATATGAAACGGCCATCGAAACGGCCCTTGGAGGCTCCATCCAGAACGTGGTAACCGATTCGGAGCAGACGGCAAAGAGGCTGATTGAGCATTTAAAAAAGAACCGGTACGGCCGGGCCACCTTCCTTCCGCTCAATGCCATTTCCGGGAGAGAAGGCACAGGAAAGAATCAGGCCCTCTCGGAGCCGGGAGTCATCGGAACGGCGGCAGAGCTGGTCAGGGTAAAGGAAGAGTACCGGGAGCTGGCCCTTTATCTGCTGGGCCGGGTTCTGGTGGTAGACCATGTGGATCATGCCATCGCCATTGCCGGCAAGTATCATCACAGCCTGCGTCTGGTGACTCTGGAAGGAGAACTGTTTAATCCCGGCGGCTCCATGAGCGGCGGTGCCTTTAAAAACTCCAGCAATCTTCTGGGAAGAAAACGGGAGCTGGAGGAGATGGAGGAACGGTGCAAAAAAGCTCTTTTTAAGGTGGATGAGATCCAGAAGGAAACCGTTCAGAAGGAAAGCATCCAGAAGGAGCAGAAAAAGGAACTGGAGCAGGTAAAAAGCAAGCTTCAGGAGGAATACTTAAGAGAAAATACAGCCAGGGGAGAGAGAAGAAGGCTGGAAGAAAAGAAGCAGGAACTGGATGGTTCGGCAAAGGATCTGCATCTGGAGCATGCCCAGTTAGAGGAGCAGATAGGAGAAATCCGTGCCCGTTCGGGAGAGCTTTCAGAGGCCATGGAGCTTCTGGAGCAGGAGAATAAAAAGAAAAACGAAAAGCTGGAAGAAGACGGGAAGCTTCTCGAGCAGGCCAGGGCAGCCAGGGAGGCAGCTTCCGGCAGATTATCCGGTCTTCAGGTAGAAGCGGCCAATCTCCATCAGCAGGAATTTTATGTGGAACAGAATCTCCGCCGGCTGGCAGAGGAAATGGAACGGCTTTTTGCAGAAAAGGAAGGCTTAAAGGGCACCAGCGAAGAGAGTAAAAAGGCCGTCGCAGACAGGCAGAAAGAAATAGAAGAGCTGGAACAGAAAATTTCTGTTTCCAGAGCTCAGGCCGATCATCTGAAAACGGAAATGGCGGCTGCCGGAGAGGAAAAGGCCGGTATTCAGGAAAAGCGGAAGGGCTTTTTTGAACGAAGAGAGGAGCTTTCGGCCCGGCTGTCTGCTCTGGATAAGGACTTATTCCGTCTTCAGAGCCAGGAGGAAAAGCTGGAGGAGAAGCGGGAAGGTCTGGTGGAATATCTGTGGTCTGAGTATGAACTGACGTATTCGACGGCAGAGGAGCTTCGGGAAGAACCAAGGCCCATGGCCGAGCTCAGGAAGCTGATTTCCGAGCGGAAGGCATCGGTTAAGGCCCTGGGAAACGTCAACGTCCATGCCATCGAGGATTACCGGGAGATTTCCGGCCGTTATGAGTTTATGAAGTCCCAGCATGAGGACTTAAAAACCGCCAGAGAGGCTCTTTTAAAGGTGATTGAGGAATTGGATACGGGCATGCGGAAGCAGTTTACGGAAAAATTCGGTCAGATTTCCGCAGAATTCAACCGGGTGTTCCGGGAGCTGTTCGGCGGCGGACACGGAAGCTTAAAGCTTACGGAGGATGAAGATATCCTGGAGGCGGGAATTCAGATTATTTCTCAGCCGCCGGGGAAAAAGCTTCAGAACATGATGCAGATGTCGGGAGGAGAGAAGGCTCTGACGGCCATCGCCTTACTGTTTGCCATTCAGAACCTGAAGCCGTCGCCTTTCTGCCTTCTGGATGAGATTGAGGCGGCGTTGGACGATTCCAACGTAGAACGGTATGCAAAATATCTTCACAAGCTGACGAGACATACCCAGTTTATTGTCATTACCCACAGGAGAGGAACCATGGTGGCGGCAGACCGGCTGTATGGAATTACCATGCAGGAGAAAGGTGTTTCTACTCTGGTATCCGTTAATCTGATAGAAAGTGATTTGAGCAATTAAGGAGGCTTCCAATGGAAGAAAAGAAAAAGGGCTTTTTTTCAAGGCTTGTAGCAGGGCTGGCAAAGACCAGAGAAAATATCGTGTCCGGAATGGATTCCATTTTCTCCGGCTTCTCCTCCATTGATGAGGAATTTTACGAGGAGCTGGAGGAAACCCTGATCATGGGAGATATGGGAATCCAGACTACCATGGCGGTCATTGAGGATCTGAAAAAAACAGTAAAGGAACGTCATTTAAAGGATCCGGCACAGTGCCGTCAGGTGCTCATCGACAGCATCCGGGAAAAAATGGATCTGGGTGAAAACGCGTATGAATTTGAGAACCGCAAGTCGGTTGTCCTCGTGATTGGCGTCAACGGCGTCGGAAAAACCACATCCATCGGCAAGCTGGCGGATCAGCTGAAGTCCGGTGGAAAAAGGGTCATCCTGGCAGCGGCCGATACCTTCCGTGCGGCGGCCATCGAGCAGCTGGCCGAATGGGCGGATCGGGCCGGCGTGGAGCTGATTGCCCAGAAGGAAGGTTCGGATCCGGCGGCCGTCATTTATGATGCCATCGCCGCCGCCAAATCCAGAAATGCGGACGTTTTGATCTGCGATACGGCAGGGCGGCTTCACAATAAGAAAAATCTGATGGAGGAGCTGAAAAAGATCAACCGCATCATCGATAAGGAGTACCCGGAGGCATACCGGGAAACCCTGGTGGTACTGGATGGAACCACAGGACAGAATGCCCTGGTACAGGCCAGACAGTTTATGGAAGCGGCAGATATTACGGGAATTATCCTGACAAAGCTTGACGGAACGGCCAAGGGAGGCATCGCGGTGGCCATCCAGTCGGAGCTCGGAATCCCGGTAAAATATGTGGGAGTAGGAGAGAAGATTGATGATTTGCAGAAGTTTAATTCTGCAGACTTTGTAAACGCGCTGTTTCAGACAGAGCCCAGAGAAAAAGGAGAATAACGCCTATGGAAATGCAGGAACTGACACTGGAGAAATTTGAAGAAGCGTCTGAAATCGTCAGCAAGGTGACTCAGGAAACCAAGCTGATTTACAGCGAATACTTTTCAGAAAGATACGGAAACAAGATTTATTTCAAACCGGAAAACATGCAGAGAACCGGCGCCTATAAGGTGCGAGGCGCTTATTATAAAATCCACTGTCTGACACCGGAGGAACGGGAGCGGGGTCTGATTACGGCATCCGCCGGAAACCATGCCCAGGGTGTGGCCTATGCGGCCAAGCTGGCCGGTGTGAAGGCCACGGTGGTGATGCCGGTGGCTACGCCGTTAATCAAGGTGAACCGGACCAAGGGCTATGGCGCCGACGTGGTGCTTTACGGAGACGTGTTTGATGAGGCCTGTGCCCATGCCTATGAGCTGGCTGACGAACATGGCTATACTTTTGTTCATCCCTTCAACGATCTGGAAATTGCCACCGGACAGGGAAGCATTGCCATGGAGATTGTGAAGGAGCTTCCGACTGTGGATTATATTCTGGTTCCTGTAGGCGGCGGAGGACTCTGCACCGGAGTTTCCACCCTGGCCAAGCTTTTGAACCCGAAAATCCGGGTCATTGCCGTGGAGCCGGCAGGGGCTGCCTGCTTAAAGGCATCCCTGGAAGCGGGAGAGGTGACCACCGTTCCCCATATCAATACCATTGCGGACGGTACTGCCGTTCAGACGCCGGGAGACAAGCTGTTCCCTTATCTGCAGAAAAATGTGGATGAGGTCCTTACGATTGACGATTCAGAGCTGACGCTGTCGTTCCTTGATATGGCGGAGAATCACAAGATGATCGTGGAAAATTCTGGCCTTCTGACGGTGGCCGCCCTGAAGCACCTGGATTTTAAGGGCAAAAAGGTGGTGTCCGTCTTAAGCGGCGGCAATATGGATGTGCTGACCATGGCCACCGTGCTTCAGAATGGCCTGATGCAGCGGGATCGGATCTTTACCGTTACGGTGATGCTGCCGGATAAGCCGGGACAGCTTGCCATCGTATCCTCTCTGATTGCCAAGGAGCAGGGCAATGTCATTAAGCTGGATCACAATGTCTTTGCCAACGTGAACCGTGCTGCCGGAGTGGAGCTGACGATTACCATGGAGTCCTTCGGCACCGAACACAAGAACAGGATCATTCAGGTCCTGCGGGAGGCCGGTTATGAGCCGATCCTCTCCAGGACCTCGGGAATTTATATGTAGGAGCCGGAAGCCTTACGTGCTTCCGGGGTCTGCATATGAGGGCCGAAAACGATACACACCCCCGGGGTCATATGTGAGAGCAGGAAGCCGCATGTGTCTCCGGGGGTTTCGCGTGAAGACCGGAAGCTTTACGTGCCTCCGGGTGCTGCATATGAGGGCCGGAAGTTATACACCTCCCGGGGTTACATGCAGGAGCCGGAGTTCAGATCATGCCGGAATTTTTTCATTACAAAGGCGGCCAGAATGGCGGCCAGCAGGCAGGTAACCGGCTGATTGAGCCAGATTCCGTTTAATCCCAGGGGCATAAGAAGCACAATCAGGATGACCGGGAAGATGAGGGCTGTGGAAACCGATATAATGGAAGCGGAAACAGGCCGTTCCACTGCCAGCATATAGCTTTGGGAGGCAAACGAAAACCACCGTGTTAGGTATCCCGTGCTGAACAGCCGCATGGCCAGGATGGCTTGCTCCATAAAGACCGGATCGCTGCTGTCTGCAAACAGAGAGATTAGCGGAGCCGGGAATAATAACATGATGACGGAGGCTGCAATGGAGATGACGGCGCCGGCCGTAAAGCAGTACCGTTCAATGGCCTGCACCCGGTCCGGCCTTCCTGCTCCCCAGTTGTAGCCAACAGCCGGCTGGAGTGAGTCACAGACGCCGTAGAGAAGGGGCTGGACTGTTTCTCCCACATACATCAGGATTCCATAAATCGTGACAGCGCTTTCTCCGCCTGTTCTTAAAAGTACCGTGTTCATAATAATGGAGGTAATCCTTCCCGCGATGTTGTTTAAGAAGTTGGGGCTTCCGCAGGCCACGATTTTTTTCATCAGACCCCAGGAAAACGACGGCCGGCAGAACTTAAGCTGAAGGTTTCCCCGGAGAAAGGGAAACAGGGCGATGCAGGCGCAGACCATCATACCGGTACAGGTGGCAAGAGCCGCTCCCCAGATTCCCCAGCGGAAAATAAACAGGAATAAAAATTCCAGAACGCCGGTCAGGAAAGACATAAAAATGTTCAGCCACATGCTCATTTTAATTCTTCCGCAGATGCGCAGATAGTTGTCCATGGCAAATATGATCGTGGTTAAGGGCGAGCAGATGGCATAGACCCGCATGTACTGGACCGCATAGGAAGCCAGCTCTCCTTCGGCTCCCAGCATTCCAATGAGGAAGGGAGCGATGGTGTAAAGAAGGGCACCGATGAGGATTCCTGCAAAAACGATCATTAAAACGGCGCAGGTAAAGACATTGTTGGCTTCCTTTTCTTTTTTCATCCCCAGACTGATGGAGATGGGAACGGAAGAGCCTACACCGATGAGGTCAGCTAGGGAGAAGTTGATCACCACAAAAGGAAAGGCCAGGTTTAAAGCTGCAAAGGCAGTTTCTCCCAGACTCTGTCCGACGAAAATTCCATCCAGCAGGCCGTAAAGAGAAGAGGCCAGCATGCTGATGGCGCCGGGCAGGGCGGCCAGAAAGAAAAGCCTGGCCGGTGATGTATTAAGAAATAAAGAGTTTGCCGAATCCTGATTGTCCGACATTTGTTCATCCCTCCGAATTTAAATGGATTTCTCAGGCGGTCCTGTCCGGGCCTGCCTGAAATTCTTTTCTGATTCTTTCAGCAGGGAATCTGCAAGAGATTCCGTGGCGTCTATAAATTCATTTCCATAATGCGCCAGTGTTTTCTTCAAAGCATATTCCTCCGCACGGTAAAGCGGCTGCAAAAGAGAATTGGCATATTGTCTGCCCGCATCCGTCAGGCAAATCAGCTTTTCCCTGGAATGCTCCGGATGGAGAAGGGTAATATAGCCGTTCTTTTCACATTCCTTTACCACTGTATTTAAGGTGGTCTTGGTAATCAGCCATTCCTCGCAAATCTGCTTCTGAGAGTGAAGTTCCCCGTCGTCCAGAGCATAGAGAAGCCACAGGATATTATCCTTGACGCCGAGTTTTCTGGAAAGCTGATAATAAAGTCCGTCCATACGGTTTAAGGCAATGATGAATCTTCGCATGGCTTGTCGGGTTTCATCCATTATATCATTCCCCCCTTAGGATGTTTGCTGCCGTGGGTATATGCCAGTACCTGTGCCGCGTGAGATAACGGCTGCTCTGACCGGTGCCGGCAGAATCCCCCACAGATAAAACAAACAGAAAATTTCAAAATGTTTCAAATTATAAAACAAACAATACGGATTCGTACTGGATTATAATACGGATTCGTACTGATGTCAAGAGAGGGCAGAGACCTCAGGAGGAATCCAGGGTGCATGCAGTCTCTTTGAAGAAAGTGCCGGCGATGTCCGCTGCAGGATGCCTGCTGAGAGCATCTGCCTCTCGGAGAAGCCCCTGGCAGTCACCGGAAACGGTTCTTGCAATTTTCCATAAAACATGATAGGATAAGCCGAATGACAACAGAAGGAAACAGTTTGGAGGAATACAGGATGGAGAACCCCAGAAATCAGAATGGAATCGGAACAAAGGAGCTTTTGGCCGTCAGCTTCGGTACCAGCTACAGGGAAAGCTTAGGGCTGACCATTGACGCGGTGGAGCAGGATTTGGAAAAAGCGTTTCCGTCATATTCCCTGCGCCGGGCCTTTACCAGTCCCACCATTATCCGTGTTTTAAAGGAGCGGGACGGTCTGGGAATTGATTCTGTGGAGGAGGCTCTTTTGCGGGCAGAGAAAAACGGAGTCAGAATGCTGGCGGTGCAGCCCACTCATATGATGAGCGGACTGGAATATCAGGGACTGGTGAAAACCGTCCGGGCCCACGAAGCATCCTTTTTAAAAGTTTCTGTGGGAGCTCCCCTGCTAAGCACCAGGGATGATTTTCAGCGGGTGCTGCAGGCTGTTACGGAGGATACGGAGCAGTACGATGACGGCCGCACGGCCATCTGTCTGATGGGGCACGGGACAACCGACCGCGCCAATGAAGTTTATGAACTTGCTCAGGAGCTGCTTTTTGAGGCCGGCTGCGATAATTATTTTATCGGAACGGTGGAGGCCGATCCGACCCTGGATCAGGTGGTTTCCAAGGTCAGAGAGGGAGACTACAAACGGGTGGTGCTTCAGCCGTTTATGCTGGTTGCAGGAGATCACGCCAATCAGGATATGGCCGGAATGGGCAGTCACTCCTGGAAACGGACATTTGAAGAAGCGGGATACGAGGTTCACTGTGTGCTGAAAGGACTTGGGCAGCTTCCGAAAATCCGGGAAATTTTTGTGGATCATGCCAGGGAAGCCATAAAAAAGCTGGAAGCAGAAAGCACAAATGCGCCAGAAAATGCTTGACAAATCTGCTCCCGGTGCTATACTGTTTTCAAGATATCAGGGTCAGAGAGTCTTTTGATCCGACATCTTTTAAATTGAAACAGCCAACACGCTGACAGGAAGAGTACACCGGGAAACGCCAAAGAGAGGGATGCAGAAGCTGAGAGCATCCTGCGGGAACCGGCCTGGAAGACCACCCTGGAGTGTCCCTTAATCGGGAACGGTGATTCCGTTATCATCAAAAGAGAGGCATGATTTTTTCATGCAAGCAGGGTGGAACCGCGGAGCAACAGCCGTCCCTGATATGTGGTTATTCGCATATCAGGGGCATTTTTTTTACTTTCTTCCTGGAGGCATCTGTTAAAAAAATTAAAGGAGAGCATGTATGAAAATTACATTAAAAGACGGCTCCGTCAGGGAGTATGCACAGCCCATGGCTGTCATTGACATTGCAAAAGACATCAGTGAAGGCCTGGCAAGAATGGCCTGTGTAGCAGAAATTGACGGAACGGTCAGCGATTTGAGAACCGTAATCGATAAGGACTGCTCCTTGAATATTTTAACGGCCAAGGATCCGGAGGGCCTTGCCGCTCTGCGTCATACAGCCAGCCATGTGATGGCTCAGGCAGTAAAACGTCTCTGGCCGGACACCAAGCTTGCCATCGGCCCGTCCATTGCCGATGGTTTCTACTACGATGTGGATCCGGCACAGCCGCTGACGTCCGATGACCTGGAAAAGATCGAAGCCGAAATGAAGAAAATTATCAAAGAGGCTCTTCCTCTGGAGCGCTTTGAGCTTCCCAGAAAAGAAGCCATCGAGTTTATGAAGGAAAAGAATGAGCCGTATAAGGTGGAGCTGATTGAAGATCTGCCGGAGGATTCGGTTATCAGCTTTTACCGCCAGGGAGAGTTTGTGGATCTGTGCGCAGGCCCCCATGTGATGAGCACCAAGGATGTGGGAAAGGCCTTCCATCTGATGAATCTGGCCGGAGCTTACTGGAGAGGCAGTGAGAAGAACAAGATGCTCACCAGAATTTATGCTACGGCGTTCCAGAAAAAGGAAGAGCTGGAAGCGTATCTGACCATGCTGGAGGAAGCAAAAAAGAGAGATCACAGAAAGCTGGGACGGGAGCTGGGTCTGTTCATGATGCATGATGCCGGCCCCGGATTCCCCTTCTTCCTGCCCAAGGGAATGGTGTTAAAGAATGTGCTCCTGGATTACTGGAGAGAGATCCATAAGAAAGCCGGCTATGTGGAGATTTCCACGCCGATTATCTTAAACAGAAGCCTGTGGGAGACCTCCGGACACTGGGATCATTATAAGAATAACATGTACACCACGGTGATTGATGAAGAAGATTATGCTATTAAGCCCATGAACTGCCCCGGCGGTGTTCTGGTGTATGCGTCCGAGCCCCGTTCCTACCGGGATTTGCCTCTGCGGATGGGCGAGCTGGGAATCGTACACCGTCATGAGAAGTCCGGCCAGCTTCACGGCCTGATGCGGGTTCGCTGCTTCACTCAGGACGATGCCCATATCTTCATGACTCCGGAACAGATCCGCGATGAGATTAAGGGCGTGGCCAGACTGATCAACGAGGTATATTCCCTGTTTGGCTTCCGTTATCATGTAGAGCTGTCCACAAGACCGGAAGATTCCATGGGAAGCGACGAGGACTGGGAGCTGGCTACCAGCGCTCTTCAGGGAGCTCTCGACGATCTGGGACTGGACTATGTGATCAACGAGGGCGACGGCGCCTTTTATGGTCCCAAGATTGACTTCCATCTGGAGGACTCCATCGGCAGAACCTGGCAGTGCGGCACCATCCAGCTGGATTTCCAGCTGCCTCAGCGGTTTGAGCTGGAATACATCGGAGCAGACGGAGAAAAGCACAGACCCATCATGATTCACCGGGTTGCCTTCGGCTCCATCGAGCGGTTCATCGGCATTCTGATTGAGCACTTTGCAGGTGCATTCCCCACATGGCTGGCTCCGGTACAGGTGAAGGTGCTTCCGATTTCCGAGAAGCATGAGGCCTATGCCCAGTCGGTGAAGAAGGCTCTGGATGAAGCGGGAATCCGGGCGGAGATCGACCTTCGCTCCGAGAAGATCGGTTATAAGATCCGGGAGGCTCAGACTCAGAAGATCCCGTATATGTTAATTGCAGGCGGTAAAGAGGAAGAGACTGGTACGGTATCCGTAAGAAGCCGGTTCAAAGGCGACGAGGGCGCAGCCAAGCTGTCTGACTTTATCGAAGCGGTGAAGAAGGAAATCGAAACAAGGGAGAATCGTCCTGTGGAAGTGAAAAAAGAAGAGAACTAAGAAACGTAAGAACAGGACATCATATTACGGACAGAAAGAAAAACAAGAACGAAATACAGAATAAAATAGAACCAAAGAACTAAGCTCAGAATACAAAAAGAAAAGCGGATATCAGAACAGATATCAAAACAGATATTAGCACAGATATCAAAACAGGCCGGGACCATGGGATGTGCCATGGTACCCGGCCAATTTCTTTTGCTGGAACCGTTTTATTGGGAAAGCAGAAAAGGCTTTTCTTTATCATTCCGTTGGAAAAGGTTTATTCATCGACGGAAAATTTGTATCCCAGTCCCCGGATGGTTTTCAGATATTTTGGGGTCCTGGGGTGATCCTCTAACTTGCTTCTCAGATGGCTGATATAAACCATAATCACATTTTCATCCACAACGGTTTCTCCCCAGACCAGCTCATAGAGCTGTTCCTTTGTAAAAACCCGGCCAAGATTGCTGATAAACAGCTTCATCATAACCGTTTCTTTGGCGGAAAGAGGAATCAGATTGCCGTTTTTGAAAAATTCCAGAGTGGCGTCCCGGTAGCAGAAGGGTCCGGCTGTAATGGTATCACGGACCGCTTCGGATGTTTTCTGGCTGCGGCGGATGAGAGCCTTTATTTTTGCACCCAGGATAACGGGATTGAAGGGCTTGGGAATATAGTCATCGGCGCCGATATCAAGACCGTAAAGCGTGTCAAAATCATCTGTCCGTCCGCTTAAAACGATAATCGGAATATGATTTCCGGTGGCCCGCAGATTTCTGATAACGTCAAATCCATCGTCATTGCCGTTCATCATGATATCCAGAAGAATCAGATCAAAGTGCCGGCTTCTGGCCAGACGCACGGCTTCCTTTCCATCCGGCGCGGTGACGGCGCGAAACCCGTTCCGCTCCACAACTTTTGTCAGAAGCGTCCGGATTACAGGATCATCGTCTGCAATCAATATTGTTTCGTTGGCCATAAGCGCAGCTCCTTTCTTTTGAATCTGTAAGATGAATTGCCGAACTCCGTAAGATGTACTGCCGGAATCTGCATGATACATTGCTGGAGTCCACACAATATATTGCCAGGATCCGCGTGATGCATTGTGAGAATTTGCACAATAAATTGCTAAAATCCGCACGATGCATTGCCGGAATTTACATGATATACTGCCGGAATCCGGCTGGATAAAAGAAACTGGTCTGGGAATATTTGCGGCTCCTTTGCATATTCTATCCCTATTATATAGAAAAAATAGTAAAAAGCAATTCCTATTTTCCTGTATTCCGCAACAAATCTCACAAAATCTTAATAAATTTTAAGAATGATTTATGAGGTGTTAAGACTGCCCGATTATAATGGAAACAGAAAGTAAAATGAAGGGGGAGTTCTCTATGATAATGACAGTGATTGCGTGGGCAATGATTATCGTATTCCTTGCGCTGGTCATGACAAAAAAGATGCAGCCGTTTACGGCTCTGCTTCTTGTTCCGCTGGTGTTTACCCTGGCGGGAGCCTTCCTTGGGCAATATACGGCGCAGGTGGCGGAAGCAAATGAAATCGCTGCCGAACAGGTGACTCTGTGGGATCAGATTAAAATCATTGGCGACTGGACGGTAGATGGCGTCAGTCAGACATCCGGCACGGGAATTATGCTGCTGTTTGCCATTCTGTATTTTGCCATTATGCTGAATGCAGGCCTGTTTGATCCGGTAACCAGGGCAATGATTAAGTTTGCCGGAGGCGATCCGGTAAAAGTGCTGATCGGAACGGCCATTGTGGCAGCAGCCGTGTCTTTAAACGGCGACGGAACCACTACCACTTTAATCTGCTGCACGGCGTTTATTCCGATTTATAAAAAGCTGAATCTGAAGATGATGAACCTGGGTGTGCTGGTGATTCTTATGAATACCATTATGAATCTGCTGCCCTGGGGCGGTCCGACGGCCCGGGTGATTTCCGTTCTTCAGGGACAGCCGGGAGTAGACGAGCAGACGATTCTGCGTGCCCTGATTCCTGGAATGGCAGTTTCCATTGTCTATATGCTGGGGGTGGCCTACTATCTTGGACTGAAGGAAAGAAAGCGTGTGGGAATTCAGAAGCTTTCCGGTGAAGAGCTGATAGCTCTGACGGCTCCCGCTTCCTCGGAGGAAGAGGCACTGAAACGGCCGAACATGATGCCCATTAACGCGGTTATGACCATTGCTCTTGTTGTGATGCTGGTGATGGGGACCTTCCCGTCCATGTTCCTGTTCCTTGTCGGTACCGGACTTGCTCTGATGTTTAACTATAAAAGCATCAAAGAACAGAAAGCCAGGATTCAGGATAATGCGGGGGACGCCCTGCAGGTTGTCATTCTTGTATTTGCCGCCGGGATTTTTATGGGTCTGTTTACCAATTCCGGAATGTCGGATGCGCTGGCAGCCAGTCTGATTACCTTGATTCCGGAGCAGCTGGGACGGTTCTGGGGACTGATTATGGCAATTGTTTCCGCGCCGGGAACCTTTTTCCTATCCAACGACGCATTCTACTACGGTGTTCTTCCTGTGTTTGCTGAAGCCGGTTATACGTACGGTTTTACAGCGCTGGAAATCGGAACCGCCTCCCTTTTGGGACAGGCCTTCCATCTGTTAAGCCCGCTGGTTGCCTTTATCTATCTGCTTTTAAACCTGACCGGTCTGGATATGGGAGAATGGCAGAAGGAATCGGCAAAATGGGGAATCGGAATTTTTGTAATCTTTATCGGTATGGCAGCCATTACAGGAGCTGTACCTCTTGTAAAATAAAGAATATGCGGCCGGGTATAAAAAACGGCAGATGGCCGGAGTCCTGAAACTCATGTACCCGGCCGTATGAAACGAAAGCGCAGCCTGCGGGAATCCTTCCTGCGGGCTGCGCTTTCGTTGAAGCAGGAACCTTTGCTTCCCGTTCAAACATGCCTGGCGGGATGCGTTATCCTGCCCGGGCTCATCCAGCCAAAAGCCGGTAGTCAAAAAGGCCGGAATCCTTTATAATGAGAACAGCAGGGGGGATATGGAATGAAGGAGAAAAAGGGACGAATCCTGACAGCGACGGCAGCCGCCGTTCTTATATCGGTATTTTTTATTTGTACATTGGCATATGCGTTCCGTCAGTACATGGATCAGATTGTTTCCGAGCAGGAAGAGCAGCTTTTAAATATTGCAAGAGCAGTGTCAAACAGCATTTCCCTGTATACAGATTTTTATTTCCAGGATTTGCAGAAAATGAGCCAGACTTCTGAGTATCAGGATGCGGGCGAAAATTTTCTGGAAACCGGCAATGCGGATCTTTTGATGGAGTTTTTTCAGTCGCAGATGGAACTGCAAAGGGAAGATGTGGAGGGGATTCTTCTCCGGAGTCTGGGCGGTGCGGATGGAAAATGGGATGGGGACGGGACTGTTTTCTGCGGTCCTGAACGGAGCTATGAAAGCGTATACTGCCTGAAAGGAACGGAGCCGGGAACGGGAATCGATGTGCTGGAGGATGAGCATGGTACCTGTTACCTTTCCCTTTCTGTACTGACGTTAAATGGGAAATTCCGTCTTTGTTATATTATCGATATTCAGGAGATGTATGATCGTGTAGGCTCTTATATGAAGGTTGGAGACAACGGGTATGTGATGATTAAGGATTCCAGCGGACGGATTCTGATGCATCCGGTGGAAGAACAGCTGGGAATCAATGTAATTGAAGGAAGAGAACAGATGTATCCGGATTTTGACCTGTCGGAACTGGAGGAAATGATTTCCCATCAGCTTCAGGGAGCCGAGGGTGTGGAAATCTATCATTCTTACTGGTGGGCCGATGATCCGCCGAGTCCGGTGCGGAAAATCTGTGCCTATACGCCGGTATGGTTTGCCGATGATTTCCTGATTGTGGCGGCTGTAATTGACTACAGTGAAATTGAAACTCCGGTGATCCGGGCAGCAGTTTCGGTTTTTCTCCTGGCAGTGATCCTTGTATCCATGATGCTGTACACCATTTTCCGGTTTGGCTCCGTGGCGAAGGCAAGAAAGACGGCCGAACAGGAAAACCAGCGTCTGAGAGAACTGAATACAAAGCTGGAACAGATTCGGGCGAAGGAAGAGAAGCTGGCCCATGATCAGCGCCTGCAGCTGATGGGAACTCTTACGGGAGGCATTGCCCATGAATTTAATAATCTGCTCACCCCGATTATGGGGTATTCCGGCATGATTCTGATGGAGGCGGAGCCGGATAGTGAGATGGCCGACAGCGCCGGTGAAATCTATCAGGCGGCAGAACGGGCCAAGGAGATTATCCGGCAGATTGCCGCCATGAGCAGAAAACAGGCGGGGGCATTGACAAAACCTTTGCCGGTTGGGGAGGCCATGGACGGCATTATGAAGATGCTGACCACTGTAAAACCGGATTCTGTACGGCTGGAAACGGAATTTTCCTGGCCGCCGGTCTGTCTGGTCTGCTGCAGTGAGACGGAGCTGAATCAAATTCTGTTAAATTTAAGTACCAACGGATTTCATGCCATGAAGGAGAAAGAGGGGACTCTGACGGTGGGAGGCCGCGCAGTGCCCGGAGAGGAGGCCGCTCCTTATCTTCATGGAAAGAAAGCGGCGTCCCGGTATCTTCTTCTTTACGTCCGGGATACGGGAGCGGGGATCCCGAAGGATCATCTGGAGCACATTTTTGACCCGTTTTATACAACCAAGGAGACGGGAGAGGGAACAGGACTCGGTCTTTCCGTGGTCCAGAACATTCTGGAATCCAGAAATGGGGGAATCCATGTGGAAAGCAAAGAAGGAGAAGGAAGCTGCTTCTGCCTTTATCTTCCGATCTGGGAGCAGGAAAAAGCCTCTGGGGGTTTAAAGAACAGGGAACTGCGCAGGAAGGAAAGGAAAGGCGGGGCGGAACGGATTCTGCTGGTGGAAGATGACAGGAAGATTCTCCGCATGCTGACAAAGGGACTTCGCGGCGCCGGGTATGATGTACGGGGGTTCGGAAATCCGAAGGAGGCGGCGGAGAACATGAGAGAAGAATCGTTTGATGTGCTGGTTACGGATTACTCCATGCCGGAGATGAGCGGAATCCAGCTGGCTGACCTTGCGGAACGGTGCTGTCCGGGCTGCCGGACCCTTGTGATTACCGGGCTGGCGGATGAGGCGCTGATGGAGGCATATGAAAGCCGGAAAGTGGACCGGATTTTATTAAAGCCTCTGGAATGTGAAACGCTTCTTGAAGCCATTGAATCCGGCCGGCTTTCCGGCCAGCCGCCTATGCCTTAGGCGGAGGAACGGCCGGGGAATCCGGCTGCCGTTTTTCCTTCTTTTTTCGGAGCTGTCTCCGAGTCAGGAAAATGAGAAGAAGAATAAGAAGGACAAGCGGTATCCAGATGGGACTGGCGGATACCAGGAAGATGAACAGCTCTGCAAAGAAAACCTGGACAGCACCAATGCTGGCTGAAAATCCGGACCGGATACGTGTTCCGATGGATTCCGGTTCCGTGGGAGTAAAGACGGTAACCTCAAGGATACTGATGGAGACCGTGCTGTAATCCACCTGATTGTCGTAGAGCCGCAGCTGGGATTCCATGGATTCCAGTTCATAACGGATTTCAGAGAGCCGTTCTTCCAGGGCAATGACGGTTTCCACCGTATCGGCCTGCTCTAAAAGTGTCCAGAGCCGTTCCTGTTCCACTGTCAGAGTTTTTTTCCTGCTCTCCAGATCGCTGTACTGAAGCGTAACATCTGTCACCTGTTCGGATTTCCAAGTGATATTTCCGCTTCCGTCTACTGCGGAGAGAAAGGAATCCAGCTGCTCTGCCGGGATTCTTGCGGTGATGGTTCCGTGGCGCCCGCTGTTTCCGGCGCTGCTTCGAATGCTTTTTCCGGTCATATCGGAATGCTCAATATAGCCGGAGAGAGCTGAAATCTCTTTTTCCAGCTGGTCAACGGTTTCATCAAAGGTGTCTGTTTCCAGCTGAAGATCTACATTGCGGATCAGCTTTCTCTGGGATGTATCCGGGGGGACGGAAATTCCGGAATCGGAGAGTGTGCCGCCCGTTTCAGATGCGGAACCGCCCATGCCGGAATCCGCCATACTGGAATCTGCCATTTCCATATCGGCTGCCGCACCTGTATTTATGGAAGAAACAGCGGCAGTTTCCTCCACTGCGGAAACATTCCCGCTGCGGCAGCCGGACAAAAGCAGGATAGATAAAATCCAGAAAGACAGCAGCCGGACGAATGCGGAAACGGTTTTCGGAAAATGAGAAACATTCTTTTTCATATCTGAGGCCTCCCTTCCTCTATTCAGATAGAAAAAGTGTATCATAAATATTCGGAACAAACAATAAAAGGACTGTTAATTTAAGAATTATTACGCAAAAATAAGAAAATATTAGAATAAATGTCATAAAATAATAGTCGATTTGGAGGAGGATAAGAGATGGAGTCTTTTCTATTTCTGCAGAATGATTTGCTCTCCTTCTCCATGGGGTTCCTGAAAGCAGCGGTAATGATGCTCCAGAATTTCATCTGTAATTACAAATGGCGAATTGGCATGAATGGAGCGGTTTCTTTCTTCCAGCCGCTGCTTCAAAAGCTTTTTATCTGCTTTTAAATAAATCAGGACCGGCTGGCCTCCGGCTTCTTCGATCAGTTTTCTGTAGTCAGCCCGCTTTTTTCTGCTCCAGAAACTGAAATCAAGTACAATGTTTTTTCCTTCGGCCACGAGTCCTGGTATTTTGCCTCGCAGCCTGGCCTCGGCAGCTTCTGACACGCTGTCATACTGCTCTTCGGGAAAATCTATCCCGCATCTTCCGTAGGCGGCCCAGATTTCCTCGTCGATGGAAAGGCGGACAAATCCGTCCTTTTCCAGGCCCTTTGCGTAGGTGGTTTTACCGGCGCCGCAGACACCGCACATCATGACAACAATACACATATGGTTTCCCTCCCGTGAGCTTCCCTGCGGCGGAACAGAGCCCGGAGTCTCAGAGAACAGAGACTGGCGGAATTCCGGGCAGGGAACGTATTTAAAAAGGCTTTTCGATGTTGTATTCGTTAATCTTATTAAAAATCTGACGGGTACTCAGACTCAGCTCCCTGGCCGCAGCGCTGATGTTCCAGCCGGTCTGCCGCAGGGCCCATTCCAGGTATTCCCGCTCGCTCCTTCTCTTAAATTCCTTCCAGGGAATCAGTTCGTGGGTGGAGTAGGAAGAAATGGGAGCCAGCCGCTTCAGATTGTAGAGGATGGGGATTCCTTCCGAGGTAATTACATGGTCTTTGGAAAGAACGACCATCCGGTCGATGGTGTTTTTCAGCTCCCGGATATTTCCGGGATAATCGTAGCCGGTTAAGAATTCCCAGACCTTATCTTCGATCCGGTCGATGCGGATTTCGTTTTCCTCCTGGGCTTTTTTTAAGAAAAATTCGATCATTCCCACCAGATCCTCTTTCCGTTCTCTTAAAGGAGGAATCCGGATGACAATGGTGCTGATTCGGTAAAAGAAATCCTCCCGGAAGCTGCCGTTGATGACTTCGGTGGGCAGATCCCGGTTGGTGGCGGTGATCAGGCGAAAATCCAGAAGCTTTTTATTGTTTCCTCCCAGCCGCTCGATTTCCTTTGTCTCGATGGCCCGCAGGAGCTTTACCTGGGTGGTCAGGCTTACGTCTCCGATGGCATCCAAAAACAGGGTTCCTTTGTCGGCCAGCTCGAATTTTCCGATCCGCCGTCGGATGGTGTCAGAAAAAATACCGGGCTCCATGCCAAATAATTCCGGCTCCAGCAGCGACTCCGTATAGGCGTTGCAGTTGACGGCCACGAAGTTTTTATCTGCCCGGCGGCTTAAGACGTGAATATACTGGGCAGCAATATCTTTGCCGGTTCCGGATTCTCCGATTAGAAGAACATTGGCGTTGGAGGCCGCTACCCGCCGGCAGTCAGAGAGGACTCTGGCATAGGCCGGAGACTTGGTATCAAGAAAGTATTTCTGTTCAAAGCTGTGAGTATCCATAAATTATCATCCATTCAAACCCGTTCTTATTTTGTCAGTGTGTTTCCCCGCATATTTTAAATGAAACTTATTTCAAAATCAAGAAAAAGTTTTCACTCCGGATGAAGAAAATTGGTGAAAAAAAGTTCCCGGGGGTTTTCAAATGCACCAAAATGTGGTACAGTTAGTATATAGAAAATTTCTATAATACTATATTTATGGATTGAAAAATATTAACTGGTTGAAACAGGTTTTTCCTGTGTCAATAGAAGGGTGAAGCGGAATGTATCGGATTATAACCAACAACAGCCTGTGCCGGGACAAGTATCAGGAGCTGCTCCCGGTGGAGTATCTGGAGGGAAAGGGATATATGGATGTCCTTCTCACCGTCAGGGATTATATCCAGAAGGGCTGGAGATTGGAAACCCATCCGATGACGGGAAGCTTAAAGCCCAATCAGACTCCATATAAATCAATCATGGTATCTGATTTGCCTCTGGACCAGGAGGAGTTTTACAGTCAGGAAATGACCATTGAGAACAGTATTCTGTCCTGCCGGAAATTTCTTGAAATCAAGCAGACGCCTGACTGGTCCGAGGAAATCCGAAAAGATTTCATGATTGTCGATCTTTCTCTGATCGAGGGAGCGATACAAAAAGTTTTGTAATGTTTTTACAGAAAGCGGGGTAAATGCAAACAATGAAACTCGAATTAGGAATCATTCCGATTAACGACATTCAGTTTGGTCCCGAATCCAAAGTGGAGAATGGAACCATCTATGTGAATGCCGACGAATTGAAAGCCCTGATTCTCGAGGACGAGGCGTTAAAATCCGTGGAGCTTGATATTGCAAGACCCGGAGAGAGCGTCCGCATCATGCCGGTTAAAGATGTTATCGAGCCGCGTGTGAAGGTGGAAGGCCCTGGCGCCATGTTCCCAGGAGTTATTTCCAAGGTTGCTACCGTAGGAAGCGGACGGACCAATGTTCTTCGCGGAAGTGCGGTTGTAACAACTGGTAAAATCGTGGGCTTCCAGGAAGGCATTATCGACATGAGCGGCGAAGGTGCAAAGTATACACCTTTCTCCCAGACCAACAACCTGGTGGTTATCTGTGAGCCCGTTGACGGACTTGCAAAGCATGCTCATGAGCAGGCGGTACGTCTGGCAGGCTTAAAGGCTGCTGACTATGTGGGCAAACTGGCAAAGGACATCGTAGCAGAAGAAGTTGAGACTTATGAGACTGTTTCCGTAAAGGAAGGAATCGAAAAGTATCCCAACCTTCCGAGAGTTGCTTATGTTCTGATGCTTCAGAGCCAGGGACTGATGCACGACACCTATGTATACGGTGTTGATATGAAACAGTCTCTGCCGACAATTTTAAATCCGACAGAAATTATGGACGGTGCAATCTTAAGCGGTAACTGTGTATCTGCCTGCGACAAGAACACCACTTACCATCACCTGAACAATCCGGTTATCAAGGATCTGTTCGCTCAGCATGGCAAGACCCTGAACTTTGTCGGTGTTATCATCACCAATGAGAACGTATATCTTGCTGACAAGATGCGCTCCTCTGACTGGACAAGCAAGCTTTGCAAGTGGCTTGGTCTGGATGGCGCCATCGTATCTCAGGAAGGCTTCGGAAACCCGGATACCGACCTGATCATGAACTGCAAGAAGATCGAGGAGCAGGGCGTTAAGACGGTTATCATCACCGATGAGTATGCCGGACGTGACGGTGCTTCCCAGTCCCTTGCGGATGCTGATGCGGCGGCCAACGCAGTTGTAACGGGCGGAAACGCCAACGAAGTAATTCATCTCGGACCGATGGATCGCGTAATCGGATATCCGGAAGTTGCGGATATTATCGCAGGCGGATTCGACGGAAGCCTTCAGAAAGATGGCTCCATCGTCGCTGAGCTTCAGGTTATCACAGGCGCCACCAATGAGATGGGCTTTAATAAACTGAGTGCCAGATAGGAGGAAAAGATGTCGAAGTTAAGAGTAGTTCATTATATTAATCAGTTCTTCGCCAACATCGGCGGCGAAGAAAAAGCTGATTATAAGCCGGAACTGCGGAATGAAATTGTAGGGCCTGGCCTTGCATTTTCACAGGCTTTTGGCGATGAGGCTGAAATTGTGGCTACCGTAATCTGCGGTGACTCCTATTTCAACGAGAACGTAGAGGAAGCAAAAGCCACAGTTCTGGATATGATTAAGAGCCAGAGCCCGGATCTGGTAATCTGCGGACCGGCTTTCAATGCCGGCCGTTACGGCGTAGCCTGCGGAACAGTAGCTGCAGCCGTTAAGAAAGAGCTGGGCCTTCCGGTTGTAACCGGTATGTACAAGGAGAATCCGGGCGCTGATATGTTCAAGAAAGATGTTTACATCGTTTCCACAAAGAACAGCGCTGCCGGTATGAGAGACGCCGTAAAGAAAATGGCTCCTCTTGCCATCAAGCTGGCAAAGGGTGAGGCAATCGGCGCTTCCGCTGAGGAAGGATATCTTCCCAATGGCTTAAGAAAGAACTTCTTCGAGAAGAAGCGCGGTTCTGAGAGAGCTGTTGAGATGCTTGTCAAGAAATTAAGCGGCAAGGAATTCGAGACGGAGTATGAGATGCCGAGCTTTGACCGTGTGGCTCCCGGCCCGGCTATCAAGGATATGTCCAAGGCAAAGATTGCCCTGGTAACCTCCGGCGGTATTGTTCCGAAGGGAAATCCGGACCATATCGAATCCTCCAGTGCCTCCAAGTACGGACAGTATGATATCGAGGGTGTAACGGACCTGACCGCTGACACCTACGAGACTGCTCATGGCGGATATGACCCGGTATATGCAAATGAGGACGCAGATCGTGTGCTTCCTGTTGATGTAATTACAGATCTGGTTAAGGAAGGGAGAATCGGCAGCCTTCATAAGTACTACTACGCAACAGTCGGAAACGGCACAGCTGTAGCAAGTGCGAAGAAGTATGCAACGGAGATCGGAAAGAAGCTGATCGACGACCATGTGGATGCCGTCATTCTGACCTCTACGTGAGGAACCTGTACTCGTTGCGGCGCAACGATGGTTAAAGCGATTGAGGCTTATGGTATCCCGGTGGTACACATTGCAACAGTAGTTCCGATTTCTCAGACAGTAGGCGCGAACCGTATTGTTCCGGCGATTGCGATTCCCCATCCGTTAGGAAACCCCGCCCTGACTCATGAGGAGGAGAAAGAGCTGAGAAGAAAGATCGTCGAGAAAGCTCTCGAGGCTTTGGAGACTCCGGTCGACGAGCAGACTGTATTTGAGTGGAAGTAAAAGGAGAAATATCCCATGGATAAGATCTATGACGTGATTATCCTTGGTGCGGGTCCGGCAGGTTTAGCTGCCGGACTCTACTCAGGGAGATACCGCCTGTCCACACTGGTAATTGAAAAGGCCAAGGACGGCGGACAGATTGCCATTACAGATGAAATTGAAAACTATCCCGGACAGATGGTGGAGGGCGAAAGCGGCCCGTCCCTGATTGCGCGTATGACGCAGCAGGTGGAGAAGTTCGGTGCCGAGCGTGCCAACGATACGATTAATAAAGTAGAGCTGGACGGCCCGGTGAAGAAGCTTTATGGAACAAAGGATACATATCAGTGTAAGGCACTGATCATTGCTACAGGCGCATTCCCCCGTCCTATCGGCTGCAAGCGCGAGGGCGAGTTTATGGGCAAGGGCGTTTCCTTCTGTGCCACCTGTGACGCAAACTTCTTTGAGGACCTGGAAGTATATGTGGTTGGCGGCGGCGACTCTGCCGTTGAAGAGGCTATGTATCTGACCAAGTTCGCAAGAAAAGTTACCATTATCCACAGAAGAAATGAGCTTCGTGCTGCCAAATCCATTCAGGAGAAGGCATTTAAGAACCCCAAACTTCACTTTATGTGGGATACGGTGGTGGACGAGCTCCATGGCGACGGTATTTTAAGCGGAATGACCGTACGCAATACCAAGACCGGCGAACTGACAGAGATTGAGGCGGATCCGGATGACGGCATGTTCGGACTGTTCGGATTCATTGGCTACAATCCCAGAAGTGAGCTGTTTGAAGGTATGGTAGACATGGAAAACGGCTATATTAAGACCGATGACAACATGCATACCAACATTCCGGGCGTTTTTGCTGCAGGAGACATTCGTGTCAAGAGCCTCCGTCAGGTTGTGACGGCTGCCGCTGACGGCGCAATTGCCGCTATGCAGGCTGAAAAATATATTTCTGAGCTTGAATAAGAAGATCGTTTTCGATTCAGAAAGGGGAACATACCATGATTGAATTAACGAAGGAAACATTTGAGGATGAAGTATTAAAGGCAGAAGGAACCGTTCTTGTAGATTTCTACGGAGACGGCTGCGTACCGTGCCAGGCTCTGATGCCCCATGTACATGCCATGGAAGATACCTATGGCAAGGACATTAAATTTACGGCGTTAAATACCACAAAGGCCCGCCGTCTGGCAATCGGCCAGAAAATTCTTGGCCTTCCGGTAATCGCTCTTTATAAGGGCGGCGAGAAGATCGCAGAGTGCGTAAAGGATGATGCAACGGTGGAGAACATCGAGGCAATGATCAAGGCACATCTGCCCCAGTAAATTCGGCGATTCTGCTTCCGGAACGAAGGTTCCGGAGTGCTTCGCAAAATAGATCAGGCAATCACAGACAAAAGCTGCCGCAGGACGGCGGCCGGTGATTCCAGGGAAAATAAATGAAGGAGGAACGATGCTATGGCTATTCTGAATGGCAAGAAGGTCGTTATTATCGGCGACCGTGACGGAATTCCTGGTCCGTCCATCGAAGCCTGCGTTAAGACAGCCGGAGCAGATGTAGTATTTTCTTCTACTGAATGCTTCGTTTGAACGGCCGCAGGTGCTATGGACCTGGAAAATCAGAAGAGAGTAAAAGAGTTCGCAGAGCAGTACGGACCAGAGAATGTTGTTGTAATTCTCGGTGCTGCAGAGGGTGAGGCAGCCGGACTGGCAGCCGAGACCGTAACTGCGGGCGACCCGACTTTCGCAGGCCCATTAGCAGGAGTCCAGTTGGGACTGACTGTATATCACATTTGTGAGGACGAAATCAAAGCTGAAGTAGATCCCGGTGTTTACGATGAACAGATCAGCATGATGGAAATGGTTATGGACGTGGATGATATCCACAATGAAATGCAGTCCATCAGGGATGAATATTGTAAATACCTGTAACAAGAATATAGGGGGCGTTTTTTTACGTCCCCTATTTTCAAAATAACACATATTCTCTTGTTGGGCTTTGCCTGACAACTACGTATTATGAGGTGGGTTAATGAACGGGTATCCTGTAATTAAAGGAGCCAGCTATACACTGGCTATTACACCGGATATGGTACTCCATAACGGTACAACACAGACGACAGAAATGGTTGTAAATCCGGACTCCGAATATCTGAAGGAGCTTCCGTCACATTTGAGAAGTTTTGAGGATGCGGTATCTTATATCCCGAATCAGGTATATATTGGAAACGCCAAGCCGGCAGATTTGGCTGCCACAGAGTTTCCGTTTTATGATAAAAAGTGGGAGAATGCTTCCCGCGACGGCAAATTTGGCCAGATTATGCCGCAGGATGAGTTTTACGGCGTAATGAAGATCTGCGACGTATTCGATCTGGTGCATCTTGAGAAGGAATTTGCCGCTCAGGTAAAGGAAAAATTGGCTGCTCAGAACCTCTTCACCGAGGCGCAGCTGGCAGCTCTCGATAAAAATGAAAGCACTGCAGAGGAGCTGGATGCTCTTGTAAACAACGAGCATTCCGAAGGCCTCTACAACAACGGCAAGCTGGTGGGCGTCGTTAAGAGAGCCCATGACGTGGATGTGAACCTTTCCGCACACGTAATGCTTGAGAATATCGTTACCAAGGCATCCAACGTTATTTCCCTGATTGAGCTGGTTAAGAAGAACAGCATCAATCCGGAGGAGATTGAGTATGTCATTGACTGCTGTGAGGAAGCCTGCGGTGATATGAACCAGAGAGGCGGCGGAAACTTTGCAAAAGCTGCTGCCGAGATCGCTGGATTTACCAATGCAACAGGTTCTGACGTTCGTGGATTCTGCGCCGGCCCGGCTCATGCTGTACTGCATGCGGCTGCTCTGGTAAAGGCAGGAACCTTCAAGCACGTGGTTGTAACCGCTGGAGGCTGCACCGCAAAGCTTGGAATGAACGGTAAGGATCATGTAAAGAAAGGCCTTCCGATTCTTGAGGATGCCATTGCAGGATTTTCCGTATTAATCAGCGAAGACGACGGCGTAAGCCCCCAGATTCGCACGGATATCATCGGCCGTCACACCATCGGTACCGGCTCTGCGCCTCAGAATGTAATCACAGCGCTGGTAACCAATCCGCTGGATGCTGCCGGACTGAAGATTCTTGATATTGATAAATATTCTCCGGAAATGCAGAACCCGGATATCACCAAACCGGCCGGTGCAGGAGACGTTCCGGAGGCCAACTATAAGATGATCGCAGCTCTTGGCGTAAAGAGAGGCGAGATTGCCCGCACGGATATCGCAAATTTCGTAAAAGAACACGGCATGACCGGCTGGGCTCCGACTCAGGGACATATCCCGTCCGGTGTTCCCTATATGGGACCGCTTCGCGATGAGATGCTGGCAGGTGAAACCAAGCGTGCCATGATCATCGGTAAGGGCAGCCTGTTCCTTGGAAGAATGACAAACCTGTTTGATGGTGTTTCCTTCGTGGTTCAGGCCAACGACGGCTCCTCCAAGAATGAGACTGCCGGCATTGACGAAGCTGCAGTAAAGACCATGATCGGACAGGCCATGAGAGAGTTTGCAAAAGGTCTTCTTGGTGAAGAATAATTCTGCCGAAAGAAAGGACAGGGGTTTTATGTCAGATATGAAGATTAAATCGCTTATTGCGGAAACCTTCCTGGAAGTGGCAGATGCGCTGGAGACAGGGCAGTACGGAAAGAAGCCGGTCATCGGCTTTGCCAGCGAAGGCAGCGAGCATGGCGAGGATAATATTGCACGGGCAATGGAACTGGCAGAGGCCAAGGGCCTGAAGGCCGTTCTGATTCAGGGAGAGGATATTCACAAACAGATGGAGGTTATGCTGGATTCCGGCGAGATTGATGCTGCCGTAACCATGCATTATCCCTTCCCCATCGGTGTTTCCACCGTTGGAAAGGTGATTACCCCCGGTATCGGAAAGCCCATGTACATTGCCACCACCACAGGCACCTCCGACACGGATCGGGTCTGCGGAATGGTAAAGAATGCCATCTATGGAATCATTGCAGCAAAGGCTGACGGCGTGGAGCATCCCACAGTTGGTATCGCCAACATCGACGGTGCCAGACAGACTGAGAAGGCGCTCTTAAAGCTGAAAGAGCAGGGATATGATATCTGCTTTGCCGAGTCTGCAAGAGCTGACGGCGGGATCGTGATGCGCGGAAATGACCTTTTAATGGGTACTCCGGACATCATGGTTATGGATTCCTTAACCGGAAACCTGATGATGAAGATTTTCTCCGCCTATACGACCGGAGGAAACTACGAATCTCTGGGCTTCGGCTATGGTCCGGGTATCGGCGACGGCTATGAGAGACTGATCATGATCGTTTCCAGAGCTTCCGGCGCTCCTGTAATCGCGGGTGCCATGGAATTTGCCACCAACCTGGTAAATCATAACTGGAAGAAGATTGCGGCTGCAGAGTTTGCTGCTGCAAAGAAGGCAGGTCTGGAAGCAATTCTGGAAGAGATTGCTGCCGCTGGAAAGAAGGATACATCTGCCGGCGAAGCCGTTACGGCTCCGCCCAAGGAGATCTGCACGGCGCAGATTCCTGGCATCGAGGTTATGGATCTGGAGGATGCGGTTCATGCGCTCTGGAAGGAAGGCATTTATGCCGAGAGCGGTATGGGCTGTACCGGTCCGATTGTCCTGATGGCAGAGGATAAGCATGACAGAGCTTATGAGATCTTAAAGAATGCGGGCTATGTAGGCTAATTCTTAAGATCCGGATTTTAAATGGGAAGCGGCTAACCGCTTCCCGGCTGCAAAGGAAAGATCCGCCGGTTTGTCCATGGATTTTATGGCAGGCCGGCGGATGGATTGCAGCGATCGTCCGTGAATGCCTGACTCATAGTTTTCAGGTTCACGATTTTTGTCGAGTTTTCGTTGACATGGATGGATTTCCATGGTAAAATTGCAAAGCGTTCTGTGAATATGGAGGCAGATAGGTTGCTGGTGTGCCTCGCGGTCTTCAAAACCGTTGTGGGGAGTTAAGAGCTTCCCGGGTGGGTTCGATTCCCACCTCCTCCGTTTTATTTTGCGGGCAGCGAGCCGGGCGGACGGGAAGTTCCTTCCGCTTTGGCAGGCTCCGTATAACGGGGCAAGCGATTTGGCTTGCGTCGTTACTATCAGGAGAGGGGAAAATCAGATATGGATAATAAACAGAATATTCTGCGGGAAATACCGAAAATTGATGAGTTGCTGATGGATGAGCAGCTTATTTTTTTTATGGAGACAACGCCCAGAGCCGTTGTGGTGGACGCGGCCAGAGAAGTGATTGAGGGAATCCGGAAAGAGGTTCTCACAGAACACATGGAGGAAGTACCGGATCGGGAGGAGATTGTCGAGGAAATCTGCCGGAGGGTTACGGGAAAGAAAAAGAAAAATTTAAAAAGGCTGGTAAATGCCACCGGCGTGGTGCTTCATACCAATCTGGGCCGGGCAAGACTCTGTAAGGGAGCAGTGGAGAGCGTTCTTTCGGTGGCGGATTCCTACTCCAATCTGGAGTATGACGTGAAAAAGGGAACCAGAGGCTCCCGCCATGACCATGTGGAACAGATTATCCGTCAGATTACGGGAGCAGAGGCAGCCATGGTGGTCAACAACAACGCGGCGGCTACCATGCTCTGTCTTTCGGCCATGGCCTATGGGAAGGAAGTGATCGTTTCCCGCGGGGAGCTGGTGGAAATCGGCGGTTCCTTCCGGATTCCGGAGATTATGGAGCAGAGCGGCGCCCACTTAAAAGAGGTGGGAACCACCAATAAGACGAAACCCTCGGACTATGAGCAGGCATGGAATCCGGAGACGACAGGCGCTCTGATGAAGGTTCATACCAGCAATTACCGGATTGTGGGATTTACTCAGGAAGTAACCCTGAAAGAGATGGCTGCCCTGGGAAAGAAGCTGTCCCTGCCGGTGATTTATGACATGGGAAGCGGACTGATGGCCGATCTGTCCCGGTATGGCGTAGATGAACCGACGGTTCTTGACGCCTTAAAGGATGGAGCCGATGTGGTCTTGTTCAGCGGTGATAAGCTTCTTGGAGGTCCTCAGGGCGGCATTCTGATCGGAAAGAAAGAATATATTGATAAAATGAAGAAACATCCTCTGGCCAGAGCTTTCCGGGTGGACAAAATGACCATCGCGGCCATGGAAGCTACTTTTTTTGAGTATCTGGACATGGAGGATGCCAGACGGAACATTCCGGTTCTGCGGATGATTACGGAGAGCAGAGAGGAGCTTTCAGAAAAGGCAGGAAAGCTGGCGGAGCTTCTGCATTCCATGGTTCCCCAGGCCCAGGTTTCCCTGGAGGACTGCTATGATCAGGTGGGCGGCGGTTCGGCTCCGACCATAAGATTAAAGGGAAAAGCGGTATCAGTGGTTCTGTCTGGTGTGACGGCGGAAAAGCTGGAGCGGCTTCTGCGCAGGGCCGAGGTACCGGTCATTGCCAGAGTTGCCCATGATCAGGTGCTGTTATCCATCCGCACCATAGATGAGAATGAATTTACCTGTGTGGCCCAGGCCCTGGCGCTGGCGGCTTCCCACGCAGAGAAGAAGGGAGAGTGACCGCTTCATGCAGAATGTAATTGTCGGAACTTCCGGCCATGTGGACCACGGAAAAACCTGCCTGATTAAGGCTCTGACCGGCATCGATACAGACCGGCTGAAGGAGGAGCAGAAAAGAGGCATTACCATCGAGCTGGGATTTGCCAATCTTCCCAATGACGAAGGACTTCATATCGGAATCATTGATGTTCCCGGACATGAAAAATTTGTGAAAAATATGCTGGCCGGAATCGGCGGAATCGATCTGGTTCTTCTTGTGATTGCCCTGGATGAAGGGGTGATGCCCCAGACTGTAGAGCATTTTGAGATTTTAAAGATGCTTCATATCCGACAGGGAATCATTGTATTTACCAAGGCGGATCTGGTGGATGATGACTGGGCAGATCTGGTGGAAGAGGATGTTTCCGAGCTGGTGAAAGGAAGCTTTTTAGAGCATGCAGACCGGATCCGGGTGTCCGCATTCACGGGCCAGAATATCGATACACTGAAGCAGATGATCCTCGATAAAGTCCGCGGCGTCGGTATGCGCCGCAGCGAACCGGAGCTGTTCCGTCTCCCCATTGACCGGGTATTTACCATGGAGGGATTCGGGACCGTGGTGACCGGTACACTCCTGGAGGGAAGCTGCTCAGTGGGCAGTGAGGTGATGGTTTATCCGGAAGAGCGGATTCTGAAAATCCGTGGGATTCAAAGCCATGGACAGAAGGAAGAGGCTGCTTACGCGGGACAGCGTACGGCCATCAATCTGGCCAACGTAAAAAAAGAAGATCTGGAGCGGGGCGAGGTCCTTGCGGCTCCCGGTACGCTGACCAACAGTATTTTTCTGGATGCCAAGGTGACGTTATTTTCCACCACCGGCAGACAGTTAAGAAACGGCGACCGGATCCATTTCAATTATGGTTCGGCTCAGACCATTGCGAAGGCGGTGCTTCTTGATCGGGATTCCATTGAGGCAGGAGAAAGCGCCTACGTTCAGTTCCGGTTTGATACTCCGATTGCGATCAGACGGACCGACCGGTTTATTATCCGGTTCTATTCGCCGGTGGAAACCTTTGGCGGCGGCGTGATTCTGGATGCCAGCCCGGGAAAACACAAGCGTCATCAGGAGGAACTGATTGAAAGTTTAAAAATCCGGGAGAGCGGTACGGACTCGGAGGTACTGGAGCTGGTGCTTAATGAAGAAAGCATCCATTTCCCGACGGTTCACCACCTGGCGTCCAAAATGAACTGGACGGATAAGGAAACGGGAGAGCTTCTGGAAACATTAAAGAAGCAGAAAAAGGCTCTTTCTTTAAATGACGGCAGTTTCTTCCATAAGAAATTCTGGGAGCGGGTAACGGAGAAAACGACGGAAATTTTAACGGCCTTCCATAAAGAGAATCCCATTGCATCGGGAATGGAAAAGGAGGAGGTTAAGAGCCGTCTCCTGGAAAGCTTTTATATTGGAGATGCAAAAAAAGGGGATGTGCTTTTAAATGAGCTGCTGAAACGGGGAACCATCACTGCTTCCGGCAGTACGGTGGCTCTGGCCGGATTCTCGGCTCAGTATTCCGATGCTCATTCTGATATGCGGGAGGAAATCTTAAAGGCTTATCTGAAGGCCGGCGTGGAGGCTCCGTCCACCGATGACGTGCTGGCTCCGTTCAAGGATAAGAAGCAGGCCAAACAGGTGCTAAATGATCTGTTTAAAGAAGGGACTCTGGTAAAACTGAATCCCGGAGCCTACCTGCACAGAACTCATTATGAGAAAGCCATGGAGCTTTTGCGGAATCATTTTGTATCCCATAAGACTCTGTCTTTGGCGGAATACCGGGATCTTCTTGGCACCTCCAGAAAATATGTGCTTCTGATTCTGGATTATCTGGATCAGCAGAAGATTACCAGACTGGACGGCGATGTCCGCGTATTGTTAAAGCAGGTGTAGATATGGAATTCAGACAGCTGGAGGCATTTGTCAATGCCGTAAAATACAAAAGCTTTTCCCGGGCAGCCGATGCCATGTTTCTGACTCAGCCTACCCTGAGCACCCATGTGGGGAATCTGGAGAATGAGCTGGGGGTGAAGCTGCTAAACCGGACTGGACGGGAGATTGTACTGACGGCCAGAGGACGGGAGTTTTATTCCTATGCCCTGGAGCTTTTAAATACCAGGGAACGGGCCATTCTCTCTGTTCAGGGAGACGGGGAGTCTACGGAAGGAATTCTGGAGATTCAGACTTCTACGATTCCGGGACAGCATTATCTGCCGGCTCTGATGGAGGAATTTCATCAGATGTATCCGAAGGTAAGATTCTACGTGGAGCAGTCGGACAGCCGGATGGTCAATGAGAATCTGATGAACCAGAGGGGAGAACTGGGATTTACCGGTTACCGGGGAAACTCCGGCCTGTGTTATGAGGCGGTGTTCCATGACGGAATGGTTCTGATTACGCCCAATGAGAAGGAATTTGATGATTTGCCGGACGGGGCGGAAATTCCGGTGGAGCGGTTCATTCACAAGCCTTTCGTGATGCGGGAGGACGGATCCGGTACCAAGGCGGAAATGGAAAAGGCACTGGTGGATGGAGTGCCGGTGTTTAAAAATGTGGATGTGATTGCCAGAATGAGCAACATGGCGGCCATTGAACAGGTGGTCAGCCGGGGACTGGGAGTTTCCATCGTATCCGAGTCCGTGGTCCGCTGCGGCAATTTCGGAGGAAAGATCCGGTATTTCAAAATCAGAGGACTGAAAAAAGAGCGGACTTTTTATCTGGTCTTTAATAAAAACGTCAGCCTGTCACCTGCGGCCGAGGCATTTCTGCGCCTGGTGCGGGACAGAAAACGGCTCCATGAGCCGGCAGAAGGAGAGCCGGCCGGGTGAGCCTGTGTGGCGGCCGTAAGACCGCCGGCTTTCCGGACCGGAAGGAAAAGGGAATGTATCGCACTGTTTTCGCCGGATCAGAGCAGGGCTCTGGCTGCGTGAGGCGCCGGCAGTACCGACGCGGCACCTGCAGGATTTTGATGGCGCGGTATAAAAAAAAATGATGGCTGGAAAGAATCGGATGTTTTTTTGAATTAGACGCTTCCGGGATTTTCTGGTAATATAATTCTGTTAAGGACATGTAAAAGCTTTAAGCAAAACTTTAAACTTGAGGGGAAGGGGTAACTTATGAATTTAGCTGCCAACAAGAAAACGCTGGTGGCATCAGGGGCCGTACTGGGTCTGATTGCCGCTCTGCTAGCCTATACGGGAAATCCCAAGAATATGGCGATCTGCGTCGCCTGCTTTATCCGGGATACGGCCGGGGCTGTCAAACTTCACACCACCGGTACGGTTCAGTACATGCGTCCGGAAATAGTAGGCTTTGTCTGCGGAGCATTCCTGATTGCTCTGCTCACAAAGGAATATCGGTCCACGGCCGGATCCTCACCGATGATCCGGTTCCTTCTTGGAGTCATCATGATGATTGGTTCCCTGGTATTTCTAGGCTGTCCGCTGCGGATGGTGATCCGGATGTCGGCAGGTGATCTGAATGCGTATGTTGCTTTTGTCGGCTTTTTCGGCGGAGTCTATACGGGAACGCTGGCTTTAAAGCACGGATTTTCTCTGGGACGGGCCTATCCGACGGAGAAAACGTCGGGATATATTTTGCCCGCTGTTCTGGTTGTTTTATTAATTTTAAGTGTAACAACGACCTTATTTGCTGTCAGTGAGTCCGGCCCGGGCAGCATGCATGCGCCGTTACTGCTGGCTCTTGGCGGAGGACTGATTTTCGGTGCCATTGCCCAGAGAACCAGAGCCTGTTTTGCAGGCAGCATCCGCGATGTCCTTTTAATGCAGAATTTTGACCTGATTTCCATTATCGGCGGTTTCTTTGCGGTGATGCTGGTTTACAATCTGGCAACGGGAGGATTTAAGCTTTCCTTTGACGGTCAGCCGGTGGCCCATTCCCAGCATCTGTGGAATTTTCTTGGAATGTATGCCGTTGGCTTTGCGGCTGTTCTTGCCGGAGGCTGTCCTCTGCGTCAGCTGATTCTGGCTGGCCAGGGTTCTTCTGATTCGGCGGTAACCTTCCTGGGACTTTTGGTAGGCGCCGCTTTCTGCCATAACTTTGGTCTTGCCGGTGCAGCGGCTGCTGCAGCAACGGCAGATACTCCGGCTGTGGCCGGAGGTCCGGGAATCAACGGACAGGTGGCTCTGATTGCTGCCATTGTAATCCTGTTTATCATTGGATTTTCTCCGAGAAACAGAAAAAACTGATGTGACAAAACAGAAAGAAGGATGAACGATGTTTGAAGTAGATGCAAGAGGACTGTCCTGCCCGGAGCCGGTGATGCTGACTCACGAGGCCATAAGGGATCACGGAGATGAGCAGATCAAAGTCCTGGTCAGCGAGCCCCACACAAGGGACAATGTGGAGAAGTTTGCAAAAAGTAAGGGAAAGAATGTTTCCATTACAGAAAAAGGCGATGAGTTTGAGCTGATCATCGGGTAATCGGGAATAAAGGAACGATATGAGAAAAAAAGAATGGAAACTGATTGTAACCTTTCATACGACAGCAGACGCCATTGCCTTTGAAAAGGTATGCAAGGAAACGGGAAAGGACGGAAGGATGATTCCTGTCCCGAGAGAACTGTCTGCCGGCTGCGGCCTGGCCTGGTGTGCGGCTCCTGAAAAGAAGGAAGAGCTGCAGGAACTGGCAGAAAAGCAGAGCCTGTTGTATGAAGAAATGACGGAATTGTTTTATTAGCACAGTCTGAACTGGACGGCTTGCGGCTGAAATCACGAATATGCCACAGAATGTGTTTTGGAGCCCGGGATATTTCCGGGCTCCCGGCATAGAGAGGCAGCAGCGGAGCGTTTGGTTTGGGGAAGAAAGGGTATGGAGATTGATGGGGATTTATCTGGATAATGCGGCGACGACCATGCAGAAACCGGACTGCGTGATTGAAGCGGTGGCGCAGGCCATGGGGCATATGGGAAATTCCGGACGGGGCGCCTACGGGGAGGCACTGGATGCATCGCGGATGATTTATGAAACCAGGGAGCAGCTTTCGTCTCTGTTTGGTCTGGGAAATCCCAAACAGGCAGCGTTTTCCTGCAACTCCACGGAGGCTTTGAACACGGCGATTCTTGGCCTGCTGGGGCCGGGGGATCATGTGATCTCCACGGTGATGGAGCATAATTCGGTGCTGCGCCCCTTGTACAGGCTGGAGAAGGAGGGGGCACAGATTTCCTTCTGTCCCTGTGATGAAAAAGGACGGCTGCGGATGGAGGAGCTTCCCGGGCTTGTAAAAAAGAATACGAAGGCTCTGGTCTGCACCCATGCGTCCAACCTGACGGGAAATGCCAACGATTTGATGACGCTGGGCGCGTTCTGTAAGGAACGGGGGCTTTTATTTATAGTAGATGCTTCCCAGACAGCCGGCGTTTTGCCCATTGATATGAAGGCCATGAACATTGACGTTGTCTGCTTTACGGGTCACAAGAGCCTTTATGGGCCACAGGGAACAGGCGGGCTCTGCGTACGGGAGGGACTTTCCATCCGGCCTTTAAAATCCGGCGGCAGCGGAGTTCATACCTACCTGAAGGAGCATCCGCCGGAAATGCCGACGGCTCTTGAGGCGGGAACTTTAAATGGTCATGGAATTGCAGGGCTTCATGCGGCTCTTCAATTCCTCTCGGATACAGGTATCGAAAACATTCATCGTCATGAGATGAACCTTCTCAGGCAGTTTTACCAGGGAATCCGGGAGATTCCGGGAATCCGGGTTTATGGGGATCTGGATACGGATTACCGGGCTGCCGTGCTTGCTTTAAATATTGGGGATTATGATTCTTCCGAGGTCAGTGATGAACTGTCCTACCGGTACGGAATTTCCACCAGGCCGGGTGCCCATTGTGCGCCTCTTATGCATCAGTCCATGGGAACCGTGGATCAGGGTATGGTTCGTTTCTCCTTCTCCTGGTTTAACACAAAGGAGGAAGTGGATTTGGCGATTCAGGCGATTCGTGAGCTGGCAGAGGAATAAGCGGAAGAAACGGCACGGATGAGAATGCGGAGCCGCATCAGGCGGCATGGAAAAGGGAATAGATAAGAATGCGCGGCTGTCATGGGCAGAAGACTCAGGCGGCCGCATTGACTTTTTGCAGTACTTTGCTATGCCCTTCGACATCTTTCCATATATTTTTGTCCGGAAATGTTTTTTTGCCGGAATCTCGTATATACATGGGAATCTGGCATCCGTATGGAACCAGGGGATTTCTGCCAGAGACAGATTTCTGTTATTTTGCGGGTGATTTCAGGGAGTCCTGCTCAGGCAGAGAAAAAGGGAAATATGAGGGAAAACAGGAGGAAAACAGATTATGAAAAAAAGGATCCTTGCTTCTTCGCTTTGTTTTGTATGGCTGGCGGCGGCAGTGGCCGGCTGCTCGGCATCACAGGAAAATGGGGAAAGCGGACAGGAGACGGAAGTGACAGAGGCGGCGGAAAGCGTTTCATCTCAGGAAGAAACGGAGGAGAATCCTGCTTCGGAGGCGGCGTCAGAGGAGACCGGATCGGAAAAAGCAGCAGATTCAGAAACGGAAAGCGGCAGTCCTTCGGAATCGCAGTCTGCGAATGAGAATCAGGAAACGCCGGTAGATTATTCTCAGGAAACTTCATGGGCATATCTGGAAACAGAAGATGACAGCCGTCAGGCGGATGTGTTTTTCGTCTGCCCGACGGTGTACGGCGGCTCAGCGGAAGAACCCAACATGTCCCTGGAGGATGAGGACACAAAGGAATCGTTTCTGGGAGCCATCAACATGGAGAAGGGAATTTACGACGGCGACTGCCGGTTCTTTGCGCCTTATTACCGGCAGATTGGACTGGCGGTTTATGAACTTCCTGCTGCAGAGCAGGAAGAGTACCTGGAAACGGCCTATGAGGATGTGGAAGATGCGTTCCAGTATTATTATGAAAATTATAACGATGGACGGCCCATTGTTCTGGCTGGTTTCTCCCAGGGCGCGGAGCTTTGTCTGAAGCTTCTGGAAGAATGCTTTGATGAGGAAGCTCTGAATGAACAGTTAATTGCCTGCTATGCCATTGGCTGGAGAGTTACGGAGGAGGATCTGGAGCAGCATCCTCATATGAAATTCGCCGAAGGAGAATCGGATACGGGCGTAATCGTGGCCTTCAACAGTGAGGCGGAAGGAATCGAAGATTCCCTGATGATTCCTGCCGGAACGAAGACGCTGGCCATCAACCCGTTAAACTGGAAAACGGACAGCACTCCGGCGGACAAGAGCATGAATCTGGGAGCCTGCTTTACCAATTACAGCGGGGAAATTGAGACGGAAATTCCGCAGCTTACGGGCGCCTATATCGATGAGGAGCGGGGAGCGTTAAAGGTAACGGATGTGACTCCGGAAGATTATCCGGCCGGATTGTCCCTGTTTGAGGATGGAATTTACCACCTTTATGATTATCAGTTCTTCTACCGGAACTTACAGGAGAATGTGCATACCCGTGTGGAGGCATATCTGGGCCGGTAGGAAACGCCGGCACAGCAGTTTTGGAAAAGGGACAGAATGGGAGGATATCTGAGAGAATGGAAGCCGGGGATACTTTTTCACATCCCCGACTTCTGTTGATACATGATATTTGTCAGCCTGTCCGCTCCATCGATAGAGGGGAATTGTGCGAAATCTCTGCGATAACTCTGCAGGGTAATCCTGTCATTTCAGCATAATTCATAGGATATGTATGAATAAGGCAAACACCGCCGGCATCAAGAACAGTCTGAAGATTGCACAGATTTTCAACAATAAAGACACCACGATCTGCACATAATTGATCTTTAAGTACATGATCTTTTCCGCGTCTTACTCCTGCAAAATCTATTCCAATAACAGACACCTTCTTTTCCAGCAAGGATTCTATCAGCTGGTTTGAAAGCTGTGGATGCTCAGTAAAATATGCGGTTCCACCATATCCTTCTTTTTCAATAAATCCTGTATAAAATGCCACAAACATATCCTGTTTTACTTTATTGAGTTCTATGTCGGTAATATCTATATCCCTGTCACATATATGAGAAACATCGAAAACAATACCATTCCGCTTCGTATATTCTAATGGAAATTCTTTATTCATAACATCAAAATGTGTTCCAAGATGCCCTGCCAGTGATTTTCTTTCGTTCCCCTGTGCGTCTGTGACCATCTTTGGGGTTATTCTTAAAGTAATATCAATTAGCATCGTTTTCTCCTCCTAATTCTGATATTTTCTCTTCCAGATAATTGTTAAAATCCAGCATGAACTGCTGTATTTCATCCAGGTCTTTTTTACTGTATTTTTGCAGAAATGCATTATCTCGTTCCAGCCACAGGTTATGCCGTCTCTCATGTTCTTGGTATAGCTGCTGTCCTTTCTCGGTTAGTTTAAAGAAAATTTTCTGATTATTTCCTTCCATCATATAAGACTCAATCAGTCCATTCTGCATGAGCCTTTTTGTAATTTTGCTAATTGCGCCTCTTGTCATATTCATTGCTTGTGAGATTCCGGTCACATTCGGAAACTCCATATCCCCTATTGCAGTTATTGTATGTATTTCTGAATAGCTGTAGCCGTGAAATTCCTCTGCTTCCGTCAGTTTTGACAGGACCTCCTGCTTTTCCATATACTTTGCAAACAATACTAGTAATTCTGAGTTCATATTGTGCCCCTCCTATATTTGTTTCCGAGGAAACAAATATAGAATACATCAAACTTGCTTCCCAGTCAACAAATTTTGCGTAAAAATCTGACGATCCTCCGAAGGGAAACGCACTTCACAGACTTTTATTGTCGTAAATAAAAACTGCAGCCACATCAAATGGCAGCAGCTTTTAGAATCACAGTTTATTTGTCTCAGGAACTAAAACCACGCCAGAACGGAGATACAGTCCGGAAAACGCTGGCTGTTTTGCCGGGGAGCTGGTATATGATTGTTTTGTCGCCTCTGTTCATCCGGCAGACGTATTGATGGGTCAGATTCATCCGGCAGACGGAGGTTCCGGACTGTGTTTCTGCATTCTGACGGAGCATGCGTATCATGGCAAATGCTGGAAAGATATTCGGATATATTGACATCGAACATATGTTTGGAATATAATAAGGTATGGAGACAACAAGCAGGAATAGCGAAAGGGGCAAAGAAACGTGGGACGTGTCATTTTTCATGTGGATGTCAATTCAGCGTTTTTATCCTGGGAGGCGGTTTACCGCCTGCATCATCTGGGAGGAACCCTGGATCTGAGAACCATTCCTTCTGCGGTAGGCGGGGATCAGGAGAAGCGCCATGGAATTATCCTGGCAAAATCGATTCCCGCAAAGAAATATAAGATACAGACCGGGGAACCGGTGGCTAATGCGAAAGAAAAATGTCCGGAGCTGGTACTGGTGCCGCCCAATTATGAGCTTTATCAGCGTTCTTCCAGGGCGCTTCTGCGTATTTTGGCTGACTATACGGACAAAATTGAGCAGTATTCCATTGATGAGGCGTTTATGGATATGACTGGCTGCAGTGAACAGCCGGAACAGACAGCCGGCGAATTGAAGGAGCGGGTATACCGGGAGCTGGGATTTACAGTAAATGTGGGGGTGTCCTCCAATAAGCTTCTGGCAAAGATGGCTTCGGATTTTCAGAAGCCAAATCTGGTTCATACGCTCTGGCCTGGGGAAATTCAAATGAAAATGTGGGGGCTTCCGGTTCGGGAACTGTTTTCTGTGGGGCATGCGTCGGAAAAGAAATTGGCAGCTCTCGGCGTCCATACCATCGGTCAGCTGGCAGAAACGCCGGATTCGGTTCTCTATGGCTGTCTGAAGTCTCACGGCCTGCAGATCAAGCGGTTTGCCAATGGCCTGGATGACAGCCCGGTGGCTCCTGCACCGCCGCCCAATAAAGGCTATGGAAATTCTCTGACGACGCCAAGGGATGTGACCGATCGGGAGACAGCCAGGCTGTTTCTTCTTTCTCTGGCGGAAACCCTGTCGGCCAGACTTCGGGCGGACGGGGCCATGATACGGACGGTGGAGATCAGCCTGCGGGACTGCCATCTGAAATTCTCCCACCGCCAGAGAGCTCTTGAAACGCCGACCGATCTGACTGTGGAAATCCATGAAGCTGCCTGCCGCTGCTTTGAAGAGCTGTGGGACGGGACTCCGCTCAGGCATCTTGGCATTCATACCAGCGGTGTGACAAGGACCATGGAACGGCAGCTGGGACTGTTTGACCGGCTTGATTATGAGAAGTATCGATGCGCCGAAGCTGCGGTGGACAGACTGAGAAAACGGTATGGGCAGGATATTATTAAGCGGGCCGTATTTGTGGAAGCGCCGGGAGAAAAGAGAGTTTTGGCAGATCATATGGGCGGCGGAATCAGCCGGGAAAAGAGGCGTGTGGATTATACCAAAGAGATCATCCTGTAAGGACGGGATTGGGAAATAGCGTAAGGATGGCGGAAAGGATGATGAGAATATGGGAGGTTTTGCAGCAGTTTCAAAGCTTCCCCCGAATGCACAGCAGGAGGAAGCAAAGGGCAGACGGTATCCCGTTGCCTGCAAGACATGGTTCACCTCGGAAGGGGAAGTTCTGCCGCTTTCCTTTAAATTTAAGGATGATAACGGGGAACTGCAGATGGTGAAGCATCTGACAGTAAAATGGTCAGAGGACAGAAACTATTCCGGGATTCCCAGCAAAGAATTTTTATGTGAAGCGGTGATTGGAGGATTTCTGCGGGAGTTCCGGATGATTTTTGATACCGGAAGCTGTGAGTGGAAGCTGGTGATATGAGAGAAGCCTGCTTCCGGCGATTGAGAGCAGATTTTGTGACAATGTTGTGACAAATTTAATGAAAAAGCATATTTGTCCTTTATGAATCGTGAAAATAGAATATCTGACTGCAGATGCAGAGGCGGCAGGGTGCAAGCGGAATCCTTGATTTTTAGGAGTGGACGGCACAATCTAGTGCAGTCGGCCCCGTCTCTGCCCTCATAGTTGGTAAGAGGGAAGAATTATATGAGGATAAAACAAGATAAAGAAGGTCGAATATATGTTTGTAAAGAAAAAATACTTGACAGCCTCTTCGCTTTATAGTATGATAACGCAGGTGACCTGATATGGAAAAAATTGTAGCACAGGGTCTTTTGTATGATTTTTACGGAGAACTGCTGACGGAACATCAGAGGCGGATTTATGAGGATGTGATCTTTAATGACATGTCTTTAAGCGAAATTGCCGAAGAGCAGGGAATCAGCAGGCAGGGGGTTCATGACCTGATTAAGCGCTGTGACAGGATTCTGGCCGGTTATGAGGAAAAGCTCCGTCTGGTGGAAAAATTCAATCAGACAAAGCTGATGGTGAAAGAAATCAAGGAACTGGCCGGACGGTATAAGGAAAGCGGCAACGAAGCCCTGATTGATAAAATTGAGGAAATCTCCGAGAAAATCGGACAGCTTTAACCATAGAGGGAGAGATGGAATGGCATTTGAGAGTTTAGCCGATAAACTGCAGAATGTATTTAAGAACTTAAGAGGAAAAGGACGGCTGACAGAGGCCGATGTAAAGGCGGCCCTGAAAGAAGTGAAAATGGCCCTTCTGGAGGCCGATGTCAATTTCAAAGTGGTTCGCCAGTTCGTTAATTCCGTGCAGGAACGGGCCATCGGACAGGATGTGCTGACCAGCCTGACACCGGGCCAGATGGTAATTAAAATCGTGAATGAAGAGCTTGTGAAGTTAATGGGCTCGGAAACAACGGAGCTTGCCCTTCGTCCTCAGAACGAGATTACCGTTATTATGATGATTGGTCTGCAGGGTTCCGGTAAAACGACGACGACAGCCAAGCTGGCAGGAAAGTTCAAGGCCAAAGGCAGGAAGCCCCTGCTGGTAGCCTGCGACGTTTATCGTCCCGCCGCCATCAAGCAGCTGCAGGTCAATGGAGAAAAAGTAGGGGTTCCGGTCTTTTCCATGGGAGAGAACCAGAATCCGGTAAATATTGCAAAAGCCGCCGTGGAGCATGCAAAAAAGGAAGGGCTGAATCTGGTATTCCTGGATACGGCCGGACGGCTTCAGATTGACGAAGATATGATGGAAGAGCTTGTCAATATCAAACAGGCGGTAACGGTGGATCAGACCGTTCTCGTGGTGGATGCCATGACCGGACAGGATGCGGTCAATGTGGCAGGCAGCTTTAATGAGAAAATCGGCGTGGACGGCGTGGTATTAACCAAGCTGGACGGCGATACGAGAGGCGGCGCGGCTCTTTCTATTCGCTCGGTAACAGGACGGCCCATTCTTTATGTCGGCATGGGCGAAAAGCTTTCCGATCTGGAGCAGTTTTATCCGGAACGGATGGCATCCAGAATCCTGGGAATGGGAGATATTCTTTCCCTGATTGAAAAGGCGGAGCTGGAGGTCAGTGAAGAAAAGGCCAAAGAGATGAGCCAGAAGCTGCGCAAGGCTGATTTTGATTTCAATGATTTCCTGGATCAGATGCATCAGATCAAGAAAATGGGCGGCATGAACAGCATTTTAAGCATGATGCCCGGGATGAGCCAGATGAAGGGAAATCTTGAGATAGATGAAAAATCCATGGACCGGGTGGAGGCGATTATCCTGTCCATGACCAAGGCAGAGCGGGCCAATCCGTCTCTGTTAAACCCATCGAGAAAGCAGAGAATTGCCAAAGGCGCCGGGGTGGATATTTCCGAGGTAAACCGGATTGTCAAGCAGTTTGAGCAGTCCAAAAAGCTGATGAAGCAGCTGCCGGGCATGATGGGCGGAAAGAGAAAGGGAGGCCTGGGCGGGCTTTCCGGCATGATGGGAAAGCTGAAGCTCCCGTTTTAAGCAGGCAAATGCGGGATTCCCGCATGGCTATAAAAGGACATTTTAAGGAGGTGAAAAGAAATGGCAGTAAAGATGAGACTGAGAAGAATGGGCCAGAAGAAGGCTCCTTTCTATAGAATTGTTGTCGCAGACTCCCGCTCCCCGAGAGATGGAAGATTCATCGAGGAAGTTGGTTATTACGATCCCAATACAGATCCGAGCACAATCAAGTTCAACGAGGAAGCAGCGAAGAAGTGGTTAGCAACAGGTGCACAGCCGACGGAGACGGTTGGCAAGCTTTTAAAGATTGCCGGCATCACCCAGTAATGCGAGGTGTTTCAAATGAAAGAATTGGTTGAAGTTATCGCCAAAGCACTGGTTGATAATCCAGAGGAAGTGGTCGTTACGGAGTCTGAGAAGGAGGATGAAATCGTTATTGAGCTGAAGGTTGCTCCTACGGATGTGGGAAAGGTCATCGGCAAACAGGGAAGGATTGCGAAAGCCATCCGTTCTGTGGTAAAGGCAGCATCCTCCAAAACAGAAAAGAAGGTTGTTGTTGAGATTCAGTAGCGAACGCGGGACTGTGATCAGAGAAATCTCCGATTACGGTCCCTTTTTTTGAGGGCTGGCGCTTTCGATGAAGGAAGCCAGGCAGAAAGCTGGGAGCTGACAGGCTGACGCTGCAGGGGAAGCCGGATGGGACGGACAAAAAGCCGGTACTGGAATGGCAGCTGCTGCAGAGTGCGTGAAATGGAGAATAAGATGGAACAATATCTTCGAGTGGGAGTAATTACCTCTCCCCATGGCGTGCGGGGCGAGGTGAAAGTATTTCCAACGACAGATGACCCGGAGCGGTTTCTGGATCTGGAGGAAGTGCTTTTGGATGCACCAGGCGGATTAAAAAAACTTGAGATTGAGCAGGTTCATTTTTTTAAAAACATGGTGATCGTAAAATTTGCAGGAATGGATAACCGCAATGATGTGGAAGGACTGCGGCAGAAGGACCTGCTGATTACCAGGGAGCAGGCAGTAAGCCTGGAGCCGGATGAAAATTTTATTGTGGATTTGATTGGCCTTTCGGTCTGTACGGATGAAGGAGAACAGCTGGGAACCTTATCCGATGTGATCCAGACGGGAGCCAATGATGTATACTGTGTCAGGACGCCGGAAGGGAGAGAACTGCTTTTACCGGCGATCAAAGACTGTGTTCTGTCGGTGGATCTGGAAAAGCAGGAAATGCTGGTCCATATTCTTCCCGGCTTACTGGATTTGTAGAAGGCGGCTCATTGGAATCCGCCGTTTTGGCATGAAGGAGGAACGGAATGAATTTTCATGTACTGACCCTGTTTCCGGAAATGATTGAAAACGGGCTGAATACCAGTATCCTGGGCCGGGCGGCGGCGAAAGAGCTTCTGTCTTTTGAAGCAATCAATATCCGGGATTATACGCTGGAGCGCCATGGACAAGTAGATGATTATCCTTATGGCGGCGGTGCCGGAATGGTGATGCAGGCAGAGCCGATTTACCGGGCCTATGAGGCGCTGACGGAGCGGATTGGAAAACGGCCCCGGGTGATTTATATGACACCCCAGGGCCAGGTATTCAACCAGAAAATTGCCGAGGAGCTGGCAAAGGAGGAGGAACTGGTATTCCTCTGCGGCCACTATGAGGGCGTGGATGAGCGGGTGCTGGAGATGATCGTTACGGATCAGCTTTCGGCCGGGGATTATGTCCTTACTGGCGGAGAACTGCCGGCTATGATGATGATTGACTGTATCTCCCGGCTGGTTCCAGGAGTGCTGAATAATCATGTTTCGGCAGAATTTGAATCTTTCCATGATAATCTTCTGGAGTATCCCCAATATACCAGGCCAGAGGTGTTTATGGACCGGAGAGTGCCGGAGATTCTGCTTTCCGGGCATCATGCCAACATTGAAAAGTGGAGGCGGGAGCAGTCCATTATCCGCACCCTCCACCGGCGTCCGGAGCTTTTGGAGGACGCTGTCCTGTCAGAAAAGGAGCAGAAATTCCTGAAAGAGTACCGCAGGACCTGGGAGAAAGAGCAGACCGGAGAGGCTGAACAGACAGAAGAAGCCAGGCAGCCGGGAGAGACCGGACGGGCAGAAGAAACCGGACAGACCGGAGAGGCTGAGCAGACCGGAGAAGCCAGGCAGTCGGGAGGGACTGGACAGATAGGAGAAATCGGATAAAAACTGGGAAGAAGGATGGAAGGCAGGGACAGATGCAGGAATCGCAGGAAAATATGAAAGGAATTGCGGTGAAAGGAATTGCTGGAAAATAGTCCTTGATTTTTTCCAGTCCCTATGGTAGAATTAGAAACCGTGAAATAAGAGACGTTCCTCTGCTGCGTCAAGGTGCGCCGGCAAGAACATCGAATACGTTAAGGAGGTTCATTTTCATGAACGAGATCATCAAGAACATTGAAACGGCTCAGTTAAAGGAAACCGTGCCGGAGTTCCATGTAGGAGATACCGTAAGAGTATCTGCAAAAATCAGAGAGGGCAACCGGGTAAGAACCCAGGTGTTCGAGGGTACCGTAATTAAGAGACAGAACGGCGGAGTAAGAGAAACCTTCACCGTAAGAAAGAATTCCAACGGTATCGGCGTTGAGAAGACCTGGCCCCTTCATTCTCCTTCCGTAGAGAACATCGAGGTTGTGAGAAGAGGTAAGGTACGCCGCGCGAAACTGTACTATTTAAGAGACAGAGTCGGAAAGGCTGCCAAGGTAAAAGAATTAGTAAGATAATTCGGAATGCAGATTCAGGGGGACAATGGAAGTTGTCCCCCTGTTGTGTTATAATGAAAAAAAGTGCGCCATACAGGACCTGTTCATATATGACGAACAGCGAAGGCGGAACACGGGCTGTGCCTGCGGCATCATGAATGGGCAGGAACCGGATACAGATAAAAAAGCGGAACGGATTAAAACGGAGCGAATATAACAGGCTGTTTTGGAAAAATGGCCGGACTGAACACGGCAGGAGGAGAGCTCTTGGATTTTTACGAAAAAAGGGATGAGAACAGGCTCCACGGGATCGTCAGCTGGATTGTGGACATTATTGTCATGATTACGCTGGCTGTATTTGTGGTGCATTCGTTTGGAAGCCGGGCGGAAATGCGGGGCAGTTCCATGCGGCCGGTGCTGGAGTCGGGGGATGTGGTCTTAATGAACCGGCTGGTTTATGATTTGGGTTCTCCGAAACGGTTTGATGTGGTAGCCTTTGCAAAGGGAGACTCGACTTTGAATATACGGCGTGTCATCGGCCTGCCGGGGGAGACGGTTCAGATCACCAACGGAATGGTTTATATTAACGGGGAGCCTTTGGAGACCGAAAATGAGCAGCTTTCTCTGGCAGCCATTGCAGGGGTGGCGGAATATCCGGTGGAACTGGGAGAGGATGAGTATTTTCTTCTGGGCGATAACCGGGATTCCAGTGAGGACAGCCGGTTTGAAGGAACCGGCAATGTGAGCAGAGAACAGATTGTGGGAAAAGTCTGGTTAAAAATCAGCCCGTTCCAGGAAATGGGCCGGATCGGATAGCAGAGAAAGGGAAATGGAGAAAATATGAATATACAGTGGTATCCAGGGCATATGACAAAGGCCAAACGGGCCATGCAGACAGATGTCAAGCTGGTGGACCTGATTATTGAGCTGGTGGACGGACGGGCGCCCATGGCCAGCCGGAATCCGGAGATTGATGAGCTTGGAAAGGGAAAAGGAAGGCTGATTCTGCTGAACAAGGCAGATCTGGCTTCCGAGCAGGCCAATCTGGCCTGGATGGATTTTTTTCAGAAAAAAGGGTTTGAAGTCATGAAGGTGGATGCCAGATCCAGGGCGGATTTAAAGCAGATTCATGTCCATATCCAGCAGGCCTGCCGGGAAAAAATCGAACGGGATCGGAGGCGGGGAATTTTAAATCGCCCGATCCGTGCCATGGTGGCAGGCATTCCCAATGTGGGGAAATCCACGTTTATCAACAGCCTGTCCGGGCGGGCTTCGGCAAAAACAGGAAACCGCCCGGGTGTTACCAAGGGAAATCAGTGGATCCGGCTGAATAAGCAGGTGGAGCTTTTGGATACTCCGGGTATCCTCTGGCCCAGGTTTGACGACCAGGAAGCGGGACTGCGTCTGGCTTTTCTTGGCTCGATTAACGATGAAATCCTGGATTTGGAGGAGTTGGCCAGTGAACTGGCCGCAAGGCTTACGTCCATAGCTCCCGGAGCTTTAAAGGAACGATATGGCATTGAAGAGGACGGTGCAGGCGGTTACGAGCTTCTTTGCCGGATTGCAAAGGCAAGAGCCTGCCTTTCCAAGGGCGGTGAAATTGACTGCAACAGGGCTTCCAGGCTATTCCTGGAGGAGTTCCGGAGCGGCCGGCTGGGGCGGATCACTCTGGAACTTCCGGGAGAATACGAAGCAGCCGGAGAAAAGGAAGCAGTGAAGAAAGAGAAAAAAGCGCCTGCAGGGGGGAAGGCATCCCGAACAGGAACGGAACCGGCTGGGGAAAGAGAGCATACGTCCAGGCGCGGGCAGGAAGAGTCTAAGACCGGGCAGGAAGAATCTGAAAAAGAACAGAAGATGTACCGGGAAGGAAAGGAGAAGGCCGGATGGCAGGAAAATTAGAAGGGGAAAAACTGGAAAAGGAACTGGCCCGTCTTTCTGCCATGGAAGAGTATGAGCGGGAATACAGGGACTGCCAGCTGATTTGCGGCGTAGATGAGGCCGGCAGAGGACCTCTTGCCGGTCCGGTGGCAGCAGGAGCCGTTATTCTGCCGAAGGACTGCCGGATTCTCTATCTTAATGACTCAAAAAAGCTTTCAGAAAAGCGCCGGGAGGAGCTGTTTCTGGAGATTCAGGAGAAGGCGGTGGCTTTCTGTGTGGGGATCGTCGGACCGGAGCGGATTGATGAGATCAACATTCTTCAGGCCACCTATGAGGCCATGCGGCAGGCCATTGAGGGACTGGGAGTGAAGCCGGATCTTTTGCTGAACGATGCTGTGACCATTCCCGATGTAGACATCTTCCAGGTGCCGATCATCAAAGGAGATGCAAAAAGCGTGTCCATCGCGGCGGCCAGTATTCTGGCCAAGGTGACCAGGGACCATATGATGATGGAATATGACCGTCTGTTCCCTCAGTATGGATTTGGAAAACATAAAGGCTACGGGACGGCGGCTCATGTGGCTGCCATTAAGGAGTTTGGTCCCTGTCCCATCCACAGAAGGAGCTTTCTTAAGAAAATTCTGGAAGCTTAGGGGAATATGAAAGAAAACAGGAGAAAAACAGGAGCCGAGTATGAGCGGCAGGCAGCCGAATTCCTGAAATCGAAAGGATACCGGATTGTGGAACAGAACTACCGGTGCCGGGCTGGAGAAATTGATATCATCGCAGAGGACCATCCGTATCTGGTGTTTGTGGAGGTGAAATACCGGGCCACAGCGGCGGCTGGCTATGCTCTGGAGGCAATCGATGGAAGGAAAGCCGCTAGAATCCGGAGGGCGGCAGCCTTTTATCTTTACGAAAAGAGATATCCGGAGGAGACTCCCTGCCGGTTTGACGCTGTTGGCGTGGACGGAGAGAGAATTACCCATATCGAACATGCATTTTGAGAAAAGGAGCCAGAATATGTATCCGTGGAAACGAAAGGATGGCAGCGTCCATTTGCAGGAGGTTACAAACGAGGGGGTTACATATCTTTGCTTTCCGTCTCTTTCGGAGACGGGAATGGTGCGCCATGGATTTTCTACCCGCATGGGAGGCGTCAGCAAAGGGCCTTATGCCACCATGAATTTTTCCTTTACCAGGGGAGATGATCCGGAGGCCGTGAGGGAAAACTACAGAAGGATGGCCAGAGCTCTGGGCGTGGATGAAAAACGAATGGTGCTGACCTGGCAGACCCATACGACCAATGTGCGCAGGGTGACAGCAGAGGACGAGGGAAAAGGGATTACAAAGGAGCGGGATTACCGGGATGTGGACGGACTGATTACCGACTGTCCTGGTGTGACGCTGGTGACCTTTTTTGCCGACTGCGTGCCGCTTTATTTCCTGGACAGAAAGCGGAAAGCCATCGGCCTTTCCCATTCCGGCTGGAGAGGAACGGCAAACCGGATGGGACAGGTGACACTGAACCGGATGGAACAGGAGTTTGGAACCTGTCCGGAAGATGTGATTTGCTGCATCGGTCCCAGCATCTGCCAGGACTGCTACGAAGTGGGAGAGGATGTAATTTCCCAGTTTTCCCAGGCCTTTCCCGAGCCGCTTCATGACCGGCTTTTTTACCGGAAGGACAACGGAAAATATCAGCTGAATCTTTGGGAGGCCAACCGTCAGGTGCTGCTTTCGGCAGGAGTTCCGGAACATCAGATTTTCGTTACGGATATCTGTACCCATTGCAATCCGGATTTGCTGTTTTCCCACCGGACTTCGCCGGAAAAGAGGGGAAATCTCTGCGCGTTTTTATGTTTGAATGAATGATTGCGGAAAAAGTCATGATATCCGGCTGTCCGATTTGCGGGAGATACCGGCGAAACCTTTGCTGAAACAATAAGGATATTTTATTCGGCGGTTCTGCTTTGGCAGACTGCTGTCGGAAGCGGTCTGCAGCAAAAGGCTCTTTAAAAATTTCTGCTGCTTTTAACAGCACCGGAATGCTGTCATAATCTGACATTTTACGAAAAACCTTCTAGTGTATTATTTTTTGGCCGGCTCATAATAGGAGTGTACCAAAAAACAGCCGGAACAAAACCGGCAAATACAAAAAAGGAGGCGTTTTATATGTCTAACACAAACAATACTTCCAGTAAGATGGCAGTTCCGGAAGCAAAGGAAGCCATGGACAAGTTTAAGATGGAGATTGCAAACGAGCTTGGAGTGCCGTTAACCAATGGATACAACGGAAACCTGACTTCCTATCAGAACGGCAGCGTCGGGGGCTATATGGTGAAAAAGATGATCGAGGCCCAGGAAAAGCAGATGGCCGGCAAATAAAGCCGAAGAAATGAGAAAAGAAATCTCTCTGTCAGATATGCTCTGGCAGGGAGATTTTTCTGTATTCCGGGGCAAAAAAACCTTGTGCAACGGAAGTATTGATATTATAATACTATCCAAGCCCACCCGCAAAAAGGAGCAGGAGGCTTTTTGCATGGCCTGGAAAGAGGCTGTGCCGTATTGAGTTTTACGGATGGAGAACAGTGATGAGAGTAATTGCCGGAAGTGCCAGAAGGCTGCAGCTAAAGACTGTGGAGGGGATGGAAACCCGCCCCACCACCGACCGAATTAAGGAAACACTTTTTAATATGATTCAAAACGATCTTTATGACTGCACGTTTCTGGATCTGTTTGCCGGAAGCGGAGCCATCGGAATCGAGGCTTTAAGCCGCGGGGCAAAGTATGCGGCTTTTGTCGACAGCGGAAACCGGCAGATTTCCTGCATCCGTGAAAATCTTCTGACAACACGGCTTTCGGACCGTGCTGAGGTTCTTTCCTGTGACGTGATGGAAGGAATTTCCAGACTGGAAAAGACAAAAAACGCCTTCGATTTTATCTTCATGGATCCGCCTTATCAGCTGGGACTTGAGAGAAAGGTTCTTGAGCGTCTGGCGCCTTCTTCCCTGGCGGACGGACATACGATGATCATTGTGGAGGCGGGGCTTCATACGGACTTTTCCTGGTGTGAAGGGATCGGATATGCGATTTCCCGTCAGAAGATTTATAAAACCAATCAGCATGTATTTTTAAAGAAAAAAGAGGCTTCGGAGGGAAACGAATGAAACGGGCAATTTATCCGGGAAGCTTTGATCCGGTAACCCTGGGACATATTGATGTAATCAAACGGGCATCCAGTCTGTTCGACTGGCTGATTATCGGTGTTTTGAATAATCGGGCCAAATCTCCATTGTTTTCTGTGGAGGAACGTGTTAAGATGTTAAAAGAGGTGACGAAGGACATCCCCAATGTGGAAGTGAAGAGCTTCGGGGGCCTGACCGTGGATTTTGCCAGGGAGTGCGGCGCCAACGCACTGGTCAGGGGACTGCGCGCCATTACGGATTTTGAATATGAACTGCAGATTGCGCAGCTGAACCGGGTGATCGATCCGAACATTGATACGGTGTTTTTGACCACCAATTTAAAGTACGCTTATTTAAGCTCCAGCTCGGTCAAGGAGGTGGCGGCCTACGGAGGGGATATTTCCCATTTCGTTACGCCGTATGTGGAGAATGAGGTACATAAAAAGCTGAAAAGATAGAGAAAGAGAAAGGAATCGGGAAGCGATATGAGCAGAATCGAACAGTTAATTACTGAGATTGAGGAATATATTGACAGCTGCAAGTTTCAGCCGCTGTCCACAACGAAAATTATTGTCAATAAAGAGGAGCTGGACGAGCTTCTGGTGGAATTAAGACTGCGGATTCCGGATGAGATTAAGCAGTACCAGAAAATCATCAGCAATCAGGAGGCCATTTTGTCTGATGCTCATTCCAAGGCGGATGCCATGTTGGCCGAAGCGACGGCGCAGACCAATGAGCTGGTCAACGAGCATGAAATCATGCAGAAGGCCTATGCTCAGGCCAACAGCATCATTGAGCAGGCCCAGGCTCAGGCTCAGACCATTGTGGACAATGCGGTTGCCGATGCCAACAACATTCGTCAGAGTTCCATTCAGTACACAGACGATATGTTAAAGAGTCTTCAGACGATTATCAACCATTCCATGGAAGGCGCCCAGAGCCGCTTTGATGCCTTCATGAACTCCATGAAATCCAGTTATGACATTGTTTCCTCCAACAGAAATGAACTTTCTGCCGGAGTGATTACGGAGAAAGAGGAGGAGGCCGGAGCCTAAGCAGCCGGCCGCTTCTGAGAAAATCTGCTGCGGGAGCTTTTGCCGGCTTTGGGTATTTTTCAGGCATTGAACCTGCAGAAGCAGAGAAGAATTCCTGCTGCCAGGGCTGCGTGCAGCAGCTTCCAGACGCAGTATTGCCGGATGGATAATCCGGCTTTTTTTGCGTTGCCGATGGCGGCCATGGTCTGGAATACACCGGAACAGCCGCCGAAGGTGAGGGAGGCGCCGGCGGCAGCGGCGGATAAAGGAAAGGGAAGTCCCAGTGCCAGCTCCCGGATTCCTGTGGTCATCTCCAGGGCGCCGGCGAGGAAGAGAAAAAGGGGAACAGGAAGCCAGGCGGCGCTGCGTAAAAATTCGATGGCGATGGAAAAAAACATCAGACAGCCGCCGATCTTGCACAGCACTTCCACGGAGGACAGGATGGCCTGATCGAAGGAGACTGCGTCTGCCGCTGGCTGCAGAATGCTTTCTTTCTGCGTGCCTGTAAAGATTTCTTTGGAAGTTTTGAGCTTGCTGACGGCTCCTGTGAGCGGTTCTGCCCGGTTTGCTTGCGCAGCAGTTCCTCTCACCTGCAGCTTTCTCCATTCTGCCAGCCTGGCTGCAGCGGCGAGAAGGACGGCCGGACCATAGACGGCCAGAAGGAGAAGAGTCAGAGAAAGTTTTCCTGCAAAAAAAGGATAGAAGTAGCCCAGCACAAACATGGGACTGGGATGGTTGCAGATGGCCATTAAAAGCCGGCCTTCCTGTCTGGATATCTGTCCGCTTAAAAGAAAATCCGCGCATGTTTTGGCGCCCATGGGAAAGCCGCAGACCAGTCCGGAAATCAGGACGTAGCATCCGGCATCGGAAAGGCCCAGCAGAGGGCCAAGGATGAAACGGAAGGGAGCCATCAGGACGGACAGGCCTCCGCCGGATACAATGAGGGAGGACAGAACCATAAAGGGAAACAGGGCCGGTACTACGGAGGAATACCATAAAAGGAGACCATTGGCGGCGCCATTTACGGTAACTTTGGGAGAGAGCAGCATCAGGAGCAGAAGGAAGAACAGACAGACGGATTTTTTCATATGGCCCCGAATAAACTTATCATCAGGAAAGTTTATGTAAGACGGGAGGCCGGTATGAAACTTCTGGTGCTGGTCCTTTTGATTTTCTTTAATGGCGCACTGTTTGGGTACCTGGAGTCCTGGGTGCCGGAAGGGCAGGAAGCGGTGACCTTGTGGGAGACGGACGACTTCCGGGCCATGCGTCTGGGAGAAGCGGCTGCCGGGCTGGAGGAAATGGACTGTGAGGCTCTGGCCTTTGGCATGATGGAATCCGGATTTGATCTGACCGGGCGGAAGCTTCCGGAGTATTTGTCCCTTCATCTGGCCGGCCTGGGGCAGAACCGTCTTTCCGGTCTTTCCCGTGTTTATCATACGATTTTTGATGATTTATCCTGTTTTCCCATCCCTCAGCCTGCATCTTCTTCCGTACCGGACATCCGGTATGAAAACGGCTGGATGGAAGAAAGAACATTTGGCGGAGAACGGGGACATGAAGGCTGTGATCTGATGGGGGATGAGATGCCCGGAGGGTTTTATCCGGTTCTCAGTATGACAGACGGAGTGGTGGAACAGGTTGGCTGGCTTCCTCTGGGCGGATACCGGATCGGAATCCGGGCGCCGGCAGGGGCCTATTTTTATTATGCTCATCTGTCAGAATATGCCAGAGAGTTTCAGGCAGGTGATCGGGTTTCTGCCGGTGAACTGCTGGGATATATGGGAGACACCGGCTACGGGGAGGAAGGGACCACGGGCCAGTTTCCGGTTCATCTGCATCTGGGAATTTATATAAAAACAGAACATTATGAGGAACTATCCATCAATCCCTACTGGATTTTGCGGTATATGGAGAAGAAGAGGAGCCGCTTTTTTCCGTTGTACTTTTCCGGGGATTTTGGTATGATAGAGGGGAATGTGAAGAATGCCGGATGAAACGGCGGAAATGGAGAACTGTTTGGCGGAGGATAAAAGAAAGAAACAGCAGATGCGGCTGGACCGGTTTCTGGCAGAGATGAATCAGGGGAGCAGAAGCGAGCTGAAGGAGTGGATCCGGAGAGGCCGGGTGCTGGTAAACGGACAGCCGGAGACCAGACCGGAACGGAAAATTCTGACGGAAACGGATGAGGTTTTTCTGGATGGCCGCCGGATTTTTTATACGGATCTGGAATATTACATGCTTCATAAACCGGCAGGCGTTTTATCTGCTGCGGAGGACAAAAAACGGTCTACGGTCCTGGACTTGATTGAAGAGAAAAAGCGGAAGGATTTGTTTCCTGTGGGCCGCCTGGACCTGAATACGGAAGGGCTTCTTCTGATTACCAATGACGGCGGGCTGGCTCACCGGCTTTTATCGCCCAAAAGCCATGTGGACAAGGTTTATTATGCCCTTTGTGCCGGACAGCTTCCGGAAGATGCCAAAGACCGCCTTCAAAAAGGTCTTGTGCTTCCCGACGGACTGGCCTGCCTGCCTGCAAAGCTTGTAAGGCTTACGAAAGAGGACCGGGGAGGTTTCGGGGATCTGATCGAGTGGGAAACCATCAAGGACCGGGTCCGGATGCAGAGAAAAGAACCGGGTGAACTTTTGTTTTCAGAAGAGGAACAGATGGAGGAAGTGCTTCTGACCATCCGGGAGGGCAAGTTTCATCAGGTAAAGCGGATGATGGAGGCGGTGGGCTGCCCCGTTCTTTACCTGAAGCGGCTGTCCATGGGGACCCTGCGTCTGGATGCCTCTTTAAAGCCGGGAGAGTACCGGCCGTTGGATACAGAGGAATTGGAGTTATTGAGAACATGGTAAAAAAGGAACTGACAGAAGGAAAGAAAGCAGTTATTTTTGACTTGGATGGAACGCTGGTGGATTCCATGTGGATCTGGGGAGCCATCGACATGGAGTTTCTTGGCCGGTATGGCTATTCCTGCCCGGCGGATTTAGAAAAGGCAGTGGCAGGAATGAGTTTTTCCGAGACGGCCGGTTATTTTAAGGAGCGGTTTTCCCTGCCTTTGTCCCTGGAGGAAATCAAAAGCTGCTGGATTCAGATGGCCATTGGAAAATACAGGAATGAGGTTCCCTTAAAGCCGGGAGCGCTGGAGTTTTTAAAATATTGTAAGCAGAATGGCATCCTGACGGGAATTGCCACCAGCAACAGCCGGGAGATTGTGGATGCGGTAATTGAGGCACTGGGAATCGGAGAGTACCTGGAACAGGTGGCGACGGCCTGCGAGGTGGCAGCAGGAAAGCCGGAGCCGGATATTTATCTGGAGGTGGCCAGACGGCTTCAGGTACAGCCGGAAGACTGCCTGGTATTTGAGGATATTCCCGAGGGGATCCTTGCGGGGAAACGGGCGGGTATGACTGTGATTGCCGTGGCCGACGGGTTCTCTGAGGATATGGAAGAGGAAAAGCGGCGGCTGGCCGATGATTTTATTTACGATTACGGGGCGGTTTTACAGTCCTTCCCGTCTTAAGGCGGTCTGCATGAGGACGGAACCTGCAAAAGGACCGGAGCTCTGCGAAAAATAAGGAGCCGGAACAAGAAAAGAGAGGAAAAAGAGAAGAGAAAGGGAAAGAGAAGGATTATGGCCAATGAGTTTCTGCCTGTAAATCGGGAGGATATGGAAAAGCGTGGCTGGGACGCCTGTGATTTCGTATATGTCTGCGGGGATGCCTATGTGGATCATCCCTCTTTTGGTCATGCCATCATCAGCCGCCTTCTGGAATCCAGAGGCTACCGGGTGGGCATGATTTGCCAGCCGGACTGGAAACAGAAAGAGAGCATTGCCGTTTTTGGACGGCCCAGGCTTGGATTTCTGGTCAGCGCCGGAAATATGGATTCCATGGTGAACCATTATTCCGTATCCAAACGCAGAAGGGAGAAGGATTCCTACACGCCCGGCGGCGTCATGGGACGGCGGCCCGATTATGCAGTCACCGTTTACTGTAATCTGATTCGTTCCGTCTATAAAGACGTTCCCATTGTTGCCGGCGGCATTGAGGCCAGCCTGCGCCGTCTGGCTCATTATGATTACTGGTCCGGGAAAGTCAGGCGTTCCCTGCTTATTGACTCTCAGGCAGACCTGATTTCCTATGGAATGGGAGAGCGCTCGATTGCAGAGATTGCCGATGCCCTCGCTTCCGGCCTTTCGGTGCGGGACATTACCTTTGTGGACGGCACGGTTTATAAAACAGACCGTCTGGATTCGGTTTATGATGCGGTCATGCTGCCTTCCTATGAGGAAATCCGGAAAGATAAGAGGAAATATGCGGAAAGCTTTGGAATCCAGTACCGGAATACGGATGCCTTCTCCGGCAAACGGCTCTGTGAGCCTTATGGGGACCATCTGTATGTGGTGCAGAATCCGCCGGCTAAGCCTCTGTCCACTCAGGAGATGGATGACGTCTATGCGCTTCCCTATATGAGAACCTGGCACCCGTCCTATGATGAGGCAGGAGGAATTCCTGCTTTCTCGGAGGTGAAATTCAGCCTGGTGAGCAACCGGGGATGCTTTGGCGGCTGCAGCTTCTGTGCGCTAACCTTCCACCAGGGGAGAATTGTTCAGGTCAGGAGTCATGAATCCATTGTCAATGAGGCCAAACTTCTGACAGAAGAGGCAGATTTTAAGGGATATATTCATGATGTGGGCGGTCCGACGGCCAATTTCCGCTTCCCGGCCTGCAAAAAGCAGCTGAAATTCGGGGCATGTCCGGAAAAGCAGTGCCTCTTCCCAAAGCCATGCCAGAATCTGACGGCTGATCATACGGATTATATAGAGCTTCTGCGGAAGCTGCGGAGTCTTCCAAAAGTGAAGAAGGTATTTATCCGCTCCGGCATCCGGTTTGATTATGTGCTGGCGGACAAAAAGAAAACCTTTCTGGAGGAACTTTGCCGGTATCATGTCAGCGGACAGTTAAAGGTGGCGCCGGAGCATGTGGCGGAACCGGTGCTGCGGCGCATGGGAAAACCGGAGCCGTCCGTTTATAAACGCTTTGTCAGAGAATATGAGAAGATGAATGAGCGGCTGGGAATGAAGCAGTACCTGGTTCCTTATCTGATGTCCTCCCATCCCGGATCTTCCCTAAAGGAAGCGGTGGAGCTGGCGGAGTATCTGCGGGACATTCGCTATATGCCGGAACAGGTGCAGGATTTTTATCCCACCCCGTCCACCGTTTCTACCTGCATGTTTTATACCGGTCTGGATCCCAGGAACATGGAGCCGGTGTATGTGCCGGTGAATCCCCATGAAAAGGCCATGCAGAGGGCGTTGATGCAGTATCGGAAGCCCAATAATTATGAGCTGGTTCGGGAGGCGTTAATCAAAGCCGGGAGAACGGATCTGATTGGATTCGGCCCCCAGTGTCTGATCCGCCCAAGACAGGGAGATTTCCGGAATGCGGGCGGTTTTCGGAAGGCAGACGGGACTCGAAAGACGGACGGAACTCGGAAGACAGACGGGGCTCGGAAGGCGGAAGGCTTTCGGGGCGCAGACGGCTTCCGCAAGGCAGATGGCTCCAGGAATACTTCTTCTGGGAAGGGGCAGAAGCCTGCGAAAAAGAGAACCATCCGCAACGTTCATAAATCGCCGAAGGAAAGAAGGGCCGGTTCATGAAGACTGCCATCATAACGGGAGCATCCTCCGGGATGGGAAGAGAAATGGTGTTTCTTCTGGCTGACCGGTTTTCCGGACTGGAAGAGATCTGGGTGATAGCCAGAAGAAGGGATCGGCTGGAAGAGCTTTTGGGACAGGTACCGGTCAGGCTTCAGCTTTTTGCCCTGGATCTGACAGAGGCCGGAGCGCGGGAAGCGTTTCGGGAGGCGTTGGAAGAAAAAAAGCCGCAGGTAAAGTTTTTAGTTAATGCAGCCGGGGCCGGAACGCCTGGTTTACTGGAGGAAATTCCCCCGGAGAAACTGACGGAGGAAGTCCGTTTAAACTGTGAGGCGCTGACCTGGATGACCAGGACGGTATTTCCCTATATGGATCGGAACAGCCGGATTCTTCAGTTTGCGTCTGCGTCGGCCTTCATGCCCCAGCCGGGATTTGCGGTTTACGCAGCCACCAAGGCGTATGTGTTAAGCTTCAGCCGGGCGCTGGCTGCGGAAGGAAGGGCCCGGGGAATTTATGTGACGGCGGTTTGCCCGGGGCCTGTGCGGACGGAGTTTTTCAGCCATATGGAGGACGGACGGTCCATGGCTTCCTACAAGAGGTTTTTTATGGCCAGGCCGGAGCGGGTCGTAAAAAAGGCCCTGAGAGACAGCATGATGGGAAAAGAAGTTTCTGTTTATGGTTTCTGGATGAAGGGATTCTGGCTTCTCTGCCGGATTTTGCCTCATTCCCTGCTGGCTGCGGCAGCCATGAAGCTTTCCGGAAAGAACGGCAATGCATAAGGCGAAAAGGAAACTTTTGCGGAAATGAAAAAGAGTAGATTCAGAAAGAGGATGCAGGAAGTTGAAGCGTTGGAAGCGAAAGGGAATGTTCGGATACCGGGCGTTCTATAAAAAGAAGCAGGGAGCTTTGGTGGGCCTGTTTGCGGCGGCCATTCTTGCACAGCTGGCTGCCCGCGCCATGACGGATTGGGAGTCCATGAAAAATGTGCTGACGGTCAGCGCTATTATTACGGTTTTGCCCATGGCCAATCTGGCCTCTCCTTTGTTAGCGACATTAAAATACCCGTCAATCACCAGGGACTTTTATGAAAAGTGCCGTCCTTACGAAGAACGGGCACAGATGCTTTATGAATTGATTATTACTTCCGGGGATCTGATTCTTCCGGTGGACGCGGCGGCCATTCATCCGACGGGGGTATACTGTTATTGCCCGAAAAAGGATGTGGACGTAAAGAAGGCAGAAAAATATTTAAATGGCATGCTGACCAAATGGAAGCTGGATGGCAATGCCAGGGTGATGACAGAAGAACGGACTTTTTTTAAGCGTCTGGAATCGCTTCGTTTGATTCCTGAAGAGGAGCAGGACGGGAGTGCGCCTCATGTGGAGGAGCTTTTAAGAAATCTTTCAATTTAACAGCAGAGGGGAAGCGGATGCGGGAACTGGAAATCGGGAAGAATGAGGCCGGACAGCGGCTGGATAAATTCCTTGGAAAATATATGCGTCTGGCAGGAAAAGGGTTCCTGTACAAGATGATGAGAAAAAAGAACATTACGCTCAACGGAAAACGCTGCGAAGGCGGGGAAAAGCTGGAAGAGGGAGATGTGGTACGGCTGTTTTTGTCGGAGGAGACCATTGACAAATTTTCAGATAAAGAGATTCTGAAAAGCTTTCAGGACAGCAGTCTGAACAAAGCTTCCGGAAAGCTGGAGATCCTTTATGAGGACCCGGATATTCTTCTGCTCAACAAACCGGCCGGGGTTCTGTCTCAGGGAGACGGCAAGGGAGAGGAATCGCTGGTGGAAATGCTCATCGGTTATCTTCTGGAATCCGGTTCCCTTTCCAGGGAGGAGCTTGGCAGCTTCCGTCCGTCGGTCTGCAACCGGCTGGATCGAAATACCAGCGGAATCGTATCGGCGGGGAAAACGCTGGCCGGACTTCAGTTCCTTTCGGAAGTGTTTCGAGATCGGACCATCCATAAAGATTATCAGTGTATTGTTGCAGGCGAAATCAGGAAGACGAAGACCATCGAGGGCTGGCTGGTAAAGGATGAGAAGGCCAATAAAGTTTCTGTTTTTAAGGAACAGCGGCCGGGGGGAGTCCCGATTCGGACCAGATATGAGCCGCTGGCGGTTCACGACAGTCACAGTCTTTTGAAGGTGCGGCTGTACACAGGCCGCTCCCATCAGATTCGTGCTCATCTGGCTTCCATCGGCCATCCCATTGTGGGTGACAGAAAATACGGAGGAGAGCGGGGCTTTCCTCATCAGCTGCTCCATTCCTGCCGGTTGGAGTTTCCCGTATGTTCCGGCCGGTTCTCCTATCTTTCCGGAAAAGTTTTTGAGGCGCCTTTGCCGGAAACATTTCAGGCAGCAATCAGAAAATGGAATTTGGAAACCGTTTAGTTGACATAAAAATATTATGTAAACTAAATGTGCTTTGTGATATGTGAGCAGCAGGGAAAGCGAAAAAGCAAATGACGTTCCTGAGCAGAAATGCGTGACAAGTGCCGGCTTGCGAGATAAAATATAAGTTGAATGGTAAAGTCTGACGGCGAGGACAGCGATCTGCTTAAAAGATAAAATCTGGACAACATGGAGGAGACGACAGAATATGGGAACCTGGAAAACGAGGGGACTTCGGGGCTCGACCCTGGAGGAGCTGATCAACCGCACCAACGATGTCTATCGGGAGAAGAATCTGGCGCTGATTCAGAAAATCCCCACGCCCATTACCCCCATTGAGATTGACAAGGCCAGCCGCCATATCACTCTGGCTTACTTTGATACGAAAAGTACGGTGGATTACATCGGCGTGGTTCAGAGCATTCCGGTCTGTTTCGATGCCAAGGAATGTGCCGTATCCACCTTTCCCCTGCAGAACCTTCACCCCCATCAGGTTGCATTCATGAAAAAATTTGAGGAGCAGGGCGGGATTTCCTTTATTCTTTTATCCTTCACCTCCCTCCAGGAAATTTATTATGTGCCATTTGCCCTGATTGCAAGGTTCTGGGAACGGATGGAGCAAGGCGGACGGAAAAGTTTTACCTATGAAGAAGTGGTGCCGGAATCATATCCGGTCCGGGGTTACAGGGACATGCTGGTTCACTATCTGGAGCCGCTGCAGCTTGATCTGGAGCGGAGAGATGATGAAAAGGAATCATAGAAAATAAAAAGAGCAGACACGAACAGCAAAAGTTTGCCGGCATCAGTCGGAAACAATATAAAAAAGGAGAGATGATTATGTCGAAAGTCGTTGATAATTTTTTAAAGTATGTGGCCTTTGATACCCAGTCGGCGCCGGATACGGAACAGGTTCCCAGTACGGAAAAGCAGTTTGCTCTGGCGAAGCTTCTTCTGGAGCAGATGAAGGCCATCGGAATCAAGGACGCGGTTATGAGTGAGCATGGCTATGTGTACGGCACCATTCCTGCCACAGTGGAGACAGACTGCCCGGTGGTAGGATTCCTGGCTCATATGGATACATCTCCGGATTTTTCCGATAAAGATACGCATCCCCAGTTAATCAAGTCCTATGACGGAAAGACCATCATCCTGAACAAGGCCCTGGGAATCACCATGTCTCCGGAGCTGTTCCCGGATCTGAAAAAGTATGTGGGAATGGATTTGATTACCACCGATGGTACGACTCTGCTTGGAGCCGATGATAAGGCCGGAATCGCGGAGATTATGACCATGGCGGAAACCCTGCTGTCCCATCCGGAGATTCCTCATGGAACTATAAAAATTGCCTTTACTCCCGATGAGGAAGTGGGTCATGGAGTGGATTTCTTTGATGTGGAAGGCTGGGGTGCTGATGTGGCTTACACGGTCGACGGCGGAGCCTGGGGAGAGATGGAGTATGAGACTTTCAATGCAGCTTCCATGAAGATCAAAATCCAGGGACAGAACATCCATCCCGGCAGTGCCAAAGGAAAAATGAAGAATGCTCTGTTGGTGGGAATGGAATTTGAGTCCATGCTGCCGACGGCGGAAAAGCCTCAGTATACGGAAGGATATGAAGGATATTTCCACCTGAACAACATGTCCGGAAACGTGGAGAATGCCCTTCTGGATTATCTGATTCGGGATCACAGCATGGAAATCTTTGAGCAGAGAAAGGCTTATGCGAAAAAAGTGGGCGATTTCCTCAATGAGAAGTACGGAGAAGGAACCGTAACCGTGGAAATTTCCGATATGTATTATAACATGGCGGAGAAGATTAAGCCTCATATGTATCTGATGGATGTGGCGGCAGAGGCTTTCAAGGAGCTGGGCGTAGATGCGCCGGTGGTTCGTCCGGTCCGCGGCGGAACGGATGGTTCCAGACTGTCTTATATGGGAGTTCCCTGTCCCAACCTGTGTGCAGGCGGTCACAATGCTCATGGAAAATATGAGTTTGTCTGCATTCAGTCCATGGAAAACATTGTTCAGCTTTTGATTAAGATTGCGGAGAAATTTAAAGACGTGAAGAAGAACGCGTAAGGAAAAGCGGGCAAAGCTGCGTCAGAAGCGGAATCGCTGCAGGAAGGAAGAGAACGTTTCCTTTCATACAGTGATTCCGCTTTTTTGCCGAACAGGAACTTTTCTTTTCGATTCCATCACGGGCGCTGCGGGATACGTACTCCCGCAAAAGGGAACCGTTTGCCTTACACTAGGGCAGGAAGCTTAAGGTTTTTTGACAGCAAAAGCCTTCGAATCGACTGCACGCATGGTGGCCAGGATTCCGTCCAGATGATCGTATTCGTGCTGAATCAGTTCTGCCATATCATCGTCCATGTGCATCTCTTTCCACTCCCAGTTTTCATCCCGGTAACGCAGGATACAGTGGCGGTAGCGGCGGACCCGGACGAGAAGATTGGGAAAGGACATGCAGTCGTCCATCAGCTCCATCATTTCGTTTCCCACAAATTCCAGCTGCGGATTGATAATCACGTACGGCTTGTCCGTCAGGATGCAGATCAGCCGCTTCATCACACCGATTTGCGGCGCCGCGATGGCCCGGCCAAACCCATAATCCCGCCGGATACCTTTGATGCAGTCAAACATATCGGTAAACACAGGACGCAGGCCTTCCAGTTCGTCTGGCCGGACTTCCTCGGAAACTTCATATAGTTTAGGATTTCCAAGCAGCAGAATTTCTCGTTCCATATGGATATCTCCTTTCAAACGGACAGTTGTTTTTATCAAGTTTAACATGTAAGACAAAAGCTGACAATGGGGCTGAGATGCGGAAATGGATGAAATTGGCCGGAAGGACATCTGTTTTCGGGCCGGTTAGAAAAAGGAAGCAGATTTGATATTTTCCAAAGTACGCAGCCGATTCTGGGATATAATTATGGTGCGGGAAACGATGTCCATGTCAAAGAAACCTTCCGGAATGCGGTAATGATAGTAACGTGTATTTCCTGTATTGCGTTTCTCTGCTTTCAGATTTTCCTGCTGTTTTGGGGAATTGACGGTGTGCTGTGGGCAGGTCCGGCTGCAGATGGACTGTCTGGTATCCTGGTCCTGATTCTCGTTCATCGTGAAATGAAATCCTGGCGGAAGGAGCACCGGTTTTCTTCGGAAAAAACATTTAAACAGTCATAAAATACCTTCGCAGCAGGCGAGAACACCTGGTACTTTTTCGTTACAATATAGAGCCCTACAGACAGTTCCGGGCTGATTGGACGAAAGGCAAGGGCTCTGCCTGCTGTATTTACGAGGCGGTCAAAACAAAGGGCATATCCCACGCCGTGCTCCACAAGAAATATTGCGTTATAAATTAAATTGTAAGTAGCTACCACGTCCAGAGCATCTTCTCCAAACCAGTCCAGGTCCTGATGGCCGAAAAATGTCTGCTCTGCCAGAATCATTGGAAGGGTTTTCAGCTGATCAATATTGATGGTTTCCTGCCTGGCAAGGGCACAGCCGGCCGGCATCAGCAGACCATAAATATCTTTTTGGTGCAGATTCAGATAATCGTACTTTTCCTGCCGTACCGGTCCCAGAAGCAATCCCATATCAGCCAGTCCTTTATCAATCCGCTCCATGACGGCATCTGCGTCTCCGCTGTAGATGTGGAGTTTCACCTCCGGATACTGACGGTGAAAGGAGGCCATAAGACCGGCAATTCTGTCCATGGCCACCGTCTCGCCGCAGCTGATAAAGATATCGCCGCTCAGATGTTCTGCATCCGAATGAAGTGCAGTTTCTGTATTTTCCAAAAGATTCATAATTTCCTGTGCACGGTTGCGCAGAAAAATGCCATCTTCAGTCAGTGTTACGTTTCGTTTCCCGCGGATCAGAAGCTGTTTTCCCAGCTGTTTTTCCAAATCCATCATTTGCTTGGAAAGGGTAGACTGAGAGATAAACAATGTCCGCGCCGCCCTGGTGATATTCTGTTCTCTTGCCACGGCAAGGAAATAGTGAAGCAGTCTGGTTTCTAACATAACTTTTCGCTCCTTGTTTTGCTTCAGCAGCCGCATGTGTGATTTCAGCGAAGTTCTGCTGGGACTGGGCTATGGATGTCCATGTGCAGTTACAATTTCAATGCTGCAGTTAGAATTTCAATTAACCCGTCAATGCCATTATACCATATCATCATTCTTAAAAGCGATAATAAATAAGAATTTATAACTATTTGCCATTCAAATATGAAAGAATTATAATTAAAAAAAGAGAGCTTATCAAGCTGCAATTTACAGAATTTAAAGGAGAATGGGACAATGATGAATATGGAAGTGAATGGTACCAGGATCCAGGTGAAACTATATGACAACAGTTCGGCTGAAGCGGTAAAAGATTTGCTGAGAAAAGGCCCGTTTACCCTCTCCATGAAAGACTACGCGCATATGGAGAAGTTTGGCAGCTTCGGAATGCAGCTGCCAGCCAATGATGAACCTATCACCACGGAAGCAGGCGATGTCATTTTGTCAGAGGGAAATCTGCTTGTCATTTACTATGCACCGAATACCTGGAATTTTACCCGTCTCGGCAAGGTACAGAATCTTTCCGGGGAGAAGCTGAAAAAGGTTCTCGGAAAGGGAAGCATTACGGCGACTCTGACCCTTGATGAGGAAGAATAGGAAAAAGTCAGCAGCCCCGGGGCATGATCTCAGAAAGAGGATGCGGGGCGCCGTCGCTGACAGAACGGACCCGATATCCATGGATGGTTTATGAACCGGGAAAGCGGCTGCGGGTGAACGGAGAAAATGAATGTTCATACCGTTTTGACAGAAAGGATTGGAACACAGAATGAAATATGTAAAACTTGGAACATCGGATTTGCAGGTATCCCGCATCTGCATGGGATGCATGGGGTTTGGCGATGCCGCTCACGGCCAGCATACATGGACACTGGATGAAGAACATTCGAGGGAGATCATCCGGCGTGGACTGGAACTGGGAGTCAATTTTTTTGACACAGCGATTGCATATCAGAGCGGTACCAGCGAACAGTATCTGGGGCGGGCATTGAAAGACTTTGCCGGCCGGGAGAAGGTGGTTGTGGCGACAAAATTTCTGCCCCGCACCAATGAGGAGATTGAGGCAGGCGTTACCGGTCAGCAGCATATTGAACGGATGCTGAATAAAAGCCTGGAGAATCTGGGAATGAATTACGTGGATCTTTACATTTACCATATGTGGGACCACCGGACACCGCTCTATGATATTATGGATGGGCTGAACCGGATGGTGAAAGCAGGAAAGACTCGTTACATCGGTATTTCCAATTGCTTTGCCTATCAGCTGGCCAAAGCAAATGCATTGGCAGAACAGGAAGGGTTTGCAAAATTTATTTCGGTTCAGAGTCACTATAATCTGATTTTCCGGGAGGAAGAACGGGAAATGGCGAAATTGTGTGCGGAGGATCAGATTGCCATGACTCCCTACAGCTCCCTGGCTGGAGGACGGCTGTCCAAACATCCGGGTGAAACGTCCAAACGGCTGGAAGAAGATGATTATGCCAGACTGAAGTATGATGCGACGGCAGAACAGGATGGTATCATTATAAAACGGGTGGCAGAGCTAGCTGACAGGCATGGTGTAAGTATGACGGAGGTTTCCCTTGCCTGGCTGCTTACAAAGGTGGAGGCACCTGTGGTGGGGGCAACGAAATTATCCCATATTGAAGGGGCAGCAAAGGCAGTGGATTTGGAATTGAGCAAAGAGGAGATTTCTTATCTGGAGGAACCTTATGTTCCCCATCGTCTGGTCGGCGTTATGGCACAGAATACGGCGGCAGCGTCCGGCGAGGCTCATGTATGGTCTGCCGGAGATCAAAAAATCTGAAGGAGGAATTCAAAATGAATTATTACGAAACCGATCCGGAATTTATGGAACGAGTGGAGCAGTTTGCATGGAATGAGGTTGTAAATGAGAAAGGACAGCAGCTGGAAGCTCCCACCAGGTGGTTGGCCATCCTGGCTGCACTGGTGGGCTGCCAGGGAATGGATGCATACAGAGAATTTCTGCCGAAGGCTCTGGAGGAGGGAGTCCTGCCGGAAGCGGTGAAGGAAATGGTGTATCAGTCTGCAGATTATGTGGGAATGGGCCGGATGTGGCCGTTTTTGAAGATAACAAATGAAATTTTTGCAGAACGGGGAATTGCGCTTCCGTCCAGCGGAAAAGCAACGACTGCGATGGAAGACCGGCTGGAAAAAGGCGCTCAGGCACAGGCGGATATTTTTGGCCCGCATATGAAAGAGGCCTGGAAAAATGGTCACATCAACCGCTGGCTGGCGGATAACTGTTTCGGTGATTATTATACGCGGACAGGTCTTGATCTGGCTCAGAGGGAGATGATTACTTTCTGCTTTCTGATGGCTCAGGGCGGCTGCGAACCGCAGCTGATTGCCCATGCGAAGGGAAATATGAACATGGGAAATGATAAAGAATTCCTGATTCGTGTGGTATCCCAGTGCCTGCCGTATATTGGGTATCCGCGCAGCTTAAATGCAGTTACATGCATCAATAAGGCAGCAGAATAAAAAATTTTAAAACAATGATCAGAAAGACATCAAACCATAAAGTGCGGGTTTGGTGTCTTTTGGCTCTTAAAGAGCCGTCAGGTTTGATGAAATGGACATTGTATTCCCCTAAGGCCTTGCAAAAATACGGAGAATGTATTGTGGGCGGAATCTGCAGGCTATATTGCAGACCGTTATTATGAAGAAAAAGAAGCTCTTGCAGCCAATCAATAAAGTATCAGAATCCCTCTTCCAATGCGCTTTTGGGGTTCCTTGCCGGAGGCGGAGCTGCACTTCTTGGAGTATTTATGCGCTGGCGGATTAGAGGGATTGAGGTAAAAAGCAACAGACAGGCTGGATTCTTCCGTATTTTCTATATCGAATCCTGGTTCGAAAAAAAGCTGAAGAAGTAAACCCATTAATAGAACAAAAATATGATGAAATTTATACAATTTGTGAAAAAAGAAATAAGCTGCTTTTCACACAGAAAAATGCCGGATGCCGCGTGATTTTGCATCCGGCATTTTTTACTTTTAATATTTCTCAAACGAAATGGAATCAATAACTTAACATTGGCGGTTTAAAATAAGGACATCAATCAGATAACCAATCAATCTTCCATAAAATAGCTGAAAAGGAGTGACGTGCAATGAATGAAAAAAACAGCAGTTTTATAGGTTTTGAATATATGGAGGTTCCTGTAAAAAGCAGCAAGGAGTCGCTGTATGTGGACAGTTATCGGAATTTTGGCTGGGAATATGAGGGAAATACCACGCAGGAAGTAAAAGATGGAAATGTTACGATGAAATTTAAGCGTGACCGTAAAATCCGTAATAAGGCCGAGCTTTCCAGATTGCAGAGACAGTTTGAGGCCTGCGCTCACGAAATTGAGGCTTTGGAGAAATCGGAAACAACGGCTGCAACTATCGTTTCTTTTTCCGTAGGACTTGTTGGGACCGCATTGCTTGGCGGAGCAATGTTTTCCTATCTGGCAGGAATGCTGCCCTTGATGGTCGTTTTAGCAATTCCCGGCTTTATCGGTTGGATTGTCCCATATTTTTGCTATCAAAAGCTGAAAAGGAACCGGAGACAGCAGATTGCTCCGCTCATTGAGCAGAAGCACGATGAGATCTATGAAGTCTGCCAGAGGGGCTGCAGCCTTCTGACCGTCTGAAGAGAGGAGGAAATGCGTTATGAAGAAATTTTTGATTGGTTCACTGGCGGTCTCAGGAATTGCCGTACTGATTGTAACCGTTATTTTTCGCTGCAGAAGTATGCGGATTCCGCAAAGATACTAGATTGCTTATTTTGCATTTAAAGGTGGAGGTGATTGAATGTGATTGCTGAAGCAGCGCTTGTTATCGGTGCTGTGATTGCTATTTTTATTATGGCAATTGGAGACGCCTATTCAAAAAAGTATAGAGATATGGTGCTTCTACTTTGCCGACATTAAATTTTCATATAGATTCCGGAAATAAACAGGAGTAATGAACAGATATAGAGTTTTTTGAAATCAGCGATAATCATTGTTTGCATCAGATGAAAATTGAACAGGTTTCATGGAAAGGAGAAACAGAGTATGGATGAATATCATTTAAAGACAGGAAAACTGGGCGAAAAAATCGTCAGAGGATATAAGAAGATTGAAGATAAATTTACGGATACTTTTTTGGAAGAGGACGGATCTTTAAAAACAGGTGGTATGGAGGAAAAGGCAACAGGTGCCTATCAGAAAATTGAGGACGCTGTAGTGGGCGGATTTAAAAAGATTGAGAACGCTTTCGTGGACACATTTTTGGAGAAAGATGATCAGGCTCATTGGGATGAGGTTTCATCGGCTGGCGAAGTTGACTCAAAGTCCGGAAAATCTCCCGAAGACGCGGAATAACAGGCAGACCGGGCGGCAGAAACAGGTATTTGCAAATGCCGCCTGCTTTTTTATCTGCACTTTTTAGAGCTAAATTAATAATTCTGAAACAAAATTCAAACGGAAAGTAAAAATAAGAGAGGTACATTATATCTGCAAGTGAACAAAAGCTGATAAAAACAGAAGATCAGGAGGAAAGATCGATATGAAAAAGAGTAACTTTATAGCGTTGATCCTTGGAACAATAGGAGTTGTTTTCTTTGCACTGGGAATGTGTATGGCTTTACTTCCGGAGTGGGGAATGTTCAATCAGGGAGTAATCTGCGGCGCAATTGGACTGGCTGTTTTACTGATTACGGTAATGGTTTGGAGAAAGATGGAGGGGAAAGCCCCCATTAAGCTGAATGCGAAAACCATAGGAGCCATATTGGTAGGAGTAGTCGGTGCTTTACTGTTAGGTGTCGGCATGTGTTTCTCTATGATATTTGGAAAGCTGGTTCTGGGAATTGTGATCGGCCTGGTAGGAATTATCGTATTACTGATGCTGATTCCTCTTCTCAAAGGAGTAAAATAAAGGGTTAAAAGGATTTAAATTATCATACAGGATTTTGTTTGCAAAGATAGTATGTTCCTGGCGTTGAGGAGAGATTTCGCTTTGGAACCGTCCTTAACTTATATCATAGTTTACATAGAAAAGCGCTCATGAAAAAAAGAAGAGCTTTTTCTATGTAAAGAATTGTAAGTGAAGTAATGAATCATGCTTGAAATTATATTGTAACAGATGGTCAGGAATACTACACCGATGTCACCTGGGATGACGGAGGGGAATGCTCATATAATATGCTATCCCGTGAGAAAATGAGAGAGACTCATTTGACGGAAGTGCCGCAGCATTTGAGATTAATTATGGAGAAATAGTTTCCTTTCATGTAAAAACTTTATTAGATTTTTTCTCATAAAAAACAAGACTCTGTGGTTTCTGGAGGCAATGGCTGTCTCTATGGCGCTGGATGGCGATTCATTAGCAGGAGCAGTACCACCACACCCTGCTGAGGCAAACAGCAATCCCAGAGAGATCAGCATACCTGCCGCTTTTTGCACGATATTATGCTCTCTCTTTCAGCGCCTTCAAAAGATAGGCCATATTTTTTCCGAGGACGCTCATGGTGCTCAGCCCTTCCGCATCATTCTGAACATCGCCCGGCATCTGCCCGTAGGCCACAGGCCAATAGCAGGAGCCCACTACGAACATTTCCTGCAGCAGGAAGAAGTGGTTTATGGCGTCCAGTGCATTGACCGCGCCGCCACGCCGGGCTGCGGTGACGGCTGCCCCTGCCTTGCGGCGGAACAGACCGGCGTCCCGGTTCATATCAGTCACCACCGAGGCCCGCTCCAAAAATGCCTGCATATTGGCGGAAAGGTTGGCCGTATAAACCGGAGAGCCGAGGATGATGCCATCCGCCTCTTTCAACTTGTCGAAGATTTCCCGGAAATTGTCCTTGCGGTGGACGCAGGTTCGCTTTCCACCGCAGGCCCAGCAAGCCTTACAGGGCTCAATAACCTGACCGGCAAGCTGAATCATTTCGGTTTCGATACCTTCTTTGTTCAATTCCTCAAATACACGGTTGATTAGAATGGCAGTGTTTCCGTCCTTACGGGCACTGCTGTTGATTGCTAAAACTTTCATTGTCTGCTTCTCCTTTTTAATACCAGTCGTGTTTTTCGTCCCGGTTCAGCGCGGCAATCTGCGCCATTTCCTCGTCCGTCAGTTCAAAGCCGAACAGGTCAAGATTTTCCCGGATGTGATCGGGGTTGCTGGAGCCGGGGATAACCACCACGCCGCGCTGGAGATTCCACCGCAAAATCACCTGAGCAGAGGTGACGCCGTGGGCTTCTGCGATGGCTGAGATGGTTTCATCTTCCAACAGCTCTGAGGTGTGGCCTCGTCCGCCGAAGGGATACCAGCCCTGCACCGTGATGCCCAGCTCCTGGATATACGGCACCACATCCGGTTCCTGATAGTAGGGATGGATCTCGTTCTGCACCAGCGCCGGGGTAATGTTCACCTGCGGCAGAAATTCCTCCAGTTCCTCAATGTACCAGTTAGAAAGGCCGATGGAATGGATTTTTCCGTCTGCCGCCGCCCGCTTCCAGCAAGGCAGTGACGGAGTTGTAACATTCTTCATCGCTGAGGGAGTATGTGCCCAGGCCCATGACAGGCATTTCATAGCCGCTGTTCAGTGTGACCGTGGCTGTCTCCAAATTGAAGTTGCCCGGATTTTCTTCCGCAGAGTCTGTTTCCCCTTCTGGGGCGGGCACAGTGCTTTCTTCCGTAGTATCTCTGGGCTGCGTCTCGCTTGCTTCACTCTCAGCAGGTGCCGAGGATTCAGCACTTTCGCTGGCGGCAGGCGTTTTCTGCGGTGCTTGGGTTTGACCGCAGGCAGTCATACCCAGCAGAAACATAAATGTCAGGGTCAATGCCAAAACTCGCTTCATTCGCTTGCCTCCTCTCTGGATGGAATCGTTTTGATGATTTTTGCCGGAACACCACCCACGACTGTCATGGGCGGTACATCTTTTCTTACTACCGCTCCGGCAGCTGCGATGGCACCGTCGCCAATCGTAATACCATCCTGCTCCTGAAAGTGGCAGCTTGTGTTGAGAAACACATTTTTTCCGATGGTGATGTTCTGCCCATAGTCGGTATAAAACGGCGGGAACAGGCAGAATCCTTCGCCTACAGGTTTACCGGTCAATTCCGAAAACAGTCGGGTCACTTCTTCCGGCTCATGGTACTGGAAATCCAATTCCGTGGTGAGCCGCATCGCCCTTTGAGCCGCAGCGCGCTGATACTGGTAAACGGGAAGGCCATCTCAGCGGCCCGCCTCTCAATTTCCTCATGGCCCAATGCAAACACCTCCCGTTTAGTACCAGCCAAACAGGGAGCGGCCCTCATTCAAACTGCTCAGCTGTTCTAAATCTTCTTGTTCCAGAGTAAAGTCCAGGCTGTGCAGATTTTGTTCCATCCGATCCCGGTGAGCTGATTTAGGAATGACGGCGATTCCGTTCTGGGTCAGATAGCGCAGTGCCACCTGTCCGGCAGTTTTTCCGTGTTTCGCGCCGATCCGGTTTAACAGCGGCTCTGCGAAGATGTTCCGCCGTCCCTCGGTGAAAGATGCCCATGACTGCATTTGGGTACCGTGTGTATCTAACAATTTCTTCAAAGTGAGCTGAGGATAGTAGACATGGGACTCTACCTGATTTACCGCGGGGATGATACCGCAGGAGCGGATGAAGGTCTGATACTTTCGTTCATCAAAATTAGAAATACCAATCGCTCGGATCTTTCCTGCCTGATAGGCTTCTTTAAGCGCCTCATACATTTCCAGCGCATTTTTATAGGGCTCATGGATCAAGAGCAGGTCGATATAATCGGTCCGCAATTCATTCAGGGATTTCTCAATGCCCGCCCTAGCTTTTTGGTAGCTAGCGCTGGGGCGGTACAGCTTCGTGGTAAGAAAAATGTCCTGTCTGGGCAAGCCGCTCTCATGAACGGCCTTACCCACAATATTCTCATTGTCATACATCTGGGCGGTGTCAATCAGGCGATAGCCCAGTTCCAGCGCAGTCAGGATGGCGTTTTTACCGGCCTCGCCCCGCACATCCCAGGTGCCAAAGCCAACCATCGGCAGCTGTACTCCGTTGTTTAGTGTCAAATAGTCCATATTACCTCCTGTTTACGCCATTTCTTTCTCCCATTCACGGAGGGTATTTACACCGGCCTCATCACCCAGCTTCTCCAGGCGGGAAACTTCCTCATCGCTCAGGACAATCTGTATGCAGCGGCAGCTTCCTCCACCTGACGCACCTTAGTCACGCCGATAATGGGCAGTGAGCCCTTCGCAATGGCCCATGCGGCAGCCACCTGTGCAGGGCTGGTCTGGCGGGCGGCTCCGATACTGCGCAGCTCCTGAATCAGCGCCTCCAGCTCTTTCAAGTGTGGATTGTAGGCTTCTCCACGGCTTGTTCCTTCCGGGAAGGGGTAAGCGGTATCCAGCAGATTATGCCTGTGCTGGAATAAGATTCGCAGCATTCCTGCGGAACCATTCCTTATAAATTGAGACAAGCAGCTTTGAATCGTTTCGTTGTCACATCCAGCGTCTTTTAGATTTTGCAGCAGCAATGCGCGGTGGTCGGATGCGTGAGCCATTGTTCTCACCTCCTGGCTTTATTATAGGACCGCGCAAGAGTAATGTAAAATATTTGATTTCTATTTCCAGATATTCTTTAATTAAATAACTGAAAATGTTATACTGGCCGCAGGAGGGATTACTATGGAATTGCGAGTTTTACGTTACTTTTTGGAGGCTGCGCGAGAAGGAAATGTAACGCATGCCGCCCAGCGGCTGCATGTTTCCCAGCCAACTTTGTCACGGCAGTTGAAAGATTTGGAAGATGAATTGGGGAAAAAGCTGTTTACCCGCAGCAATTATAGTATTAAGCTGACAGAAGAAGGAATGCTCTTTCGGAAACGGGCCGAGGACATCTTAGAAATGGCAGATAAGACCCTTGCAGAATTTAAGGCGCTGGATGAAGTCAATGGCGGAGATATTCATATTGGGTGTGCAGAATCTAACGGAATCGCACCTTTTATACGGGCTATTCAGAAGCTGAAAGAAAAATATCCCCGTATCCGCTGCCACTTTTACAGCAGCGGAACGGATGCCGTAAATGAGCGGCTGGACCGGGGACTATTGGATTTCGCCATTATCATCCAGGAGGTCGATCTGGAAAAGTATAACTACTTAAAAATGCCATCGCAGGATCATTGGGGACTGATCATGCGCAAAGATCATCCACTGGCGAACCATTCCTGTATTCACCTCAACGATCTGACAGAAATACCGCTTATTTTATCCCGACAAGCCATGCGGGAGGAAATGCCCCGCTGGTTTGGAGAAGCACAAGATAAGCTGAATATTGTAGCGACCTATGATTTACTGTTCAACACCTCTGTTATGGTGCGTGAGAACTTTGGCTGTGTCCTGGGATTTGACGGGTTAGTTTACACCGGTCCCGACAGCGATTTGTGCTTTCGCCCTTTGGAGCCGACACTCACATCTCCCATGTATATTATTTGGAAAAAGTACCAGGTGTTCAGCCCTGCTGCATCGTTACTTCTTGAGGAATTAAAGAGAAATTTTGGATAACTGTATCATATTCTTTATTATTCCTTTGTATTTTAAGTCGGGCGATATTTAAAACATACAAAAAAGCGGTTTTAGAACACAGGACGAGGCCATTAAGGCGAAAGAGGTGCTGATTGCGGAACTGGTCAAAAATGAATACATTCCTTTTGAGTATACAGTGAAAGAAGTTTTTGACTATTGGTTCTATGATTAGGCGGTAACAATCGAGGATCTGGAAACAGCGATTCGGAATATTCCTTATGATTCTGTCAAAGAGCAGAGCGCGAAAACAACTCGGCAGATCTTTGATTTCGCCTGTAAGAACCGCTATATTACCTTTAATCCCAGTATTGCGGCTATACAGAACCTTCAAAAAGAGCTTCCCATAGACCAAAAGCGAAATGTCGCTCCTTATACGGTTGCCCAGATTCGGCAGTTACTTTATCAATGCAGGCAAAATTTCCAGGATATGTATCTTCCGCTTCTGCTGTCCTTAACAGCCGGAACCAGGATCTCTGAAACGATTGGAACGATTGGGATTAAGTATTCTGATGTTGACTTTACATCAAATACCATTTATATTGATAGACAGTTGGGCCGCAGCCTCAAGGATGAGGCGGATAACAACCTTATTACACAACAGCTGGAAAGTAAAACACCCAACGGAATCCGAAGTATCCCAATACCTGACTGGGTAGCTGACGAGTTGATTGTCCGGCGAGCCTGGTACGAGAGACAAAAACTCTTTGTACCAAATTTTTGTGAGATGGATTATATCTGCTGTCATTGCGATGGAACGCCATTTCACCGGAAAAGCTTTTCAGATGATTTTTATAAATTGACCTGTATGTGCGGATTGCCTCCGGTCCACTGGCATGATTTAAGACATATGTATGCCAGTGTACTGAAGAATAACGCAGTCAATATGAAAGCGATTTCCGAATTTTTGGGACATGCTTCCCCAGACTTCACAGAAGAAGTATACGTCTATCAGGAAGAAATTGCTTATGATTGTACAATACTGGAAGAAGTATGGGAAAACATTCGCCCTGAAAAAGGGGAGAAATTGGGACAGGATGAATTATTTGTCCCGCTTACAGACGAAGATTACGAATTTATATCTGCATAATTATGCTGATTCGTTCTGTTTTCCCCATTTAGTATCAAAAATCAGGTTTTTGAGGCAGCTGTCGCCGAAACAGAAAAAACGATAAAAATGGGCTGAAAATCAACAGCAATTTCAGTCCTGAAACTGCCTCAAAAGGCCGCGAAAAAGAGAAAATAGTGATTGTGCTGACTGTACAATAAAAGGTGTTTAAGATTATGAAAAAACTTGCATTAAGCGATGAAATTCTGCTGAGCATTCAGCAGCCTGCCTGTTACATCGGCGGTGAAATCAATGAGGTTGTGAAAGATTGGGACCAGGTTGACATCAAATTCGCCATGTGCTTCCCCGATGCCTATTCCATCGGGATGTCCCATCTCGGGATTCAAATTCTTTACGATATGTTTAATAAGAAGGAGAATGTGGCCTGCGAGCGGGTGTATTCTCCGTGGACCGATCTGGATGCTATCATGAGGGAGAAAAAAATTCCTTTATTTACGCTGGAATCCCAGCGCCCGGTAAGAGAATTCGATTTCCTGGGGATCACGCTTCAGTATGAGATGTGCTATACCAATGTGCTTCAGATCCTGGATTTGTCAGGGATTCCGCTTCATGCGGACGAAAGAACCTGGGAGGATCCCATTGTCATTGGCGGCGGTCCCTGTGCCTATAATCCGGAGCCCATCGCTCCGTTTTTTGACATGTTTTATATTGGCGAAGGAGAGACAGTTTACTTCGACCTTCTTGATACGTACAAAGCTTCCAGGGAAAACGGAGCTTCCAGGATGGAGTTTTTAAAGAAGGCGGCTGAGATTCCTGGAATTTATGTGCCGCTTCTTTATGATGTGACGTATCATGAGGACGGGACCATAAAAAGCTTTCTGCCCAACTGCCCGGAGGCGCCGGAAACGGTGAAAAAGCAGCTGGTGATGGAGATGACGGATGCCGTTTATCCCGAAAAGCCGCTGGTTCCCTTTGTGAAGGTGACTCAGGATCGGGTGGTCCTTGAGATCATGCGTGGCTGTATCCGTGGCTGCCGGTTCTGCCAGGCCGGAATGATTTACCGGCCGGTCCGGGAGAAGAACGTGGAGCGGCTGAAGGAGCTGGCCAGACAGATGCTAAAGAATACCGGTCAGGAAGAGATTTCCTTAAGCTCTTTAAGCTCCAGTGATTACAGAAGCCTGGAAAGTCTGGTCACATTTTTAATTGAAGAGTTTCATGGCAAGGGCGTCAACGTGTCCCTGCCGTCGCTCAGGATAGATGCGTTTTCCCTGGATGTGATGAGCAAGGTTCAGGATGTAAAAAAAAGCAGCCTGACCTTTGCGCCGGAGGCAGGTTCCCAGAGGCTCCGGGATGTCATCAACAAAGGTCTGACAGAAGAGGAGATTCTGACCGGTGCCGCAGAGGCCTTCCGGGGCGGTTGGAACCGGGTCAAGCTTTATTTTATGCTGGGCCTTCCCACAGAGACTGTGGAGGATATGGAAGGAATTGCACTTTTATCGGAACGGATTGCTGAGACGTATTATGAGATTCCAAAGGATCAGCGAAATGGAAAAGTCCAGGTGGTGGCCAGCACATCCTTCTTTGTTCCGAAGCCGTTTACTCCTTTCCAGTGGGCCAGAATGTGCACAAAAGAAGAATTTCTGGAGAAAGCCCGCGTGGTGAATCACAAGATGCGGGAGATGTTAAACCATAAGAGCCTGAAATACAACTGGCATGAGGCGGATGTGACTGTGCTGGAGGGAGTCCTTGCAAGAGGAGACAGAAAAGTGGCTGCTGTCATTGAGGAAGCTTATAAAAACGGCGCCCTTTATGATTCCTGGTCTGAATCCTTTAAGAATGAGGTATGGATGAAGGCCTTTGAAACCTGCGGTGTGGATTTGGATTTCTATACCACCAGAGAGCGGGATTTGGATGAAATTTTCCCCTGGGATTTTATCGATACAGGCGTTTCCAAGGAGTTTTTAAAGAGAGAATGGCAGAATGCAAAGAATGGGACGGTAACGCCCAACTGCCGGGAGCGGTGTTCCGGCTGCGGAGTAAGAAGCTTTGGGGGAGGTGTCTGTTTTGAAAATCAGAATTAAATTTTCCAAGCAGGGAACCATGAAATTTGTGGGCCATCTGGACCTGATGCGCTATTTCCAGAAGGCCATGCGCCGGGCGGATGTGGACATTCGCTATTCGGAAGGATTTTCGCCTCATCAGATTATGTCCTTTGCCTCTCCTCTGGGGCTGGGACTTACGGGAAGCGGTGAGTATCTCGATATTGAGGTTCTGTCCACCGGCAGCTCTCAGGAAATGAAGGAACGGTTAAATGCGGTGATGGCGGAGGGTGTGGAGATTTTAAGCTATCTGCGGCTTCCCGATGATGCGGCCAATGCCATGTCCCTGGTTGCGGCCTGCGATTATACGGTTCGGCTTCATCCGGATTATGAAAGCCGTCTGCCCATGTCTCCGGAAGCCTTTTTTTCCGGCCTGGCATCCTTTATTGAGCACGGGAACCTGGAAATTATCAAGAAGACAAAAAAGGGCGAAAAGCCCATGGATTTAAAACCATATATTTTTGAGTGGAGACAGCTTTCCGATGAGCCTGGCTGTTTCCTGAAGCTTTCTTCCGGAAGCGCGGCCAATGTAAAACCGGAGCTTGTTTTGTCTGCCTACGGGGCATCCCTGGGACTTGAGTTTCCGTTGTTTGCATTCCTGATTAACCGGGAGGAAATTTATGCGCTGGCGGGAGAGGAGAACGGGGAAGCAGGGAGATGTTTTCTTTCATTAGAGGAATTTGGTGAGCCTATTGAATAAATTGATTTTTACCGCTCTTCGCGGCCGGATGGCTGCCATTTATGCAGAACGGGGGCGGATTCGCCAGATTGAATTTTTTCCTTCCCAGGCGGAGGAAGAAATCGGAACGGTTTATATTGGAAGAGTTCGGAATATTGTAAAAAATATTCAGGCTGCTTTTGTGGAATACCGTCCCGGAGTCAACGGATATTACAGCCTGACAGAAAACAGGAAGCATCTGTATGCGGACGGACAGGAGCACAAAAGCCTGAAGGAAGGCGACCTGATTCTTGTTCAGGTGTCCCGCTCTGCCGTCAAAACAAAGGATGCGGTTCTCACGTCCAGGATTTCTCTGGCCGGAACGTATTCGGTTTACATTGCCGGAGGAAAACAGCCGTCCATCAATCTTTCCAGGAAGATTTTGGATCCTTCCTGGAAAAAGCAGGTGCGCGAATGGTGGGAGAAAACGGTGTCGGGAGACGGGGAAATCATTATTAGAACCAATGCCTATGACGCTGATTTTTCTCTGGTTGAGGCAGAACTGAAAAGCCTGAAGCGCCGGTATGAAGAAATCTGCCGTGACGGGCTTCACCGGGTCTGCTTCAGTGTCCTGTTCCGTCCGGAAAGTTTCGCCCTGCGTGCGGTGAGGGGACTCAGACAGAACGGTCAGTGGGAAATTGTAACCGATAACCGGGAACTGTACGGCGAGCTTATAACTGCCGGTGCCGGTGAGATTCCTGTCCGTCTATATGAGGACGAGGCTTATCCGTTAGCGGCACTTTACAGCCTGGAAACAAATTTAAACCGGGCGCTGGGAAAGACGGTATGGTTAAAATCCGGCGGTTATCTGGTGATTGAGCCGACAGAGGCCATGACGGTCATTGACGTGAACACAGGAAAGACCACAGGAAAGAAAACTGCGGCGGAAACCTATTTTAAAACCAATCTGGAGGCTGCCGAGGAAATTGCTGTTCAGATGCGCCTTCGAAATCTTTCCGGCATCATTCTGGTGGATTTTATTGATATGAAAACAGAAGAGGAACAGAAAGCTCTGATGAAGGCCATGCAGAAGTTCCTGGACGAGGATCCGGTGCGGGCCGTGGCCGTGGATATGACGGCCCTGGGCCTGGCAGAGCTGACACGAAAGAAGGTGAACCGTCCGCTTTATGAGCAGGTGGAGGCTCTCCGGACAGGCAGCGGGTCAGGTAAGGAAAAGATGCAGGCGGGAGATGGCTGCGTCTGAAAAAGTTCTGAGAAAAAAGCGGCTGAAAAAAGGTGAAAAACCTGAGAAAAACAGTTGACAACTTCTTTTTCAGCTGATATGATGTTCTAGTATGCCGCACAGAGAGGTCTGAAAGCGTTTCAGAGGAAACCACCATATCTGGCGAGTAATGTTCATAGGAGGTGCAATATGTACGCGATTATTGCAACTGGCGGGAAGCAGTACAAGGTTGCCGAGGGCGACAGCATCAGAATCGAGAAGATTGACGCAGAGGTTGGCTCTGTTGTTACCTTTGATCAGGTTCTTGCTGTAAACAACGGCGAGCTTGCAATCGGATGCCCTACCGTTGAGGGTGCTACCGTTTCCGCAACCGTGGAGAAGGTTGGCAAGGGCAAGAAGGTAATCGTTTACAAGTATAAGAGCAAGACCGGCTATCACAAGAAAAACGGTCACAGACAGCTTTATACTCAGGTAAAGATTGACAAGATTAACGCTTAGCAGATATGATTCAGGTGACAATCCTGCGTGACAGGGACAAGACAATACGGGGAATCGAGATGGACGGCCATGCTGGCTATGGGGAATACGGACAGGATATCGTTTGTGCTGCTGTTTCCGCACTGGCTCTCAACATGGCAAATTCCGTAGAGCAGTTTACGGACGATCCCTTTCAGGGAAGCGCAGGGGAAGAAGGCGGGAAGTTTTCCTTCTCTTTTCCTGACGAAATCAGTTCCGAGTCACAGCTTCTGATGAAATCCCTGATACTTGGTCTGCAGACCATCCGGGACGAATATGGAGCAGAATATATCAATTTTCGGTACAGGGAGGTGTAACCAAATGTTTCAGATGAACCTTCAGTTATTTGCACATAAGAAAGGTGTGGGCTCTACCAAGAACGGCAGAGATTCCGAATCCAAACGGCTTGGAGCCAAGAGAGCGGACGGACAGTTTGTTCTGGCCGGAAACATTCTCTACAGACAGCGCGGAACCAAGATCCATCCGGGTCTGAATGTTGGCCGCGGCGGTGATGATACACTGTTCGCTACGGTTGACGGCGTTGTGAGATTTGAGAGAAAGGGCAGAGACAAAAAGCAGGTTTCTGTTTATCCGAAGGCAATCAACGAGTAAGACAGATGAGCTCCATACATTACGTATGGGGCTCTTTTACGATTCATGGAATTCTTATCACTTATGGAAAGGACAGGTATTCTGTGTTTACTGACAGAGCAAAGGTGTTTATAAAATCCGGTGACGGCGGAAACGGCCACGTAAGCTTCCGCAGAGAACTTTATGTTCCCAACGGCGGTCCTGACGGAGGCGACGGAGGCCGGGGCGGAGATATTATTTTTCAGGTGGACAAAGGGCTTAATACGCTGGTGGACTTCCGGCATGTAAGAAAATATGTGGCCGGAAGCGGAGAAGAGGGAAAGAAGAAGCGCTGCCATGGTGCGGACGGCAAGGATCTGATCATCAAGGTGCCGGAGGGCACGGTGGTGAAGGATTTCGAGTCCGGCAAAGTCATTACGGACATGTCCGGAGACAATCAGCGGGAAGTGATTTTAAAAGGCGGCAAAGGCGGCCTGGGGAATATGCATTTTGCCACTGCCACCATGCAGGTGCCTAAATATGCCCAGCCGGGACAGCCGGGGCAGGAGCTTTGGGTTCAGCTGGAGCTGAAAGTGCTGGCAGATGTGGGATTGGTAGGCTTCCCCAATGTTGGAAAATCCACCCTTTTGTCCCGCGTTTCCAATGCCAGACCGAAAATTGCCAATTATCATTTCACCACCTTGAACCCCCATCTGGGAGTGGTAAACCTGGGCGACGGAAACAGCTTTGTCATGGCCGATATTCCGGGACTGATTGAGGGCGCTTCCGAGGGCGCCGGCCTGGGCCATGAGTTCCTTCGTCATATCGAGCGGACCAAGGTGCTCCTTCATGTGGTGGATGCCGCATCGGTGGAAGGCCGTGATCCGGTGGCCGATGTCCATGCAATCATGGATGAGCTCTCTGCCTATAATCCGGAGCTCTTGAAGCTGCCTCAGGCCATTGCAGCCAATAAACTGGATGCCCTTTACCTTGAGGACGGTACCGATCCCTTAAAGGCATTAAAAGAGGAATTTGAGTCCAGGGGAATCCCTGTGTTCGGCATTTCCGCTGTCAGCGGGGAGGGAGTCGATGAGCTTCTCCATTACCTGTTCCAGGTTTTAAAGACAGTGGAGCGGACGCCGAAGATTTTTGAGAAGGAATTTGAGATTGAGTATGCCGGTGACAGAAATCTTCCTTATACGGTGGAGCGTGCCGATGACGGCGCATTTGTCGTGGAAGGACCGCGGATTGAAAAAATGCTTGGTTATACCAATCTGGATTCGGAAAAGGGCTTCGACTTTTTCCAGAAATTTTTAAAGCAGACCGGTATTCTGGCGGATCTGGAGCAGGCCGGTATTCAGGAAGGCGATACGGTCCGGATGTACGGTCTGGAATTCGATTATTATAAATAGCAGACAGAAAAACGCGGCGCCGGCCTGGGACAGAAGGAAATGGACAGCCGGATGTGCCTTAAGAATGTCTGACAGGAAAGGGAATATAAAGGAGTAGATGATGACAAGCAAACAACGATCCTATTTAAAAGGACTTGCTATGACCATGGATCCGATCCTTCAGATTGGAAAATCCAGTCTGACACCAGAGCTGACAAAGGCGGTGGAGGAGGCGTTAAGCGCCAGAGAGCTGATTAAGATTCATGTGCTGAAAAACTGTGCGGACAGTGAAAAAGATATGGCCCAGATGCTGGCAGAGCGTACGCATGCCCAGGTGGTGCAGGTCATTGGAAAAATGATTGTCCTGTACCGTCCGGCCAAGGAGGAAAAGGACAGGAAGATTGTCCTTCCCTGATCTGGAAAGGAGCATTGGATGAAACAGATTGGCATCATGGGCGGAACCTTCGATCCGGTTCACAACGGCCATCTTCTTCTGGGACGCCAGGCATATTCCGAATATAATCTGGAAGAAATCTGGTATATGCCGTCGCACATCCCGCCCCACAAGAAGGATCACAGAGTGGCAGACGGGAAAGACCGGCTGGCCATGCTTCGTCTGGCACTGGATGGGATTCCCGGCTTTTTTGTTTCGGATTTTGAGATGAGGCGGGAAGGAAATACGTATACGGCTCAGACTCTGACCTTGTTGAAAGAGAAGTATCCCGATGTCAGATTTTCTTTTATTATCGGAGCAGATTCCCTGTTTCAGCTGGAAACCTGGTACCATCCGGAGCAGGTGATGGCTCTGGCTTCTCTGCTGGTGGCCGGACGGGAATATCACGCAGAGCATACATTAAATGAGGAGGCTGAACGGCTGAGGAGAAAGTATGGAGCAGACATTCGCCTCCTTCACAGCCGGATGATGGACATTTCATCGGAAGAAATCCGGAGGATGGCAGCCGAGGGGAAGGATATCAGTGCCTGTGTGCCGGCGGCTGTGGCGTCCTATATCAGGGAACATGGCCTGTATGGCTGGAAATCCGAATAAAGCAGGACGGAAGTGAAAGATTCCGAACAGAGATACGGTTCTGCGGGAAAGAAGAAGTTCTGCAGGCTGCATGGAAGGAAAAAGGGGAACCGGATATGATGGATGAAACCATACTGACAATCAGAAAGCACTTAAAGAAAAAACTGGATGCCCGCCGTTTTGAGCATACATTGGGCGTGGAATTTACCTGCGCGGCTCTGGCCATGCGGTATGGTTGTGATTTGCGGCAGGCGGAACTGGCTGGCCTGCTTCATGACTGTGCCAAGCGGTATGACGGTCCAACGCTGTTAAGAAAATGCCGGGAACGGGAAATTCCGATTACCCAAGCGGAAGAACAGGATCCGGCTCTTTTGCATGCCAAGCTGGGAGCCTGGATGGCCGGGGAAAAATACGGAATTGAGGATGAGGAAATCAAAAGCGCCATCCGGTGCCACAACACAGGCAAGCCAGGGATGTCCCTTCTGGATAAGATTTTGTATGTGGCCGATTACATTGAACCGGGACGGGACAGGGCAAAGCATCTTCCGGAGCTTCGGAAACAGGCCTTTCTTGATTTGGATGAGGCGTGTTTGTCCATCATGGAGCAAACGCTGGAATATTTAAAAGAAAGCGGAATCCTGATCGATCCCATGACAGAGATGGCCTGTGAGGATATGAGACGCGTTGTGCTGAAAAAGAGAAGAGATGCCGCGTCATTGAAACCGGGAGAGGAGCGGCGGGAGATGGTATCCCCGCAGACAGCGGAAGAGACAGAAGAAACAAATAAAAATCTTGGTAAATATGAAAAAAACAGCAAGGAGGAACGCACACTTGAATCAGTCAAAAGATATGGTAAGGCTCGCCGTCGCAGCTTTGGAGGAGAAAAAAGGCGAAGATATCAAAATTATCGACATTGAGAAGGTGTCTGTGATTGCCGATTATTTCGTCATCGCCAGCGCTTCCAATATTAACCAGCTTCAGGCTCTGGTAGATAATGTGGAGGAGGTTCTTTATAAAGCCGGATACCCCTGCCGTCAGAAGGAGGGCAACAGCGGCTCCACATGGGTGCTGATGGATTACAGCGATGTGATTATCCATGTGTTCTCCAAAGAGGATCGCCTGTTCTATGATTTGGAGCGTATCTGGCGCGACGGAAAGGTTTTAGAATCCGTAGATGAGCTGGGAGAAGAGGGAAAAACAGAAACACCTTCTTCCGGTTCCGATCAGGAATAGGATAGGACGATGGTTCTGGAACGGTTTCGGAACTGGTTTTATGAACGGAATACCGTACTTTTATGCCCGAACTGCTTTGCGCGGTCCGGGCATTTTCTTTCTCTTTTTCAGCCTTATTTCATCATTCGGAAGACACCGATGACTTTTCCAAGGATTTCCACATCGTTTACGATAATCGGATCCATTGTCCGGTTCTGGGGCTGAAGGCGGTAGTGGCCGTTTTCCTTATAGAAGGTTTTTACCGTCGCAGAATCGTCAATCAGAGCAACTACCACATCACCGTTTTCCGCTGTAGGCTGCTTTTCCACGATGACATTGTCGTTATTCAAAATTCCCGCTTCGATCATGCTGTCTCCTTTGACCCGCAGCATGAAAATTTCCTTGTTGGGCAGCATTTCCACCGGTATCGGGAAGTATTCTTCGATATTTTCCTGTGCCAGAATCGGCGTACCGGCAGCCACTGTTCCGACAATTGGAACATTCACAACCTCACGTCTTGTGAGCGCAAAATCATCATCAAGGATTTCGATGGTTCTCGGTTTGGTTGGATCTCTGCGGATATAGCCGTTTTTTTCCAGAGATTCCAGGTGAGAGTGCACGGAGGAGGTGGATTTTAAATGAACTGCCTCGCAGATCTCCCGCACAGCAGGCGGATAACCCTTGCTTAAAATAGTTTCTTTTATATATTCAAGAATTTCTTTCTGCTTTTCAGTGATTTTTCCCTGGCTCATAGAGTCCTCCTTCTTGCATCCATTTTTTCAAAATCATAATGTTTTTCAAATTCATATACAAACTGCTTATGTGCAGCAATGGTTCCTGAATCCTCTGTTCCATACAATAATACTAGCATATGTCAGGCAAAAAAGCAAACTTTTGTTCGAAAAAATATTGACAAACATATGTTCGGAATATATAATAAGGCAAGAACATATGTTTGCAGAACAAACGTTTTTACTGGAGGGATATGAGATGAAGAAGTATGCAGTTGCTTTTATTATGTCTGTTATGCTGATTTCCTGTTTTTTTGGAAAAACTCTGGCAATGGCAAGCGGAGAGAGCAGAAGCGAAGCCTATGACCGTTATTATACCAATATCGAAATAAAAGAGGGCGATACACTCTGGTCCATTGCCTCCCGGTATCATAAAAATTCCGGAATGAGCATTCGGGAATATATAAGGGAACTGAAATCCATGAATCGAATGGCTTCCGACCGGATTCATGCGGGCGATTCCCTTGCCATTGTTTATTTTTCCGAGAGACCGATGCAGTAAGAGGCTGTGCCGGCGGCTTTTACGGTTCCCGCAATTTAACAATATTTCTGGCGCTCTTGCGGCGTTCATCCTCCTGAGCTGCATAGTGTTTCCTGGTCGTATTGACATCATTATGTCCAAGAACTGACGCAACAAGATAAATGTCGCCGGTTTCCCGGTACAGATTGGTTCCGTAGGTGCTCCTTAATTTGTGGGGCGTAATCTTTTTTAAAGGAGTGACCAGGCTGGCGTATTTTTTCACCAGGTTTTCCACGCTCCGTACGCTGAGCCGCTTTTTCTGAAGCGATAAGAACAATGCATCTTCATGTCCGGCGGCGGCATCGATGGTTTTCCGTTCATTTATGTACTGCTCGAGAACATCGCGTACCTCATCGCTGAAATAGACGATGGCTTCCTTTCCGCCTTTTCGGTAAATTCTGGCTCCGCAGGTATCCAAGTCAATATCCTCTGTATTCAGGCCGACGCATTCGGAAACCCGCATTCCTGTTCCCAAAAGCAGGGACAGAAGGGCCAAATCTCTGTTTTTTGTCCGCTCATGATATACTTTCTGTTTTTCTGTCAGCTTTTCTCCGTCTTCCACCAGGTCCAGAAGCCTGGCCACTTCATCGATTTCCAAACGGATAATGTTTTTTTCATGGAGCTTCGGCATCCGCAGGAGAGCGGCCGGATTCTTTTCGATGCGCTGGTTGCGGTAAAAATAATTGTAAAAACTCCGGAGAGAGGAGATTTTCCGCATGATTCCCCGCTCATCGTTGGTAACGTCTTCTTTGGTGACAGACGGATGGCATTTTAAATAATCCACATATTCTTCCATGTCCGTAACCGTCAGCTGCTCCAGCATGGAGAGTGTAATCGTATCGGGATGCCTGGAGATTTCCGGATTTTCCTGCCGTAGAAACTCAAAAAAGATTCTCAGATCATAGGCATAGGCGATACGTGTCTTCGTTGAAGTTGTGGTTTCAATTCCGCGGAAAAAATCGGAGCAGAAGGAGGGGAGTTCCTTTACCAATGCCCGGAGCCGCTTTACATTTTCAATATCTTTTTGTTCATGATAAGTCAGATTTGCCATGATGATGCCTCCCTGGTGCAGTGCTTTTTTCTGAATGGGAAACGGGTTCCGGCCATCCGTCGATGTGTCCGGTTAAAACCGCATGGAAGAACCTGTCCCGGACGCCGGGTGTTTCCCGATTCAGCTGATTGGTCAGCTGCTTAACAAATTCTCTTTTTGTTCTGCCGTCGGCAGGACACGGGTTTTTGCATACAGGCAGATGATATTTATTTTTAAAACCGATGACTTCTGCCTCTGATACATACATTAGCGGACGGATGACCGTAAGGTCCATTCGGTCCAGGTATGTTCTGGGAGAAAATGCATAGAACCGTCCTTCGTAAATCAGAGAAAGCAGCATGGTCTCGATGATGTCATCTCTGTGGTGGGCATAGGCAATTTTATTGCAGCCGGCGGCTTTGGCCGCCTGATTTAACGCGCCTTTGCGCATTTTGGCGCAGAGGGAGCAGGGATTGGACTCCTGACGGGTCTTAAAGACGATTTCCGCGATGTCAGTGGGAATAACTGTATAGGGGACAGAAAAACCTCTGCAAAGGGCCTCTATGGCCGTAAAATCCTGGATTCCAAAGCCCAGGTCAACGGTGAAAGCATGAAGAGAGAAGGGCTTTGGATAAAAACGGCTGAGCTCATGCAAGGCATAGAGCAAGGCGAGACTGTCTTTGCCGCCGGAAATGCCTACCGCAATTTTGTCATTTGCATCAATCATCTGGTAATCATCAATTGCCTTTCTTGTCAGGCTGAGAAGACGCTGTAGTTTCATTAAAAACACCTCAAGTATGTAATTTAAATCACGCATTGAAAACGAATAAAAGCGGATGATTTTATTTTTATCAGGCCGGCATGTGTGCCGGAGTAAAAATAATTAATAGTGAAAATGGGTATAAAGGAGTATAAAACAGTATACCCAGGGAAAGAAAGCAGTAAAACCGCTATGAAATAAGTATACCCGAAGAAGGAGGAAATTTCATCAGAAATTCGATAAAAGATGGAGTTTTGGAGATAAACCGGATAAATCTGCTATAATTATTCGTTAAAGTATTCTTTCGCGCATAGTTAGAACCGCCTGTATGCAATCGGTCAATCCAGACTTTCAGCGCTGGATCAGCCAGCTCCTATCTTCTGCCCGGGATTCAGAGCAAATTTTTACCGAAACCGGATGCTCAGAAGCACGCCGTTAATCCAGCAGATTCCTGTAGTATGGCCAGTCAGCGGTCACTGTACTGATGGTGACATTATTTGCGGAGCCGGTTTCATGGATGCACTGGATTTGGCCGTTTTCTGCCCAGGTTAGGAACATGACAACATGGGGAGTCTCGCCGGTTACAATAATTAAATCTCCTGGCTGGAGTTCCTCTCGCGCCACCTGGCGTCCAAGGGTGCACAGACCTTCCGTTCCTTCATAGGGAAGTCTTGTCCCTGTAACGCTCCAATAGACCCAGCTGGCCCAGCCGGAGCAGTCCAGTCCTTTCAGGATCCGGCCGCGGTGGTCAGGAACTGTGACGGAGCCAAAATGATTCCCGTCATAATCTTTGGTGCCTGCCTTTCCGCCCCAATAATAAGGAATTTTTCCTACCGACTCCAGAGCAAAACGAATAATCTGCTTTCGGGTTTCTGAAGTATCGGAAGGTAGGAGGGATAGATAGGATTCAATTTCCGTGCTGGAAAGCGGTGCCTTCGATCCTTCAACCAGAATGGTCAGGCCATAAGATTCTGTCCAGTCCTCGCGGGACAGCCTCCTTGCGTAGGAACGGGTAACATTGTTCCAACCGGGCCATTCGCTGACAGCCTCCTCTTCTGCCGTTCCTTGACTGTCCAGCTCAAACAGGCGGTTTCCGTCCTGGAAGGTATGAATCTGAGCAGAAATCTGCAAATCTATGTGTCCGGGACAGATGAAAGCGCCGTCTTCCGAAGCGGAATCCAAAACCTCAGAGTCTCCGTTTTCGCCGGCGGACAGGCTTTCCGCGTTGGAAACAGTGGCCAGGTTTTCAGAAAAGCCGGATGTCTCAGAAATCGAAGTCTCTGCTGCATCTCCGGGCAGGACGTGTTCTTCAGAGCCGGAATGGGCCTGTGATTCAGCAGAGTCTGCCATGCTCATCTGTGAGGCTGCGCCTGCCGTGTCCTGTTCCTTATTGCCTGCATGATCGGAATTTTCTTCGCTTTCTGCCGGAATCACTGCTTCCGGCCCTTCTGTTTCCTGATATACGCTGTCGGCTGTGGCGGCCAGAGCCTCCAAAGCACTTAAGGTTCTTTCTTTGGAAGCTTCCGATTTGAGGACGGCCGGGGATTCTTCAGCACTGGATGTTTCTGATGTTTCTGAAATTTCGGACCCATTAAGGGAAAAATCAACCGTTCCCGGAGAGCCGGCTTCGTCTCCAGAACCGGCTTCCCCTGAGACCTCTCTTCCATTGCTGTTACCGGAAAAAGAATCGTTAAACGTTGACGCAGCTTCGGACTGATTGCGGGAAGAAGCAAATACCTCTGAAGTTTCGGTCCCATTCAGGGAAGAATCCATTGATTCCGGAGAACCGGATTCTTTATAAGAAGAATCAGAACTTTCCGAAGCTCCGGTTCCTTCTGTTTCAGTGATTTCTTCCGCAGCAGATTCCGGCTCTGCCGCCAGGATTTCGGTGTGAATGGTACTGGTGCCAAGGCTGTCTTCTCCGGCCAGGTCTGTGTCCTGCTCTTCCGGGGAAGATACGGCCAGAGGATCGACGCATCCTTCGCAGAAGTAAACATCTCTCATGGAAAGCTGATAGGAATGGGAAGAAGTCCAAAGTGTCTTGGCATATTGCCGGAGTTCGTCCAGCGTCATGTCATGATAATAGGCATAAACATTGACCATGGAAACCAGATCCTGTGCATTGGAAACAGCAGAACTTGTGACTCCGCTGCTGTCAGCAAAGGAAATGGTGACGTTTTTAAACTGTTCCACAATCCAGGTGGAAGGGTCACTTTCGGAATGGCTGGCAGACAGGGGGGAATACCGGCCAAGCAGGGAATCCTCAGAACGATTCAGCCTGGGAGCCACACTTTGAGGGGCTGCAGAAGCCAGTCCATAGATTTCGGAATACCATGCGGAATCCAGCTCAATCAGATCCCGCATCAGGATTTCCGCATAGCTTCTGCCGCTCTCTTTATCATAAACAGAAGCAAGAGTAAGAATAGAGGGATCCGGCTTTGCAGCTTCTGCAGAAACCGGAGTGACTGCTTCGGTCTCTGCAGCTTCGGTCTCCGTTTCTGCAGGAGACTCGGGGGCAGAACCGGATACGGCGCTGGCAGGAACATAGGGAGCCGCAGCGGAAAAGGCAATGCAGGTGCAGAGGGCCATAACCGCAGCAGGCCGGATTGATTTAAAATTAAAAACAGGTTTTTTCATGGATTCATCTTTCTGTCAAATATTGTTGTCAACAAGAAGTTCAGGCTGCGCCTGGTATGTCAAAACACACGGAATGCGCGGGAAAGACATGGATAGACATGCCTGCGTTCCATTATATCATGACTGTCAGGAAAAGGATGTTAAGTTAATCTTAATTTTTGCAGAAGAAGAGAAACTGCGGTATCCGGAACAAAAAGAGGACATGAAATCAGGAAATCCGGAATACGAAGATGTCATGCTCCCCGGAACACAAAAAGACGCAGCCTTTAAGACTGCGCCCCTATAGATTTCTCTTTTGTTCTTTTTTCTTCTTCCGGATACTTCCGTGTTGGTTTCTGTGCCGGATTCTTCTGTTTCAGTAGTCTTTTCCTGCTCCGGGTCTTTATGCCTGCTTATTTCCGGTTTTTGTGAGCTATTTTCAGATCGGCGAAAGACCGGATAATCTGCACTGCTCCATCCAAACCCACCTTGCTGCTGTTCAGGCAGAGATCGTAGCTTCTCGTATCGCCCCAGCGCTTATTGGAATAATAATTATAATAGCTGGAACGGCGTTTATCCGTCTTAATCATCATATCCTTGGCTTCCGATTCGGAAATCTTATGACGCTCCATCAGAGTGTGAATCTTCACATCGTCATCTGCAGTGACAAATACCGTTACCACATTGGGAAAATCTGCCAGAGCATAATCTGCGCACCGGCCGATGATAATGCAGGACTCTTCTGTAGCCAGCTTTTTAATGGTGTCAAACTGAGCCAGAAAGATTTTGTGATTAATCGGCATATCCCGGTAAGCGGAATTGGTGTAGCCCAGAGAATACGTATCCATCACGAGGGAATACAGAAAGCTGTTGGTGGGCTTTTCGTCATGAGACTCAAACAATTCCCGGCATAACCCGCTTTCCTTTGCTGCCAGGTTCAGCAGTTCCTTGTCATAGCATTTAATTCCAAGCTCCTCTGCCAGCATTTTTCCGATATGTCTGCCACCGCTGCCGCATTCACGGCCAATTGTAATAACGAGATGATCACTCATACCCACCGCTCCTTCCTGTCTGTAATTGTATGGTGTTCTATTCTTATTATACATTGTTTTCGGAAAATTGCAAGAGTTATCCCACAAATCAAACAAAAAATCCTGAACAATGCGGAAGTATGGGCAGCATTGCTCAGGAAAAGATGCCGGATAAGAAATATCATTCCGGAAGGAATATCCGAATGGAAAACCGTCGCCTGCAGGCTATTTTAAGATATCCAGCAGATGCCGGAAATAATCAGGCAGAGGGGCTGTAAATTCCATATATGCGCCGGTTCTGGGATGCAGAAAACCGAGAACCCCGGCATGAAGCGTCTGCCCCTGCAGCTTATAAGGACATTTGGAAGGTCCATAAACCTGATCTCCTAAAAGTGGGTGACCAAGGGAGGCCATATGCACCCGGATCTGGTGGGTCCGGCCTGTTTCCAGCCGGCATTCAATATGAGTAAAATTCTGATAATGGTCCAGAACCCGGTAATGAGTGACCGCCGGTTTGCCGCCAGGCACATGAACCGCCATTTTTTTGCGGTCTTTCGGACTGCGCCCGATGGGAGCGTTTATGGTACCCTCATCTTCTTTTAAAACACCATGGACGATGGCCTCATACCGCCTGGTGATGGAATGCTCCTTTAGCTGGGCGGCAATAGAGGAATGGGCCAGATCATTTTTACAGGCAATGATGGCTCCGGTGGTGTCCATGTCAATCCGGTGGACGATTCCGGGACGCAATACACCGTTGATGCCGGACAGATCCTCACGGCAATGATACATCAGAGCATTCACCAGGGTCCCTGTATAATGTCCGGCGGCCGGATGGACCACCATCCCCTTGGGTTTGTTCACCACAATCACATCCTGGTCCTCATAAAGGATATCCAGGGGAATGTTTTCCGGAAGAATTTCCGGCTCGATGGCATCAGGTACCTCAAACACTGCCTCATCGCCTTCCATGACCCGGTAGCTGGCTTTGACGGCCTTTCCATTGACGAAAACCTGGCCGGACTTTAGAAGCTTCTGCAGGAAGGAGCGGGACAGATCTTCACATTTTTCCGCCAGAAACCGGTCAATCCGGTCTCCCTCTGATTCTTCTGTTACATACAGCCTGCTCATTTCCTGCCATCTCCTTCCGTTTGCTTGACATTTTGTAAATTCTCTTTTATTTGCCGGTGTCCTGGTGCGTTCCATTTTCCTTTTCAGGTCTGCCGCTTCTGTTCTGCTTTGCATCCGCTGTTCCTTTTTCCTGCAGGAAGGAAAAATCTTCGTCCTTGTACCAGAAACCGGTCAGCAAAATCAAAAGGATGGCGGATACAACCACATAACAGTCAGCCACATTGAAAATCGGAAAGTCAATCAGGCGGAAATAAAAGAAATCCACCACGAAACCTCTGAGGAGCCGGTCTATGACGTTTCCAACTGCGCCGGAACAAAGAAGAACCAGGCAGAAAAATAACGGGGCAAGCCGTCGGGTCCATGGCAGTCTGGAGAGAAACAAAAGAATGATCACTACAACAGCTGCCGCGACAAGAAGGAAAAACCATTGCTTCCCTTGTAAAATTCCGAAGGCGGCACCGCGGTTTTCGGAATAATGCAGTTCAAAGACTCCCTCTATCAGTACCAGAGGGCCTTCTGTCCGCAGCATGCGGAAAGCCAGGGCCTTGGTCCACTGATCAAAGGCCACAAGAATCAGGGCAAGCAGGCCAAAAAGGCCGTAGCGCTTCCATAAGCTATTCATTAAAGACTCCTTTATACAGTTATTTCTTTGATGCGGGAAGAACCCGGGGCAGCCTTACCTCATAATTTCATGCAGAGCCTGCCTCATTTCATCCTCTGTTACAGTCCGGTCGATGTATGCGTGTCCCACGCCGTTCAGAAGAATAAATTTAATGATGCCTGCCTCCATTTTTTTATCGCTTTTTGTGGCGGCCAGCACATCGTCCTCCTTGAGGCTGGAAACCGTCTGGGGCAGGTCAAAGGCCCTGAGAGCGCCTCTGTACGCCTCTGTGTCGGCTTCCGATACCATTCCCCGATTCACACACAGCCGCATGGCTGCAAGGGCGCCAAGAGCCACACAGAGGCCGTGAGGCATGGAAAACTGCTTCAGTTTTTCAATGGCATGGCCCAGGGTATGGCCGAAATTTAAGGCAGCCCGCTCATTCTGCTCCGTGGGATCCAGCTCCACCACTTCCCGCTTAATCAGACAGCTTCCCTGAATCATCAGTGCCAGCGTTTCCGGATCATGGGCCAGAATATCCCTTTCATGGGAAAGAATCCAGTCGAAATATTCCCGGTCCCGGATCAGGCCGTGCTTGATGACCTCGCCCATTCCCGATGAAAACTGAAGGGCCGGGAGAGTTTTCAGAGCAGAAACATTGGCATAGACCAGACGCGGCATATGAAATGCTCCCACCATATTTTTATATGCGTCAAAATCGACTCCTGTTTTTCCGCCGATGCTGGAATCCACCTGGGATAAAAGGGTGGTCGGAATCTGAACAAAACCGACACCACGCAGGTAGGTAGCCGCCGCAAAGCCGCAGAGATCTCCCACAACGCCGCCGCCCAGAGCCACTAATAAATCCTTCCGGTCATAATGACGTTCGATCAAAAATTCATAGACGGTCCGGACCGTATCCAGATTTTTATGCTCTTCTCCGGCCGGAATGACCAAGGAATCTGCCTGACGGCAGCAGCCGGCGGTGATATCCAGAATCTCCTGCAGATAAAGAGGTGCTACATTGGTATCAGTAACAATACAAAGCTTTCTGGACTCTGTTCCCAGAGCCTTTAATTCCCGTTGGAGGCCCTGAAAAGAACGATCCAGTACAATATCATACATATGATTCCCGTTTTGAGAGACGGGAATCCGTTCCATTTTTTCCATCTGCATATTTGGCACTCCTTTCTGCATACAGAGTAGGTTTTTTAATAGAATTGCGTTTAAAAGTGCTGTTTTCTACCGGTATTTCAATATTACCACGGGAATCCGGCCCTTTTTCGTTGGCGCTCCGATGGACTCCAGACGAAATTTTCCGATCCCGCGGAGAGACAAGACCTCTCCTTCCTTCATCTGCCGGGATACGGACATGCAGGGCTGCCCGTTTAACAAGGCTTTTTCGCCCTCAATCAGGTCTGCGGCCTTTCCCCGGGACATCCGTCCGCAGAGCGCAATGACGGCATCCAGGCGGACGGAACTTAAGGTACCCTCCAGCCGTTCAAATTCCGGCTGAGGAAAGGCCGCCGGGTCCTCTCTGACAGAGAGGGATACAGGCGTTTTCCTGACCGTGGTCAGCTGCTCTGTCAGATAGGAAACCATCGGATTCATAACGAACACATAAGCGCCCTGACCGTTTGAGAGGATATCACCAATCATATCCCGCTCAATCCCGAGATTCATGATGGCGCCGAGAAAATCCCGGTGCGTCAGGGATTCGGAAAATCTGGGATTTGACGGCCTGATTTCCACACAGGAAAAAGGAAGCTGTCCCGGTTCTTCCTCGTAGGAGGGAAGAAAACAGAGCACCTTCCGTTCAGACATTGCGCTGCCGCCGGCAAGCTCGTACTTTACCGGCGGCAGCGTGGCAGAAATACTCTGGAAAACAGCCTGTTCGTTCAAAGTCAGAAAATTTGTATGAACCGGAATATCCCGTTCATAGGAAAGGGCCGCCAGTTCACAGATTCGTTTCCTGAAAAGCTGTTCTTCTTTTTCCATTTGCTTCACTCGTTGATATTCCTTCTAAAGATGAATGTTCAGGCCGGAAACATCAAGATTTCCGCCTGAAAGCAGATCCTGAAAATCTCCCGAAAGTTCCACGGACGGCGGCGTGGCAATAAATATGTAATTGGAGATTTTCTGGAGATTTCCACTGAGGGAATAGGTGGCTCCGGAAGTAAAATCAATGATTCTTTGTGCCGTCTCCATATGGATTCCTTCCATATTTAAAACAACTGCCTTGCCGGCCAGCAGATAATCGCAGATTTCCTTGGCGTCATCAAGGGAGGTAGGCTTAATCAGGGAAACCTCCATTCCCCGCCGCATGGAAACAACCTTATTGTTGTTTGCGGGGCGCGGAAGAAATCTTGGTTTTGCAGGCTCGTCCTCATAGTCATCTTCATAGTCGTCACCAGCCTGTCTCTTAAACAGGCTCTTTCTCGCCGGTTTCTCATCATCTTCGTAGTCACTGTCCAGGAAGTAGTCATCGTCATCGTCGTTGTCATTTAAGCGCATTGTATCCATCAGTTTGCTTAAAAAGCTCATAACCTGTTCCTCTCCAATCTATCTGGAACCAAAAATTCCGGTTCCGACTCTTATCAGAGTTGCGCCTTCCTCAATGGCAACCTCAAAATCTCCGGTCATACCCATGGAAAGCATACTCATGGTACCATTATCAATGTTTTTACTTTTGATGTCAACATATAATTGATATAATTCTTTAAAAAATTTTCGATTTTCTTCTGCATTTTCTACATTTGGTGCAATGGTCATCAGGCCTTTTACGCGAATATGGGGGAATCTGGAAATGACTTCCAGATTTTTTGTCACATCCTCAAGAAACATTCCATACTTGCTCTCTTCCCTGGCCACATTGACCTCCAGAAGGATATCCGAAATCATCTCCCGTTTTTCGGCTTCCTTTTCAATCTTTTCAGCCAGATGGAGGCTGTCCACCGAATGAATCAGAACCGCCTTATCGATGACCTGTCCCACCTTATTAGTCTGCAGATGGCCAATCATGTGGAACCTGGCGTCCTCCGGCATCTGCGGCTTCTTATTCACGATTTCCTGCACCTTATTTTCTCCAAAATCCAGGCATCCTGTCTCATAGGCTTCCTGCATCATGGAAACCGGTTTTGTTTTGCTGACGGCAACCAGTGTGATATCCTCCATCCGGCGTCCGGAACGGGCACAGGCGGCCGCCATCCGTTCATGAATATTTTTTATGTTTTCTGTCACTGACATGTTTTTTCCCTCCTGAATCAAAAGTTTAAGAACCGCACCCTGAAAGAGAATTACTGGTAAAGCACGATCCCGTTGCCGGATACGCTGGACGCGTCCAGAACGATGTGATCGTATACGGACAGGCCGTAATCGGTTCCTTTGGCTACGGTATAAAATTCATCGTTGGAGCTTAATACCTCGATTTTACGGAAAATGGTATAGCCCCGGTTGATATTGAACACGCCTTCCACTGCTTCCATGGCGCCCACCTGATAGCGCTCCTGGGAATCAGCCTTAATCAGGTAATCGCCTGCTTTGACTTCACTGCTCTCTCCTGCGTCCAGATAATAATATTCCTCATCCGCATTGTAAATCGTCGGAGAAATCAATTCCATGCTGGGACCGTTCTCTGAGTATACTTCCCGGTAAAAGCCGCTGGCCGATCCGTTTTCTGAGCTGACATAAAAATCTCTGGGAACGATGTAAAAATTCATGGTTGTCACGGCCGTTCTGGGAATTTTAAGACCCTGAACTTCATCTGTCAGGATCTCAAAATCCACAAACCGGTCAGAAATAAACTGTTCCATGTATTTGTTAAAATCCAGCTTCCCGTAAGTTCCGCCGTCTGCTCCCGTAATCATAGAAAATGCTGCGGAGGTTTCCAGTCCGGTTCCATCAAATTTTAAAGACAGGGAAGTCTTGTCCCCATACTGGGAAATTTCCTCCGGAGTCATCTGGAACACGATGGACCAGTCTTCTGAGGTAATAAGCTTATAGGCAGGCGCACCGCTTTCCACCAGCTGCCCGGAACGGACTCCTGTTTTGGTGTACTGGGATCGGTCAAACATATCAGCCGTTACCTGGGTCGGGGATAAGCTCTCCATGGAATCCACCGAATAGGATACAACGCCTGCGGCATCGGAACGGACCTGGGTGAAATTGGCTCCCGCTTCTTCCAGAATGCTGTCCAGGTTTTTCATGGCATCCACGCTGACGTATTCCAGAACTCTGGAATCCAGGGTGTATTTTACGTCATAAACTTCCCGGAAATTTGTCTCCTGAAAGGTCTGGCTGAAGGAAGAAAGTTCCTTCTGCAGGGAAGAAAGGTTTTCCGAAGACAGGGATACGGAATCTCCGGTTTGTTCTGCCAGAAGCTGGGAAATGGTTCCCGTCTCATCTATGGAATAGATTCTGGTGCCTACGGCTGCCCGCTTCCCTTCCTGAAGATAGAAATTGATGTTTCCGGCCCGGTCGGTATATTTTACTTCCTCGTTCCGGAAAATAATGCCGGTATGTCTCTGATCATTTACGATTCCGCCTTCTACGACTTCATAAAATTCAATTTTGTCGCGCCGGGCATAGGTATAGACGTAAAAGGCCATGTATGCAAAAATCAGGGCGAATATAATCATCCCCACATTGATATTCAAAGGCCGGCGATACCGAACAATTTTTTTGTTCTTTTTTTTCGCCATTCACTTCCTCCTGATATTAGAAATATAAATCAGCCCCTCAGACATGGTGCATTTCCGGATGCGGTTATATGGAAAACAGGCCTGCCATGAGCCGCATTATGATTGTACTGCTTTTCCGGGAAAAGTGCAACAAAAAAGGATCCCACAAAGCAGGATCCTTTTTATTGGTAAAATTTAAGGAGCTGTCATTTATAAAGCAACCAGAACCATATCTTTTGCAGAAGCAGGAAGTTCTTCTCCGTCAAGAGATACGCTTAAAACAAAGTTTACATGATATTTGACGCTTAACTGCTCCAGCTCTGACAGAGTCTGGCTGATGTCTTCTCCCTCCAGGCTGGAAAGCTTTAAGAAGCTGTCAAGATACATGACCTCCAGATCATGATCCTGGGAAATGATTCCGCAGAGAAAACCGATGAAACCCTCAGGGCTATGTACCGGGAATTCGGCCACATTGATTAAACGGATTTTGTTGCTGAGCTCATACATATGCTTGGAGCTTTTATCTAAATATACGATGGAGCCTTTGGATTCTTTGATAGCGGTATTGGCCATGTCCAGCAAATATTTTGTCTTTCCTTTTCCTTTTCTGCCTGCGATAATCTGAACCATAATGATCTCCTCCTTAGATTTTATATATTTTGTATAAAAAATCGTTTTTATATGTATTGATTATAGATTATTTGCTGAAAAATTGCAATCACTATTTGACAATTTTAGAAAGGATCTTGGTCATGTCCTCGTAAAGGGCATTCCGGCTTTCTGATTTCATCACCACGGAAGCATATTCTTTGCCGTCTTCTGTCCTGCTTCCCATCACGAGACAGTAGCCAGCCGCCTGGGTTGTCCCTGTTTTTCCGCCAAAGACCGTAAGTCCTTCCGGTGTTTCCGCCTTGCCGTTCATATAGTAATTTCCCACGGTCCATTCCGATGTTTTTTCATTTCCCTGCCCGTCCTTATAAACGGCTGTGTAGGAATGAGCACCGATAATCTCCCGGAAGGTATCGTAAGTAAGAGCCTTTCGGAACATCAGGTACAAATCGTAGGCAGTCGTATAATGGCCCTCTGCCGTCAGACCGTTGGCATTGACAAAATGGGTTCCGGTGGCACCGATCCTGTGGGCTTCCTCATTCATCATGGCAGCAAAATCTTCGATGGAACCGGCAATATGGACAGCGATGGCATTGGCGGCATCGTTTCCGGACGGAATCATCAGGCCGTAAAGAAGCTGCTCCAGGGTCAGCTCATCTCCGGGCGAGATTCCGGCCATGGAGGATCCGGCTTCTGTAATGATTGCCGCATCCGTTACGGTTACCATATCTGAAAGATTTCCATGCTCCAGAGCCACAATGGCTGTCATGACTTTTGTTGTGCTGGCAGGATTCATCTGCTGCAGGGCGTTTTGATGGAACAGCGATTCGCCTCCGGACAAATCAAACAGGCCGGCCGCCTGGGCAGTCAGCGTTTCTGTCTGATCATCTTCACCGGTGATGACGCAGAGCTCCTCTGCAAAAGCAGGCGCTTTTCCGCCGCCCTGCCCTGTCAGAAAGGCAGAACTCCGCTCGGAAAAGGAATAAGCCTGCTCCAGCTCGTTCTGTCCGCATCCGGTCAGATTCAGGCAGAAGAACATGCCAAGTGCCAGAAAAACGGCCAATCTGCCGGATGACCGCAGGAACGAAAGGAAGACCTGGAAAACCGGTTTCCCTTTCATTATTTGTACATTTCTCTCCATTCCAGATCTCCGCGTTCCAGAGCTTTTACCAGAAGCTCGGCCGTTGCCAGGTTGGTTGCCAGGGGAACATTGTGGATGTCACACAGACGAACGGCTTTGTTGACATCCGGTTCATGGGATTTGGGAGACAGCGGGTCTCTGAGGAAAATCACCATGTCCATATCATTGTTTTCGATGAGGGCGCCCAGCTGCTGCTCCCCTCCCAGATGACCGGGAAGAAACTTATGAATATTTAAGTTGGTCACTTCCTCGATCAGCTTTCCGGTGGTTCCGGTGGCGTAAAGGGTGTGCTTGCATAGGATTCCCTTATAGGCAATACAGAAATTCTGCATCAGTTTTTTCTTTGCGTCATGAGCAATCAGTCCCACATTCATATGCGATACCTCCTAGTTTTCCAGTTTACTCTGCTGAAGTCCGACATTCAATACCAGTCCAATTCCTATATATAAACTTACCAGAGAGCTGACTCCGTAACTGATAAACGGAAGCGGGAGTCCCGTATTCGGAAAAACGCCGGTGGCCACTGCAATGTTGGTAAAAGACTGGAATCCCACAAGCGCAGCCATTCCCGCACAGATGAGCTTTCCGGTCATATCCCTTGCCCTGCCTGCCATCCTGAGACACTCATAAACAAACAGAAGGTAAAGCAGAAGGACAACCATGCAGCCGACAAATCCAAGCTCCTCCCCAATCACCGAAAAAATGAAATCCGTGTGCTCTTCTGATAGATAGTTTCCGTTTTTGACTGAAATGGCTGTATCATTAAACAGCCCTTTTCCATACAGCATTCCCGAGCCGATGGCCATCTGGGAATTATCCTGCTGAAGATTAAGCTCTGCGTACTTTTCCGGATTGATGAAGGCAAGAACCCGGTTTACCTGATACGGTTCAATGAACGGTACCAGCCCCTGGTGAGCCAGGTACATGACAGCAGCCAGGGAGGGAATCCCGATGGCAGCCGCCGTAAAGATCAGCCGGTAGCTGATTCCGGAAATGAAAACCATGCAGAGTATGGTAAACATAATTACGATGCTGGTGGAAAGATCCGGCTGCTCCAGGATGAGAAGGAGCGGGGCAGCCGCCAGACCGGCCAGCATAAGCAGAGTTACGGGCTGATTGATCCTTTCCTGGTTTTTATGAAGAAACCAGGAAAAGAAGAAAATCAGGCCGATTTTAGCAAATTCAGACGGCTGAAACCGCCCCAGCACCGGCAGGGTAATCCACCGCCTGGAGCCGCTTCCGGCTCCGCCTAACTGGCCGGCAATGATAACGGCCAGAAGAATGGCCAGGCATCCAAGATAAGCTATGACGGCAAATCTTGACAGGTACCTGTAATTAAGAACAGAAAGAACCGCTGCAGCCAGAAGACCGCCGAAAAGGCCCACAAGCTGCCTGGTTACATAGGTTTTTTCCTCTCCCACCGCGCTGTTGATCACAATAACGCCGATGAGGCTTAGGGCAACTGCGTAAAAAAGGAGGCGGAAATTAAAAGCCCTGAAATTGTATTCTGAAAACATGTTCAATATGTCCCTTTCGCAAGCAAGGCACGAACAGGAATGCTGGCATACAGAACAGGGAGCCTGGCTCCCGTTTTCCGCTCCTCCACTCTGGAAACCTTGATTTCCAGTCCATCGGCATCGATTTCCATGTATTTTGAGATTACCTTTATCATGTCGTCCTTGATCATTTCCAGGATTTCCGGCGTACAGCCGGCCCGATCCGAAACCAGGACCAGCCGGAGTCTGCGCTTGGCGATGCATCCGGAATTCCTCTTTGTCAGGATATCAGTCAGTCTTGCCATTCTCAGGCCCGTTTCAGGAAACCTGCAAATCTGGTGAACAGGCCGCGGTTTCTCTCAAGGTCCATCATGGGTACCTCCTGACCAAGCACCCGTTTGCAGATATTGAGATAGGCCTGTCCGGCCGGAGCATTCATCCCCACCAGAGGCTCTCCCTGATTGGTGGAAATCACAATTTCCTCATCATCCGGGATGGCGCCCAGAATGGGAAGCCCCAGAATATCGGTCACATCCTCAATGGACATCATATCCCCTCTCCGGACCATATCCATGCGGACACGGTTGACAATCAAATCAATTTTCGTAATTTCATTGGCCTCCAGAAGCCCCACAATCCGATCGGCATCCCGGATGGCAGATACTTCGGGAGTGGTGACAACAAAAGCTCGGTCCGCGCCTGCAATGGCGTTTTTAAAGCCCTGCTCGATTCCGGCCGGGCAGTCTAAAATCACATAGTCGAATTCTTCTCTCAGACCATCCACCAGCTTTTTAATCTGGCCTGGGGAAACGGAAGACTTGTCCCGGGTCTGGGCGGATGGAAGTAAAAACAGGTTAGGATATCTTTTGTCTTTTATAAGGGCCTGCTTCATACGGCAATTCCCCTCCACGACGTCCACCAGATTGTAGACGATACGGTTCTCCAGTCCCATCACCACGTCGAGATTGCGCAGCCCGATATCCGTATCAATCAGGACCACCTTTTCTCCCAGCATGGCAAGCCCGGTTCCGACATTCGCAGAGGTCGTCGTTTTGCCCACACCCCCTTTACCGGATGTAACAACAATGACTTCGCTCATAAGAATATCCTCCTGTATTCAGTTGTTCTTAACAGACAAAGGAGCTTTTAAGGCAGCCGGACTGCCCATCATGCTTCCTGTCTGTTATATCTTACATGAAAAATAAAAATATTTCCAGTATTAAATGAAATTTAATGCATTTAAAAAGCTCTTTTTGATTGGCTCGGCACAAATCCGCCCATTTTCTACAAGAATCATCATGGGCCCCCGTCCCAGGGACTTTCCTTTTTCGGCTTTCGGATAGGAAAGATCGGAAATTTTAATCTGGGAGGGAGCCATCTCAAAGGCGACAATGACTGCGTTGATGTTTCCGGCTGCACCGGCCAGTGCCGCTCCCCTTAAAGCGCCGAGGATGATGATGTTTCCCTTGGCCAGCACCCTGGCACCCCGCTCCACATCACCGATGACAACGATGCTGGTTTCCGTCTCCAGTACGTCTCCGGACCGGAGATTTCCTTTGTAGAACTGACCCGTTAAGGAGGAAAGCTCCATCAGCTTTTCATTGAGTGCCTTCTCGCAGCGCTCGATGCGGTTGGCATCGGTGTCAAGAAGGCAGAGGATTTCAATGTTCGAATTTTCCGTAATGGTATCAATAACCTCCATTTCCTCCCGGGGCGTCAGGCTGCGGCCTTCCAGAGTCAGCGTCATCTGGGCGGCGCCCCAGAATTTGGCCGTTTTCTGGAATTTTTTTGCCACAGCCTCCAAAAGCTCCTCAAAAGGAAGCTCAGGATCAAGGTAGACCGTCATTCCGGCCTTGTTTCCTTTGATTACAACCGCATTCTTCATCTATCTCACTCCTTGCGGCGCTAGTCTCCGATTTCTACCGTAGAGACATTGAGCGCGCTGTTGTTCAGAATATAGTCCAGATCGGTGTAGCCATAATAGAACCGGTAGATATTTTTTGCCGCAGTGGCCGCGTTGGTGGACGTATATCCGTAGGGAATATTGACCGTAACGGCAATCTCCGGATGATCGAAAGGCGCAAAGGATACGAAGAAGGCATGGTTGATGGTATGGCCGTTCTTCACTTCCTCAGCCGTTCCGGTCTTTCCGGCGATATTCACTTCCAGATCATTGAAAATCCGGCTGGCGGAACCGTCGGAAATTACCCGCCTCATACCGGTATGGACTGCATTCCAGGTGGAATCCTGAATATCCACTTCTGAGCGGACCGCCGGTGTGAAATCTTCCACCAGATTTCCCTGGGAATCCGTCATTTTATCCAGCAGACTTAACTGATAAACCGTTCCCCGGTTGGCCACGGCAGAAATGTAGCGCGCCAGCTGGACATTGGAGTAGGCATTGGTTCCCTGTCCAATGGCGGAAGATTCCGGATTTTCTGTGGTCATCTGCGGGGCAGTTTCAGAAATCTCAATGCCCGTTGTTTCATTTAAACCAAACATGGAAGCATATTTCCGGATGGCTTCGATTCCACGTTCCGGAGAATAGGCGCCGGTTTCATCTGTGGAAAGGCGATGGGCCATTTCTGAAAAGAACACGTTGCAGGAGTTTTGAATGGCCTGCTCCACATTAAGCTCATTGTGACGGCCGGGGTAAATCCAGCACCGGATATTGGGCGTGATCTCCGTATACCGTCCCGTACAGTCCACCGTATCCGTCAGGCCCACCACGCCCTCTTCCAGGGCGGCAATGGCCATGATGGGTTTAAAGGTGGAACCAGGCGCCTTCTGAGCCTGTGTGGCGTTATTAAACAGCGGAAGGGATAAGTCATTATTTAATCTGCTGTAATACTCTGCATCCACCGTGCCGGAAAACTTATTGTTGTCGTAGCTTGGATAGGTGACCAGGCAGCGCACCTCTCCCGTATTGACATCGGTAATGACGCAGCTGGCAGAACAGGGATCCAGAGCCAGCTGTGCGGGCGTAATTTCAATATCGGAAATCTTCTGGCGGATAAACTGGAAGGCATACTCTTCTCCGTTCTGCTCCAGCATCCGCACCTCCGATTCGTCGTAGGCCAGTACATTCTGGGAATAAAGCGCCAGACAGAGCTCCCGCCCCGTTACGGTTCCATCATTGATTAAATACCGGTAAATCCGTTTGGCAAAGCTGGAATCGGTCTCCAGATCAGCCATGACATACTCCGCAATCCGGTTGTATACGTCGTCCGCATCGGAATACCTGGTTTCGATGTCAAGCTTTGTCGTGTCAATCCAGCTGTCGGCGATTCCTGCATAAAGATAATCTCTTAAGCTGATGGCATCCTCCCGCCAGGCCTGATAATAATCCGCGTTCTGACTGATCTGGCCTGTCTGGATGATTCCCTCATTGACCAGGAAGGAATAGATATACTGCATGTAGGAGAACATGTCCTCCGGCAGAGTACCGAGGGCAGCCGCCTGTTCGTTCAAAAGCTCGGACCGGAGGGAGGATAAAATCTGCTCTCTGGCCTGACTGTATTTGGAGTAGATGGATTTTTCCACCTGAGACGCCTCCGGAGCCGCAAAGGCTTCCATATCAAGAACATTATTATTAATCAGCTGATAATAGGCATCCTTTACCGGAATGGGAATTGCAGAGCCTTTGCTGTAATCGCTTTCGTCCAGATCCCGGTTGACCAGCTTGCTGGTGATTACGCCGGCCAGCTGCTGCTCTAAAATATGGTAAACGCCGATCTGAAGATTCCGGTCGATGGTAAGGTATAAGTCCTTTCCGGCCTCCGGCTCTTTCCGATCCACGATCTCCAGGATCCGCCCCATGTTGTCCACATACATGGTCTGGTGCCCTTTTGTTCCCTGAAGGACACTTTCCATAGAAGCTTCAATTCCTGTTTTTCCCACCAGATCCGTCAGCTCGTAATCAGGGTTGGTTTTTCTCAGGGTTTCCAGCTCATCCTCCCAGATTTTTCCGATGTAACCGATGATGGGAGCAAAATACTGGCTGTCGTTGTAAACCCTTATGGTGGATTCATCAATGCTGACACCCTTTAAATCCGCCGAATTTTCCAGTACGTCCGTCATGGTTTCCTTGCTGACGTTGGCGGCCACCGTCGTGGATTCATATTTCCGGTAGGCCGTCAGGCCCATGGTATAGCGGATATTGATAATGGCCAGAGCTTCTTCATCTGTCATGGAAACCGGTTCCCCGTTTTCATCGGTGACTGCATCCAGCCCGTAATAGAAAAGCCGGGAGTCAAAAAGCTCCCGTGCGGTGATATCGGAAGGATAGTTTCCCTCTTCATCATCCAGTTCATCGATGGTACGAAGTCCGTAAATATCTGCAAGGAACCGCTTTCTGGAAGTTTCCGAGGAAGATGTGAAAACCATATTGCCGGAGGAATCAAAACCGACCTGAAATTCCCCCTGAACCGTTTCACCGTGGCGGTTCAGGATACGGATCAGCAAAAGAAGCATCCGGTTCCGTTCGTTGGCGGTGGAATAGTCTCCGTTATCCTGGATGGTTACGTTGTAGGAAAGCTCGTTGTAGGCTAAGACGCTGCCATTCCGGTCATAAATATTTCCTCTGGTTCCCGTCAGGCTGATGGTTTTTTCTGTTTTCGCCATATAGGTTTCCTGATAATCGGCTCCGTTTACGATCTGAAGGCTGAACAGGCGCACGCTCAGAACCCCGAACAGGAAAGTCATGAAAACCCCCAGAATAAACAGACGGGAGGAAAACAGTTTTTTGAAAAAATCTTTGGAAATTTCCAGCAAGTCCTTAAACAATCGTTGTGTCTCTCCTTTTTCCCATTTCTTCCAGCTTCCTGCTGATAAACAGGAACAACCGGTACAGCACCAGGGTGGTGACTACGGTAAAAATGGTCTCCGGCAGAATGATATTGAGAAAATAATAGCCAAAATCCAGCCGGCCCCGTACAAGGAACCCGAATATATACAGGTAAAGATTATAAAGAATTTCATTTAATGCGGACAGTACCAGAGGAAGGGTGATGTAGTCTTCGTAATAATACTTGGTACCGATTCCGTTCAGATACCCGATCCAGATAAAAATCAGGGTATGAAAGCCCAGAGGTCCGCCGGAAGACAAATCCAGAAGAAGTCCGGCCACCAGGCCGTAAGCCATTCCTGCTCTGCTTCCGCGGATAAATCCCAGAGAGAAGGTGAGAATCACCATCAGGTTTGGATAAACCGCAAGAAAAGGCAGCAGGGGAAAAACGCCGGTCTGAACTGCGAAGGCAAGTATGACCAGACAGAGGCTGATGATAATTTGTTTGATACTGCTATTCATTAAGCTCCGGCCCCGCATCCTTTAAATCTGTAATGACAAGCACCTCCTGCAGACGGTCAAACTGAGCCACCGGGATCAGATAGCCGGATTTGGTCAGATTGTCATGGTAATCCACCGTAATGTCTGTGGCATAGCCGATTAAAATCCCCGGCAGAAATTTGCCGCTGATGTTGGAGGTAACAATCATGTCGCCGTCTTTGATATCATCGTCTTTTTCCATATAGGAAAGCCGCAGCCTTCCTTCACGGAACAGCCGCAGATCGCCGGAAACGATACAGGAATCTCCCGACTGCTGGGCCATGGCGCTGACCTGGCTGGAATCGTCGATGATGGAGCGGACCGTGGCATAATTGGACCCCACGTCTGTGACGATGCCCACCAGTCCGCCGCCGGCGATGACATTCATATTTTCCTTGATTCCATCATCGGCTCCCTTGTCAATCCGAAAGACGGAAAACCAGGAGCTGGAGTCCTTGGCAATGATCCGCGCACCGATTTTATTGTACTGCATGTAGTCCTGATCCAGCTCATAAAGATCCCGGAGACGCTCCAATTCAAACTGCTCGGACCGCAGCCTGGTATTTTCCTCTGTCAGCTCTGCCACCTGGGCCTTTAAGCGCTCATTTTCATCCAGGGCGGTACGAAGCTCGGCCATGGCGCTGAGCTCCTGGTAAATTCCGCCGCCGACGGCATTGATTCCCGACTGGATAGGGACCAGAAAGGTTCCCACCGCGTTTCGCAAAGGATTCAGCAGGCTCCCCTGAATGGAGGTAACCGCAATCATGCAGATGCACAAAAGCGAGAGTCCTGCCAGAAAATATTTGGTATTCTTCATGTTTCCAGTATTCCCCGTTCTTTCAGGCTCACATAAGCATTATCCCCGATGATGATATGGTCTAACAGCGGAATTCCCAGTAAATTTCCTGCCTGCTGGACCCGCCTTGTGTAAAGGCAGTCCTCCCTGCTGGGAGCCGGGTCACCGCTGGGGTGATTGTGAAGCAGGATAATTCCCACTCCACGGTGACGTAAGGCCTCAATAAAAAGCTCTCTCGGCGTGGAAAGGGAAGCATTGACTGTTCCTCTGGAAATGTTCACCTCGCGGATTAAAATGTTTTTTGTATTCAGAATCAAAAGTTTCAGATTTTCCTGTTCCATATGGCGCATCTCCTCCATATAGCGGGAAGCCACCTTGGAGGGATGATCAAAAACCGTGGTTTCCGCAGAAACCGCTGTTTTCCAGATTCGTCTGGATAATTCTCCGATGCAGACCAGCTGAATGGCCTTCACCTTTCCCACGCCCCGGATTTCCATAAAATCCTCCAGCGTTCCGTGCAGCAGGCCGGCAAGCCCGGCCGGCGTGCCATGACGGAGGATTTCCTCCGCCATTTCCTTTGCGGAAAGCTCTCTGGTTCCCGAGCGCAGGATCACAGCAAGAAGCTCTGCATCCGAAAGAGATGCACTTCCGCATTCCAGTACCTTTTCATAGGGCCGCTCCCATAAGGGCAGCTCTTTCATGGTACGCTTCTGCTTTTGCTTCATCACACACCAACCTTTCTTTCTTCTCTCCAAGTACCTGAAAAGCCGGTGCAAAACGATGGTTCCGCAAAATCCGGACAGTCTGCCTGCCTGTTTCAGCGTTCAGCCTGCCTGTCCGCTTTTGGGGATTACAGAAAATGATAGGCAATGATTGCCAGAATAACGCCGATGATGCTGGCCATGGTGATCCGGATACTTAAGCCAAAGGTAATCACCAGGATTCCGAAATTTAACACCATCGGGTCATTTAACCCAAAGGACTGGCCGAAATTCAGCCAGGAAAGTCCGGCAATGCCGGAGGTCATTTCTCCGATAAAGCCGCCCAGCACAATTCCTGATAGCAGCATCAAAAGAAGAACCCAGGAATTTTTGTTTTTCATAGTCCATTCCTCTCTGAAAGTAGGTTCCGTTTATTTTAACACATTTTTTCATGGAACACAATGCGCCCGAAAAATTTAAGGAATCGTCACTAGACCTGCCTCCGAAAGCTTCTGCAGGGATTTTAAGATTCCAAGTTTGGCATGGTACCAGGTTAAGCCGCCCTGGAAGAACACCGAATAGGGAGGCTTGATGGGGCCGTCGGCGGAAAGCTCAATGGATGAGCCCTGAACAAAGGCGCCTGCGGCCATGATCACATCGGAATCGTAACCGGGCATGGCCCAGGGTTCGGGAGTTACGAAGCTGTCCACCGGGGCCGCCGCCTGGATTCCCTCGCAGAACTTGATCACGCCCTCGGGAGTTCCGAAGGTGACTGCCTGGATGATGTCATGACGGCTCTCGCTTCCGTTTGGAGATACGGCAAAGCCCAGGGATTCATAAATGTTGGCAGCGAAAATTGCTCCTTTTAAAGCTCCGGCAACGACGGTCGGGGACAGGAACAATCCCTGATACAGGGACTGGCTGACGCCAAGGCTTGCGCCCACTTCTTTTCCCAGTCCGGGAGCCGTCAGGCGGTAGGCGGCACGCTCGATGCAGTCCTTCCTTCCCACAATATAGCCGCCGATGGGTGCCAGTCCGCCGCCGGGGTTTTTGATCAGGGAACCGACAATCATATCGGCTCCCACGTCTGTCGGCTCCTTTCGTTCTACGAATTCTCCGTAACAGTTGTCCACCATGCAGATGACATCCGGCTTGATTTTCTTGATAAAACGGATCAGCTCTCCGATGCGCGCAACAGACAGGGTGGGTCTGGCGGCATAGCCCTTGGATCTCTGGATTTCCACCAGCCGGGTCTTTTCTCCGATGGCCTTCCGGATATTTTCATAGTCAAAGGAGCCGTCGGGAAGCAGATCCACCTGGCGGTAGGAAACGCCGAATTCCTTTAAAGAACCTACGGAATCCCGGATTCCGATGACCTCCTCCAGAGTGTCATAAGGTTTTCCCACCGGGGACAGGATTTCATCGCCCGGGCGCAGGCTTCCCCAGAGGGCAACCGTCAGGGCATGGGTCCCGGAAATTAACTGGGGACGCACCAGAGCGTCCTCGCCGTGAAAGGCCTTTGCATAAACTTCTTCTAGAGTGTCGCGGCCCAGATCATTGTATCCGTAGCCGGTGGTCCCGGCAAAGTGAATGTCGCTGACTCTGGCCTCCTGCATGGCCTGAATGACCTTTAACTGGTTGTACTCCGCCGTTTCATCGATGGCTTCAAACCGTTTCTTTAAAGATGCTTCGATGTTTTTTCCAAATTCCAGGACTTCCTTAGAAATCCCCAGCTGTTTATATTGTGCTTCCAATTCCATTTGTTTTTTGCTCCTTATGAAATGATACCTCGTTTTTTCAGATCTGCTTCCATCCAGTGAAGAATGGCCTGATTGTCAAAATCAAATTGTTCTTTCTGAATCCAGGAAATCTCCCGCTCTCTCCGAAACCAGGTTAACTGGCGCTTTGCAAAGTGCCGGGTGTCCCTCTTGATGATCCGGACTGCTTCCTCCAACGGAATCTCCCCGTCCAGAAAGGCCAGGATTTCCTTATAGCCCAGCCCCTGCATGGACACCATGGAGCTTTTGCAGCCCAGAAGCTTCAATGCTTTTACTTCATCCAGAAGGCCGCTCTCCATCATCCTGTCCACCCGTTTCTCGATACGCCGGTATAAAAGATCCCGTTCCATGGTCAGGACATAATAGGCAAAGGCATAAGGGGATTCCTTTTTTCGTTCTGCTTCGTTATGTTCGGATATTTTTAAGCCTGTTTTCTCGTAAAACTCCAGGGCGCGGATGACGCGCTTTACGTTGTTTTCATGAATGGCCGCTGCCGATTCCGGATCCACCAGGGAAAGCATTTTATGAAGCTTTTCTGGCCCTTCCTTTCCGGCCAGCTCCATTAACTTCTCCCGGTACCTAAAATCGCCGTCATTTTCCGTAAAATCGATGTCATAAAGCAGAGCCTGGATATAAAAACCGGTGCCTCCGGCCACAATGGGGATATGACCGTTTCCGTAAATCTTTTCCATGGCCTCTTTTGCCAGCTTCTGAAACAGGGTGACGTTAAAGTCCTCCCATGGTTCCAGCACATCGAGCAGATGATGGGGGATACCGTCCATCTCCTCTTTTGTCACCTTGGCGGAACCAATGTCCATGTGACGGTATACCTGCATGGAATCGGCGCTGATAATTTCTCCGCCGATTTGCTTCGCCAGGGCTACGGAAAGTTCCGTTTTTCCGGAGGCTGTCGGGCCTGTAAGAATGATCAGAGGTTTTTTCATCATCTCTCTTCCTCCGTCTTTCATGCGAACATTTTTATACGATTCTTTTAAATTTTTTCTCCATTTCATATTTGCTGATGGAGACGATGGTGGGCCTGCCATGGGGGCAGGTATAGGGATTTTCCAGCTTTAACAGTGCATCAATCAGCTGATCCGCCTCCTGAAAGGAAAGGCGGGTATTTCCCTTGACCGCCGCCTTGCAGGACATGGTGGCAATCCGGTCATAAACGGATTCCGGCGTCATGGTTCCTCCGTCTTCCGCCAGACTGTCGATCATTTCCATCAGCAAATCCTTCTGGGCCAGGGACAAAAGATTGGCCGGCACGCCCCGGACCGCGTATTCGCTGCCGCCGAAGGGCTCAATCTCAAATCCCACCTGACGGAAAATATCCATATGAGCGTTTAAAAGCTCCGCTTCGCTGATGGAGAGCGTCAGGATGATGGGCGGGCTGATGAGCTGAGAGGTGTACTCTCTGGAGGCCAGAGAAGCGAAATTCTGCTCAAACAGCACCTTTTCGTGGGCGGCATGCTGATCGATGATGTAAAGATTTTCGTTGTATTCCACCAGCCAGTAGGTGTCAAATACCTGACCGATGAGCCGGTGACGGCTTCTTGCTTCCCTGGAAAGGAGGCGGCCGTCAAAGAGCTCCATCTGCTCATAGGAGCCGTTTTCGGTTTTTCTGCTTTCCGTACCGGGCGCGGACGGATCTCCCATGGAAAGATTTCCTTCCTTTGGATGGCTTTCTGCTGTCGGGTGACTTTCAGGATTTCTGCTCTCCCGGGTCGGATTCTCTTTGGGAAGCTGCCATTCATCCCGGGAGTGGCTGCCGTCTTTTGCACGCTCATCTGTCATTCCTGCATGTTCCGCCTGTGAGTGAGAACCTTCGGCAGGCAGCTTTTGTTCTGGGGGCTGCAGACTTCCCTGGGACTGCATCGTTTCCGGGTCCTGCCTGCTCTCCTGCATCTGTCTGTTTACGGAAATATCTTCCGAGAGGCCGGACTGGCCTGTCTGGATTTGATAGGACGCCTGCGGCTCCCTAAGAAGTCCCAGGGCCTCCTTTCGCCGGGTTTCAAAGGGCTCGGGACCATGCTCCCGGCTTCCGGATCCTTTCCCTTCTGCTCTGCCCGCGTGAACCTCAGAAGCCGGCTTCCCTCCGCTTCCGGAAGATTCTGAAAGGCCGGCCTTCGGAATCAGCTCTTTCCCGGAAAGGGCCTCCGTCACCGCCTGGTAGACGGCCCGGTAGACGCCTTCTCCGTCCTTAAACCGCAGTTCCATCTTGGAAGGGTGGACGTTGACATCGATAAATTCCGGCTCCACATGAAAATGCAGCAGGGTAAAGGGATATTTATGCTGCATCATATAGCTTTTGTATCCATCCTCGATGGCCTTGGAAATCAGCCGGCTTTTGATGTATCTGCCATTGATGAAATAGTTTTCGTAGTTCCGGTTGCCTCTGGCAATCACCGGTTTTCCGATAAAGCCGGAAATACGGATTCCGTCGGCTTCTCCCCTGGTTTCCAGCAGGTTGGCCGCAATTTCCCGTCCGTAGATGGTATAAATAATGTCCTTTAAGTTATGGTTCCCGGAGGTATGAAGACGGCTCTGATTGTTTACAATGAGGCGGATGGAAATCTCCGGATGGGAAAGGGCAATTTTTTCCACCAGATCGGCCACATGGCCCCCCTCCGTCGTTTCCGTTTTTAAAAACTTTCGTCTGGCCGGCGTATTGTAAAACAGATTTCTGGAAATAAAGGTGGTGCCGTCAGGAGCGCCGACTTCCTCCAGTCCCTTTTCTGTTCCGCCTTCAATCCGGTAGCGGGCGCCGGTCAGGCTGCCGGCTGTCTTGGTGATTAACTCCACCTGGGAGACGGCGGCAATGCTGGAAAGTGCCTCACCCCGGAAGCCCAGAGACGAAACGGTGAGAAGATCGGCGGCAGAACGGATTTTGCTGGTGGAATGACGTAAGAAAGCCAGCGGGATCTCCTTCATGGGGATTCCGCAGCCATTGTCTGTAATCCGGATAAAGCCGATGCCGCCCTGACGGATTTCCACCGTAATGGCCGTGGCCCCGGCGTCGATGGCGTTTTCCATCAACTCCTTCACCACGGAGGCCGGCCGTTCCACCACCTCGCCGGCCGCAATCTGGTTGATGGTTTCCTGATCGAGAATTTCAATGGACATGGATATGCGCCTCCTTTACTGCCAGCGGTTTTTCAACTTGGTCTGCAGACGGTATAAGGTGTTCAGTGCGTCAATGGGCGTCATGGTGGAAAGCTCCAGTCCTTCCAGCTCCCGGATGATATCGTCGTCTTTTACCGTATCGAAGATGGAAAGCTGGTTTAAGTCCACCTCGTCCGGCTTGGCAACGGCCTTCCTCTGAGTTACGTTGGAGCTTAAGCGTGCAATTTCCCTGGCCTGGGAGGTGATATCCGCATCGGATAACTCTTCCACCAGCTCCTTTGCCCGTGAAATGACGGACTCGGGAACACCGGCCAGCCGGGCCACCTGAATGCCGTAGCTTTTGTCGGCCCCGCCCCGGACGATTTTCCGCAGGAAGACGATGTTGTCGCCCTGCTCTTTGACGGCGATACAGTAATTGACCACACCGGCGATGGCTCCCTCCAGTTCGGTCAGTTCATGGTAATGGGTGGCAAACAGCGTTTTTGCACCCAGAAGCCTGGGATTGCTGATGTGCTCGATGACGGCCCAGGCGATGGCTAATCCGTCAAAGGTACTGGTACCCCGTCCGATTTCGTCCAGGATTAACAGGCTGTGTCTGGTGGCATTTCTTAAGATATTGGCCACTTCCGTCATTTCCACCATGAAGGTACTCTGCCCGGAGGCCAGATCGTCGGAAGCGCCTACCCGGGTAAAAATCCGGTCACAGATGCCGATATTGGCCTCGCTTGCGGGAACAAAGCTTCCGATTTGCGCCATCAGCACAATCAGAGCTGTCTGGCGCATGTAAGTGGATTTTCCTGCCATATTGGGACCGGTAATGACGGAAACCCGGTTCTTTCCATTGTCCAGATAGGTATCATTGGCGACAAACAGCTCGTCCTTTAACATCCGCTCCACCACCGGATGGCGGCCGTTTTTGATCTGAATCACGCCTTTTTCGTTGATTTTCGGCTTTACATAGTTGTTGCGCATGGAAACTGTGGACAGGGAGGTAAACACATCGATGCCGGCGATGGCCTTGGCTGTTCCCTGGATTCGGATCACCTGAGAGGCAATCTGTTCCCGTACCTGGCAGAACAGCTCATACTCCAGGGTATAAAGCCGGTCCTCGGCGCCCATGATAATATCTTCCAGTTCCTTAAGCCGGTCGGTTGTGTACCGCTCCGCATTGGTTAAGGTCTGCTTGCGGATGAAATAATCGGGAACCATGTCCTTAAAGGAATTGGTGACTTCAAAATAGTAGCCGAATACCTTATTGAACTTGATTTTCAGGTTCTTAATTCCTGTTTTTTCCTTTTCCTGCGCCTCCAGCTCAGCAAGCCAGGTCTTTCCCTCCGTCTTGGCTCTGCGGAAATTGTCGGCCTCCTCGCTGTAGCCGTCTTTGATGATATTGCCTTCCCGGATGGTGATGGGCGGTTCTTCTACAATGGAACGCTCAATCAGATCGTATAAATCCTCCAATACATCCAGATCTTTATCAATGTCCTTGAGAAGGGAGGAGGAAAATTCACCCAGCAGCTGCTTGATATGAGGAAGCATGGCCAGGGAATTTTTAAAGGCCAGCAGATCCCTGGGGTTGGCAGTCTTATAGCTGATGCGGCCCATGAGCCGCTCCAGATCGTAAACGGAAGTCAGATATTCCCGGATTTCTTCTCTGGAAATATAATTCATGTTCAGCTCTTCAATGGCGGCCTGCCGTCTTTCGATCTCACTCTTGATTAAGAGGGGCTGTTCGATGAAGGTTCTCAGCATTCTGGCACCCATGGCCGTCCTGGTTTTATCCAGTACCCAGAGAAGGGAGCCCTTCTTCTGCTTTTCCCTCAAGGTTTCCACCAGTTCCAGGTTCCGCCTGGTAAAAGTGTCCAGCATCATGTACTGGCCGGTGGTGTAGGGGATGATGGCAGTAATATGGGACAGATCGTTTTTCTGAGTTTCATAGAGGTACTGGAGGGCGCATCCGGCCGCAATCAGGCCGTTGCCGTAATCAGAAAGTCCCAGCCCCTCCAGACTCAGCACCTTGAAATGCTCTTTTAACACCTGTCTGCAGGTGTCGTCAGAAAAGAAACGGTTATCCAGGGCTGTAACCACCAGATGATACCGTTCCTTCAACTCTTCCATGTCCAGTCCGGACATTTCCAGCGCTTCGTTGCAGATTAGCTCCGACGGAGCGAACTTGTTGATTTCATCTAAAAGAGCTCTCTCGGAATTTACTTCTGTAACAAAAAAATCGCCGGTTGTGCTGTCAACCGTCGCTGCCCCATAATTATTTCCCGTATAGACAACCGCCATCAGGTAGTTGTTCTTTGTTTCATCCAGGGCCTGAGCACTGGTGATGGTTCCAGGTGTTACCACCCGGATGACTTCCCGGCGGACAAGTCCCTTGGCCTGCTTGGGATCCTCCATCTGTTCGGCGATAGCCACCTTATAGCCTTTTTGAACCAGTCTGGTCAGGTAGCTTTCCACTGCGTGGTAGGGAACCCCGCACATGGGAGCCCGCTCTTCAAGTCCGCAGTCCTTCCCGGTTAAGGTAAGCTCCAGCTCTCTGGAAGCCGTCTTTGCGTCTTCAAAAAACATTTCATAAAAGTCCCCGAGACGGTAAAACAGAATACAATCCGGGTACTGTTTCTTTGTCTCGAGGTACTGTGTCATCATTGGTGATAATTGCGCCACTCTTTTCTCCTCTTTCCGGCAGATCGGGCGGCCGGAATGCTCCCGCCGCCCAAGATGGCCCGTCCTCGCGGGCGGGCCGGTGAAATGCCTGTAAAATTCCTTAACCGGTGCTGTTTCCCATGGAAAAGGAACCGCCAGGCCTTATGCTTAAATATTGGGATCCGTCGGATCGTACGTCTGATCGTCGGGAATCAGGACCACGTAGGGTTTCATAAACGGGGAAGGAGTATTCGGATCCTCGTAAATGACGACCGTGGTTCCCAGCTTGCAGTTATCATAAATCCATTTTGCGTTTTCGCAGGTTAACCGGATGCAGCCCGCGGAGCGAACCACGCCGAGACCGTTATATCCGGCCGTAATCATGGTATTGGGATCCGTCGTCTCATAGGTGATGGAGTGGAACAGGAAGCCTGCTCCCGCCTTAATCCTGGTTGCATACTGGGTATAAGTATCGTTTACCATGAATCTCCAGCGATACTTTTCCGGAGTCTGGAAGGTTCCAAGCGGTGTGTCATCGCCTACGGAGGTTAACATGGCCTTAACAGGAATGATAAATCCGTTGTCCCCGTCTTTTGCATATACGGTCAGGCAGTTTAACTGCTTGTTGACGCGGATCTGGTATTCGTCCTGCTTTCCAATCAGGCTGTCCACATCCTGGCGGAGCTGTCCGTTTTCTTCAAAGTAAAACTTCAGCCCGTCGATATAGTGCCATCCGCTTAAGGTACGTCCGTTTTCAAAATAATAACGTCTGCCGTCGTAATCGGCCCAGCCGGTATAGGTGGAGCCGTCGTCGTTCATACAGAAAGCGGCCGTTTCCGTGAAACCGATGCGGCCGGAAAACTCGTTGAAGAACCGGTCGTTTGTGGAGGCAGGAGCACCTGTTCCCTTGGGAACCAGCACGACTTTCAAATCCACGATGGAATCGCCTACATCCATGGCTCCGGCAATTTCGCCTTCAGCCGCAAACCCAAGCTGTCCCCGGTTTGCTGTGGTAACGGCATAATACAGATCGTATTTTTCCGCCGCATCCCCGGTCAGATGCATCTGGATGGCCTGAACATAGGTGGAGCCTTCCGTTCCGCCTGCCGGCTCTCCGTCAGAATAAAACTGAAGCCAGCCGCCATTATTAACATAGGGGCGATAAGAAAGCTTTCCGGAATAACCGTCCTTTAATTTGGCGGAAATCCAGGTAAACTGGGTGGGAAGATCGGCATGCATTCCGGTGACTTCCACCGCATCCCAGACGGCCTCCGGGTTCGTAGGCGTGATGTCCACGTTTCCTCCGTCCCGTACCGTATTGGGAATGAGCCCGTCCACATACTGAACCGTACCGGAAGTTCCGGAATCGGTCTGTCCTGTTTCACCGGAGGATTCCTGCCCGCCGGTTTCTCCTGTTTCAGGGGCGGCTACAGGACCTTCCGTCTGCTCTCCGCCGGAAGTGCCTTCCTGTGTATTTCCCTGCTCTCCTGCTGTTTCTCCTGTACCTTCTTCGGAGGCCTGACTTTCCTCTGTATTCTCATTTTCTTCGTTCAAATATTCCGTATCTCCCGGAAACCGCGGTCCGTCGATGGTTTCCTCCTCTGTCGGCTCAAAGCCCGGTCCGATTTCCTGTGCGAGGGCCGTCATGGAAAGGGAAACTGAAAGTCCCGCAGAAACCGTAACGGCTGCCACACGTTTCATCATCCGTCTCATATCCATACTCTCCTAATCCGTATTGACCAGGCTTCCCATGAAATAAAAGCCTTTGGCCTCATCCAGCGACACTGGAACGATTTTTCCAATCAGGGAGGGCTCTCCCCTAAAATGTACCACCGTGTTTCCCGACAGCCGTCCTGTCAGAAAGCCCGGCTCATGGGTATCCGTTTCTTCCACAAGAACCGGCTGGATCGTTCCTTCATGGCGCTTTACCACCTGAGCGGCAATGTCCTGAACCTCTTTCAGCAGCCGGTCGAAGCGCTCCTTCACAACTGCTTCCGGCACCTGGTTTTCCATGGCGGCTGCCGGTGTTCCGGTTCGTTTGGAATAGATAAAGGTGAAAGCGCTGTCATAGCGTACCCGTCTTACCACATCCAGAGTTTCTTCAAAGTCTTCTTCCGTTTCGCCCGGAAATCCCACAATGATATCCGTCGTCAGGGAAATATCCGGCACGGCTGCCCTTAACCGGTCCACCAGCTCCAGATACTGCTCTTTCGTATAACGCCGGTTCATCAGCTTTAAAATCCGGCTGCTCCCCGACTGAAGTGGCAGATGCAGATGGGTACAGATTTTCTTTGAAGATGCCATGACCTGGATTAACTCATCAGAAAGATCCTTGGGGTGGGAAGTCATGAACCGGATTCGCTCCAGTCCGTCGATCTGCTCCACCCGCTGTAACAGCCGGGCAAAAGAGATGGGCTCCTTCAGGGTCTTTCCATAGGAGTTGACGTTCTGTCCTAAGAGCATCACTTCCACAACCCCGTCAGATACCAGGTTTTTGATTTCAGAAAGGATGTCCTCCGGATTGCGGCTGCGCTCCCGGCCTCTTACGTAGGGAACGATGCAGTAGCTGCAGAAATTGTTGCAGCCGAACATGATGTTTACACCGGATTTGAAGGGATACTTGCGTTCGATGGGCAGCTCCTCCACAATGGCGTCCGTTCCTTCCCAGATGTCAACCACCATCTTCCGTTCCTCAAGTCTCCGGTAAATCAGCTCTGCCAGGCGGAAGATGTTGTGCGTTCCAAAGATAATGTCCACATGGCGGTAGCTTTTCCGGATCCGTTCCACTACCTCCGGCTCCTGCATCATGCATCCGCAGAGTGCAATGAGCATATCCGGATTTTTCCGTTTGACTCCGTTTAAGTATCCCAGCCGTCCGTATACCTTCAGGTTGGCGTTTTCACGGACCGTACAGGTATTGTAGAGGACAAAATCAGAATGCTCGTCCGTTCCCTGGACGAAGCCGGCCTCCAGAAGAATTCCCAGCAGCTTTTCAGAGTCGCGGGCATTCATCTGGCACCCGAAAGTGGAAATAAAGCAGGTAAGAGGGCGGCCCTTTTTCTGGCTTAAGGCGGCCACCTGTTCCCTGACCAGCTTCATGAAGTATTTCTGTCTGGCAGGCTCCGTCGCGGGAATCTCTGCCATCCGGTTGTTTTCTTGCGTCATTCTTATCTCTCCAATATAAAATACTCGTTTATTATAAACTTGGTTATTCAAAAAAGCAACCGGAAACCGGATTTCGTAAACGATTGCCGCAAAAATACCCTACTTTCGGATCTGACCGTTTCCGTAGATGATGTACTTGGTGGAGGTTAAAGCCAGCAGTCCCATGGGCCCTCTGGCATGGAGCTTCTGCGTGCTGATGCCGATTTCCGCGCCGAAACCGAACTCGAAGCCGTCGGTAAATCTGGTGGATGCATTGACGTAAACCGCGGCGGAATCCACCCGATCCAGGAACTTCTGAGCGTTTTCATAGGAGGAGGTGACAATGGCCTCGGAATGGCCCGTGCTGTAGCGGTTGATGTGGGCGATGGCCTCATCCACTGAATCCACCAGCTTGCAGGAAAGGATGTAATCCAGGTATTCCGTTCCCCAGTCTTCTTCCGTGGCCGGAGTAAATTCCGGTACAATCTTTCTGGAATCCTCATCGGCCCGGATTTCCACCTGCTTTTCATCCAGCCGTTTTTTCATCATCGGAAGGAAGGTTTCTGCCACTTTCCGGTGAACCAGGGTGGATTCACAGGCGTTGCAGACGCCGATTCTCTGAGTTTTTGCGTTGAAGATAATATCAAGAGCCATGGACAGATCGGCGGTTTCATCCACATAAACATGGCAGTTTCCCGTACCGGTTTCGATTACGGGAACCGTACTGTTTTCCACGACGGTCCGGATTAAGCCGGCGCCTCCTCTGGGAATCAGAAGATCCAGATAATCTTTCAGACGCATAAATTCTCTGGCCGTTTCTCTGCTGGAGTCCTCCAGGAGCTGGACGGCATCCTCCGGAATATTTAAAGAGGAAAGGCCGGACCGGATGGCCGTCACGATGGCCTGATTGGACTGGGCGGCATCGCTTCCGCCTCTGAGGATTACCGCGTTTCCTGTTTTAAAGCAGAGGGCGAAGGCATCGGCGGTTACATTGGGCCTTGCCTCATAAATCATGCCGATGACACCCATGGGCACCCGTTTCTGACCGATCAGCAGGCCGTTGGGACGGCGCTTCATGGACAGCACTTCACCGATGGGGTCCTCCAGACCGGCCACCTGGCGAATCCCCTCTACGATATCGTCGATCCGCTTATCGGTCAGCTGGAGCCGGTCCACCAGGGCAGGGGACATCCCCTTTTCTTTTGCCAGAATCACATCCGCTTCATTGGCTTTTAAGATGTCTTCCCGGTGCTTTAAAATTTCTTCGGCTGCGGCAAGAAGCCCCTGATTCTTTAAATCGGTTTCCATTGAACCAAGGAAATAAGATGCTTCCTTTGCTCTTTTTCCCATTTCTTTTAATTCCATGGCAAACTCCTCCTCTTAATGCTGCGTTTTTATTTTTGCTGAGCGCCTCTTATCACTTGCTTGATGTCTGCTTTCCTGCTTAAAGAACGCTTTTATGCCTGATATCTGTTTCGGATGACACGTATTTCCTGCGCTTTCATATGCGTCTGCTTCACAGAGGCCGGAACAGACAGTTTATGCAGCGCTTTTCTGTAATGATATGCCCCACCCGTCTGTCGTGGACGTCAAGAGCCAGATGGGGAACCAGCTGAAATTCATAGGCCAGGGCAATGGACGGATGACCTGGCTCGGCTGCAAGAAACTTATCGTAGAATCCTCCGCCCTTTCCCAGACGGCCTCCGTTTTCTGTAAAGGCCATTCCCGGAACCAGCATGGGAGCATGCGGGGCCCGGGCCCGGATCGTCTGCATGGCCGGCTCCATCAGACGCATGGCGCCTTCTGTCAGATCAGACAGGGAGCGGATTTCATAAAAGGCCATGCCATCCTTCTCCACCCGTGGAAGGGCAACCCGCGTCCCCTGCTTCAGGAAGAACCGGAGAATGTCCCAGGTTCCAGGCTCCCAGGGAAGGGACGCATAGGCATAAACTATGTCTGCGTCTGATAATTCCGGGAAGGATAACACATTCCTGGTAAGCTCCCTGTCAAGGAGTGTTCGCTCACCGGGAGAAAGCGCTTTGAGCGCTGTCCGCATCTGCCTGCGGACGGCCTCTTTTTCCGCCTGGATCTGCGCGCCTGTTTTTTGCGGCGCTGGTTCCTTCAATCCTACGTCCCTCTGCACCGGCCCGCCTTTTTGCAATCCTGCGTCCTTCTGCGCCGGTTTTTTTCCCTTAATGCTCCTGCTCTCCGATGTTTCCATATTTTTTCCCCAGATCGGTGATGCTCCCGTCTTTTTCCACGATGGAAATCCGGTTTAATTCGCCTCGTAAGCTTCTCCGGATATCCGCAATATACTGTTTGCGCAGGGCGGCCTGCTCTGCTTTCTCCTCTTCTGTCAGGCCGACAGCCTGGGATTTATGATAAAGGGCATTGATCCGGTCAATCTGCTCCTGCTTCATAGAAGCCTCCTTAAATGGTTTTCATATAGTCAAGAAGAACAAAATCCTGATTCTTATGGGCCGTAAACAAGGTTCCCGTTTCGCTTCCGGAAAGGATATCCCAGATGATTTCCACATGATCTCCGTTGGCGATGACCATATCGGCTCCGCTGTCGGTGGCAATCCGCGCCGCACGAAGCTTGGTGGACATGCCTCCGATTCCCACGTCGCTGCCTGTTGTGGACTTGCCCATGGACATCAGCTCGTCTGAAAGCTCATCCACCTGGCTGATGAAGGCGGCATCGGGGTTTTTCTTGGGATCGTCCGAATACAGTCCGTCGATGTCGGAAAGCAGAATCAGCAGATCTGCTTCGATCAGAGCGGAAACGATGGCAGAAAGCCGGTCATTGTCGCCGAATTTGATTTCGTATGTGGAAACCGTGTCGTTTTCGTTGACAATGGGAACCGTTCCCAGCTTTAACAGCTCATCAAAGGTGTTTTTCGCGTTTTCCCTGGAGACGTTCTCCACAATGTTGTTTTTTGTCAAAAGTACCTGGGCTGACGTCTGATTGTATTCGGAAAACAATTTCTGGTATACCATCATAAGCCTGGCCTGGCCGATGGCCGCATAAGCCTGCTTCTCTGCCACCGTTGTCGGCTTCTGGCAGCCTAAGGCCTGCCTTCCGACGGCGATGGCGCCGGAAGAAACAAGAACCACTTCCTTTTTCATTCCCCGCAGATCGCTGATGACCCGCACCAGCTTTTCAATCTTTGCCAGATTCAAATCCCCTGTCTCCGGATGAGTTAAGGACGAACTTCCGATTTTGATGACGATTCTTTTTTTATCTTTCAGCTTTTTCCTTGCTTCGTTCCCCATTGCTAGGTTCCTCCTGTTTTTCATATTTTTCTATTGTGATACCGGTGCATACCGGCGGATGATTTCTTCTGCCACCCGAAGACCGTCCATGGCGGCCGAGGTGATTCCTCCCGCATATCCTGCGCCTTCCCCGCAGGGGAACAGGCCTTTGATATTGCTTTCCAGGTGTTCATTCCTTAGAATCCGCAAAGGAGAGGAGGTCCGGCTTTCAATGCCTGCCAGAATGGCGTCCGGCCGGTCAAAGCCTTTGATTTTCTTTCCGAACTGCGCCATTCCTTCCAGGAAAGCCAGATTCAGCTCTTCCGGCATCAGACTGCGCAGATTGGAAAAGGATGCGGCACCGCAGAACTGGGGGGTTACCGCACCGAAGCCTTCGGAGCTTCTGTTTTCCAGAAAGTCTCCATACAGCTGGATTGGGATATTTCCCTGTCCAAGAAGGAAGGCCTGCTCTTCCAGCCGCTTCTGGAACAGGACACCGCCCAGAGGGCCGGGCTCTTTAAAATCATCCGGCGAAACGGCCACGATAAGGGCGCTGTTGGCATTTTTCCCCTGACGGTCATGGTTGCTCATTCCATTGACAGCCAGACGGCCCGGTTCGGAGGAGGCATTGACCACAAACCCGCCCGGGCACATACAGAAGGAATAAACACCCCGGCCAGAGGAAGTCTTTGCCGTCACTTTATATGGTGCCGGTCCAAGAGCTTTCGGATCCGCTATACCATACTGGGAAAGGTTGATTTCCTCCTGAGGATGCTGGATTCTCAAGCCCACCGCAAATGCCTTGGGCTCCATGGCCGCCTGTTTTCGTTCCAGTTCGGAAAACAGTTCCCTGGAGCTGTGGCCCACGGCCAGAATGACCGGCCCCACAGAAAGCTGTTCTCCGGTAGAAAGCGAAAGACCGGCAAGGCGATGCTCCGTTAAAAGGAGTTCCGTAACCCGGCTCCGAAACCGTACTTCACCGCCGGCAGTTAAAATCCGTTCCCGGATGGTTCGCACCACACGGCGCAGCACATCCGTTCCGATATGGGGCTTGCTGTCATAAAGAATCTCTTCATCGGCTCCTGCTTCCGCAAAAATTTCCAGGACACGCCGGTTCCGTCCCGATTCGTCTTTGACCAGTGTGTTGAGCTTTCCGTCGGAAAAGGTTCCTGCACCTCCCTCTCCGAACTGGACATTGGAATATGGATCCAGAGCGGCGGCTCCTGTTTCCCAGAATCTGGTCACCTTTTTTTCCCGCTCCTCCACCGGATCTCCCTGTTCCAGCAAAAGGGGCCGGTAGCCGTTTTCCGCCAGAAGAAGCGCCGCAAACAATCCGGCAGGCCCGGCGCCGATGATGACCGGCCGTCCGGGAAGCTGTTCCGTTCCGGGACTGGGACACCGGTAAGACGTCTTTTTTTCCAACTGGATGCCGGGGCCTTTCGCCTTGGCAATGGCCGCCAGTTCCTTTTTTTCGTCAGATAACTCCACATCTACGATATAGCTGTAAAGAAGCTGATTCTTTTTCCTGGCGTCGATGGAACGGCGGACAATGGAAATTGTTTGAATAGAGGCTTCCGGGATATTCAACAGCCGGGCCGCCTTCTTTTTGATTGCTTCCTTCCGGTGATCCACAGGAAGGGAAAGCTGACTGATACGAATCATATGTATGTGTCTCTTTCTGTTACCTGTATCTTGAATTTTTTTTGCCGGCTGCCGCCCATCCGGCCGCATGGCCGCTGGACCAGGCCCACTGGAGGTTATATCCGCCGCAGATGCCGTCCACGTCCAGGATCTCTCCCGCAAAATAAAGTCCGGGGACCAGGCGGGATTCCAGGGTCTCTTTCGTGACTTGGGAGAGATCCACTCCGCCCATGCAGACCTGGGCCTGGTCATAGGAATTGGCAGCCGTTACGGTCACGGGAAACTCCTTAATAAGAGAGGCAAGCCGTAAAAGATCCTGCTCTTTCAGCTGTTCATTTTTTGCTTCCGGCCGGATGCCGGCCTCCTTCAACAGGACATCTGCCAGCTTTTTATGAAAAATTCCATCCAGAAAGCCGGAACATTTCTGAAATTTTAAATATTCCTGCTGCTCCCGGAGAATTTGGATCAGATCCTTCTGCCCTTTTGACGGAAAGAAGTCCAGGACGGCTGTCACCTGTTTTCCCTCCCAGAGAGCAAAGGAAGCGTAACGGCTGACCTGAAAGACCGGAATGCCGGAAATTCCATACTCGGTCAGCTGAAGCTCTCCCCTGTCGCAGGCAATAAACCGGCCGAACCGCTTTTTCTCCTGCCGGTTCGAACCGCGCGTTTTTTCCGTGAGCCGGCTCTCAGCAAACCGCCCTTTCTGGGCCTGCCCGTTCTGATGTCTTTTATCAGGCCCTGCCTTTCCGGATACGGGAGCTTCTGATGCATATAATGCTACAGAAGCCTGGGTACGGACACCCGCAAGGGATGGAAAGAAGCTTTCCCTGCATCTTAACTGAACCAGTGCCGGCAAGGGAGTAAGAACCCGGTGACCGAATCCCTTCGCCAGCTCATATCCGCTGCCGTCGGAGCCTGTGAATTTGGCGGCCATGGAACCGGCGGCCAGAATCAGGAAATCTCCGCGAAAGATTCCCATTCCGGTTGTCACCTCAAACAGGGAACCGGTTTTCTCTGCCTTTAACACCCGGCAATCGGTGATCAGCCGGACCCCCAGCTCTTCTGCCTTTGATAAAAGGGCGGAAAGTACGGACTTTGCTTCCTCGGATGCCGGGTATACGTAACCGTTTTTTTCGATGGTCAGGATCCCCAGCCCTCTGAAGAACCGGAGGGTACGGGAGACTGGGAATGCATTTATGATGTTCATGGGAAAATCAGGACTGCTGCACCGGTAGCAGGAGGAATCAAGCTGCAGATTGGTCAGATTGCATTTCCCATTTCCGGTGGCCAGAATCTTCTTCCCCGGCCTGGGCATATGCTCCAATACGGTCACGGAGGCGCCCCTCTGCGCTGCGGTGATGGCAGCCATCAGTCCGGAGGCGCCTGCTCCGATTATGATTCCCTCCCGGCCCATTTCTTTCCCTCCTTTGCCGCTTTCATAGTAGTATATCCGCTGAGGATGCAAATTGCAAGTATCCATGCAAAATTTGCCCACGGTTAAATTTGTGCATGGTGAAACCTTTGAGCCGGCAGATTTTTCTTCCGGCGGAAAAATCTGAGACTCAGGTCTCTGCTTAGCCAAAAGATTTCCGGCCTGCCAGAGTCCGGCTGCTGTACCGGCGTTTTTAAAATCAGCTGGAATAGGATTCCAGATAACTGAAAATTTCCGCCATGGTGGAGAACCAGATGCCCTCCATTAATTTTTCCTGCTCCCTGACGGGAAATTCGGCCAGAGGCATATGGGTAAACAGGCGGACCGTTTCCTCGTCTTTATCATAAACAATCAGATACCCCTCTTCTGCCACCAGACAGTAAATGCCGTCTGTCACGGACGGCGCAACGGATTCCTGATTTAATACCACATGAACTTCCGGTTCACTTTCCTGTCCGCCGCTTTCTGCAAACACAGGTTTTTCCACGGATTCCAGAACCTGGACCTCCTTTGCTTCTTCCGGCTCCTTTTTCACCGTCATGACAAACAGGGTGACGAGGCATACGGCCGTCACACTGAAAAAGAAAAGAAAGCAGGATACATACTTTTTCATAGGAACATTCCTCCTTTGAATACAGTATCTGCTTTCTTTCCTGATTTTAAACATATTCTCCTACATAAGCCGCACCCGCTTCAAAAGACCAAGAAGCCTGGTGCCTCCGGGCATCCTCCGAAGCTCATCCTGATCCAGGCAACCGAACTTGATCAGCAGGACGCCGTATACCAGAATGGCAAGGAGAATGGAAAAGACGGTGGAAATCAGGTTGCTGCCGCATACCCGGTAAAAGAGCTGATAGGCTCCAAAGGCTGCCGCTCCCATGACTGCGGAGGCTGCAGCAGGCAGCAGGATGGTCTTTCTGATTTCCTGACGGTATTTTAAGTGCTTCTTTAAAGAAACCGCGTTGAGAATGCACATAAATACGGCAAACAGGATATTGGCATATACCATGCTGTAGATGCCAAGATCAAAGCCATAGAAAAACAGTTCCAGGGCCGCCAGGTGAAGGACCAGGGAAATCAGGGCGTGAATGATCGGAAGCCGCATTTTATCGATGCCCTGGAGTACGGCGTTGGTGACGGTGGAAATCGAATAAAACACCACGGCCAGAGAACCGTAAATGGTCATCTGGATGGCCACGGAATTGTCTCCGGAAAACAAAAGATTGTTGACCGGCCCCGCCAGGACCGTTAATCCCACGGTGGAGGGAATGGCGATGATACAGGAAAACCGGATGGCCATGGCGGTCCGGGCACGCATCATCCGCCTGTCTCCCACGGCTGCCGCCTGGGAAATGGACGGGATCAGGGAAGAGGATAAGGCGTTGGACATGGCCATGGGCACGTTGATTAACAGATGATATTTTCCTGTATAAATTCCCCAGAGAGCGGTAAATTCCTCGGTGCGCCCAGCGGTACTGAAATTGTAGGCCAGGATTCCGTTATCCAGAACACTGTTTACGTTATAGATGACGGAGCTTAAAATCACCGGCACCACGGTGAAAAATAGAACCCTTAAAATGGTGCCGTAGCTTTCAAGTCTTCCGCTCCTGTCCCGCTTAACCTGACGGAGAAAGCTGCTCCGGCATAAGAAAAATAGAAGAAGAAGAAAAAGGAGGGCCGTAAGGGCACCTGCTCCCGTTCCGATGGTGCCGCCTGCCGCTCCCCATGCATTGGACAGGCCGGAACCGGTTTCTTCTTTTAAAATTTCCGTTTTCAGTGCCTCGTTGAACAGAATGCTTCCGGCTGCGACGCTGACGATGGCATTGATAATCTGCTCAAAAATCTGAGAGGCTGCCGTCGGCACCATGGTTCCACGGCCCTGAAAGTAGCCTCGGAATACGCCGAGATAGGCCATGATCCAGACGGTAGGAGCCAGTGTTTTCAATGCAAAGGATGCATAGGGCATAAAAAAAACTTCTCTGGCAAAGAAGTCAGCTCCAAACCAGATGATGGCAGCGGCAGCCGCCCCTACAACGGTGGCGTAGAACAGGGCGGACTTAAAAATCCGCTCCGCATTCCGGTACTGTTTCCCTGCCAGCCTGGCCGAAACCATTTTGGAGACGGCCAGGGGCAGGCTGTAAGAGGACAGAAGGAGGGCAATGTTGTATACGTTGAAAGCTGTGCCGTAATACCCCATTCCCTCATCTCCGATGATATTGACCATGGGAATGCGGTAGGCGATTCCGATGAGCCTGACAATGATGGAGGCTGCCGCCAGAATGCTTCCCTGTATCACAAAATTTGATGCCTGTTTCTTTCTGCTTCTAGTTTCCATAAATTTCCGCCTTGCTGTACCGGTCTGCACCGATGATGCAGATCCAGGTCTTTCCCTTATTCAGTGTAATTTCATTTCCGTCCAGATCATAATAACGGGTGGGCCCGAATTCCCCGTCCTTTTCCCAGGTAATCTGCTGGCAGCGGCCATTGGTAAAATAATAACCCTCATGACCGGTGTGGACATTGATGTTCAGATAGGGAGTGGTGGCATAATATCCCCATTCCACATACTGGAAAATAATGTTTTTGACGGCAATCTGGCCTTCGTCTCCGTAATGCCGGTCTCCGTACTGGAACCGGTGATAAACGCCTTCCTCCTCCTGGTATTCAAACCAGGGATTGTTGATTGGATATCCCGGAACCACTTTATAGGCCGGTTCGCCGTCCGGAACAATCTGCTCGTCGCCCCGGGCAAACTGGAAATGGCCTTCGTAAGCTTCGTCATAGCCGGTCCGGTATCCCAGCTTTTCGATGGATTGGAACAGCCGGTCCGCGCTGGTGTAGGCATTGTGGGGAGCTTTCTTGTCGCTGGAGCGGTAAAAGGCCGTCGTTCCGATGGCGTCCAGTCCATTGATGTTGTCCACATTCTGCAAATAAGGCTTGGCAAAATTACTCTGTCCGTAGTGAACGTACACTGCGTCAAATTCTCTGGCAAAATACGTGTAGTAGGTCCGGCAGCTGCGGACGGAACCGATCCGCTCCAAATCATCATAGTCCTCAATGAGAGCCATGAACCGGTTCATTTCTCCTTCCACCGGAGCCTCGTAAACCACCCCGGCCCGGTTGATGCCGTACTGAGGCAGAGCAGCCTTGTCATTTTCCATCATGACAGCCACAGGACGGCGGTTGGCCTGGGCCACATCCGTCATTTCTCCGGTCAGATAGCTGCGGATTTTGCCGTCCACTTCTATCCTCTCGAGGGGCTCCGTTTCCTTCTGTGCTTCCGTTTCCAGGATAAAAGCCGTCGTAGGAACCTCCGATTCTGCTTCCGTTACCGTTTCAGCGGCAGCATCCGCCTGTTCATACGTTTTTGAACAGCCGCCCAGACAGGCAGCCAACAATATCCCCAAGCAGCCAATCCATATTTTTTTCATAGTTTTATCTCCTGTAGCCTCTCCGTTCCAGAATCTCCCGCTGCATCTGTTCCATCTGAAGTCGCTCTTCTTCCTCCATGTGGTCGTAGCCCGATAAATGGAGCATGCTGTGAGCCACCAGGAATGCCAGCTCACGGGTCTGAGAGTGGCCGTATTTTTCCGCCTGTTCCATCACCTTGTCCACGGAAATCACGATATCTCCCAGCATCAGCTCGCCCGTATCCGGATTGAAGTAATCCTCCGGCTGTTCCTCCAGGCGGGAAAAATCTCCCGGTTCCTCAAAATCGCCCATGGGGAAGGAAAGAACGTCGGTGGGGGCGTCAATCCCCCTGGTATCCAGGTTGATCTGATGGATTCCTTCGTTGTCTGTCAAAAGAACGTTGACTTCCGCCTCGTAGGGGCAGGAAAGATAATCCAGGGATTCTTCGACCACATCCCGGATGATTTCCTCGTAGGGCAGGGAAAGTTTTTCTGACGCTTCGTATTCGATGGTTACTGTCATCTGTGTTCCCGTCCTTCCCGTCCGTTCTCATGCCGGTCCCCGTGTTCCCTCTTTTCGGAGCTTTTCGGCAGCCGGCCTTCGTATTCGTCATAGGCCTTTACAATTTTCTGCACCAGAGGATGACGGACCACATCCTCATTTGTAAACCGGCATATGCCGATGTCATCGATTTTATTTAATATCTTTAACGCTGTATCCAGTCCCGAGGTCTGACCGGCCGGAAGATCCTTCTGGGACTGGTCACCGGTGATAATGACTTTGGAACCGAAACCGATTCGCGTTAAAAACATCTTCATCTGGGCCTGGGTCGTATTCTGAGCTTCGTCCAGGATAATAAAGGCATTGTCCAGGGTCCGGCCCCGCATATAGGCCAGAGGCGCCACTTCAATCAGCCCCTTTTCCGCATTGTGAAGGTAGCTTTCCGCTCCCATAATCTGATACAGGGCATCGTACAGGGGACGCAGATAGGGATCGATTTTGCTCTGCAGATCCCCCGGAAGGAATCCCAGCTTCTCTCCCGCTTCGATGGCGGGACGGGTCAGGATGATCCGGTTTACCTCTCCGTTTTTAAAGGCCTGAATGGCCATGGACATGCCAAGATAGGTTTTTCCCGTTCCGGCCGGTCCCACGCCGAAGACAATCATCTTTGTGCGGATTAAATCGATATACTGCTTCTGTCCGAGGGTCTTTGGCTTAACCGGTTTTCCGTTGATGGTATGGCAGATGATATCCTGGTCGATAGCAAGAAGCTCGCTGTCCTTTCCTTCAAAAGACAAAGCCAGCGCATAGTCTACGTTTTGCTCTCCGATTTCCTCCCCCCGCTTGGAAAGCTCCAAAAGGGTATTGAATACGCTTTTGGCCCTCCGCACCGCATGATCCGGGCCGATGATTTTTAATTCGCCGTCCCTGGCGATGATGGAGACATGAAGGGTCCGCTCAATTTTTTTCAAATGGCAGTCCAGCTGTCCACAGACTTTGCGCTCATGCTCGACGGGAATATCAACAATTGATTCAATAATGCTCATGTAGTGTCTGAATTTCCTCCTGTTTTTCCAAAATGGGGACTTCTTTTGCGATGTCCTCCACCACTGAAAGGACGTACTCCGCCTGCCAGCCGGATTTGTCCTTTTCTATTTTAGCATTATTCCTGAGGATTTGTATACCTTTTTCGGTTAAATTTTCCGTATAGGTCTGAAAACGGTCCCTGCACAGATCCTGAATCTGCTCCTTTGTATAGTATTCTTCATAGGGAACATACTCTCTGGCGGTGATGACGGAACCGTATACCGGAAGATAAAAATTCCGGAAAAGCTTCAGCTGGTGCTGCTCCGATACGACATCCCAGCTTCCGGCAGATTCCTTTTTCGTAAGAAACGAAAACCAGGAAGACGGCTGGGACAGATCGGGAAGCAGAAAAGAAATGGAATGGCCAAACAGCTCCAGGTGAAGGCCAAAACGCGTGCTTCCAGTATAGGATTTTCTTTCGGCAGAAAGAGGAAAGGAAAAACGGACACTGCGTTCCGTCCTGGCATAGACTTCCCCGTCGGCCCGGATGTTGTGACTGTTTACCAGAGTTTCGGAATCGTCGTAAATGGGAATGGTTCCCGATATGAGGAGCTGGCCTTCTGTTACAGTATCTCCCGCCTTTACCATTGGGATTCCGTTTCGAACGACGGTTTTTACGATGACTCCGTCCGATGCCGCTTCCAGGCTGCAGGGAGAAGGATCCGGCGCCGTTTCAAAAACCGGCGTCTCATTTTCACGAATTTGAATCCGAAGCCTGGTGCCGGTAATTTCCGCAGAAACCCAGGTGATTTCCGGAAACTGGTTCCGGATGGCTTCCTCCAGCCGGCTGCAGGAAATTTCATCCCGGCGCATGCCGCAGGAAACGGGAATGGTTTCCAGATAGTGCAAAAGGGTTTCTTCCGTAAACATCCGATTCCCCTCGATGGAAATGTCCCAGATAAAAAGTGACAGGAACCAGAGAACAACGAAAAAGGACAAAAAGCCGGCAGCAAAGAGCAAGCGTTTCCTGAGACGGAAAAGAAGGAAAGCCGGCCCGGATTTTTTTTGAATCCTGAGCCGGACCCCGGCCTTTTTTGCCAGAGGCTTCATGTCCTTAAAGCTCTGAGGGGAAGTAAAAAAATAAAGGCATTCCCCTGTTCCCTTCCGGACATCGAAAATTTCAATGCCTCTTGCGGCTGAAAGATTTAAGAACCGTTCGGCACCGGTTCCGGTAAGCTTAACCAGCACGCAGCCAAAGAGCAGCTCCGGTCTATTCAAAGCGGACCACCTCCACTCTGCCTGTGATCCACATTTCATCCCGATCATAATACCGGATCATCAGTCTGGTTCCTGTGACGGCAAGCACCCGGCGGAAGGTCTGGATTCGGATACAGGTATCTGAATAGAATAAAATTTTCCGGTAGTTTTCAATTTTCACTCCGCCCTGTCCGGTCATGAGAATCCTGGGCTCTCCTTTTACGGCGTCCCGGACGGCTCCTGCGGATTCCAGTGGAGAATATCCGCAAATTTTGCTGTGCTTCAACGGCCCCACCCGTATCCTGCTGTTTCATGTTAGTGTATGCCGTTTGCAGCAAAAAAAGAAGATATCCCAAATGGAATATCTTCTTTACGAACCATAAATACGAACAACAAAAAACAAAGAACAGTTAGTTGTACTTGCGTTTTCTCGCAGCTTCAGACTTTTTCTTACGTCTTACGCTGGGCTTTTCATAATGCTCTCTTTTACGAATTTCCTGCTGAATGCCGGCCTTTGCGCAGTTTCTTTTGAATCTGCGTAAAGCGCTGTCCAGGCTTTCGTTATCTTTAACGATTACGTTTGACATAGCTCACACCTAACCTCCCTCCAGTTGTGTAATTGTGCATAATACAACTGTTTGGGTATTTTTTAGCACTGGAATGATTATATCATAAATTACACATTCGTCAACACATTTTTTAAGGAAACAGGAAAAAATTTGCAGAAATTCTACTTAATTTGACCGGAAACCAGCTCAGACACCTTGGAAAGGGCTTCATCGACGCCTTCCGGATTCTTTCCGCCTGCCTGAGCCATGTTGGGACGTCCGCCGCCGCCTCCGCCCACCAGGCCAGCAATTCCCTTAATCAGGTTGCCTGCATGAACGCCCTGCTTCATGGCGCCGTCGGTGGCTGTTGCCATTAAGTTGACCTTTCCGTCGAGAACGGAAGCAATGACGATAACGCCTTCTCCCAGCTTCTCCTTTAACTGATCTCCCAGCTCTCTTAAGCCGTTCATGTCCACGCCGTCGGCACGGACAGCCAGCACTTTAACACCTTTGATGTCCTGGATCTGGTCCATAACATCGCCCATGCTCTCTCTGGCCAGCTTGCTCTTTAATTTCTCATTTTCCGAATGAAGGGCCTTGATTTCCTCCAGCATGGATTCAATCTTTGAAGTCAGAGCGTCAGGCGTGGACTTGGCTGCTGCCGCTGCCTGATGAAGCTCTTTTTCTGCCGCCTCGTAGTGATGGATCAGGCCGTCTGAGGTCAGGGCCTCGATTCTTCTGACTCCGGCTGCGATACCTGCCTCGGAAAGGATCTTAAAGAAGCTGATGTCCGATGTGTTGGCCACATGGGTTCCTCCGCACAGCTCGGTGGAGAAGTCGCCCATCCGCACCACGCGAACCGTATCTCCGTATTTTTCTCCGAACAGAGCCATGGCGCCAGTCTTCTTGGCATCCTCCAGGCTCATCACATCCGTTTTTACCGGAAGGGAAGCGCGGATCTCCTGATTGACCAGCTCCTCCACTTTATGAAGCTCCTCCGGTGTCATGGCGGAGAAATGGGTAAAGTCAAAGCGGAGTCTGTCCTTTGTTACCAGGGAGCCTGCCTGCTCTACATGCTCTCCCAGAACCACCCGCAGGGCTTTATGAAGCAGATGGGTGGCGCTGTGGTTTCTGGCTGTTAAGGCACGTCCTTCTGCATCTACCTTTAAGGTTACGGATTCTCCGGTCCTCAGCATGCCTTTTGCCATATGGCCCACATGGCCCACTTTGCCTCCCTGGAGCTTGATCGTGTCCTCCACGATAAAAATCCCGTTGTCGGACTCAATCACGCCCGTATCGGCCTGCTGGCCGCCCATAGTGGCATAAAACGGGGTCTCTTTCACCAGAATGGTCCCCTTCTGGCCGTCGGTCAGAGCCTCCACGATCTCATCCTCTGTGGTCAGTACCGTAATCTCCGAGGAATGACACAGACGGTCATAGCCCACAAACTCCGTCGTCAGAGCCGGATCGATGGACTGGTATACGGTTACGTCGGCGCCCATGTAGTTGGTGGTCTTCCTTGCCTTTCTTGCCTTTTCCTTCTGCTCCTTCATGCAGGCGGCAAATCCGTCTCCGTCAACGGCAAAATTCTTCTCCTCCAGAATTTCCTGTGTCAGATCCAGAGGGAAGCCGTAGGTATCGTAAAGCTTGAAGGCATCCGAACCGGGAAGAACGGTTTTTCCGGCTGCCTTCATGTTTTCTTCCATATCGGAAAGAATGGCAAGACCCTGGTCGATGGTCTTATTGAATTTGTCCTCTTCTTCTGAAAGTACCTTGAAGATCATGGCCTTCTTCTCTTCCAGCTCCGGATAGCCGTCCTTTGACAGGGCGATAACCGTATCAGAAAGATTGGCCAGGAATTTTCCGTCGATGCCCAGCTTTCTTCCGTGACGGGCGGCGCGTCTTAACAGGCGGCGCAGCACATAGCCCCGTCCTTCGTTGGAGGGCATGATACCGTCGGAAATCATAAAGGTGCAGGATTTGATGTGATCGGTCACAATCCGCAGGGAAACATCGGTTTCATGGTCTTTCTGATACTCTTTGCCGGACAGCTGGCAGACCCGGTCAAGAAGGGCCTTATTGGTGTCGATGGTAAATAAGGAGTCCACGTCCTGTACCACCACGGCCAGACGTTCAAGACCCATTCCCGTATCGATGTTCTTCTGGGCCAGCTCCGTGTAATTGCCATGGCCGTCATTCTCAAACTGGGTGAAGACGTTGTTCCATACCTCAATATACCGGTCGCAGTCGCAGCCTACGGTACAGGTTGGCTTTCCGCAGCCGTATTTTTCACCCCTGTCGTAATAAATCTCTGAACAGGGGCCGCAGGGGCCGGCGCCATGCTCCCAGAAATTATCTTCCTTGCCGAACCGGAAAATCCGTTCTGCGGGGATTCCAATCTCCTCATTCCAGATGCGGAACGCTTCATCGTCATCCAGATAAACCGACGGATACAGCCGGTCCGGCTCCAGCCCGATGACTTCCGTCAGAAACTCCCAGGACCAGTGGATGGCTTCATCCTTGAAGTAGTCACCGAAGGAGAAGTTGCCCAGCATTTCAAAAAAGGTACCGTGACGCGCGGTCTTTCCGATGTTTTCGATATCACCGGTACGGATACACTTCTGGCAGGTACAAACCCTCCGTCTGGGGGGAATTTCCTGTCCGGTAAAATAAGGCTTCAACGGAGCCATACCGGAGTTGATTAAAAGTAAGCTGTTGTCATTGTGAGGAACGAGGGAGAAGCTCTTCATTGCAAGATGTCCCTTGCTCTCAAAAAATTCCAGAAACATTCTCCGAAGTTCGTTTACGCCATATTTCTGCATGGTCGTCTGCCTCCTGATTCTCTATGGAATGGAAATGCCGGAAAATCAGGCATCTCGATTCTGTAGTATGTGTTTGCTGCCATATCTGCCCATCCTGTCAGACGGAGCTGCGGATGCACAGCAGACGGCGGCTTTGCTGCCGCATCACCGGCGGCATGCTCGTTTATTAATATAATCGCAAAGTTCAAGTTATGCAAGAGGGATTTTGCGAAAGAAGGAAGAATGGGGAAAGGGAAATAGGAAAAACAAAATCAAAAAGGGCGAAATATGGAAAGAATAAGGGAAAAGACGGAAAAAAGGAATGAACGCCAAAGCTTCGTTTCCTTCCGCTTCGGTGCCATTCCTTTTCGGGATATGTTTTTATGAGCTTTCCCGGATGTTCATCCGGCAGAGGAAGCCGGCGCTGTTTCTTTTGCCGCAGCCCGGTCGATGACGGACTCATAGTCTTCCAGCAGTTCATAACAGCGCTCTTTTGTTTTTTCGGCTGAAATTCTTACGTATTCCGCCGACTGCTCCGGCGGGGAGGAATTGTTGACATAGGCCCGTTCTGCTGCCAGATCCCGCTCCTTCAGCCATTCCACCTCTTCTTTTTTCAGCTCTTCTGCTTCTGCTTCAGACATGTGGCTCTGAATGCAGGAGTAAATCAGGTTCAGCTCCCGGTCCCAAAGGTTCCACTCATACTCTGCTGCCATATAAAGGGAGGTCTGTCCCGTATCGGCGGCGGCCTGATACTGTGCGGCCTGCTGCTTCACCGCTTCCAGCCGTTCATAAAGCTCTTCCGAAGTATAGGAAGTTTCCTCATCCCCAAAAGGAGAGGTTTCCCCTTTGGCAGCTGCTGTCTCCAGCGGGGATTTTACGGTTTCACTCTCCGAGGAAGCAGACTCCGGCTGTGCCGCAGAAACGGAGCTTTCCAGGTTCTGTCCGTTTTCTGTTCCATCCTGTGCGGCCGTTTCTTCGGTAATCTCTCCTTCCGCCGCATAGGCTCCGCTTAAGGCGGGAGCAGCCATCCTTGCAGCTTCTCTGGCAGAAGCGGAACCGGTTTCTCCTCCTGTTTCCCTGCCGGAACCGGCAGAATCCTCCGAAGAAGACAGGCTGTCTGACGACAAAGCTCCTGATTCATCCGGAGATGAGCCTGCCTGCTCTTTCTCCGTTCCCACATTCAGAGAAGCGGTCATGAGAGAAGGCGCGCCGGCCGCTTCAGAAACGCCGGTTTCCGGCTGTTCTTCGCCGGAGCCATTGACGGCTGCACCGGCTGCATCATTCATCCGTCCGCTTCCGGCATCCGCAGAGGCCATGCGGGAAAGAGCCTGGGGACTCTGTGCTTCCTCCATGGCAAAAGACTCCCCACCAGACCTTGACGAAATAAAATTACTTGTCGTTCTGGTAATGGAGACTCCCACCAGCACAATGCATATCATTACAATCCATACACGTTTGTTCATTCACGTACCCCAGGCTTTCCACGATGTATAACGGCAGAGAACCGTTATCATTTCACAGAACAGATTCCCATGGAATCAGATTCCGGATTTTGCTAATAAAACCATAGCATAAACCGCCTGTCTTGTGAACCGAAAAAACAAATTAGTAATATTTTGTAAGATTATTGTAATGATTCTCCCCTACTGAAGTCCCTCGTCAATGATGCGTTCGTTTCCGTCTGCAGCCGAGGTAGCCAGCCGGTCGCAGCGCTCGTTTTCCGGGTGCCCGTCATGGCCTTTCACCCAGTAGAACCTGATTTCATGGGGCTTTGCAGCCTCCAGAAGCCGTTTCCATAAATCCACATTTTTTACGGGTCCGCTCTTGGGCCGCTTCCAGTCCTGCCGAATCCAGCTGTCGATCCAGTGCTGGTTAAAAGCATCCACCAGGTATCTGGAATCGGAATAGAGTTCCACCTCGCAGGGACGGTTTAAAGCCTCCAGACCGGCAATAGCCGCCATCAGCTCCATCCGGTTGTTGGTGGTTTTCACGTAGCCCTGGGACAGCTCTTTTTCGTGAAGCGTGCCGTTCTTGTCCACATACTGGAGGACGGCTCCGTAGCCTCCCGGCCCTTCCGGATTTCCTCTGGCAGCGCCGTCCGTATATAATTTTACCTTCATACCAATGTTACCTTCATGCGTTAATTGTCTCCTGTATCCCATTTATCACAGAGGGCATTGACCTCCTCCGTAAACTTTTTGATGTCCTTGTTGGTGCTTTCGCGGTTTTTCTGAATGACACGCAAAAGCCGCTCACCGGCAGCCACCAGAAGCTCAAAGATGGTCCGGTTGCGCTTCTGTTTTTCCGTCTCTTCTTTGATTGGGATGCCGACAGTTTTCTTAAGCCACTGGCCATCTGCCAGATCAAACTCCGAACCGGAAAATGGCGCATCCGTTTCGTATCCGTATTCCGTGCGAAGAAGTTCGGCGAATCTGGTGCAGACCAGATCGTCTCCGTGAACGAGAAAGACACGTTCCGGTTTGTTCTTCAGGGCACGGAGCCATTCAATCAGCCCTTCCCGGTCGGCATGGCCGGAAATGCCGTCCAGCTGCTCGATATGGGCCTTCACATCGATGGTCTCACCGAACAGCCTTACGGAATCGGTGCCGTCCACCAGCGTCCGGCCCAGAGTTCCCACCGCCTGGTATCCGGCAAACAGTACCGTACATTCGGGGCGCCACAGATTGTGCTTTAAATGATGGCGGATCCGGCCTGCGTCGCACATGCCAGAGGCGGAAATAATCACTTTGGGCCGCTCATCGAAGTTGATGGCTTTGGAATCCTCGCTGGTGACGGAAAGCTTAAGCCCCGGGAAGGTAATGGGGTTAATGCCCCGGCTCACCAGATCCATGGCCTCGGCATCAAAGCATTCGGAAATATTCTTGTTGAAGACGTGGGTGGCTTCCACGGCCAGCGGGCTGTCCACATAGACCTCGAAGCCGTCATGACCGGAAACCAGGCCCTCCTCCTTGATTTTTCTCATGAAATAGAGAATTTCCTGGGTCCGGCCCACGGCGAAGGCGGGAATCACCAGGTTGCCGCCCCGATCCAGGGTATCCTGAAGGATGGAGGCAAGCTCCTCAATATGCTCATGGGTTCTGTCGTGGGAGCGGTCGCCGTAGGTGCACTCCATCACCACATAATCCGCATCCTCCACGAATGAGGGATCTTTGATCAGCGGCTTGTTCTTGTTGCCGATGTCGCCGGAAAAGACGATTTTCTTTGAAGTCTCTCCTTCCTCGAGCCACATTTCGATGGAAGCGGAACCAAGAAGATGGCCCACATCGGTGAACCGGACCTTCAGGCCGCTTGTAATGGTCAGAATATCTCCATAATGACAGGGGACAAACTGCTTCAGGACGCCGTCTGCATCGTTGATGGTATAAAGGGGCGGCACCTCTGCACGTCCGGCCCGGCGGGCCTTCCTGTTTTTCCATTCCGCTTCCATTTCCTGGATATGGGCACTGTCAAGCAGCATGATCTTACAGAGGTCGCAGGTGGCCTGGGTGGCAAAAATCTGGCCGCGGAAGCCTCTGGAATAGATAAGCGGAAGCAGTCCTGTATGGTCGATATGGGCGTGGGTAATGAAAATATAATCCACATCTGCATAGGGAATGGGAAACTCTGCATTTGCGTAGACGTTTTTTCCCTGTTCCATTCCATAATCCACCAGGATGTTTTTTCCTGCGGCACGAAGATAATGGCAGCTCCCCGTTACCTCGTGGTCCGCGCCGATGAACGTCAGTTTCATGGAATCCCTCCTAGCGTAAGTTTCATCCGATCAGGTACGTTGCTCCGGCCGGCTTTCGACGCTCCGGCCGTTTGTTTTTCTATTGCTATTATAACCGGAATCAGATGATTATGCAAATCAATCCGCCGCTGCTGTCATTGATGATTTTCTGCAGGGTATCCTGAAGCTTCTGCTGGCAGTCGTCGGTCATCTGGGCAATTTTTGCCTCCATACCGTCCTCCACAATCTGTTCCACAGATTTCCCGAAAATATTGGTTTCCCATACGCCGTCCTCGGTTTTTGCGCTTTCCTTTATGTAAGAGATCAGATCCTCTGCCTGCTGCTCGTTTCCCACAATGGGCGCAATTTCTGTTTCAATATGGGCCTTAATCAGGTTGATGGAAGGCGCCTGGGCATGAATTTTCACCCCATATTTGTTGCCGTGGCGGATGAGCTGCGGCTCTTCCAGCTGGATTTCCGCTTTGTCCGGCATCACGATTCCATACCCTTTCATCCGGACCTGTTCCAGAGCATTTAATACTTTTTTGTACTCATTCTTCATGGCGGCCAGCTCTGCCAGGGTGTAAAAAAGCCCGTACTCATCCGGAACCGGAATGCCTGCATAGCGGCTCAACGCTTCATAATAGCAGTCCTCTTCCGGCACCACGTCCACCAGGACCTTTCCGTTGGATAAATCCATCTGCTCCACAAACACCCGGCGGATACCGTCTGCCTCTCCTGCCTGCTCCGCCGTTTCCAGATCCTTCATCTGCTCTGCGCCGGACAGCAGGGTCCCTGCCAGTTCGATGACCCTAGCCTTTAAGGGATAGTCTTCCGAAAGAAGCTCCAGCCATTTTGGAATACGAAAATCCATTTCCGTCACGGGAAATTCCAGCAGCACCTTTTCCAGGATTTCCTCCACATCCTCTTTTTTTAACTGCTCGCAGTTGACCGGATGCACCGATGCTCCGTACCGCTCTTCCATTTTGGCGGCCAGCTCCTTTGTTTCTCTGGCGTAGGGCCTGGAGGAGTTTAACAGAACCAGGAAGGGCTTTCCGATGGTTTTTAGTTCCGTGATGGTCCGTTCCTCCGCATCGGCATAATTTTCTCGGGGCAGTTCTCCGAAGCTTCCGTCTGTGGTGATGGCAAGGCCGATGGTGGAGTGATCCCGGATGACTTTTTCCGTACCGATTTCCGCTGCCTGGGTGAAGGGGATTTCATGGTCATACCAGGGTGTTTTCACCAGGCGCTCCTCTCCGTTTTCCACATGGCCTGCAGCTCCTTCCGCCATAAAGCCCACGCAGTCGATGAGGCGGATTTTTGCGGTGATTCCGCCGTCTAAAGCAATCTGGGCCGCCTCCTTGGGAACAAATTTCGGTTCCGTTGTCATAATGGTTTTTCCTGCGGCGCTCTGGGGAAGCTCATCCCTGGCCTGGTTTTTTGCCTGCCCTTCCGGCAGGCCCGGAAGAACCAGAAGCTCCATGAACCGCTTGATGAAGGTGGATTTTCCCGTACGGACAGGGCCCACGACCCCTATGTAAATTTCGCCTCCCGTTCGGGCCTCAATATCCTTGTATACATGGAAATTGTCCATAAAAATACCCCCTACTACAATATATTTATGGTTAATATCCCTTACAGCCAGTAAGGAATTACCCATCTTGTTGCTTAAGCTGTTAGAATGATAAGAGCAATCGGTATAGCGGATACCTCCTACTACAATATATTTATGGTT